>JBEKRU010000010.1:0-85017 GCA_049518435.1 Occallatibacter sp. | reverse complement strand
AAGGTTGGGTCGAGCAGGCTAACCCAAACTCAAAAGAGCCCGCTCCGCTAGAAGACTGGATGCCGCCGACTGAATGGGGTGTTGGCGTGCATAGCAGGCACCTGCGTAATCTTTATATTTACTTCTGGCGCTGGGCCACATGGAAGGTCTTCGACCACAACCCTGAGCACAACAAGGGAATTATTTCGTTCATTACCGTTGCTGGTTTCCTTGGCGGTCCTGGCTTCCAGAAGATGCGGGACTATCTCCGCCGCACTTGCGACGATATTTGGGTCATCGACTGCTCTCCGGAAGGCTATCAGCCGGATGTTCCAACCCGCATCTTTCAAGGGGTAAAACAAACCGTCTGCATCGTGATGGTCTCCCGTTCAAAGCAAACAAATCTTGAAATACCTGCGAACGTTCGCTTCCGGGCGCTGCCCACCGGCACGCGAGAGATCAAGTTCGAGGCACTTAAGGGCACTCATTTAAACGACCCGGACTGGATCGACTGCCCGACTGGGTGGCGTGCACGGTTTCTTCCCGAATCTCAAGGAGCCTGGGCCACGTTTCCAGAACTGATGGACCTCTTTGCCTACAACGGTGCAGGTCTGATGTCGGGACGGGTTTGGATCACCGCGCCGGATGAAGATTCGCTCAGGAGACGTTGGAAGAAACTATTAAGTGCGCCAGCTACTGATAAAGAGAGGCTATTTCATCCCCACCTCCGGAAAGGGGAATTGGGGGACAAACACAGTCAAAAGATCGTTCCGACGCCTCTACACGGGTTTCCAATTTGCAAAAAGTCCGTTGCTGACGAGGATGACGTTGATGCGCTAACAGTCCGATACGGATTTCGCTCCTTTGACCGCCAATTTATTATTCCCGATGCGCGACTCATCAATCAGCCTAATCCAGAACTCTGGAACTGTAGGTCCGACGACCAAATTTACTTGACTGCCTTCAGTGAGGAGACTCCTTCGGGCGGACCGGCGCTCACATTTACGGGGCTTGTCCCTGATGTTCACCATTACAAGGGCTCTTTTGGTGGCCGTGTATTTCCGCTCTGGCGCGACGACAAGGGAAAGCAGCCGAATTGTCCGCCGTCACTGCTTCCACATCTAAGTGAAAAGTACGAGGCAAGCGCGACAGCCGAAGACCTCATGGCCTACATTGCCTCGGTGGCCGCGCATCCCGCGTACATCGCTAAGTTTCAGGACGATCTATCCACGCCCGGTCTGCGCATTCCTTTGACCGCCGATTCGTCTTTATTCGCGGAGGCGGCAGAGCTGGGCCGTCGCGTGCTCTGGCTTCATACTTTCGGCGAACGTATGACCGATCCGAAGCATGGACGCCCCGCTGGTCCGCCGCGTCTTCCCGCCGCGAGTATGCCAACCGTTCCCAAAGAAGGTGCGATCTCCAGTGAACCGGATGAAATGCCCGATTCCATCAATTATGACGCCGGGAAGCAACGCCTGCTAGTGGGGCATGGTTTCATTGAGAATGTTCCCCTGGCAGTGTGGGAGTATGAAGTCTCTGGTATGCAAGTGCTACTTCGATGGTTCAGCTACCGTCAGAAGAATCGTGAACGGACGATTATCGGGAATCGCCGTCTTCCATCGCCGTTGGGTGACATTCAGCCGGATCACTGGCTGCCTGAATACACAACGGAATTGCTGAACGTCCTCAACGTACTCGGCCTCCTGGTTGAGCTTGAGCCAATGCAGGCTGACCTTCTGGAGAGAATCTGCGCTGGCCCGCTGATTTCAGAAGCGGAACTCAAAGCAGCAGGGGCATTGGAAGTCCCCGCAGTTCCGAAGAAGCCGACCAACAAGAAGGAAAAGCCCCTTCATCTCTTTGGCGAGTAACAGGTCGCGAACCTGTAAGTAATACAAGAGACGGCTAGCGAGCGAGCCGGCGTGCAGAAGTATTTCGAGTCCAGTTCGATAGGGTTGGCGAGATACACTCCTTTGTTCTGTTGCCGTCTAAGATGCCGATTCAATGCTGAGACCGCAATCCCCAACCGAAGGGAATACACTCACCTCATGCAGCCCCGCACCATAGCCCGCGTGAGCCTGACCGCCTTGCTTGGCACTCCGGTCACGGATGCGCAGGGCCATCTTCGCGGCCGTCTCAAAGATATTGCGGTAGCCACCGGCCCCGACGCCGGCAAAGTCGCGGGACTCGTCCTGAAGACGCGCGCCGGCCTCTGCATTGTCCCCTCTGAAGACGTGATGGAAACGCCCGCCGGCACACTCGAGTTGCGCTCCTCCGGCGCCATGACCCCGCTCAAAGACGATGGGAATTATCTCTACCTGCAACAAGACCTTGTCGACCGCCAGATCATCGATATTCATGGCCGCAAGGTGGTCCGCGTAAACGATGTCGATCTCGAATGGCTCGGCCGTGGCGCGGCCCACCTGCTCCGCGTCGCCGAAGTCGAAGTCGGCATGCGCGGCGCCTTTCGCCGGGTGTTTAAAGGACTCCTTCCGCGCGCAACTCTCGAAACGCTCAGCCGCAAACTCGGCCCGCACGGCATTCCCTGGCAGTTTGTCGACGTCATCGAGGTCGACCCGGCCCGCCGCGTCAAGCTGCGCATCGAATATGAGCGTCTCGCCGAGATGCACCCCTCTGACCTCGCCGAGATTCTCGAAGACCTGGCCCCCGCCGAGCGCGAAGCCGTCTTCACCTCGCTCGACGAAGAAGTCGCTGCCGAAGCCCTCGAGGAAGTCGATCCCAAGCTCCAGAAGGCTCTGCTTGAAAAGCTCGACGAGGAACGCATCGCCGACATCGTCGAAGAGATGGACCCCGGCGCAGCCGCCGACCTGCTCGCTGAGCTCTCTGAGGAACAGTCCGACGCAATCCTCGAAGAGATGGAGCCGGAAGAGCGTCACGAAGTAGAGGAGCTTCTCGAGTTTGACGAGCACTCCGCTGCCGGCTGCATGACCACCGATTTCATCTACCTGGGAATGCAGGCCACCGTTGCCCAGGCCGTGCAGGCCTTGCGCACCTTTGACGGAGATCCCGAGGGAGTCACCGAGGTTTACCTCCTTGATGAGAAGCGGACCTTGCGTGGGGCGGTGTCGCTGGCGCGCCTGGTCATGGCGCAGCCGGAATCGCGGCTGGCGGTGCTCGCCGAGCCGAGGGTGCTCTCCTGTCCTGCAGACTTGCGCCAGGACGATCTCGCCGAGCTCTTCGACAAATACAATCTGCACGCATTGCCGGTAGTGGATGCGCAAAATCGCATGGTAGGTGTGGTGCAGGCCGACCACGTCATCAGTTTTCTCCGCGAGAAGTTGTAGCGCGCCTCCCGCTCTATGAACTAAGAACTACGAACTATGAACTAAGAACTGCGAACTGTGAACTATGAACTAAGAACTGCGACCTGTGAACTAAGAACTACGAACTGTCCCCCCTCATCCCACGAAAGATGTAGACGGTTCCAAAACCGTCCAAATTGTGCAATATAGACCACTTTGGAACCCGTCCTGCGTGTTATGAAAGAGAAAATGTGCAGATTGAACAAAATCTGTGAAAGAATTCAAAGATGATCCAGTTTCCCCAAATCATTCAGGGCGGCATGGGCGTGGGCGTCTCCAACTGGCGCCTGGCCAATGCGGTGTCCCGCCTGGGCCAGCTCGGAGTCGTGTCGGGCACGGCGCTCGACCAGCTCTTTGTGCGTCGGCTGGCTGATGGGGACGAGGGTGGCCACATGCAGCGGGGAGTTGAAGCTTTCCCTTTCCCTGAAATGGCCAAACGTATCTGGAATGAGTATTTTGTGCCCGGAGGTAAGGCTCCGGACGCGCCCTATCCGGCGGTTCCCATGCACCAGCGGAAGGAGCCCAGCAAGCTCGTCGAGCTGTTGATGGTCAGCAACTTCGTCGAGGTCTTTCTGGCGCGCGAAGGCCACAAAAACCCGGTAGGCATCAATTTTCTTGAAAAAGTGCAACTGCCCCATCTGTCCTCCATCTACGGCGCCATGCTCGCCGGGGTGGGCTATGTATTGATGGGCGCGGGCATTCCGCTCCATATCCCCGGAGTTCTGGACGCCTTTGCCGCGCAGCACTCGGCAGAATATAAGTTGTCTGTCACCGGCGCTTTGCCGGGACAGGACACCCAGATGCATCTCGATCCGGCACTGTTTGCCGAGGGACGCCTTCCTAAACTGAACCGCCCAAAATTCCTGGCCATCGTCTCATCCAACACGCTGGCAACCACCATGCTGCGCAGAGCCAGTGGCCGCGTCGATGGATTGGTGATCGAGACCCCGACGGCCGGCGGCCACAATGCGCCACCCCGCGGAAAGCTGCAGCTGAATGAAGCCGGTGAACCGGTATACGGCGAGCGCGACCGCGTGGACATTGAAGGGCTGCGAACGCTGGGCGTTCCGTTCTGGATGGCCGGTGGTTACGGTAATGCGGAAAAACTGCGCGAAGCTCTCGAACAGGGAGCCGCGGGTATCCAGGTAGGCACGGCATTCGCTTTCTCTGAGGAATCCGGCATGCGAACCGACTTGAAAAGAAAGCTCATTGCCCAGGCTGTCGCCGGCAAGGGTGTCGTGTTCACTGACCCGCTCGCCTCTCCAACCGGGTTCCCATTCAAGGTGGCCCAGCTTGAAGGAACAGGCTCCGCCTTCCCCATCTATCAGGAGCGGAAGCGCGTCTGCGATCTCGGCTACCTGCGTGATCCGTATGCCGCCGAGAATGGCGCCATCGGCTATCGCTGTTCCGCGGAGCCAGTTGCAAATTACCTGGCCAAGGGCGGAAAAATTGAAGACACAGTCGGCAGAAAGTGCCTTTGCAATGCCCTGATGGCGAACGTCGGCCATGCGCAAATCCGCAAGGACAACGTAGCGGAACCCCCCCTGGTTACCGTCGGCGACGACCTCAACACGGTGGCAACCTTCCTCGCGCCCGGCCGCGACAGCTACAGCGCCGCGGACGTGGTTCAATCCCTCATGCGCCTCGTCCCCATGGAAGAGACTGCGGATGAGCCCATCGCAGCCAAGTCGGCAGTGCCAATCATGCAGCCGGTTCTGTCACTGGAGCCGTTCCTGGTCACCGCCTGACCCGCTGTAAGAAAAACTCCAACTTTCAAGCAGATGTGTGAGGGGCACGACTTTACAGCCTGGTGAAAAACTATTTCCAGCGCAGTTCTTGTAGGTTTTGTAACAGGGCACGACTTCAGTCGTGCCGATAAAACCCCCAAAGAATGACCAGGGCTTTAGCCCCTGCGGGATGCTTCCGACAACCCGGACTGAATCCCTTGAATTACAGCACCCGCTCCGCCGCCGCCGGCAGCGCCGGAAACGCCGCGTGCGGTTCCGTCTGGTACCAATAGGCCGTCGAATAAAAATTATCTGCACGGTCGTTGTCCGTCCCATGCTCGATCGTCACCCGTATCGATTTTTCAAACGCGATCGGGCTCTCCGTATGCCACCGGTACAGGCAGTACCGCCCCCCCTTCTTCTCCGGCGTCACCATCAGCGGCGCGCCGTTGTGCATAAAGGCAAATGCCTGCCCGCCAAAATCCCATGCTCCGTTGTAGTAGTCCTCGGTTCCGGTGCCATTGATCGTCGGCAGGGCATCGCCATCGATGAAGATCATGTCGTCCCCTTCGCCGAACCACCCGTCCTTGTTCTGCACCACCGAATGCGTCACGCCCACAAAATGCCCCTTGCCTGTCGCCTCCAGAAACACATAATTGTTCTCGCCCTTCAGGTTCTTTTCGCCGGGATGTCCAGGCAGCGCGGGACACGGCACTGCTTGCCGATACTGTGCATGAAACCGGCCCACACCTGCGGGAAGCGCCGGGAAAGTTACGTAATCAACCGCGTAGTAGAGACTGTCCGTCCGCACGCTCCCTTCATTCGTCAGCGTAATGCGCGCCGAGTGAGAAAACGGCATCTGGAAATAGGCATTCAGCGCCTTGATCGGCGCCACAGCCAGCAGCGCCGACTGATACGTAAAGTACTGCCCCAGCCCCAGCCCATAGAAGTCCCCGATTGGCACCTCGACCGAAGGCGTCGCCTCACCATCCCACCAGGCCCTCAGCACCAGGTTCTTCAGGTGCATGGGGTCCGGTGAATTGATGGTGAACCAGATGTGCGTCACCGCGCCCGCGCCTTCCAATTCAAGCAGCTTTGCGGTTGCTCCCGGCTCAACCGGAACCGCATCCCCATTGCCGCCGCTCCGGTCCCAGCTTGACGAGCGGCCATTCTTGTAACTGCGCAGGCGAGCTTGCGCAATGAACTCTTCGGGCGCGGCAGCATAGGGCATGCGTGGCGGCTCACCCACTGCGGGGTCCGGTGAAGCGCTGGCAGCGCCGGCCGGAGCGTTCAGCCCAAGCAGAGCCGCTGCAGGGATTGCTGAAGCCATGGCGCCAAGCAATTTGCGGCGCGCGCGCAGACCTTCATTGGAGTCCGACGAAAACATAGGGTGAGCCCTCCCGGCAGGCAAGTGATGAAAGCGAGTTGTAGCCGGACGCGGCGCAGGCTGTCAAGTATCGCAGGCGTCAGAGAATAAGCCTACTCTCGGTTCACTAACAACCGAACATGATCTGCATCACGGCGTGACTCTGCAACTCGGCGTAACCTTCTGCTTTTGCATGGCGCAGCAGCCCGATTTGGACGCGCCTTGTAACAGCGCACGCCGGGGTGCCCTCTGGGCCCCGGGCCGATAAAAGCCAACAGAATGAGTTGTGCTTTGCGGGCTGCGGAAAAATTCAAATTGGACAGGCTTTGTAACCAGGGCACGGCGGGGTGCCCTCTGGGCCCCGGGCCGAAAAAAGGCCAACAGAAGGAGATGGGCTTTAGCCCCTGCCATGGCACACCCCGCGAAAAACGCATCACCAGAAAACATTCTCAACCCAGCACGTACCTTTTTCACGACCACGAAAACAAGCATGTGCCGTCAACTCCTGCAATCGGAACGAAACGCGGAACTTCTTATCGATGTACTCCGGTCGCTGGTCAAAGAACGCAAATTCAAGCTGCGCGATTTCGTGGTCATGCCCGACCACGTGCATCTCCTGATTACAGTTGAAAATGGAACGACGATTGAGAAGGCCATGCAGCTCATCAAGGGCAGGTTTTCCTATCGTCTTGCGAAGGAATTCGGATACTTGGGCGAAGTGTGGCAACGCGGCTATTCTGAGGCCCAGGTTCTCAACAAGGATAGCGTCACGCGATATCGAGCCTACATAGCAAATAACCCGGTCAAAGCCGGTCTGGCCAAAATCCCTGGCCAATTCCCATATTGCTTCCAGCGTCTCGCTGAAAAGAAGGGCGGTCTCAGCAGTATCCAAGCAGGGAAAGCATGCGCTCAGCGCGGGCAAGAGGGAAATCCGGGGTTGCCACGCAACGCTGACAAGACCTGTCCGCATCGCGCGAATACTGGAGAACGATTTGCAGATCGGTTCGAGTCGCAATCAAATCGGTAAGCAGAGCCGCAGCCGTTCTGAATGATTTCGGATGCTTCGCTTTTCGATGCTCTTCCCATACGCATTCGACGTTATCCGGGGCGACGAGCGGCAGCAACCGCAAAAAATCTTGCGCGTGTTTGGCTGGAATCGGCGTGTTGTCCGCAAGGTCCATGCAAAGGCGCGCGATGCGGGCAGTAAGGTCTTCGATGGAAATCAAGCGAAGAGAAAAGCCGTCGATTTCGGAGGGGATCGCGCGAGCCATCGTGTCGCCGCTTGCACGAAAGGCATCCACGCGAATCGCCGTTTCAGCGTCAACGCACTGCAGCAGCGTTCTGTTTGGAGGGTCGTTGGGGTGCACATGGCGGAAGACCATCTTGGCGGAAAGCCCCCTGGGGATTTCCGCGAATGAGCCGGCAAGAAAGTCGATATCATTCAGCGGTCGCAGTTGCGGAGCGAAACCTCTGCGCAAGCAATGAAGTTCAACGGCGAACCCTCCAGTCAGCACCAACTGTGAAAACCCGCAATGAGCCAGTATGCCCAGGGTTCGCCGCACCCGCTCCGCCTCCGCGCCCGCGAGAAACTTTTCAAGTTCCACGATTTTCCTCTCCCTGATCCTCGGCTGCGCTAAGGCTTGACGTTGGTTTTGAGCCTGGCCAGGTACTCGTCAATCGCCTGCTGCCATTCCTTGCCGGCCATCTTGTCGCCCTCGGTCATGGCGGTTACATGCTCATTGCCCTCCGCCGTCAACGCCGTCCGCGTATACACCACATGCACCGCGGTTGAATCCGCCCCGTCCGGCTTGAAGCGCACATCGATCACCGTCACCATGATCTCCGGCATGAAATACACATATTGAAAGTGCCTGCCCTCCACGTCAAAAAGCGTGTTGACCCACGTGGCATGGAACGGCCCGTGCTGAATCGTGAATACAGCTCCTTCGACATCGGCCGCCGGTTGGGGATGAATGAATTGCGGGTCCCAGTGCTTGCCGGCCCATGGTCGTTCTCCCTCCGGCCCAAACAGCGGCGCAGTCACGGCATAAGAGGCATGCACTACCAGATCGAAGCTGGTCTGCGTGTGGAGACAGGGCTGCGGTTTCGCGGCGCCTGACTGAGCCAGCGCGGGCGCGGCGACCCCTGCGCTGACAATTCCCGCGGTCGCAATCAGCGTGAACAAGCTATTCATCTCTTTTTCTCCTTCAGGTTGTGGCTGTCACTGGCCTTCAGCGTCATGCCGTAAAGAAGCTTGAACTGCTCAATCTCCTTGATCGTTTGCTGGGAAAACGGCGCTTTGCCTTCGAACGCATGCAGCACGATTCCCTCCAGCAAATCACCCAGCGTCATGTCCTTCTGCTCGGCAATCGCCTTGAGCACTTTCAACATGCGTTTTTCCATCCGGACACCGGTCTGGACCCGCTCCACCACCACCGGTTCGCGCTTTGAATGTTCTTCCGGCATTCATGTCTCCTGTTATTCAGGTACAAATGTACCAAGATAATGAAACCGATGCAAGGTGTCCCCGGCCGCGCGAAACTCCAGCATGCACTTGAATGCACAGCGCCTTTTCGCTGTTCTGTCACTTTTACGCGCCTTTTCGTAGCAATTCGGGATCAAGAATTGCTACAACTGACTCATTCCAAAAGCTTTATAAAGTATTTTTGCGCAACAAATCATGTAAATCGTTTATTTTCAATATCCTGCGCCGCACAATACCAGGCAAACTCGCGTTGCAACACCGAAATCAATACAAATATCCCCACGTTGTCTGCACTTGAAACGACCCGCACCGCCGACCGTTAACCCACCATGTTCGCCCTTCCCACCGCGCCTTTGACCGATTCGCACCACCCCGCCTGGCCCTGTTATGGTCAGTGAGGAAATCAATGAATCCCCCATAGGAATCCGCGCGTATGTTGAAGCGTTGGCGAATACGGATTGTTCTGTTTCTGGCCGTGCTCGGCCCGGGATTCATCACCGCCAATGTGGATAACGACTCCGGCGGCATCCTCACCTACTCGACCGCCGGCGCACAGTATGGCTACACGCTGCTCTGGACCATCATTCCCATTACCATTGCGCTCATCGTGGTGCAGGAGATGTGCGCCCGCATGGGCGTGGTTACCGGAAAAGGCCTTAGCGATCTCATTCGAGAGGAGTTTGGCCTGCGGCTCACCTTCATCCTGATGATCCTGCTGGTGATAGTCAATTACACCAACGTGGTCACGGAGTTCATCGGGATCGCCGGCTCCATGCACCTGTTCCATATATCCAAGTTCTTCTCCGTCCCCTTTTGTGCCGCCCTGGTCTGGTACATGGTGGTGCGCGGCAGTTACAAGAGCACCGAAAAAATCTTCATCGTTGCCTCGCTGGTGTACATCGCCTACATTTTTGCCGGCGTCCTGTCCCAGCCCGACTGGCACGATGCCCTCCTGGCCACCGTTGTATTGCCACACAAGTCGGTATGGCGGGAGAAAGACTACATGTACACTGCCGTCGCGGTTGTAGGCACAACCATCGCACCGTGGATGCAGTTTTACCTGCAATCTTCGATTGTGGAGAAGGGAATTCGCGTAAAAGACTACGCCGCCTCGCGGCTCGACGTGATCGTAGGCAGTTTGTTCACTGACATCGTAGCCTGGTTCATTATTGTCGCCTGCGCAGCGACGCTATACGTCCATGGAATGGGAGGCATCCAAGTAGCCTCGGATGCCGCCGAGGCGATGCGGCCGCTGGCTGGAGACTACGCCTTTCTCCTCTTCGCATTCGGGCTCTTTAATGCCTCATTGTTTGCGGCCTCCATCCTGCCGCTTTCAACGGCTTATACGGTCTGTGAGGGACTCGGATTCGAGTCAGGCGTGGACAAGCGGTTCAAGGAGGCGCCGTTCTTTTACTGGCTCTATACATTGTTGATTGCGGGCGGCGCGGTCACCGTGCTCATGCTGCCGGATGGCCAGCTTATTAAATTCGCCATCTACTCGCAGGTGCTGAACGGAGTACTGCTGCCAGTGATTATTATCCTGATGCTGATGCTCATCAACCGCAAAGACCTGATGGGCGATTACAGGAATTCGCGTTTGTGGAACGTTATTGCGTGGGCCACAAGCATTATCGTGATCGGTATGTCAGTGATGCTTGTGTTGCCCGGGCATTGAGGTTATAGGATCTCCAGTACGCAAGGTACCGCCGTGCATGACAACGCCGACGCAGTCATGCACGGCGCTACAAATACGCCGGCAGCAAATTCGTCACAGAACGTTACAATAGCTTCCCCGCCGCCAAATCCCGTATCAGCCCGCGATCGGCCGCGAGAAAGTCGTAGCCAGGCAGGTCTTCGAGCTTGGTCCAGCGAACCTGCTGAAAGATGCGGTTCACAATCTCGCCGGAAAACTCGTGCACGGCGAAAAACTGCAGATCGACCGCGCCGCCATGCCGGTAATTGTGGCGAATGCGCGT
Organism: Occallatibacter sp.; assembly: GCA_049518435.1. Taxonomy (GTDB): domain Bacteria; phylum Acidobacteriota; class Terriglobia; order Terriglobales; family Acidobacteriaceae; genus Telmatobacter. Next base: position 74,164 of record JBEKRU010000010.1, on the reverse strand, counting down.
CACGCGCGGGCCAATCACGGCCTGAATACCGAGCTCCTCGTCGAGCTCGCGGGCCAGAGCCTGCTCCGGGCTTTCGCCGGCCTCAATCTTCCCGCCGGGAAACTCCCACTGCAACGCCATCGGCTGGTCGGCGCGCCGCTGGCCGATCAGAACCTCGCCGCCGCGCACAATCAACGCGGCCGCGACAAAGCGAAGCGCGGGACCCCCCGGGCGCGGATTGGAATTCGGCTGTGCGTCTTCCACCCATCTAGTGTAAACGCGCCGGAAGGGGCGCAGAGATCAAGTGGATTCAAGCACTTCGGTGCCATCAAAACCGGGGACGGTTCAAGCCCGAACCGCAGGACTCGAACCTGCCTTTACTCGCCGCCCACTCCAGGATGAAGCGCCTCGGCGCCCTGGGGCAGGAAATAGCCCCAGCCATTCCGCGCCGCCGCCTCCAGCAGTGCCGGTGACGGGTTGACCGGGAAGGCATGGCGTGCAACCTCCAGCATGGCGAGGTCATGGATGGAATTGCCAAACACCGCGTCCGGATGCGGCAGGCCTATCCGCGCCAGCGAAGCGGCCTTGCCCTCATCGGTGGGCACATCCACAAGATCATTGCAAAGAATACCCGCGTCAACTCTTACTTGTGCAGCCACCACATGGTCTTCCGGAATTCCAAGGTCCCGCACGCCTTCGGCAACGACCCAGTGGTTGGTCGAACTGACGGCCCAAATCTCCACCCCGGCGTCCTGCAGGTTCTTTAGCAGAGACTGCATTTCAGTGAAAACGCGCGGCCGTACAAACTCTTGCACATACTGTGTGGCGGCGTCGCGCAGTTCCTGATCTCGCAACCCGGCGTAGATCTGCACCATTTCACCGCAGATCTGCAACTCGCTCACATTGCCGGCCCGGTAGGAGCGATGGCGGTCATCGATCCAATCGCTGGTGGAGCGAGAGACCAGCCCTTGCTCCAGAGACCAGACCATGAATCCATAGCCCGCGTCTCCGCCCCAGAGGGTTCCATCGCAATCAAACACTGCCACCTTTGGCTTGCTCCCGAGAACCAGGCCTTCGAACTCCTTGGCGGTCCACCGGGGGACTTCAATTTGTGTTGGCATCAACTAATCCTTGAGTATGATTCAGAATTCCTTCAATCATATTCTCTTTCAATCCGGCACGTTTTTGCACGTGAACGTTTGAAGAAGGTTGAAGGGAAACCCGATGCGCAACAGCGAAAGCAGATCAAGATCCCTGCTGAACAGGCGGCTTGCGACTGCAAAGTCACCGATCGCTCAGGTTCCATCTACTGAATCAGGCCCAGCGACATCAATTCCTTCTTAAGCTTTGCCGTATCGATTGGCTTCACCAGGTACGCGTCGCATCGGCCCAGAAGCGCCGTAGCGATACTCTCCGTATCCGTATGGATGGTGGTCACGATGATTTTGGCGGGCTTTGCGACTCGCCTCTCGGCTTCCTGTCTCCGAATCTCGCGGATCGCTTCCTGTCCGTTCATCTCCGGCATCCTCAGGTCCATGCACACCAGGTCGTATTGGCGATCGTTCTGGAGTGCGCATAGAACCGCATTCACAGCTTCCTTTCCGTCGACGGCGATGTCACATTCTCCGTAACGGGAAAGGAAAGCCTTCAGCAACTTTCGACTCGTTGCGTCATCTTCTGCAACCAGACTTTTCATCGTGTTCTCCCCGTGATGTGCGAAATCCCATATTCTTCGCTGGATTTGTGAGGCAAATACCCCTCCCGATTGAAAATGATTCCTCGATTCCATTCGGAAAACCGCATCTCGAATCAAGCGAACTCGTTCAGAGAAACGGTCGTCCAAATTGCATATCGGCATAACCCACATTGACCATGAATCAATGCAGCTCATCATGTCGGCAAATCGTCCCCGCTTGCCGAGGATGTTCCAAGATGGTCCGGCAATGCACTCCGATTCAATCTGCCGGCGGTGTTATGGGCCGGTGAATCTGGCCGATACATTTGGAGTGGCCGCGCTGCCAAAAACCGAAATGAAAGCTTCGAAAAACAAAACGCGCATCTCCCTCGGATTTGGCGCTCCCGCCATCTTCTTCACCATCACGCTCGTTGCGCTCGCGTACTCTGAAATGCACAGAATCAAATCAACCGCGACACGTATAACGGGGGACACCATGCCCTCCATTTACCTGAGCGGTCAACTGCAGAGCGTCACACTGCTTCGGTATATCCTGCTGACGGACTACGTCGCCCCAAACGACTATGCACAAAGAACATCGCTGGTCCAGCAGATCGACAGAGCCAACTCGCAGATCGACGGCGTCATAGCCCAGTACGACAACCTGATCGATTCGCCCCAGGACAGACGGCTCTTCGAAGCCCTCAAATCCACGCGCGCACCTTACGACGAATGTTTCCATCAAGTCTTGCTTCTTAGCCAGCAAGGTCATTTGGATGAAGCGCAGAATTTGATCGGCACTCAGTTGATTCCCCTGCGCAATACTTTCCTTAATGCCGCCGAGGCGGAAGTCGTTTGGAACAAGGCCGATGCGGACGACTCCATCGAAAAAATCACGAAAGCGGTCGATTGGACCTCAACCAGTATTCTGATCTGCCTGCTATTGAGCCTGGGAATTGGCTGCGTCGCCCTGGTCGTTCGCCAGCTCCTCCAAATCCAATTGAAGTTGCAGTCAAGCGACCAGCGATTCCAGGAGGTCTTTGAGCACGCGCCAGTCGGCATTTACGTCGCGGGGCCGGACGAGCGGTTCGTCCAGGTGAATGAGGCATACTGCCGAATGCTTGGGTATAGCGAAGACGAGCTGCTCGCCAAAAGCTGGATGGATTTGTGTGTCCCCGAGGAGCGGGCTACGGCGCAATTGAATAAAGAGCGGCTGTGGAAAGATGGCTGCAGCCGGACGGAGACGGATCGGCGCTACATTCATCGCAATGGAACGACTGTCTGGTGCAAGGTCAAGATATCGTTTCTGAGAAACGCCAAAGGTAGTCCGCTTTGCTCCGTGATTCATGCGGAAGATGTTACCGAACGCCGCAAGGCTGAGAATGGTTTGCGTGAGAGTGAAGATCGGTTCCGCATCATGGCGGATAGTTGCCCGATTGGAATTTGGGTAACCGACGCTCAAGGCAAGACGGCGTACATCAATCGGGTGTACCGGGAGTTCATTGGCGCCTCGTCCAATCACATCGACGAAGGCGAGTGGTTGGCGCATGTTCACCAGGACAATTTGCAAGTGTTCAAAGAGCAGTTCGAGAAGTCGCACCATGAGCACACGAATTTCAAGCTTGAGCTACGCAACCGGCGTTGGGACGGCGAGTGGCGCTGGGTCAATTCTTTTGCATTGCCGCGCATGTCTTCGAGCGGTGAATTCCTGGGACTGGTGGGCATCAACCAGGACATTACCGAGCGCGTGCAAACTGAGCAAGCCTTGTTGAGTAGCGAGGAGAAATTCCGTCAATTCGCGGAAAATGCCAGAGAAGTCTTCTGGATGACGAACCTCACAGGTACTGAAACTCTCTACGTCAGTCCCATCTACGATGAGATCTGGGGCCGCTCCTGCGCGAGCCTTTACGAGAGACCGATGGATTGGTTGGAAGCCCTCCATCCCGACGACCGGGATCTGGCTCACGCGATGTTGATGCGCCAATTGACCGGAGAAATCATCGACTCCGAATACAGAATCAGAAAACCGAACGGTGAGGAGAGATGGATTCGCGACCGGGCGTTTCCCATTCGAGATCACAGCGGCGAAATGATCAGGATTGCCGGAATTGCGGAAGACATTACCGAACGAAAATGCGCCGAACAGGCCTTGCGCAGCAGCGAGGGGAGATTTCGGCAGCTCGCGGAGAATATTCATGAAGTGTTCCGCATCATTCCCATCGCCGCCGACGAGACGCTTTATGTCAGTCCCGCCTATGAACAGATTTGGGGCCGGAGCCTGGACAGTATTTATCAGAATCCCGAGTCGTGGCGGGAAGCGATCCATCCGGACGACAAGGCGGAGGCCGATCACATGGCGAAGCATCAATTGCGCGGCGAGTCGGTCGAAGTGGAATATCGCATTCAGACTCCCGCAGGACAGCAGAAATGGATTCGCGACCGGGCGTTTCCCGTTCGAGACCAAAACGGTGAGGTGATCCGGATTGTCGGAATCGCGGAAGACATCAGCGAGCACAAGCGTGTGGAACAGGCCGTGATTGCCTCCCACGACTTCGTACAGTCCACCATCGATGCGCTTTCCTCAAGCATGTGCGTATTGGACGAGACAGGCACGATTATCGAAGTGAATCGCACGTGGAAAGACTTTGCTGTCGCAAACCGCCATACTCTCCTTCGCGAGTGCCCGGATTCCTGCCAACTGAACAACCAATTTGGCGAAGGGGTAAATTACCTTACGGTGTGCGACCGGGCGGTTGGCAGCGGCGCGGCCGAAGCCGCGGAGTTTGCCGCCGGTATTCGAAGTGTGCTGCGCGGGGATGTGGCCGAATTCGCAAAGGAGTATGCATGCCACGCTCCCCGCGAAAAACGATGGTTTATTGCCAAAGTCACTCGGTTCTTCAATCATGGTCTGCCCCGCGTGGTCATCGAACACATCAATATCACCACGCGCAAACTGGCGGAAGACGCCATGCGCACGGCCAAACTCGAGGCTGAAGCCGAAGGTGTGCGCGCGAATGCTCTGGCCAGAGAGGCCGAAAGAGCCAATGAGGCCAAGAGCGAATTCCTGGCTAATATGAGCCACGAAATTCGGACGCCGATGAATGGAGTGATGGGGATGACGGGCCTTCTGCTCGATACGGAATTGAACGCCGAGCAACGACGCTTTGCGGAACTCGCCCGCGGTAGCGGCGAGTCGTTGCTCCACTTGATCAACGACATTCTCGATTTTTCGAAGATAGAAGCGAGAAAGCTTGAATTGGAGAGCATCGACTTCGATCTTCGCAGCCTTCTGGACAATATTGCCTCCATGCATTGGGGGACGGCACAGGCCAAGGGGATCGACTTGCTCTGTATTGCCGATCCCGCAGTTCCCACTTCGCTCCGAGGAGATCCGGGGCGGTTGCGACAGATTCTCACCAATTTTGTTGGCAACGCAATCAAGTTTACAGACAAGGGCGAAGTGGTGGTCCGCGTCATGCTTGCGGAAGAAGGAAAATCCGATTGCATGCTACGCTTTTCGGTCAGCGATACGGGCATCGGCATCGCGGGAGACAAGATCGGGTCACTTTTCCAAAAGTTCAGCCAGGTGGAGGTTTCCACAACGCGGAAGTACGGCGGCACGGGGCTGGGGTTGGCCATCTCCAGGCAGTTGGCCGAAATGATGGGTGGAGGTGTCGGCGTGACGAGCCAGGAAGGCAAGGGATCGGAGTTCTGGTTCACGGTGCGACTGGCGCGCGGTGTGGAACTTGAGGAGCAAGCCGAAGGTGCGCACTTTAAAGGTCGAGCGACTGATCGGCTCCACGGAAGAGTCCTGATTGCCGAGGATAATTCCACCAACCGGGAGGTGGCGCTCGCCCTCCTCAGGAGGTTTGGCCTCTGCGCCGACGCGGTGGCCGACGGCGCTGAAGCGGTCCGCGCACTCGAGTCCATCCCCTACGACCTGGTGCTGATGGATATGCGCATGCCAGTGATGGACGGCGTGGAAGCTACACGCCGGATTCGCAATCCGCAATCCGAAGTTCTCCATCACGACGTTCCGATTATCGCTCTGACGGCAAACGCAATGCAGAGTGATCGCCAGATTTGCGTGTCCGCGGGCATGAACGATTTTGTTTCCAAGCCGATTTTCAAAGGCGCACTGCACGATGTGCTCCGCAGATGGCTGCCCAGCGGAGATTCCGCGACTCCGGCTGCGTCCGGCACACGCGTGCCTGCCGAAACCAGCGAAAGAAAGACCAAAGTATTTGACCAGGCAAGCGTGTTGTCTCGTCTCGAAGGGGACAAGGAATTAGTGCAAATTGTCTTTGATGCGTTTCTTGCGGATGCCCCGCACCAGCTTGAGGTTTTGAAGGAGCTTGTGGAACATGGCGATCATGCCGGCACGGCTCGGCAGGCCCATTCCATCCGAGGAGCTTCGGCAAGCGTCGGCGGCGAATCTCTTCGCAAAATCGCGGCGGACATGGAAAAGGCGGCGGATGCCGATGATTGGAACTTCGTTCTGAGCCGCATGGACGAACTGGAACTTCAGTTCAGCCTTCTCAGGAATGCAATCGAAGCAAGTGGGCCGGTATACACAAAGTGAAGATTGCTGCACACCACCCAACAGTGCCTGGTCACCGATTTGCGCCGGTGTCATGCTTCACCGCGCCATGGTGCTGCTATCCCTCGGTTGATTTTTGACGATGAACTAGCTGTACTGCCGAGTCGAGCGGGATGAGGGAGCCGAAGTAATGATTGACCGCGATTTACGGCTAAGCCGCATTCGGAAGAGAATCTTTCTCCAGGTAGTGTTCGCGCTCCTTTGCAATGTTCTGTTCCTTGCGTTCCTGTTTCGCCTCCAGGGGCAGACCTTCATCGCCAATTGGATTCACATTGTCGCAGCGCTGGCGGTTCTGAAGTTTGTGCCGCTGTTGGCCGTCGAGTGGTGGAACTGGACAATGGCCCGCCGCGCCGTCTCCGATATGTGGGCCTTCGGACAACTCAACTTCGATGACATTTCACGAGAGTTGGCAACCCGCAAAGCCATCGAGGCAGACATCAAGGATTCAAAGCCCTACATCGACGTGATGCGCGAACAGATCGGCGACTCTCTGGCCGAGTCCGAGCGCGAAGTCGTCGTCGTTATCGAGCAGATCGATTCGCTGAATACAAAGAGCATCAAGCAGAGAGAGCATATCGCCCGATCGATCAAGAGCGCAGGCGAACTCACGAAAAATACCGAGGTCCGCATGGAGAACAACCAGGGGATTATCGCCGCAATCCAAATGCAGTTGGAGACGCAGACCAGGGAGTTCAAGAACAATTTTGAGCGTATTCAGGGACTGGCCGGAGATGTTTGCGCGTTGACGCCACTCATCAAGACCATCACTTCCATCGCACTGCAGACGAACCTGCTTGCCCTGAATGCTGAAATTGAGGCGGCGCGCGCAGGAACCGCCGGCCGCGGATTTGCCGTTGTGGCCTCCGAGGTTAGAAAGCTTGCTGTGCTCTCCACCCAGGCCGCCGCCGACATTTCCGGAAAGATTCATGCTACCTGCAAGAAAGTGGACGAGGAAATGGGCCAGGCTCGCGTTTCACTCGAAAAGCACATAGCCGGTACCGCAATGAGTCACCTGACCACCGACCTGGGCGAAATGCAAACGGAGTTCTGCAAGAACAGCCGGTTGTTGCTCGAAGTGATCACCGAAGTAGACGCAAACTATGAGGAGAGCGTCACCCGGCTGTCGGAAGCGTTAGGGCACATCCAGTTTCAGGATGTCATGCGCCAGAGAATGGAACACGTGCAGGACGCGCTGATGGAGATGCGCGACCACCTGTTGCGGCTGGCCGAGCGGCCCGATCGTCCAGGCTGGGATGGTCTATTCGAAACCACATTCAAAGGACTTCTGGAAGCCCATCTAAGTAGCTATAAAATGGCCAGCCAGACGGCCACTCATCTTGCTGTCACCGGCGGCAATACCGACCAATGCCTCGGCGGTTCTGCCATCGAATTATTCTGATGCTTCTGCAAGGCCACAAGAATATTGATCCGGCTGGAATGGATGTTGATGAAGTTGATTCCTGATGAACGAGGTACGGCATGGTGCGGACCGCGCCGTTGATAGCTTCGGGACGCCGATAATCGGAAGTGTGGACAGTTCCCGCAATCTTCCGCTGTTGAAGGACTACCAGGTTTACCTTCGGGTCGAGAAGGGGCTGCGGCCGCTCACCTGCGAGGCCTACGATAACGACCTGAAGTCCTTTGCCGAGTTCATTGAAGGTCGCCAGGGCGTGCTCGTGACGGCGGCACAGCAGGACGTGGCGGGTTTCCTTGAGCATCTGCGCAACCATGGAATCGACTCTCGTTCATCCGCACGCAAGCTGAGCTGCCTGCGCGGTTTCTACAAGTGGCTGCTTCTCGACCGCCGCATTCACCACGATCCCACTGTGAACATCGAGTCGCCCAAGGCCTGGAAGGTGCTGCCCAAGTCTCTGGCCGAGGGTGAGGTGGTCGAGATGCTGGATCGTGCCGGCATGGCGGCGTCGCATCCTCAGGCGCAAGCCACCGCATTGCGCGACAGTGCAATTCTGGAGCTGCTTTACGCAGGCGGTCTGCGCGTTTCCGAGGTCACTGCGCTTTCCACGGGCGACCTTTCACTGGACGCGGGGCGCGTGCAGGTACGTGGCAAAGGGGATAAGGAGCGCATTGTGCCGCTGGGTTCCACGGCCATTCAATCATTGGAGAAATACCTGCGCGAGGGCCGCCCGCACCTGGCGCGCATTAGTTCGTCGCGCAAGCCCAATTCGGCGCGGCAGGATGCGACCAGGCTGTTTCTCTCGCTACGCGGAATGCCGCTGACGCGCCAATGGGTCTGGCACCTGGTGAAGGCGGCAAACCTCGATGCAAGTCCGCATCGGCTGCGCCACAGTTGCGCCACGCATATGGTGGAGCATGGCGCCGACCTGCGGAGCGTGCAGCTGATCCTGGGTCACGCCGACATTTCCACGACGCAGGTCTATACGCATCTGGCATTGGGCCGGCTCAAAGCTGTTCATCGCATGCATCACCCCCGTGCAACCCGCAGCATCCCCGACTCCGACTCCGGATCCGGCTCCAACGCGCACGGCATCGCGATTGTGCCGGTTGAGGACGAGCAATGAGCAGCCCGGTTGTCCCCGCCATCGCTCCAACTCTTGTCTCGCTGGTTGAGGACTATCTGCGTGTTCTGGCCAATGAACGGGGCGCATCCATGCACACTCTCCGTGCTTATCGGCGCGAACTGCAGGGCTTTGCGGATTTCGCCGCCGAGCGATACGGCAGCGACCAATCCGTCGAAGCGATCGAACACACACAAATTCGTGCGTATTTAGGCACACTCTACGAACGCGGCCTTTCCAAGGCCTCGGCCGCCCGCGCCCTCGCCGCAGTGCGCAGTTGGTTCAAGTGGTTGGCGCGTACCGGTTATCTGGACAAGAACGTCGCAACCCTGGTGGCAACTCCGCGCCTGCCTAAACATCTGCCGCGTGTTCCCTCCATTGAGGAAATGAATCGTGTAGTGGACTCAGTAGACGAAGACGCCGCAAGCTGGCCTACCCGCGACCGGGCCATCCTTGAAATGCTCTATGGCTGCGGCATTCGCAACGCTGAGTTGACCGGGTTGAATCTGAAGGATATCTACTGGGCCAACGAAGCAATCCTGGTTCGAGGCAAAGGCCAGAAGCAGCGCTATGTTCCCCTTGGTGACGCTGCAGCTCAAGCCCTGCGCGCCTACATTGCTGAGCGATCAGCGCGCCTGGCTGCGTGCGGCAACGCAAAAGGAACCACAACGCCGGCCTTGTTTCTGAACCTGCAGTTACGCGGCTTGGGAAAGCCCGGCGGTGAAGCCCGTCTGACCGTTCGCAGCGTTGGCCGCATCGTGAAGCGCATCGCGATTTTGCGTGGTCTTTCCGCGGACGTGCATCCCCATACGCTCCGCCACGCCTTCGGCACGCATCTGCTGGAAGAGGGTGCAGATCTGCGTGCCATTCAGGAGTTGTTGGGCCACGAACGGCTCTCCACAACCCAGCGCTATACGCAACTCACCACAGCTCAGTTGACGCAGGTCTACGATCGGACCCATCCGCGGGCGAAGTAAAGCGCAGGCAGAGTCCATCGTTTTCCGGTGATGTAATAACATTGTTATTACGTGGAGGGTTGCATGCTTACAACAATTCGTCGCTTGGGAAATTCGCAAGGAATCCTGATTCCGAAACCACTATTGCAGCAAGTTGGACTTGTGGATCAGGCTGAGATGCGAGTGGAGGGCGAGGCGCTGGTGTTGCGCAGGCCCAAAGCCGCGCCGCGCAGTGGATGGGCAGAAGCAAGCAGGAAGCTGGTAGCGGCCGGTGACGATGCTTTGGTGCTTCCTGAGTTTGCGAATGAAGAAGACGCGGAATTGAAGTGGTGAAGCGTGGTGAGGTCTGGCTGGTAAATCTTGATCCAACGGTCGGCAGCGCGATTCAGAAAACCCGTCCCTGCGTTGTCATCTCTCCGCCTGAGATGCACGATTATTTGCGAACCGCAATTGTTGCGCCAATGACCACTGGGAGCCATCCAGCGCCATTCCGCATTGCTGTTAGACATGGAGGCAAGAGCGGCCTCATCCTGCTCGATCAGATTCGCACTATCGATAAAATTCGTCTCGTAAAGCGTACAGGCGCCATACATCCCCGCGTCTTGAGCGCCGCGCTGGTTGCACTGGGTGAAATCTTCGCCGAGTAATTATTTCCCCGCAGCGGACGCAATCGAAGAACGGCCCGGCAACGCATCGCAAAGCGCCAACGCAAGCAACGGATAAGCCGTTCCACTATAAGTGATGAACTGCCATCCGTCACGATTTAGCGACCGCGTATACCATCTCCCTGAAGACCGTTGGTTCGCCAACAGCCAGGAAACCCCGCGTTGAATGCGTGGATCGTTCGCCGGAACACCGGCCTTGCGCAGGGCGATGATAGCCAGGCCCGTCATATGTCCGTCGCTCGCAGGATCGGCAAGTTCCAGTTCCGCTCGCAGCTTTTCCGCTCGATTGCCTTTGCCCCACTCTTCTGGTTTGGCAAATGTTCTGATCGACCATCCACCGTCGAGTCTTTGATGGTTCATGATCATCTGAATCAACTCGGCTTTGCGTTGGTCGCTAAGCAGGCCGGGAAGCTCCGTTGCGGCCCACAACAAATCCGTTCGATCGTAGTCGCCCTGCAAATTGCTCTCGGAACGGAGGAGTTTTTCGAGCAACTGAATCTTCGCCTCAATCGGTTTTCCGCGCTGCTGCTCCAACCAACCCGGCGCATTGCCCACGGCGCGCGCCGCAACCGTGGCTAACTGAAAACCCTTTGACTCAAGCGGTGGATTGTTATCATCGCTGATCGTCCAGGTACCATCGGCGCGCTGCAACCTGAACATCATGTCCAGTGCCTCGGCAGTCTCCGGCGACAATTGATGCGTTACGTTTGCATCCCAGATCGCCAGACCGGCAGCCACATAAACCGCCCCGGTCGAATCCAGTTCAGGTCGCAGATCGACGGGATCGGTTGCTTGTTCCTCGCGCAAAGTGGCGACAAAGAAATCGCGCAGCTGCTTTTGCGGCTGTCCGAGTTGCGGAGTGAGCAGAGGCCGCACCACCATGTAGGAGCCATTGGTGTGGCAGGCCACGCACTTCCAGTCACTCGTCCACGCCAACGCCCCTTGTTCCATGTAGTCCACTGCCAATTGGGGATCGAATGGGATCTTTGTTTCGGCCGGTGAGGGCCGTCCATAGGTGACGGTTTTCAGATGATATTGATACTGAAATGGACCGTGCCACGCCGCATCTTTGGTTGTGCGCCGTAATTCGAGCGGCATCGAGTGATGGTCGAATGTCCATATGCCTTGAATGGATGCTCCATCGGTGCTTACCGTGCCGATGTACTCACCCTTGCTACCGCCAACACTGAATTTCAAATTGGAGCCATTCAGCACCACGGAGTCCACGCGCAAATCATCATGGACGAATTCCACATGAAACTCTGGAACTTCCCATCCGCCCTGATTGTTCTTCGCAATCTGCAGAACCATCCGGCGCGCGTCTGAATCCAGGTTGAAAGTCCCCTGCCAGGTGGCCGCGATATCCTGCGCAACAAGTGGGGCCGCCATAAGCATGGCTGCCACAATCACTCTGATAGTTCGTATTCTCATCGGCGATTTTTTCATTCGGTTTGCGCGATCCGCCTGCGATGAAGTTAGCCGGTGCTAGAAGTTGATCTTCCGATTCGGGAACCAGGTCAGCTGGATGTTCGTGGTCGTGACCGTCTGCTGTCCGGGAAGGTAGATGGGCGCCTTATAGTGCTCATACGCGAAACTGCCATTCACCTCAAAATCCTTGCCAATGCGCTTCACCACCTGGAAGTCGATGTCGTTGAGGGTGGTTCCATATTCGACGGGAGGAATGTATGGAGTGCTTGAAGTCATCGGGACCGCCGGAACCTCAATAAAATCCTTCGCCGCCTTCTGATCGCGCGTGCTCACCTGAATCCACTCGTTCCCGCTCAGGTGATAGGTGAGCCATGCCTGCCCACCCTTGTCTTCTCGTCCGATCCAGTCTCCGAGGAGTTGGCCGTTGTTGGTGTAGCCCTGCCGCTGAATACTTTCAAAGTACATGAACTGGCCTTGAACACTTCGTGCAACCGGCGGGTCAGTGGAGGCGCCCTCCACCCGGAGATCCAGCTTCGCCAGTCCGGGTACATGGGAGAGATAGAGCCCGGGCCTCCATGAGGCGCGCCGAGGCGCATCTGCGGGGGAAATATCGTCGTGCACTTCGGAGTCGCAGTAGAGCGTTAGCCATTTACGAAGGTAGGGAAGGCGATAGGAGAAATCGAATGCGGCGAAGCGGGCACCGGGATCCTGTGGGCTGTTCTTGATTGCGCCGGTGGTGTTTACGGTGCTGAAGAAGCTTTTCAGGAAGGTGTGCAGCGTCACTGGCTCGTGGTTTTTTCCGCCCCAGATCACGCTGCGTTGGAAGCCGAATTCAATATTCTCCGAGGGCCTGAAGCTGACCTTCTCCGTATGGAACCATGGGTCGAAGGGATAGCTATGGCCCTTAAGTGGGCCGACCAGGAACTCGTAGCGAAAGGGACCTGTGAGCTTTGAAAGCCAGGGAACGTAAAGGGGTTCGATGCGGTTGATGCGAAATGAGTAGATGTTTTCAGCGTTGTTGGAGTAGGCCATGCCGCCACCCAACCCGGGTCCGAGCCAGTCATCCTGCTTGCCAAACGAAATCTCGTGGTTCAAGTAATTCGCGCTGACGTATGCCTCCATCACTCGTCCCTGGGTCGCTGTAGCGATCGGTCCATTAGGAATGGGTCCATGTGCATTGGGCGGAAGCGGCGTGCATCCGGTCAGCGAGATAAAGCAACTGGGGGTGAAGTAATATGTCGTGCCGTCCAGAGTGGCCAGTGTCTGGGTCAGCGCCGCGGAATAGCCTGTCGCTGAAGGTGCGCCCTGAAATTCGCCGCGCACGTAGAGACCAAACCTGCCAGCGACAGCGTATCCGCTCGCACCGGAGTAGTTGTTGAACCCGTTACTGTAGGGGCGCCCGTAATCGTTAACGATGGTGGAACCGAGGTGATAGCTGTCGCGGAGCGGCGTCCCACTGATGCCGCGTACCACGGAATAGGCCGATTCGAAGCGAGAGTTAATTGCATTCGAAGGGCAGGGTCCCGCCGTATCGCCGCGTACCTCGCGAATCAGCCTCTCGTAGATTCCCTGTGCTTCGTCGGCTGCTGGTCCGGCGGCATCCTCGTCCTCGATTCGTGCGCTGGCATCGTCGAGCATGTGGTCAATGCTCGCGCGTGTCCAGGGACGCATGCCAAGATACACGCTATCGATATACCCGAGTGAATAAAGCCGTATCACGGCTGGATACACCCAACTGTCGACCGGAATATAAGGCGAATCGAGGTGCGATGGTTCACAGTCGGCGTCGGGAGTGCCGGGAACCTGGGATCCGATTGCCGAACCTTGAGCCGCACCAGGCTCTTCCGCTCCCAGCAGTTGAGTGTTATTGAGGGTTGCGATCGAGAGACCCGCACAGAAAACTACACTGCAGATAGCAGAGACTTCAATCGAAACTCGGCACACCTTCATGTCCTCACTTTATCATTCAGGGTCCGAGCTTTTGAGCTTTTGGATCAGGGCTTTCGACGTTAAAGTTGGATCCTCGGGCCACGTCGAGAAGAAGCATTCTTCGCCACTTCTGCGGCCGCGTCCAGCTCCGCACGAAACCCGACTCTAATTTTAGCCCTCATTGCCTTATCGAATAACCCTTTGCGATCGAGGTACTTCTCCATATTTACGAGCGGATTGCGGGTTGCGCCCGGACCGTTCCAGTGCAGGCACTCGATCAATGTTGGCCCAAAGCCCTGCCTGGCATGCGCAATGGACTCCGACGCAACTCGATAGACCGCGACTACGTCGCATGCGTCGACGGTCATGACCGGGAAATCCAGGGCCGGAGCCTTCCGGGGTTTCCAGCAAACAAAGATCGTTGGATGTTGATGAAGTGAGGCAAGCCGCAGCGCTTCCGTCCATGAGCGCTGTTCCGCATCGCCGCCAGAGAAGACGACGCCAATCTTCTTGGCCGTCTCAGCATGGTTCGCGACACCTGCAGTAGCAGAAATATAGGGGGTGGAACTGCTTTGAGATGAGGGTGAGATCGACTGTCTGAGAACCCCAAATAGGGTTGCCAGCGGCGTGCCATTCACAAACCGAGGAATCAGGTCCAGCGGGTCTGCCGATACCGTGTCCTCTGAAAGCAGGTCCATGAGCACACCGGCGACCGCAGCCTCTCGACCCCTGGGAGGAAGCGGGATCCCACGCCGTGCATCTCCGGAACCTCGCAGGCGCTCTGACTCAGCCCGAATACGCTCCTCCAGCAGACGGCATTTGAGCATGGTCGCATAGAGCTGGAGCAGCTTTTGGTTGGAGATGAGCGAAAATCCGTCCTGCGCGGGCGCAGTTTCGGCGGAGGCCGCGGACACGGATCCTGCGGCAACTTCATTTTGCTTGTCTTTCGGGGGCATTTGCTGGGGCATCTCTCCGGATAGTGGAAATTGTATATGGCTGGGGGACGGTATCTGCGCCTTGTCTCCCGGTAATCGCTGAAGCGTCACTCCAGACACCCATTTTGACCGCACTGGAATTCTTGTTACTATTAGGTAGCACATGAACCGCGCTTCCCACAGCCGCTCCTGTTGTTGCCTGTCGATCACATTCGACGGGTGTCCTCGCTAATTTCCAATCCCTTTCCACGCCAGATTGAGAAGACGCACCCGTAGCTGAACAGCCGGGTTCGTCATCGTTTGTGCCGGCCTTCAGCAAATCCCCTGAGAGGTCAGCCATGCCGGTCGCCGAAAACGAAATCCCGTCACACCCGACAGAAGCCAGCGATGCCGCGTCGCGAGATTCCGGCCACCTGGGCCATCTGCGCCTGCTTGAAGCGGAGAGCATACATATTCTGCGCGAAGTGGCGTCGGAGTTTGAGCGCCCTGTGATGCTTTACTCCATCGGCAAGGATTCGTCCGTCATGCTGCGTCTGGCGCAGAAGGCGTTTTATCCGGGACCCATCCCGTTCCCGCTTCTGCACATCGACACCGGATTCAAGTTTGAAGAAATGTTGACCTTCCGCGACAATATGGCGCGCGAGGTGGGTGCCAATTTGCTGGTGTGGCGCAATGAAGACGCGATCGCCGCCGGCACCAACCCGGTTGCGCTCGATACCAGGCGCTGTTGCGGCTTGCTGAAAACGCAGGCCCTGCTGGATGCGCTGAAGCACTACAACTTCAATGCGGCATTCGGTGGTGCGCGCCGCGATGAAGAAAAGTCGCGGGCCAAGGAGCGTATTTATTCCTTCCGCGACGGCGCCGGTCAATGGGATCCGAAAAACCAGCGTCCCGAGCTTTGGAATCTGTACAACGCGCGCATTCATCCGGGCGAAAGCATACGCGTCTTTCCGCTCTCCAACTGGACGGAGATCGACGTGTGGCAATACATCCACGAAGAGAAAATTCCGATTGTAGATTTGTACTTTGCCAAAGAGCGACCCTTGGTGGTTCGAGGCGATGCGTTGATTCCCACCGAGCAGGCCTTCGTAATCCTGCCCGGTGAGAAGCCGCAGATGGTCAAGTCGCGTCTCCGCTCCCTGGGCTGCAGTCCGTGCACCGGAGCTATCCGTTCAGACGCGGAGACGATCCCGGAGATCATTGCGGAGCTGATTTCGTTTCGTTCCTCTGAGCGGGCCAACCGCGTCATCGACCACGACCAGGACGGCTCAATGGAACTCAAGAAGCGGGAGGGCTACTTCTAAATGGGAGCTCTCACGGTTCCAGGTTTTTCCATTGACGAGTTTCTCCGCCAGGAGCGCGAGAAGGACCTGCTCCGCTTCTCCACCGCGGGCAGTGTGGATGATGGCAAGTCGACCCTGATTGGTCGCCTCCTCTATGACACCCAGAGCGTGTATGACGATCAGGTTCGATCGATCGAGGGGAAGGGAACCACCGCCCCCGGGCAGATCGATTTTGCGCTGCTCACGGATGGGTTGCGGGCCGAACGCGAGCAGGGAATAACCATCGATGTGGCCTACCGGTATTTCTCCACAGCGCGTCGCAAGTTCATCATCGCGGATACTCCCGGTCACGAGCAGTACACGCGCAACATGGCCACCGGAGCGTCGACAGCGGATGCGGCAGTCGTGCTCATCGACGCTGCCAAAGGAGTGCTGATCCAATCGCGGCGCCACGCCTATATCGCATCCCTTCTGCGAGTCCGCCATGTGCTGGTGGCCGTCAACAAAATGGACCTGGTTGATTACAACGAGAGCGTATTTCGCGCAATCGAACTCGATTTCCGTACCGTTCTCGACGAAATCGCGGTCGACACCGGCAACCCCGTGGACGCGACCTTTGTTCCGGTCAGCGCCCTTGTCGGAGACAACATCGTTCACGTCTCGAAGACGATGCCGTGGTATCAGGGGCCTTCGCTGCTTGGCCTGCTTGAGAGCCTGCCGTCGTCGGTAGACACGCGTTCCGATCCATTTCGATTCCCCGTGCAGCGCGTAGTTCGCCCCGATGCGGCATTCCGCGGCTTTGCCGGGCAAATTGCTTCGGGCACGGTACGCCCAGGCGACGAGATTACCGTTTTCCCTTCAGGTCGAAGCGCTGTCGTTGAGCGCATTGTGACCTTCGATGGCGATCTTGCCGAGGCGAAAGCGCCCTTGTCAGTAACGCTGGTGCTCGATCGCGAACTGGATATCAGCCGCGGCGATCTCATAGGGTCAACGCAAATTCCGGCCACTGTGACCAAGGGCCTGAAGGCCGCTCTGGTGTGGATGGATCAGCGGCCGCTCAAGCGAAATCATCGCTATCTGCTGAAACACACAAGTCAGACGGCCCCCGCACTCATCGCATCAATTGCACATCGGACCGATATCGGCACTCTGCACCATCAGGCGGCAGAGTCGCTGGAGATGAACGGCATTGGTGTGGTAACAGTGCAGCTTCTGCGGCCAATCGCGGTCGATCTCTACGGAAAGAACCGCTCCACCGGCGCCTTCATTTTGATGGACCCACAGACAAACGCCACCGTCGCAGCCGGCATGATCATCGCACTATCGGACGAGAGCGGAAGCCGCTCTGCAGCAGATGCCAATGGCCCCGTTACCGCCAATGAGCGCGCGGCCCGTTGGGGACACCGCGGTGCTTTGCTTGAGATGTGCGGACCAGAGGAACTGATTGACAAGGTCGAGCGATCGCTATTCCAGCAGGGAATGATCACATCGCGCATCGACACGCGCAATGACCTGTTCCGGCTTCATCCGGGACTGCTCGAAAAAATCGTCAAGCTCAAGATTCAGTCCGGTTTCCTTGCCTTTATTGCCGTCGCGAACGACAGCGAAAAACTGACGGTACGGGTGGAGACTCATCAGACATCGGTGAGCGCAAATCAGCCGCAGCAAGCGATCGAGGCCGTGCACAAGCTGCTGGCACGCGCCGGAATCGTAAAGACCTCAGAGAGTGTCGATTGGGAAATCTAGAACGTGAGAGGAAGGGTTTCGATGAGCATTGCTGAAATTGCATCCCGTGTGACTGGCAGGTTGAATGACGTGCGTGCCGCTCTTGCCGCCGAGATAACCGGCATCGGAGATGTTTGCCTCACCTGCAGCTTTCAGGCCGAGGACGTGCTGCTCACCAAGCTAGCGCTCGAGCTGGATGCGAACATCCCCATTCTTTTTCTCGAAACCGGTTATCACTTTCAGGAGACTTACGCCTATCGCGACCAGATAGCGCGTGAGTGGAACCTGAACCTCGTGAATTTGCTGCCGGAAAAGACAGTTGCCGAGCAGGAGGCCGAGCGCGGTTTGCTCTATCAGTCCGCTCCGGACCAATGCTGCAAGCTGCGCAAGGTGGAGCCGCTCTTCAAGGCCGTCGCTGGGTATCGAGTATGGCTAACAGGATTGCGCAGGGAGCAGGCAAAAAGCCGCGCAGCGCTTGAGGAATCGGCACTCTTTACTCTTCCCGGCGGGCATCAGGTGCTGAAGCTTGCGCCGCTCGCTTCCTGGACAACCCAGGACGTATGGTACGCCTGCGAAGAACTCTCAATTCCGCTGCTTCCGCTCTATGCGCGTGGATACTCATCGATCGGCTGCGAGCCATGTACCTCGCTTCCCCTGGATCCCAATGATCCGCGGTCGGGCCGCTGGGCCGGCCGCAAGGTCGAGTGCGGTATTCACATTGAAGCGGCGCCGGCAAATTAATCGTGACGCAGAGAAGATGAGGTTTTCATGCAGTACGTGATTGGGTTTTTCATCGCACTGTTCATCGCGCTGACTGGAGTTGGCGCTGGCACTGTCACTGTACCGGTATTAATTCTCTTTCTCGGAGTGCCGGCCGGCGTCGCAGTCGGCATCGGCCTCATGTTCGCAACGGCCGTCAAGCTGATCCTTGTTCCCTCGCAGATTCTCCGCCGCAACGTAGCCTGGCGGACCCTCGCCTACATGCTTGCGGGCGGAGTCCCCGGCGTGATTATAGGATCGCTGTTCCTCAAGCACCTCGTGACAGTGGGTCCGCAGACCATGCTGAATGCACTGCTCGGCGCAATCCTCGTCACCACGGCGAGCTGGCAGATTTATGTATTCTTTCGGCCCTTGAAGCAGGATGCGAACCAGAAAGACCGTAGTCCGCTGCTGGCCTGGCTCATGTTCCCGGTAGGTGCGGAAGTTGGATTCTCATCCGCTGGCGCGGGCGCTCTGGGGTCCGCCGCTTTGCTAAGCCTGACGCCCCTGTTACCTGCGCAAGTGGTGGGGACCGACATTGCATTCGGCTTCATCATCTCACTCATCGGCAGCGGCGCTCATTGGTTCTCCCACACACAGAATATGGATTTGCTGATTCATCTCGTTGAAGGCGGCGTGGGCGGCGCCATCGTAGGAACCATAGTCAGCACACGTGTTCCGCGCAGGCAACTGCGCTTTGCGCTCTGGGTCTGGCTGCTGTTCCTGGGTGGCCAGTTCCTATTCAGCAGCTATCAGGCATGGGCCGCACCCCAGAAGACGCCGACCAGCCAGACGCATATTGCGAAATCGAATTAAGCAACGCAACGAGAGAACTTATCCTCGCTGCCGCCAATTGTCCTTGCGTTCTCCGCCCTATTCCGTCGAATAAAACGCCAACATCAAGCGGTAATAGGACCACAGATCGACCTTGGAAGACATTTCGTAGGTTGCATGCATGGAAAGTAGCGGAATGCCAACGTCCAAAACTTCCATGTTGCGCATGGAGAGGAATCCGCCAATCGTTCCACCGCCGCCGACATCGACCTTCGGCGTTTGCGTTTGCCACGCAATGTGATTGGCGTCGAGAATGTGCAGGACACGGGCAGTGAATTCTGAATTAGGATCGAAGCCCGCGCCGTATCTTTTGATAGCAACTCCGTACCCGACGATTGCGGAGTTCGAGTTCTCCGAGTTCATCGGAAAGATGGGATTGACCCCGTCGTTCGTGTCCGCGGAGAGCACTTCAGCGTGTGCGAGCGCATTGCGGACGTTTAGCGCGGTCGCTGGTTTCGCCTGTGCATCAATCAACGCCGTGAAAGCCGAGTCAAGAAACTGCGACCCCGCGCCCGTGTCATTGACGGAACCCACTTCTTCAAAATTCGTAATGTAGGCAAAGGCGGTCTCGCGTGGCGTTCCCTTCAGATCGAAGAGGGAGCGTGTCGCGGAGTAAGCGGAAAGCTTATCGTCCTGACCCCATGAGCCGACGAGGCCCCCGTCGATACCCACGTCCGCAGGCTGCGTAGCTGGAACCAACTCAAGCTCCGCCGCAACCAGATCCTCATCGCGAATCTTGAAGCGCTG
Source organism: Occallatibacter sp. (assembly GCA_049518435.1). Taxonomy (GTDB): domain Bacteria; phylum Acidobacteriota; class Terriglobia; order Terriglobales; family Acidobacteriaceae; genus Telmatobacter. The sequence continues at coordinate 54,112 of JBEKRU010000010.1, read as the reverse complement.
CCGCAGTGTTGCCATCACCTGGTCCGCTACGGAGGAGTCGGCGCCCGGTATGCTGCCGATGACCGGATTCATCTCTTCGCCAGAGAAAACCTCGGTGTAAAGGCGTGTGCGCAGAAGCTTATCGGAGTGCGGCGCCGCGTCGGGAATAACAAATACAGGATCGCCTGGCGCGAACCCGATGTTGACGTCGATGTGGCGTCCATCCACCGTATCGATACGGCCTACCAGGGCCATCGGAAGATTAGCCCACTGGTAGCGCTTGATGCCACCGTAAGGAATCGTCTTGAGCAGGGCTACGGAACCAGGCGCATTCACCACAGGCCGTGCTTTCAGGTTGATGTGCGGCGAATCCTGATGAGCCGCAACCATCCGTGACCCCGACTCGATCGGGCTGCTACCTATCACCGCGAACAGGACCGCCCGCCCGCGATTGCTGATAATCAGCCGTGCCCCCGGCTTTACCTGGGAGGGCGAACTGAAGTCTTCGAATCCCGCTGCGTGTGCCAGCCGCATCAACTCCCCCGCAGAGAGCGCGGCCGATTTGGCATGGCGCATGTAGTCCTTGTAGGGCTCGGCGAACTGCATTACCTGGTTCCTCTGTTCAGCAGTCAAAGTGATCCATGCCGATTTGGATGCCACCTTGCCGGCATCATCGCCCGTGTCTTTAGTTTGGGCGGAACAGGGGATTGAAAGCGCAGCGAGAAAAATAGCGGAGGGCAGAGTTGAAGTGAAACGCATGCCTGAATATAGCTTGCGATCCATCGGCATGTCACCTGGAACTGACGGCGTCGGCAGCCTCCGCCGACGCCTTTCTTTGCCGTGAAACCGTACACTCTCTATATGAGAATCACGCGCAGAGATTATCTTCGTACCGCAAGCGGCGCCACGTTGGCTGCCATCGCCACTGGCCAGGGGTTTGGTCTGATCGCCGATGGTCAGGCCCAGCCAACATTGCGCGCGGCCGCTGATGCAAAGGGCATCAATTTTGGCTCTTGCAGTGATGAGCAGTTCCGCAATCAGTCAGAAGCGTACAAGACTCTCTTTCTCAACCAGTGCGCTCTCTACGCGGGCATCCTTGCCTGGGCGGGCATCGCCCCGGATATCATGCATGAGGACGATGAGCGCGACCCAAACGTAGCCGTGGCTCTGGCTGCCGGCCTCAAACTTACCGGGGCCCATTTGCTATGGCACGAGCATACCCCAGCGTGGCTTGAATCGTTGTCGAGGGAAAAGGCGCAAGAGGCCGCTGCAGCGCATATCCAGCGTCTTGCCGGCTTCTATCGCGGCAAATGTTTCTCATGGAATGTGGTCAACGAAGCAATTCATCCCCAGGACCACGCACCGGATGGCCTTCGCGTCGACAGCCCGCTTCCGCGAGCCCTTGGTCCCGATTTTTTCGAAGCAGCATTTCGACAGGCGCGCATCGCCGATCCCGCGGCGTTGTTGCTCTACAACGAGTACGACCTCGAACTTGATACGCCGGATCAGGAGGCTCGCCGTGTCGCACTGTTTCATCTGCTGGATCGATTGCAGAAAGCGAATGCTCCCATCGATGGTGTCGGCCTGCAATCCCATTTGAAACTCGCTCGTATGGGCTCTTTTAACGAAACGAAATACCGCGGCTTCCTCCACGAACTGTCGCAGCGCGGATTGAAGATCGTTATCACCGAACTAGATGTCGACGATCGCGGCGCGCCGGCTGGCGAAACGGAACGGGACCGCGCGGTCGCGGATGTTTACTCGAAGTTTCTAGCGGTCGCTCTCGATGAAACATCAGTGATTGCGCTCGTCACCTGGGGCCTGGTCGATCCGTTCAGCTGGCTGAATCACAATGTATATTTCCCGCAATTCGTGCGGCCCGACGGCCTGCCGCAACGGCCGCTGCTTCTCGACGCGGCACTGCGTCCGAAGCCGGCATACGATGCTGTTTTGCGCGCGCTGCAACATGCGCCTCAACGCGGTTCCACTAATCGGTAGCCGCTAATATCGTGTTGCGTTACTTGCCCCCGCAAACGCAGGTCCTGAATCCATCCCCGGTTCCGTGGTCCAGGCTGCATACATAGCCCTCCCAAAGCGGGCCCAGTGGTATAGGTGAGTGTCCCTTGAAAAAATGTGTCTGGTACGCAAGACTTTCCGTCCCGCTCCCTGAAGTATCTGCGCGCAAATGCCCAATCAAGTCGGCAACGGCTTTGGCGGAAAAGGAATCCTCTCCATAAGTCTCTTTGTAGTTGTATTCCTTGGACCATGCAGTATCCATGCCCGTAGAGTTCGAAGCTACAAACACCGTGTAGTCCATCAGCATCGCCGAGGACGGAGCCACCTTGGCCACTGTAAACGATGGGGTATTCCCGCTGACCGGCGAGATCGAAGCCACCACTTTCATAGGGACTCCGGCGTCCCCAGTCCCCAGCAGATGCAGTTCATCCATGTGCGTATGTCCAAACAATGCAAGTTTCACCACATCCGCATGACCCACCAGTGCATTTGCCAGCGCGTCTGAAGATAGATAGCCTTCCACCTCTCCACCGGTACACAGCGTAGCCGCATTTGCAAGCGCAGCCCTGGGATTTATGGTCGGCGGCACATGGCCAAGAACCCAGACTCGTTCGCCCTTTTGTCGTGCGCTGTCCAATTCGGTGTTCAACCATGCCAGTTGCTCCTGCGCGCCTTTCTGGTCGGATTCATCCGCCTCGCAGTTGGCGAATTTGGACATCATATAAATGTCATCCAGCACCAGCAGCCGCGTATTGTGCATGGGCGCAGCCATGGTGGCCGCGTAGTATCCGCCCGATTCATAGGTTTCGAGCGCAAGCTTCCGTTCCGCCGCGCTTACACCCACGAGCCCGTCAATCGTTGCCTCCGCGGTGGCCTTCAGGTAAGCGTCCCGCACATCCATGCGGTTGTGGTTGCATCGGGAATCGTTGTTGCCGAGCGCAAGGTAAACGGGAATCCCCGCAAACACGATCTCAACCCGCTTCATCACAAACACGGTCGTCTTTTCAGCAAATGCGGCCGATAAAGACTCGTCATCGGTCATCGATTTGGGAAGCTTCAACGCCGCGCGGTAGCGACAGTCCAGATCGTGCACCAGCAAATCGCCGCTGACGGTGACAAACCGCGCATTGCCGGCCTTAGCCTTCAACGCCTGCAGACTGCTTGCCAGCAGAGCATACGGCGAATCTGTAAGTTGCTTCGCCTTGCACGCCTTCTGCACCGCGGCAAAGTCCGCCTCCTGCGTCGCCGAATCGGGAGAGCGCAGAATCGCATCCCACGCCTCCACCGGCGCATTCACTAACTGCTGCACCTTCGCCGGATCGTGGAAAGGATCCAGATGCAGATCGCTCAGCATCACCACATCGACAGCCGCAATTGGCGGCGCAGGCTTCGTCTCGGCGAATGCATTCACCGCCAGCATTCCGCTGATTCCCAAGACCACCAATGGCCAGCCCAATCCGTTGCGCAACCAAAGAACGCTCATTCGAATACAGGACTTCAACATGGTCAGCGAATCCTCCATCTCTGCTCGTTCTCTATTGTCCCGGTCTAGTTCCAACAGGTAATGAACTCGTCGGCGAAATAGCGCCGTGGAAGCTTTCCGGTGGTCCCAGATAACTGGGAAGAAGTGTTCCATGAGAGAGCACGATCCGCTCCAGCACCACGCCCGGATCCACTACCCAGATTTTCAGCGTATGGTATCCCGCATTGGAAAACGAGAGCGGAGTCGAGATTTTTCTCACACCATCTCTTACCGATTGTTGCCAATCATTCTGAGTATTCTGCGCCAGTACATCGACGACCGTGCGGGGGCCATCGTCGACAGATACAGCAAAGCGCAGACCGCGGCCCGGGACGAAGTTCAAGGTGGGAGCAACGATCGCCTGCATTTCAAAGTTGCCCGCATCATAAAGATACATTCGGTATTGAAGGCCCGCTTGAGACTGCATGTTGCTGCTTGCTGTAACAGGAAATATCGTCATGGCTGATCGCGTTTCCCCGAAGCCGGGCAGTTCTTGCCAATGCGCGGTGCCATCCACGGTGCGGGCAGTGGTGTTCGCCGCTTCAATCGCAACATAGCCATCGCTCTCAACAAATCCTTCGGCATTCTCACGCGTCACACCCGGCAATCGCAGGGTCTGCAAGGGCACTACAAAAGGCGGCCCACCATTCTGCGTAATGGTGATGCTGCCATGCGCGGATTCGACCGGTGCCGTGCTCCAGTCCACATGCACCTGAACCGCGAGATCCTCTTTTCCCACCGTACCCACGCTTTGGCTGACCACAATCCACGGATCGCTGACCGAAACCTGAAAGGTGACAGGAGCAAGACCGCGATTGAAGAGCGTTACAGCACGGGTCTGTCGCGCGACCGAATCAAACTGACCGAGCGACGGGCGGAATCCAATACTTCCCTCGACCGCAATGCCAAGACTCTCCTTGCCTGCGGGTTGCACCTCAGTCACTGCGGGCATGGTATTCAGCGGCGGTTCATTCCAGAACGTGTAGCCAATGTGCGTCTGGTCCATCATGTGGTTCCATTTGCCATCCAGCAGCTTGTGATTGTATGCGTCGCTCAGTTCCGCGTCCCTCGCAAAAAGCGCCCGCGTCTGGGCGGCATAGTCATTCGCGCTGACACGTCCCTCACGCGCAAATAGCGCATTACGCTCTGCCGCAATGTATAACTCGGTGAGATTCGCACAGGCGTCCACGGGGTGCTGCACAAGCTCAAAGTAGGACGCTCGCTCATCCTGCGGTAACTCACCGCCGAGTTTGTCAACCTTCTCCGATAACTCACGCCACTCCTCTTCCACGCGATCTGCCTCTCGATAACTCGTAAGACTGAAGGTGGAAGGATCAATCAGTTCCGGCTTGCGGCGGCCGTTGTAGCGCGTGTAATCCTCAACCGCCGTAGCGATTTCCGCAGCATGTTCCGGCCCAAACTCGCGGGTTGCCCAAAGCTGCGTGTACTCATCCAAATGGTCCTGGTCAAAGCGAGCGGGTGTCCGCGCCATGGTCAGGAAAAACTCGATAGGAAACTCCATCGGTTTCAGATCACCAACATTCACCACCCAGATGCGGTCCGCGCCGTAGTTAAGCGCCAGGTTCATCTGCTCCCACACTTTGGGGATGTAGTTAGTGTTCAGCCACTTATACGAGCGTGGATCGCCGACATAGTCAAAGTGGTAATAAATCCCTGCGCCGCCGGAGCGCTTCCGCTCTTCCGCCGTAGGCAGCCGCCGAAGGTCGCCCCAGTTATCGTCCGACCACAGCAAGGTAACATCGTCCGGTACACGCATGCCGTTGTCATAGTAACTCTGAACTTCCTTGTAGAGCGTCCAGACCTGTGGAACCTTTGCCAGATCAGGATTGACGGTCTCCTTAAGGATCTGCCGCTGATCTGCGACGATCTTCTCCAGCAAGTCAGCATTTGCGGAAGCCGACATCGGCGTATCGTTCACACCGCGCATGCCCAGCGTCACAATTTGTTCATAGCTCTTATCGCGTTCCATGCCCGCCCGCCAGAAAGCATCGATCCGATCTTTATTCTCCGCATAGTTCCACGGGCCATCCGCGCGCTTCCACTCCTTCTCGGCGCGCATCATGGGTTCCTCGTGCGATGTGCTCATCACAATGCCATACTCGTCCGCGAGCTTCGCATTCAGTGGGTCATCCGCGGCGAAAGAGCTATTCCACATAGCTGGCCAAAGAAAGTTGGCCTTCAGCCGGAGCAGTAACTCAAAGACATGAACATAAAACTTTGAGTTATATCCGCCAAACTTCTCATTTACCCAGCCAGTTAGTGCCGGCGCCTCGTCATTCAGGAAGATACCGCGATATCTAACTGCGGGAGCCGGCTGAATGTGCCGGCCGGGTTCGACATAGAGTGCGTCCTGATGTGGGATGCGAACATCGGCCCACCAATACCACGGTGAAACGCCGATCTGTTCCGAAAGATCGTAGATGGCAAAGATCGTGCCCCGCTTGTCGCTTCCCGCTATCACCAGTGCGCGCGCGACCCCGGGCATCGGATGCACAACCATCGTGGTCACCGCCGACTCCCATTTTCCGGCAATCCCGCTTACGTCGATCTTCCTGCGCCGAATCAACTCGTCAATCAGAGGGCTCTTGCCAATCGTTCCGATCATCACCGCATCCGCATTGTGAAGCTCGGCGGATGCATGCGCCATGCCGGGCCGAACCCCCGTGACACGCTCGATGTCTGCCCCGAGGTCGCCGGCAGCGCGCGCCACACCAGGCCAATCGCTATCGCTAACCACCACGGGCACCGCATGCCCGCCTTCCACCAGCGCGAATCCGCCCGTCGCAGAATGATTCGAAACGTAATGGGGCTCCCCAAGGCCGTATGTCTGAAGCGGGGCCATCGCCACGGCCAGCGCAACGGCAATATGAATCGGGCGCATGCGGTTCATCGAGTTCATCAAATTGACCTCTTACGGCAACTGCGCCAGTTTATCGTGAACGGTTGCATTGTGGAACCGCAGGCACCCGCCGCGAACAAACTCCAGGCGGGCATATCAGCTAAAATTCATCCCATGTCCGGGAATGCCGCGCCCCCCATCTCCATTCAGGTCGTCGACTCTCACACCGCCGGCGAGCCAACGCGCGTGGTGATCGCCGGCGGCCCCGCCCTGGGCCAGGATGGTCTTCCCGAAAGGCTGCGGAGATTTTCAACGGAACACGACGATTTCCGGTCGGCGGTGGTGAACGAACCGCGGGGATCTGATGTGCTGGTGGGCGCGCTCCTCTGCGAGCCCGTGGACAAGACCTGCGCCGCAGCAGTGATTTTTTTCAACAACGTTGGCTACCTCGGCATGTGCGGACACGGAACCATCGGGGTGATTAAGACGCTTGCTCATATGGGCCGCATTGGACCCGGGGATTACCGTATTGAAACGCCGGTCGGCACCGTCCGCGCAACTCTCCATCCGAATGGCTGCGTGACCGTGGAGAATGTTGCGAGTTACCGTCACCGGGCAAACGTCCTCGTCGACGTCCCCGGCTTTGGATCCGTTGTCGGCGATGTTGCTTGGGGTGGCAACTGGTTTTTCCTGATCGAAAATTCTCCGTGCCCCGTCAATCTCGAAAATGCGGAGCGCCTTACCGAGTTCAGCTGGGCGATTCGCAACGCGCTACGCGGAAATGGAGTTACCGGAGCGAGTGATGCAGAGATCGACCACATCGAAATATCCCATCCTGCGCAATCCCCCGGAATCGATAGCCAAAACTTCGTCCTGTGCCCTGGCAAGGCCTATGACCGCTCGCCCTGCGGAACAGGGACCAGCGCCAAACTGGCTTGCCTTGCGGCCGACGGCAGACTTGCTCCCGGCCAGTTGTGGCGACAAGCCGGCATTCTCGGAACCGTGTTTGAAGGCTCGTATGAACTCCGCGATGGCAGGCTCATTCCCAGCATTACCGGCACCGCCTACATAACAGCCGAGAGCCGTCTTATTGTGAGCCCCGGCGATCCGTTTTCCGCAGGCATACGCGCATGAGCGAGAACTGGGATGTAGTGATCATAGGGGCAGGTATTGTGGGTGCAGCCTGTGCCTGGCAGTGCGCACTTCGCGGCATGCGCACCGCACTAGTGGAAGCCAATTTCGTTGGCGGCGGAGCCACAGCCGCAGGGATGGGCCACATTGTCGTGATGGACGACTCACCTCCGCAACTCGCACTCACTCACTATTCGCAAACCCTATGGCAGGAGCTGTCGAAGTCCTTGCCGGCCGACGCGGAATACGAAGCCTGCGGCACACTGTGGGTAGCTGCCGACGACGAAGAAATGCAAGAGGTCCATCGCAAAAGGGACGTCTACTCTTCCGCGGGAATTGCGACCGAAGTACTCGATGGAACCAGTCTGGCGGAAGCCGAACCGCAATTGCGGCGACCCCTCGTAGGCGCTCTCCTCGTCCCCTCAGACGCTGTTTTGTATCCTCCCTGCGCAGCCGGATATCTGATGAGCGCAGCCCGCCGCCTGGGCGCGCAACTCTATCGGCGGAAGGTCCATTCCGCGCAGGCCGGAGAAGTTCACCTCGACGACGGCACTCAACTGAACTCAATACGCATTGTTATCGCGAGCGGTGCCGATGCCTGCGAATTAGTCGCGGGACTGCCAATCAAGAAGCGCAAAGGGCACCTGGTGATCACGGATCGGTACCCCGGATTCGTGCGCCATCAACTGGTGGAACTCGGATACCTGAAGAGCGCGCATTCGTCCACTGCCGATTCGGTCGCATTCAACGTCCAGCCGCGCAAAACAGGCCAGCTTTTGATCGGGTCTTCGCGGCAATATGGTGCCGAAGATTCGGCCGCAGATCCGCAGATTCTGGCGGCAATGACCGAACGCGCGGCGTGGTATCTGCCAAAAATCGGCAAGCTCTCTGCCATTCGCGTTTGGACCGGGTTTCGCGCAGCCACGCCGGATAAACTCCCTCTCATCGGGCCCTGGCCGGAAGACGATTCGGTGTTTTTGGCCACGGGGCATGAGGGACTGGGCATTACCACATCGCTCGGAACGGCGCGCATCCTCGCAGATCATCTCGAAGGCATAACAACGGCAATCCCTGCGGCGCCCTATCTCCCTGCGCGATTTGCAAGGAGCGCAGTCCATGCCTGACCCCGTGCGCATTGCTCTCCTCGTCAACGATGTTCCCATCACCGTCGCTCCGGGCACCACGGTCGCGTCCGCAATCCTCATTGCCGGCGTTCCCATACGGCGATCTGTTGCCGGCGAGCCGCGCGGCCCGCTATGCGGCATGGGCATTTGCTTCGAGTGCCGCGCCACCATTGATGGGGCCCCGCATCAGCGGACCTGCCAGGTACTTTGCGCGGAAGGAATGGAAGTGCGCACCTCATGACCGAGCGCTTCGACATTCTGATTGTTGGCGCGGGACCGGCCGGGATTGCCGCAGCGGTCACTGCGGCGGCCGCTGGAAAGCGTGTGGGATTGGTAGACGACAATCCCGCTGCCGGTGGGCAAATCTGGCGCAGCGGTGACGCGCAACCCGTCGCGGCCCGAACCTGGCTCGCAAAGCTCGCCGCATCGCCCATCGTCCGCTTCCAGGGTTGGCGCGTCGTCGACTCTCCAAGCCTTGGCGTGCTGCGCGCGGAAGGGAATCGCGGCTGCCGCGATCTTGTCTATAACCAGATGGTTCTGGCCACCGGCGCGCGCGAACGCTTCCTTCCCTTTCCAGGCTGGACGCTTCCCAATGTGATGGGCGCCGGCGGCCTCGACGCAATGGTGCGCGGAGGATTGACGATTGCCGGCAAGCGCGTTGTTGTGGCAGGAACAGGTCCTCTGCTGCTCGCGGTCGCAGCCCATCTTGCGCGAAGGGGCGCAGAAATCGTCGCGATTTGCGAGCAAGCTCCGCTTCGCAGATTCATCCCATTTCTTCGAAGCCTGCTCGGCGAGCCCGCCAAGATGATGCAAGGCGTCGAGTTTGCTCGATCAACATTCGGAACGCCAATCTACACAGGCTGCTGGCCTGTTGCCGCATATGGCACGGAAGCGCTCCAATCGGTGACGCTCCGGCAGAACGGAAAACAGTGGGATGAGCGATGCGATTATCTAGCCTGCGGATTCCATCTCGTGCCGAACCTTGAGTTGCCTGCTCTCTTGAAGTGCCGCATCCACGATGGTTTCGTGGTAGTAGACCACCTGCAGCAAACTTCCATCTCCGGCGTCTTCTGCGCAGGCGAGCCAACCGGGATCGGCGGCGTCGAAATGGCATTGCTCGAAGGCGAAATCGCCGGCCTGGCTGCCGCAGGAAAAGAGAATGAAGCGGATAAACTCGCACGGCGCAGAAATCGCAGTCTCGGATTTGTGCGTGCGCTGGCCGCGGTTACCGAGCTGGACCCGCGGCTGAAAGAACTTGCAACGGACGCGACGCTGGTCTGCCGCTGCGAAGACGTTTCATTCGGAAGAATGCGCGAGCATGCCTCTTGGCGCGAAGCAAAACTGCACACGCGCTGCGGCATGGGTCCGTGCCAGGGACGCGTCTGTGGCGCAGCCGCTGAATTTCTCCTCGGCTGGGATTTTGCCTCTATTCTTTCAAGCCTCCGCCCCCCGCTGTATCCAGTTCTGGTATCCAGCCTGGGCGATCCCGATAAACTTACATACCAGGGGGACAGCATTGAGCCGGCAAGCTTGCTAACCTCGAAGGAGATCGAATGAAGTGGTATGGCGTGATGCCCGCAATGACCACCTGCCTCGACGAGAATCTGCAAGTGGACCCTGCGTTCATGACAGCGCACGCAAAATGGCTGCTCGACAACGGCTGCACCGGCATTGTTTCGCTCGGCTCGCTTGGCCAGGCCGCAACGCTCACCTTCGCTGAGAAGGAAGCGATCCTCCGCAGCATGGTTGCTGCCGCAGAGGATCGGGCCCCCGTCGTCGCCGCAATCTCGGCGCTCTCCACTGACGAAGCCGTTGCACTGGCAAAGGCAGCGGAGAAGGCAGGCTGCTCGGCCCTCATGGTGCTTCCTCCCTATGTATATTGCGGCGACTGGCCGGAGATGAAGGCGCACGTCACCGCAGTGTTTCGCGCAACATCACTTTCCTGCATGCTCTACAACAACCCCGTCGCCTACCGGACGGACTTTCTTCCCGAACAGATCGCCGAACTAGCCGCCGGGTACAAGAATTTCGCAGCCGTGAAAGAGTCCAGCACTGACGTGCGCCGGGTGACCGCGATTCGCGCATTGCTTGCTGATCGTCTGCAAATCTTTGTGGGCGTGGACGACGCGATTGTCGAGGGTATTGCCGCCGGCGCTGTCGGCTGGATTGCCGGCCTCGTGAACGCATTTCCAGCCGAGTCTGTCGCGCTGTTCAACTTCGCGGCTTCAGGACATCGGAAGGAAGCTGAGGCGCTCTATCGATGGTTTTTGCCCATGTTACGCATGGATACAGTTCCTAAATTCGTGCAACTCATTCATCAGGTGCAGCACGAAACCGGCACTGGCAATGCGCGTGTGCGTCCACCGCGACTTCAAGTCAGCGGTTCCGAACTGGAAGAGACGCGCGCCATCGTGGCCGATGCGCTTCGCAATTCACCCGCAGTGCGGAGCACCGCGCTTGTAACGCTATAAGGAGCAGACATGGAGTTGAAAGGTGTTTCACTCATCGGCGGCAAGAACGGCGCGAAGACGGGCGCCGGATTTCGCGCCTTGAATCCTGCAACGGGAGAGACGCTCGAACCGGATTTCTTCTCTGCCACCGTAGACGACGTGGATGAAGCCGCGCACGCCGCGCACCTGGCGTTCGCAGCTTACAGCGCATTGAGCGGACGGGAACGTGCGCGCCTTCTGCGCACGATTGCCGACGGTCTCGAGGGGGTAATTGAGGAACTGACTGCGCGCGCGCAACAGGAGTCAGCGCTGCCGGCCCAACCGCGTCTGCATGGAGAAGTCAAACGAGCCGCCACGCAATTTCGCGTCTTCGCGCAACTCATTGAAGATGGGTCGTGGGTCGCGGCCTACGTCGACACGGCATTGCCAGATCGCAAGCCGATGCCCAGGCCCGATTTGCGTTCGATGCTCCGTCCGCTGGGGCCCGTCGCAGTCTTCGGCGCAAGCAATTTTCCCATCGCTTTTTCGGTCGCCGGCGGCGATACCGCTTCCGCCCTGGCCGCGGGCAATCCGGTAGTAGTGAAAGCACATCCCGCGCACCCAGGCACCAGCGAGATTGCAGGCCGCGTAATTGCGCAGAGTCTGCACGCTTGCGGATTGCCGGCAGGTGTCTTTTCATTGCTGTTCGATTCCGGTATCGAGGTCGGCAAAGCACTGGTGCAGCACCCGGCCATTCAAGCAGTGGGCTTCACGGGTTCGCTCACCGCCGGCCGGGCGCTGATGGATCTCGCCGCCGAGCGGCCACAACCCATTCCCTGCTTTGCAGAGATGGGCAGCACGAATCCGGTGTTCATCCTTTCCCGGGCATTAAGAGAGCGAGGCGCTCAGATTGCGGCGGGTCTTTACGGATCATTCACGCTTGGTGCGGGTCAAATGTGCACCAAGCCCGGCCTGGTGTTTCTACCGGAGATCCCGGAGTCGGAGCTATTCCTCGCCGAACTGCGTAAGGCCACCAGCGAAAGTGGCGAATTTACTCTGCTGACTCCAGGCATCGCTGCGAATTTTCGCAAGGCCGTCAGTGCCCACAAAGGTCGAAACGATATGGAGGTCCTTAGTGCTGCGAGCGTCAAGGGTATATGCGCTTCGTCTGCCGCGGTCATGGAGACTCGTATCGATGTGCTCCTCAAGCACCCGGAATTGAGTGAGGAGATCTTTGGCCCCTCAACACTGGTCGTTCGATACGGAGAACGCGATGCGATGATGCAGGCGGCTGAGGCTCTGGAAGGGCATTTGACCGCGACCCTGGTGGGGTCTCCGGAAGACCTTGCGGAGCACAGCGATCTCGTCGCTATCCTCGAACGCAAGGCCGGGCGGCTCATCTTCAACGGATTCCCGACGGGAGTCGAAGTGGCGCACGCCATGATTCATGGTGGCCCCTATCCATCGGCCTCCGACAGCCGCTCAACTTCAGTTGGCAGCCAGGCGATTCTTCGTTTTGTCCGTCCCGTCTGCTACCAGGGATTTCCAGAAACGATGCTGCCGAAAGAACTACAAAACGCCAACCCGCTCGGTATCATGCGCACGCTCAACGGAGAGTTGACTCGCAATCCAGTTGCAGGTTGAGCGTCGTCAACTTCAGATTTGATTCACAATCTACACTTGATACTTGGAGGCCAGCCGTATGCCCGGCAGATGTCCCCGCATTGTTGCCACGCTGTTCGCGCTTTCGCTTCTTTTGGCCAGCATGGTTTCAGCGCAGACTGCCGCACCGCTTGCTGCTCGTCGTGCTCAGCTGCGGGATGCCATTGAACAAGAATGGCAATACGGCCTGAAGACCTCGCCCGAACTAGCCACGGCTATAGGCGATGCGCGCTATAACGACCAGCTCGCAGACCGGTCCGCCGAGGCCGCGGAACGGGATGTGCAACATGCCCGCGCATCCATTCGCCTCTTCGAATCCATCGATACCACTGGCTTTCCCGAGCAGGAGACACTAAACAAGACACTCATGCTCCGTCAGTTGCATGACGACCTCGACAGCGCGCAGTTCCGTCCATGGGAGATGCCGGTCAACCAGATGAACGGCGATCACCTCGACCTGGCCGCCCTCCCTTCGCAAATGTCATTCAATACCGTGAAAGACTACGAGAATTATCTAGCCCGCCTGCACGCAATGCCTCACGCGCTCGATCAGGACACCGCGAATATGCGGCAAGGCATCGAAGACCGCCTGATGCCACCCAGGTATCTGCTTGAAAAAGTGGCATCGGAGGCGCAGGACATCGCTACCAAGCCCCTTGCGGAAAGCCCGTTCACCGCACCCCTGCGCCATTTTCCTTCCACCATCTCGGCACCGGATCAGAAGCGGCTGACACAGGCCATTGAGGCTGCAGTCAAAGACGAAGTGGAACCTGCTTATGCGAAGTTTGCGTCCTTCGTTCGCGATGAGTATGCCCCGCACGGCCGCACAGAATATGGAGTTTGGTCGCTGCCGAATGGCGAAGCGCAGTATCGCCTTGCCGTGCGTCAGATGACCACAACGGACCGTTCACCCGCCGAAATTCACGCGATGGGTGTGAAGCAGGTCGCCGAGATCGACGCACAGATGCTGGCGCTCGCGCAATCCTTGGGGTTCCATGACCTGAAGAGCTTCAATGAGCACATCCGCAAAGACCCCGAACACTACGGCAAATCGAGCCAGCAAATCTTCGATCTCTACCAGCACTACGCCGACCAAATGAAGGCCAGGCTTCCGCAGTTGTTTGGACATCTCCCGAAGACGCCGCTGGAAGTCGTACCCATGGAAGCCTATCGCGCGCCCCACGCCGTTCCTGCGGACTATTCGCCCGGTGCCGCCGACGGTGGACGCCCCGGCCGCATCAATGTCAACGAGTACGATCCCACTCATCGCCTGCTTCTCAACGTCGAGGCTATCGCATATCACGAGGGCATCCCCGGGCATCACATGCAGTTCTCCATTGCACAGGAGTTGCCCGATGTCCCCGCGTTTCGCCGATTTTCTCAGTACAACGCATATTCTGAAGGGTGGGCGTTTTATGCCGAAAGGCTCGGCAAGGAAGTCGGCTTTTATCAGGACCCCTACAGTGAATATGGCCGGCTTGAGAACGAGATGTGGCGCTCGGTCCGTCTCGTAGTCGACACCGGCGTGCACAATCAGCACTGGTCGCGCCAACAGATGATCGACTTCTTCCACGAGCACACGGCGATGGACGATCAAAACATTGAAACAGAGGTCGATCGCTACATTGCGTGGCCCGGTCAGGCGCTGGCCTATAAACTTGGGCAGATGAAAATTCTGGAATTGCGCGAACGAGCCAAGCAGGCGCTCGGGGCCCGCTTCGACATTCGCGCCTTTCACGATGCGGTTCTCGACGAAGGTCCCCTTCCGCTCGACCTGCTGGACGAACGGATCAACACCTGGATCGCCGAACAAAAGCAAAGGTAATCGCAACGGCGCTCTGCAATGGGGCTTCAACTCTAATCCATCTGCGCACCTGGCTTTCTGCTAAGCTGGATGCGCTTTTAAAACCGACTTTCAGGAGGCCTGCTATGCATGCCAGGTTTTTGTTCCTATGTTGTCTCTTGGGAATGAGTCCGCTCACAGCGCACGCACAGATGGGAAATTCGGGCAATGCGGCCGCGCCAGCGCCCGGCACCCTCGTCGCGCCATCCGCCGCGATCGATCTTCAGTTGTCCATGATTGAAGGCGAAATGATGGGCGCGGTGAAAGCAATGCCCACTGAAAAGTTTGACTTTGCTCCGAGCCAGGCCATCTTTGCGCCCGGTCAAAAGACAGAGTTTGCAACCGTGCGAACCTTTGCACAGCAGGCAACACACGTGGCGGAAGCCAACTACTTTTTCTACAGCGGTGTCAGCGGCCTGAAACCGGATGTAGATCCGCGCGGAATTCTGAAGCTCACCAAGAAAGACGACATCGTCGCTGCGCTTGCCGGGTCGTTCGTCTTTGCGCACAAGGCAATTGCCACCCTCACGCCAGGCAATTCATTCGAGGTCTTGAAATTCGAAGAACCCGGCCTCTGGACCCGTGCAACGCTCGCATCATTTGGCGTGGCTCATGCTTTTGATCACTACGGACAGATGGTGGAATACCTGCGGATGAACGGAATTGTTCCGCCCGCCAGCGCGAAATAATTCGGAGCTCCTGCCCCGCAAGTGCTGGCTCGAAACCGGCGCCGCTTCTATCCGTTCATTCACCGCACCGCTTTGAAGGTCAAAATGAAAGCCTTTTCTCTGCTGTTTTTGATTGCCTTGTCGGTTGCCCACGCACAGGAGTCGACGCGCGGCATCGGCGTCTATCCAGGCGATCCAAAAGAATACATGGGCCCCACGCTGACCGCGGACTCCGGATCGTACCGCAACCTTGCGCTTCATCGCCCCGCCTGGCAATCCAGCGCGTACGACTACAATCTCACCGCGCAACTCATCACCGACGGCATCAAAGAGACTGTTTTGCCGCAATGGATTGTCACATCCACCAGCGATGCTGGAACACTGAGCAAGAACGAGCGCGAGTTGTTTCTCGATGGCAATGTGACTTCATCCGTGAAAATCACCGGCGATCATCCTTGGGTCGAATTCGATTTAAATGGAGACGGTGAGGTTCCCGAGCTCGATCGCGTAGATCTGTACATTCGCAAGATCTACGGCCCGCCTCCTGCGGGAAGCTGGACTTATGTTGTCCTTGCATCGGATGATCGTGTGACGTGGAAAGAGTTGGGCCGCGCGAATGGCGCCACCTGGCCCGATATGCGAGTGCCCGGTCCGAGCTTCGAGCAGACGATTCCGTTCACGGCGCCTTCTCGAAGCCGATACTATCGCGTTCAACTCTCGGCCGACAGCGTTCGCACCTGGGGAGTCGCGGAAGTCGTTCTCTTCGACAAGGCCAAAGAGGTACGCATCGCCGGCCCTGAGCATTTCTCAAGTGCGTGGATGAGCGCCGGCAGCGGCGAAGAGTGGGTGTATGTCGACCTCGGCGCGAATTGCACTTTTGATCGTGTCCTTCTCACATGGATTCGCCGCGCAACATCGGGCGAAATTCAAGTCTCGAATGATGCCCAGCAATGGCAGAGCCTGCATAGCCTTACGGCCGCTGCCGGAGATGACGACGTCCATTTGGCCACGCCAGCCCATGGCCGTTATGTTCGCGTTCTCATGAGCAAACCCTCCGAACCCGATGGCCGATACATTCTGAGCGAGTTGGAAGTCTTCGGTCGCGGCGGCCCTGTGCCTGTTGCCAAACCCGCGCCAACAGCGAGTGCGGGAAGGTTAAATCTAGCCGGCGGCAACTGGCGGGTGCAGCGCGCATCGCTCGTGCGGGCCGATGGCGAGCAGATCGCGCAGCCAGGATTTGCCGACAAGGATTGGTTAATCGCCACAGTGCCGGGAACCGTGCTCACCAGCTACCTGAACGACGAAGCCATCGCGAATCCCGACTTCGGCGACAACCAATACGCCGTCTCCGATTCGTTTTTCTGCGCGGACTTCTGGTATCGCAATGAATTCACAGCGCCCGCATCCAACGGCCAACAGCACGTATGGCTCAACTTCGACGGCATCAATTGGAAAGCCGAAGTCTACCTCAATGGTACAAAAATCGGAACCATCGACGGCGGATTCATGCGCGGGCGCTTCGATGTCACCGCGCTCGTGCATTCCGGTGCCGCAAACGCTCTTGCCGTCCGCATCATCCGCAATGCAAATCCCGGAAGCACAAAAGACAAAGCTGACGAAACGGTCAATGGCGGCGCACTCGGACGCGACAATCCCACCTATCACGCATCTGCGGGCTGGGATTGGATGTCGACCATCCGCGGCCGCAACATCGGCATCTGGAGCAATGTCACGCTCGAGACCAGCGGCCCCGTCACCCTGCAGGATCCCTTTATAAACACCACGCTGCCGCTGCCGGAAACGACACACGCCGACGTCAGCATCCAGGCCACCGTCCGCAACCTCGAGGCACATCCAATCTCCGGCATATTCCGCGCAACGTTCGGGGCCATCGCCGTCGAATCGCCCATCACACTCGATCCATCCTCCAGCAAAACCGTCGATCTTACCCCGTCAGCATTCCCCGCGCTTCATTTAACGAATCCGAAACTCTGGTGGCCGGTGGGTTATGGAGATCCCAACCTGTATCCCGTCACGCTTTCCTTCTTCATCGATGGAAAAGTCTCTGACACGAATACGTTCCAGTCCGGTATCCGCCAGTTCACCTATTCCGAGGATGATGGCCTGCTGAAGATTTGGATCAATGGCCGCCGTTTCATTCCGCGCGGCGGCAATTGGGGATTCCCCGAATCCATGTTGCGCTATCGCGCGCGCGAGTACGAAACCGCAATGCGCTACCATCGCGATGAGCACTTCAACATGATTCGCGACTGGGTAGGCCAAGTCGGCGACGAAGCGTTTTACGAAGCCGCCGACCGCAATGGCATCGTGGTGTGGCAAGACTTTTGGCTTGCCAATCCGTGGGACGGTCCCGACCCCGATAACAACGATCTCTTCCTCGCGAATGCAAAAGACTACCTGCTGCGCATTCGCAATCATGCTTCGCTCGGAATCTTCTGTGGGCGCAACGAAGGCCTTCCGCCGCAGCCAATCGATGATGGTCTCCGCGCTCTTATCGCCGCGCTTGAGCCCGGATCACACTATATCTCGAGCTCCGCCGACGGTCCGGTGAGCGGCCATGGCCCGTATCGCGTCGAGCCTCTCAGGTACTACTTCGAGTACGCCCCGGTAAAGCTTCACAGTGAAATGGGTGCGCCGAATGTGCCGGAGATGGACATCCTGCATCGCACCATGCCAGACTCCGCACTGTGGCCGCAAGGCAGCCAATGGCCCCTGCACGATTTCCATAACCACAATCCGTTCAGGGAAGCAATCGATAAGGAATACGGAGGCGCGGCGAATATTGCCGATTGGGACAGCCTCGCCCAGTTCGTCGATTACAACGCATACCGCGGCATGTTCGAAGGCCAAAGCAAGAATCGTCTCGGCCTGCTCATCTGGATGAGTCATCCCGCGTGGCCGTCGCTCCTATGGCAAACCTACGACTACTTCTTCGATACCGACGCCGCATACTACGGCGCCAAGAAGGGCGCCGAGCCACTGCATATTCAGTGGAACGCCGCCACCGATGCCGTGGAAGTGGTGAACCTGAGTGCGGGCGATCAGGCCGGCCTCACGGCACATGCTGAGGTCCTCGACATCGACGGCTCGCTGAAATGGGAGAAGAGCGCCGCGCTCTACAGTCACGAAGACAGCACCGTTTCGCCCATGCAAATGGTGTATCCCGCCGGCCTTGCACGCACACACTTCATCCGCCTCACGCTTTCACGCGGAAGCACAGTGCTTTCCAAAAACTTCTACCTGCACGGTACAACCGAAGAAGATTACACAGGCATTCGCAGCCTTTCTGTTGCGAAAGTGGAAACCAGAAGCCGCGTCGTACGGCGCAGTGCCCAGTGGCAAATCACAACCGAGCTGCGCAATGTTTCCAAAGCTCCGGCTTTGATGGTGCGTGTGAAGGCGGTCCGCCAGAAATCAGGCGATCCCGTCATGCCCGCCCTGTTCGACGATAACTACGTGGCGCTCATGCCAGGCGAGCGCAGAACCATTCATATCCAGCTCGAAAATGCAGACACGCGCGGCGAGCGCCCACGCGTGATTGTCGAGGGCTACAACCTCGCCCGACCAGATCGTCCCTGATCCCGGCTCCCACGATTCTGCGCCAATTCGCACGCCCGCGCTCGCCTGTCTCTCCTTCCCGGTTATGGTGCAAAACCAGCATCGCTCAAAGTACCGTGCGACCGTAATCCACAGCCAGAATTTCCTCGCCGATTCCATTTCCGTAGTGATACTCTACGTGGACTGCAAGGGAGTCCACCCCAAGCGCGCCTATCGGACGTCCCAAAAATCCCCCCCCAAGGAGAATCCATGGCTCGGAGAATTGGTCCCTATCTACTCTCAATCGCTGCCCTCCTCTCGCTTGTATCCATCCGCGCAGACGCTCAATCGGTCCTCACCCGTCACGTCCGCACCGCGATCCAGAGCGGCGAAGCAAAGTATTTCGGACGCCTGCCGGCAAGCGAAACGATGCAACTCGATCTCGTTCTGCCCTTGAGCGATCCAGCAGGCCTGGATGCATTTCTGAAGGCAGTCTATGATCCTTCGAGTCCCTCCTATCGCCACTTCCTCACCGTATCGGAGTTCACGCAGAGATTTGGACCCAGCCAGGCCGACTACGACGCCGTGATTGCCTACGCCAGGGAAAACGGGCTCACGGTGGTCGGCGGTTCACGCGACGGCATGGACGTACAAGTGAGAGGCCCCGTGTCCGCAGTTGAAGGCGCCCTTCACCTCACCATGCGCACCTATCAGCACCCCACTGAAGACCGCATTTTCTACGGCCCTGACAGCGAACCCACCACCGGCCTCCCGTTCCCCCTGTGGCATATCTCAGGGCTCGATAACTATTCAATTCCGCATCCCATGTTGGAGAAGAAAAGCGACTACGCGAAAGCCCACGGCATGAACGTGAAGGATGTCGTCTCGCACGCCACAACTGGCTCAGGCCCTTCGGCCTCCTTTCTCGGCAGCGACATGCGTGCAGCCTATTACGGTGGCACCGCCCTCACAGGAGCTGGCCAGAACCTCGGACTGTTCGAGTATGAGGGCACAGATCTCGCCGACCTGACCACCTATTTCAAAAACGTCGGCCAGACCAACAACGTCCCTGTCACGCTGCTCTCAACCGACGGCACCAGCACAGCCTGCGTAGATACCAGGGCTGGCGGTGACTGCGACGACACTGAGCAAACACTCGACATGACGCAGGCCATCGGTATGGCGCCGGGACTTGCAAGCCTGGTAGTGTACATCGGGTCAACGGACACGGCCATTATCAGCTCCATGACCACTCACAGCCCGCTGCCAACTACCATCGGCTGCTCCTGGGGATGGACGCCGGCAGATCCCTCCACGCTGAATCCTTACTTTGAAAAGATGGCCGCGCAGGGGCAGAACTTCTTTGCCGCCTCGGGTGACAGTTCCACCTGGTCGGCAAGCAACGAGGCGTGGCCGGCTGACAACGCGTATGTGGTTTCGGTGGGCGGCACTGACCTGGTCACGGCTAGCGCGGCAGGACCCTGGAAATCGGAAACCGCATGGACGGATTCTGGCGGCGGCATCTCGCCTGACAGCATTCCCATCCCCTCGTGGCAGTCGCTTTCCGGCGTAATCACATCCGCCAACAAGGGATCCACTACGCTCCGCAACGGTCCCGATGTTTCCGCCAACGCCAACTTCACCTTCTACACCTGCGCCGACCAGACAACCTGCCTCGCCAATGAGTACGGCGGCACCAGCTTCGCCGCACCCATGTGGGCCGCCTACATCGCGCTGGCGAATGAACAGTCAGTCAACAACGGCGGTACGACCCTCGGCTTCATCAACCCCACAATCTACCCGCAAAACCTCACTTCCGCGTACGCCACCGATTTCCACGACATCACCAGCGGCACATCCGGCAGCTATTCGGCGACAACAGGCTACGATCTCGTCACCGGCTGGGGTAGTCCCAACGGCGCCGGGCTCATTAATGCCCTGGCCTCAGTTGCGACTTCTCCCACCTTTAGCCTCTCGGCAACCTCCGTCTCCATCCTTCAAGGCAGCAGCGGCAGTTCCACCGTTACATCCACCGTCGCGGATGGGTTTGATTCGGCGGTTGCCTTGACGGTGAGCGGCCTGCCCACCGGCGTTACCGGAACCTTCAACCCAACCTCCATCACCGGCTCCGGCTCGTCCACTTTGAGCCTGACCGTGGCCTCCACCACAACCGCCGGATCCTACACCATTACGGTAACCGGAACCAGCCCCACCATCACCCAGACAACTACCTTCACCCTCACCGTCACCGCGCCAGTTAGCGGCGGCTACAGCCTCTCCGTTTCGCCCACTTCTGGCTATCTCGATCGAGGCCAGAGCGGGTATGGGGTGGTGACTGTAACGGCAACCGGCGGATTTGACTCCGCAGTGACCCTGTCCGCAACGGGCATTCCGTCCGGAGTGACAGGAAGCTTCAGTCCCTCCTCCGTCACTGGCTCGGGCACGTCGGATTTCACTCTGACGGTTTCCAGAAGCGCTCCTACCGGCACCCACGTCATCACCATCACCGGTACCAGCGGAAGCACCACGCACTCCACAACCCTCACCTTCACGGTTGATAGATAATCCAGACGGCAAAATAATCCAGACGGCAATCGCCGATGCGAATTGCATCGACGCTGGAAAAAGAGAAGGCCCGGCTCATCAGTCCGGGCCTTCTCTTTTGGTCCGCTATCCCCAACGAAAGGCGGGATAGTAGACTGGCACTTTGGCTCCGTTCTGTAGTCCATTCGGGCCCGTTTTTCGCGCGGCCAGGGAGACTTTTCAATGCATATTGTGTTTGCCGCCTCGGAGTGCGCTCCCTTCGCCAAGACGGGCGGCCTTGCCGACGTGGTGGGGGCGCTCCCGCCGGAACTGGTCAAGCTCGGGCACCAGGTTACCGTCTACCTCCCGTTGTACGCCAGTGTCCGCGCCCACATTGAAGGCGAGTGGAAGTTTGCCGTCCAATCCATCACCATTCCCTTCGAGTCCTACAACCGGTTTGTCGGAATAGTCGACGGCGGCCAACGAAACGGCGTCCAGTACTACTTCGTCGATTGTCCCGATCTGTTCGACCGCCAGGGACTTTACGGCACCCGCGAAGGCGACTATCCCAACAACTGGGAGCGCTTCGGCCTCTATTGCCGCGCAGTGCTTGAGGCCACCAAACTCCTCGGTGTGCCGCAGATCTTCCATGTCCATGATTGGCAGGCTGCTCTTATCCCTGTGTATCTGCGTACGACGTACGCAATTGACCCCGCACTGCAGAAGGCCGGCGTGGTGCTCACCATTCACAATGTCGCCTACCAGGGATGGTTTCCGCCCCAAACCGCAGAACGGCTGCTCTTTCCCTGGGAAATCTTCACCATGGATAAGGTCGAGAATTACAATACCTTCAATTTTCTCAAGGGCGGCCTGGTCTACTCCGACATGCTCACCACCGTAAGCCGCAAGTACGCCGAGGAGATTCAGACATCCGAATTCGGCGCGACGCTGGATCCTATCCTGCGCAAGCGTTCCGCGGACCTGCGCGGGATCTTGAACGGCGTCGACTACGCAAAGTGGGACCCCGCCACCGACGGCAACCTTGCCGCGCATTACACTCCGCAAGACCTGGCAGGCAAGCAGGAATGCCGGGCCGATCTCTTGCATGCATTCGGCCTGCAGGATATTCCTGAAACCGCGCCAATCATCGGGATTGTGTCTCGTTTCGCGACACAAAAGGGCTTCGACTTCGTCGAGCAGATTGCCGGAAGGCTCTCTGAGCGCAACCTTGCCCTCGTGGTCCTGGGCACAGGCGAAGCGCGTTACGAGAATTTCTTCCGTGACTGGGCCTTCTGGCACAAGGCCAACGTAGCCGTGCAGATCCGTTATGACAATGCGCTCGCGCACAAAATCGAAGCCGGGGCGGACATCTTCCTCATGCCCTCGCGTTATGAGCCTTGCGGCCTCAACCAGATTTACTCACTGAAGTACGGAACTGTCCCGGTGGTGCGGGCAACCGGAGGTCTCGACGATACCATCGAGGAATGGAACCCTGAATCGGCAACCGGAACAGGCTTCAAGTTCTACGGCACCAATCCCGACGACCTGCTCGCTGCCATCGATCGTGCCCTGGCGGTCTTCCCTGACAAGGCCCGCTGGGCGCAGTTGATGCGCAATGGAATGGCGCGCAACTACAGTTGGGAACACCCCGCGCGGGAGTATGCCGCAGTGTACGAAGATGGGTTGCAACGCCGGGCGTAAGCATTCGCCGCAGCTCCGGCATCACGAGCACGAGAAATCGTTGCCAGCGTGCGCGGCAGCAGGAGGGAAGCTGTTGAAGGGCAAAATCGATTTCATCTTTCTGCGTGAAGTGAAACTCATCCAACTCGCTTTGTGTCTTCTCATCGCGTTCACGGTGCGCGCCGGTTTTGCCCAGGGCGTCGGCAAAGATATTGGAACCGGGGCGCAGCTTGCGGCCGTCAAGCTGATGCAGCAGCAGATCGCACTGGACGCTGACCCGCCCAACGAACGAAATCCAAAAGGCCTGCGAATCCAATTCCAAAAAATCGGAGACTTCCAGCCGCCGGAGGGCCACTCGGTCCGTTATCGCCTCCTCATCCCCGGCGCACCGGAACAGCAGAGTTATGTTCTGGAGGTGTGGCGCATTGGAACCGAAATCCAGATCACACCTCAACAGGTCTACACCAATGCCAAAGGCCTGGTCATGTGGCATGCGCCCAAGCCCAATCAGGAGAACAAGGATTCTCTGGATTCGAAGGAAGAGATTGAAGTGGACCTGAGAGCCTCGCGCGGAGAGCCCATTCGCTACATCCTGGTCAGCCCGGATGGAAAGCTCTTCTTCCCAGGCACCGTCGTGCCGTTTCCCGTGGAGAGCACAAATAACAGCTGCCACATGGAGGCCAGGCTCGGCTTCCCTGACGCCGAGGGCGTGCTCGTGTATATCGATGGCCTTGCCCCCGGCGCAGCGGTTCCACTTCAAACAGTCTCCGGGTCTGAAACGCGCTCCCCTCATGTCGTTGCCGACGAGAAAGGGCATGCGGTTGCAGTGGTCGCTCCCATGGTCGATGGCAATAACGCGGGAGTCGCCAAAATCTCCATGACCATCAAGACATGTTCCGTAGCCGTCGAAGTCCCCTGGGGCGACGGCAGCTATCGGCCGCTCTAGCAGGCTGCGGAAAAAACTCGATCAAGGCGGCATTCATGGCGCTGTTTTGAAAGGGCACGATTTTAAGCGTGCCATAAACGGCCTGAAATGAGCGTCGGCTTCAGCCGCTGAGGGATGTCTCTCGCAGAATCAGAGCAAACGCAGAGTTTTTCAGCAGCCTGTTTAGCCCCTGCTACGCTTCATCGAGCGAGTCTGCTTCAGTCCAGGGAGTTTTTCCGCAGCCTGGGGCACGACTTCAGTCGTGCCATTTGTTATGCTCGCGGAAGATATCGTAGTTTGCCTTCACCGGCGCGCGCGTTGCCTTTAGCTTGAAGTTGCTCATACAGGTCAAATCAACTCCAACGCGCACACGCCATCCTCGCGCAACGGGCACATTCAGCGAATCCCGCTCGACAACTACCCAAATGCCGTGTGAGTGGGGATCGCCGACAGTTGCCCTTCTCCGAGGTCCTGGGATTTGCCCTGACCGCCTGCCTGGCCCCAGACTGTGAGCAGCATTCCGGGGGAACTATGGTCACAATCAATACTTCACTCTTTACTTAACTATTGGCCGAATTTGAACTGCTTGGACGCCGCAATTGGCCCGAATCTCGGTCCCACCGTAAACCTAACCGTTATCTCAAGTTACCTATACTGCGAGACCCGCGAGAGCCCATTTCGAAGTGCAACTGCACAGGCTACAATATCCGAATAAATTATGCATTATCAATAAGTTAAGGTGACAAGTCGTGCACAATCAGCGCGTTTTCCTCCCACGGTCTGTAGTTCGGAGCAAACAAAACCCCGAAGAATGGGAATTTGTAAGCCGAAAAAGCGTCTCTTTCCTACCCATGTGAGGTTCTAAAATGTAGAAGATGTAACCTTACAAGGTGAGGTTCGGGCCCGTTTCCTCACCATTCAAGCAGACTTTTGCCCCATTTCTTCACCTTTTAAGCAGCCTTTTTGCGCGATGCATCGCCGCCCTCCGTTTGGCCCCTCAATGCCAGCGATCAGACCACTGAACCCTCGGCTTTCGGGTACAGTTTCCGAACAAACCACAGCACCGGCAACCCCAACAGAATGAGCCCCGTCCCCATCAGCGAACCCCTCAGGTTGCTTGCGTAGCTCGAAATCAGAACCGCCGTCGCGCACACCACGAAGATGCCCGGAAGGAACGGGTAACCCCATACTTTATAAGGCCTTACAGCCTCTGGCCGCCTCCGCCGATACACGAAAACGGTGGTAGCGGTGAGCATATAAAACAGCCACTCCGCAAACACCGCCAACTCGAAAAACTGCTGGAACCGGTTGAGAAACAGCAGCAGCACCGTCGAAAGCAACCCCTGCACAATCAGCGACGTAGACGGAGATTCAAAGCGCTGATTGATGTGCGCGAACTGCCGAAAGAAGAGCCGGTCCCGCGCCGCCGCAAACGGTATCCGCGCACCCGACATCACCGTCCCATTCAGCGTAACAAAGATGCTAAGTGCCATGGCTGCAGCAACAAAGCCCGCCCCCGCCGGCCCCGCAACCACGGTCAGCGCAGCCACCGCCGGCCGTTCGCTCCCCGCAATCTGCACCGCCGGAAGAATGTATTGGATCGCCGCATTCGTCGCCATGAACAGGATCCCAACGATGAACAGCCCACCGATAAGTGCAATGGGCAGACTGCGTTCCGGCCGGCGCACTTCGCCCGCAACCATGGTTAAATCGTTCCATCCGTCGTAGGCCCAGAGAGTGGCGATCAGCGCTGCCATAAAGCCGCCAATCCCGCCAACCGCATGGGGCAGCGTAGTGGTGAAGTTGAAGAAGGCGCCTGTAGCCGATGCGAAGCAAAGCCCTGCAACGATAAGGATTAGCACCACTTTAAGCGAAGTGAAGATGAGCTGAAATTCAGCCGCCTTCCTGATGCCAAGGATGTTGAGCCCGGTAATGAACCACGTAACAGCCATGGCAAACAACTGCGACCACAACAGCGGCACCGGTCCGCCCACGGCCTGCGCCTGGAGCCAGTGAAGAGCGGGGAAAAACGCCAGCGTGCGCGTAAGTCCAATAGTCACAGCGGCAATGGAAGCAGGCTTGGCCACGGCGAACCAGGTCCACATGTAGAGGAAGGCCGTAGTGTCGCCATACGCGCCCCGCAGGTAAACATATTCGCCGCCGGCGTAAGGCAGCATGGCGCCGAGTTCGGCGTAAGTCATAGCGCCGAAAAGCGATAGCAGCCCGCCCACAATCCATGCAAGGTAGACGAGAGCGGACGAGCCCACGTCCCGCATCATCTCCGTCGGCACCAGGAAGATGCCGCTCCCGATAATTGTGCCGACCACGATGGCCGTCGCCTGGCTGGCGCCGACTACGCGGGGCAGGTCAGGCGTGGATCGCTCAGTTGGCGCGTAGAGTGGCTGGCTCATGCGGTTAAGAGAGGGTAGCACAAGCCCGCGCTCGATTCGCAAGTGAATCCCAACACAGGTCTTAAAGCATTCCAAGTGTTCGCAAGTCTCAGGCCGTAGCCGGAACGCCTGCATAGGAGACTGTCAGCACAGTAATGTCATCGTTTTGTCCAAATGCCTGTGCGGCGCTGGCAATAACTCCCGCAGGTTGAATGCTAAGCGCAGCCGATCGCTCAAAGCCAAACAACGCTCCGGCTTTGTCGCGGGCTTCCACCACGCCGTCGGTGAGCAAGGTAAGCTGTTCACCCAGAGCGAGTTGGCAGCAGCATTCAGCGTATTCTGAATCGGCAGAGAGGCCTAACGGCAAGCCATTTGCAAGCGGGATCTCTTTACCCGCGATATACGGAGCAATGTGTCCTGCGTTGGCGATCGTCAGCTTGCCGTCCGCATCGCAGCGGAGAACCAGGCAGGTGGTGAACCCGCCGCTGTTGCGAGCCAGCATCCGCTGATTCATCGCGGCCAGAATCTCGCCGGGGCTTTGCGTGTAGTGCGCGAGGGTGCGCACTGTACCAACCAGCAGAGATACGGTCATTGCTGCCGGCATTCCTTTGCCGCTGACGTCGCCGATGACGACCAGCACTCCGCCGTCAGCAGCAGGAAGAACCTGGAAGAAATCACCACCCACCTGTCCGGCGGGCTTGTAAATGCTATGGATCACGAACCCGGGTATGGACGGAATGTTGTCAGGCACAAGCACCTGCTGGACGGCGCGCGCGGCCTCCAGCTCTGAAGCGTGGCGCTCCTCATCGCGCCGCGTACGGGCAAAGCGCAGCACCAGGATGGCAAGAATTGAGATCTGCGTCAGGAAGTCGGCAATGTTCTGGACAGAAATGGGAAAAGGCCAACTGAACATCTGCCCCCACATCCTTACCCAGAACGAAAATACAGGGCCGGCGTGCCCTGTGGAATTGATCACGAGGAGAAGGTTTTCGGAGTATATAGCTCCGAACTCCAGGCACATGGGGACGAGCAACAGGCGCGCATCCTGATTTCCCCGCCGCGCGGCCACAAAGAGCAGGAGAAACAGGCATACCACATTCGGGATCCACGCTAGCAGGACTACCGGCAGCCAAGCCGTCCAGCTCATCCATCCCATCACCATCGGGACAACCGTGAGTCCGCCAAAGAGTGCTGAGCCTGCCGTACCCCAGAAAAGCCTGCCTCGCGGTTCCTTCAGGAGAGTCACAAAGAACATCGGAAAACAAATTCCGTACAAGAAAAACAGCAGGAGGAAATGTACCGATTCGATGGCCTGAAACCAGACTGGACGGAACGCTGGGTAAATGACATAGGCGCAAAGCGCCGCGTTCAGGAATTCGAGTGCGGCGAACCACAAATACTCGCTCTCGGCCGGGCGCAGCATGAAGAGCCCAAGCCCGGCAAACGCGGCCAGCAAATAGCCCAGCAGCAGGGCGTTCTGAGCGGAGAGAGCCCAGAAATCATGGTTCCACGCGAGGACGCTTTGATTTCTCAAGAGACTGGCATCGCCAATGGTGATGGCTGGTGCCCGATCGTTAAAGAATGCCCAGTCGCTCCATTGCCAGGCGCGGATAGCAACTGCCAGGGAACCGTTGCCATCCGCAATGCCGGCTGGTAGAGGTATCACCTGTCCCAGGCGAGCGCCAGAACTATTGAATATGCCGGGGTCGTGCTTGTCCACCCTCTGTTGCGGCGGCAGCCCGCCGTATTGTCCAATCAATCGTCCCCCAGCGAATACCTGGTAGCTTGTACCGATTTGGGGAACATAAAGCGCCAGGGGCGGGTGTTTCGCGGGCAGCACAACCTTGAATCGGTACCACGCAAAACCGCTATAGCCTTTGTAGCCCTGCTCGGACCATGGCAGGTCGGAACGCAGCAGCTCCCACGAGGAGTCGTCGAAGGCGGGATCGGCCCATCCGAGTTTGCCATCCGGGTCGTCCCCCGTGTGGAAGCGCCAAAGGTCATGCATTTCCACGATGGGCTGGCGTTCGTTCTGGAAATCAACGACCTGTGCCCGAGCCAGCGGAAGAACCGAGAGCGCCAGAACCAGAACCGCTATGCCTGAACGTCCATGGGGAAGCATGGTGAATTATCGTTTCACACCGCTTCGCTCGACGCAATCGCAAAGCAGCCCAAAGTCGTTTAGATTCCGCGCAAGCGGGGGACCCTGGTTTTTTCCTGCAGGGAGTTCTCCAGAGGCCCAATTTTTCTACAACAATACTTAAGTATCCGCTTGACAATCAATGCAGTCCGGTCAATACTAAAGCTGTAACTTAACTATTCTCCCTGGAGGATGAAATGCACACAATGGAGCAACAAGCTGTAGTTCACAACACAATCGTCATCGATCGCGCCTATCCCGTATCTCCGGAGCGCGTATTCGCCGCCTTTGCCGACCCTGCCAAGAAGCGCCGGTGGTTTGTAGAGGGCGAGAGCCACGAGATCGAAAGTTACGACATGGAGTTTCGTGTGGGAGGTAAGGAACATTACGCTTCCCGTTTCAAGGAAGGCACTCCGGTGGCTGGTCTTCGACTCAAGAGTGAGAACATATTTCGGGATATTGTTCCCAACCGACGCATCATCTTCACCTCCACCATGGCGATGGAAGGGAAGTGCTTCTCGATATCTTTGGGCACGGTTGAGCTGTTGCCGACGGAAAAAGGGACAGACTTGATTCTCACGTTTCAAAGTGCGTTTCTGGAAGGCGCCGATGGGCCTGAGATGCGCGAAGCGGGATGGCGCGGGCTGCTGGAGAAACTGGGCAAGGAACTCGAACGGTAAGCGGACTGTGCAACGGGAGACGCGCCTTGATGGAAAAGAAGAAAATCGAGATCGACCGCGTCTTCCAGGCTCTTGGAGATGCAACGCGAAGAGCAATGATGGAGCGGCTAACCAGTGGCCCAATGTCCGTTTCGCGATTGGCGGAGCCTTATGAAATGTCGCTCGCGGCAGTAATCCAACATCTGCAGGTGCTTGAGGAGGCGGGACTTGTACGCACCGAGAAGGTCGGCAGGGTGCGCAGTTGCAGCATCGACGCAGCAGGGTTGGACGCGGCGCAGCAATGGCTAAAAGTGCTGCGGCCGGAGTGGGAAAAGCGCCTCGACCGCCTCGGCAACCTGCTGGTGGAAGAGGCAGGGTTGTGATAATGGTCGCGATTTCAAAATGATCAAGCCAAGCGATATCCAAGTTGGACTCCAAATCAATTTCTAAAGGAGCGAAGATGCTGAACCTCACACCCTTCCTGCTATTTGACGGCAACTGCGCAGAAGCCATGGCGTTTTACCAAGCTTGTTTGGGAGGCGATTTGACGGTGACGAAAATCGGCGATACGCCCATGAAAGCGTATGTTTCGCCCGAAGCTCATCACCGAGTTGCGTACGCACATCTGAAGAGCGCGCAGTTAGAGTTTTCGGCCACGGACTGGAATCATGCGACACGGAGACCGCATCCCGGCAATACAGTCGCGATGTACTTGAGCCAAGGAAAGTACGCAGAATTGAGAACTATTTTCGACCTCCTAGCTGTGGGAGGGGCAAGCGAGTTGCTCGATGATTTGCGCGAAATGCCATTCGGAAGCTACGGGCATCTAGCTGATAAATATGGTGTCCACTGGTTCTTTCAAGGGGAAAGCGAAGAATCCTAGATTCACCGATTAATACATGGGGCCGGGATTCCGCACCGGCCCTGAACAAATCAGATCCAGATTAACGGCGGGATATTTTGCCGCTACTCCAGCATAAGACATCGGCATTGATTAATGTGCACCGCCCGGACGTGGATGCGATGTCGTGCTTCCTTCGGTCAGTCCCATGGCCCACTTGATGGCTTCGAAGTACATAGTGCGGATGTCTGGATCATCCCATGACTCCTCAGTGTGGCCGAGCGTGGAGTAGAAGACGCGACCCTTGCCATACATCTTGCTCCAGGCAACGGGAAAGTCGTGATCGGTGCGGTGGATGCGTGGGTTGTTGTCGTAGTTAAGCTTTGATGGATCAAGACTTAGCAGCACATTAACTTTGTCGCGGGACCAGGCTTTCGGCTGATAAATCTCGTCGTACTTCACGAATGCGCCGGGCAAATGGCGGACCGCGGGAAAGGTTGGATCTTCATTCACGATGGGGGCGTTGAAGGTCATCCAGGGATGTTGATCGAACCAGCCGCCGATCATTTCGCCGTACTCGGGCCAGTTGTAGTTGGTGTCGAGGGCGGCATGAATACCGACGAATCCTTTGCCGTCTTCTTTGATGAACGAGAGCATGTCCTGCTTCTGACTGTCGTCCAGGTCGAGTTCACCGGTGGTGCTGGCGAAGACCAATAAGTCGAAGTAATTCAGGTTCTTAGCGTTGTTCTTGAGATCTTTTTTGGTGATCAGTTCGGTGTCGGAGCGGAGGGTGGTGTCCCACAGGCCGCTCTCCTTGCCGAGGTTGTAGACGGCGGCCATGGCGGTGGGAATGGAGTCGTGTTCCCAGCCCTTGGTCTGGCTGATGACGAGCACGTGTTTGAGGTGGATCTGCTTGGCGTGCGGCGGGGGCGCGACCGCTGGACTGGTGCCAGCTTGCGCTCCTAAGCTATTGCATTGGCTGAGGATGGCAAGGCCCATCAGGGATGGAAGCAGTAAGGGAAGTGGGGTGAAAGCGCGCACGGAATCTCCTTTTTGGGTCGACAAATACAGGCACTTGAAGTTCACGGAGAATTGTACTCGGGCGGCAAAGGAACAGGGAAAAGGGAATAAGAGCAGGGTTCAGGGAGTCATGGATCAGGAGGCGCGAAAGTTCACCACCTGGGGTGAGCTACATAGGGTAAAAGTCTGCCTTTGAGGTGACAAAACAGGGGCAAAGCTCACCCTTTGAGGTGAGGTATCTTGCAGAAACTCAATGCGGAAAGTGAGACATTCGATGTTTTGTCTGCCCCCAACTGGATGAATTCGGGGTGAAAGTCTGTATGCAGCTACCCGAGTTCATGAAAAACACGCTGATTTGGCACGAGATAGAGGCTTAACCTATTGATACTGCGTTAGTTATTTCGATGTTGTTCACTGTGCAATTGCGCGTGCGATTAAACCACGCTCGCTGGCCGAAGCTGTGATCCGCGGTGGATGGCAGGAGGGCCGGGGGTTCAAGCAATCACGCGAGGCTGGCCGGTGGCTTCAAGCACGCTCATCCACAGGTCGCCGTGGGGATCGACGGTGTTGCGGCGGAGCGTGGTGAGGGACATGGGGACGTGAACGAATCGGCCGCGCCACCTGCCGATGACGATCTCGGTGCGGCCGGAGATGGCGGCATGGACCGCGTTGTGGGCAAGCCGCACGCAGTAGACGCTGTCATGCGGGTTGGCAGGCACGCTGCGGATCTGGTAGCTGGGGTCGATGTATTTCAGGTTCAGTTCGACGCCGATGGATTTGAAGTGGCTGGTAATCCGATCGCGCAGCCATGGGCCAATGTCGGTGAGGCGTTTGTTTCCGGATGCGTCGGTCTTCGCCGAACCGTCGAGCGCGGCCCCTGCGTCCAGCAGTTCCTGGCCGGCCCCTTCCGCCACCACGATGACGGCGTGACCTCGCCGCTCCAGGCGCTTTCTCAACACATTGAGCAGGCCGCCGTCGCCGTCCAACTGAAAGGGAACTTCTGGAATCAGCACAAGGTTTACGTCGCTCATGGCCAGGGAAGCGTAACAGGCAATGAAGCCGGAGTGGCGTCCCATGAGTTTTACCAGGCCTACGCCGTTGGGCGCACCGTTGGCTTCAACATGGGCTGCGCGGATGGACTTGGTGGCCTCGGAGAACGCCGTCTGGAAGCCGAAACTCTGATCGATGTACATGATGTCGTTGTCGATGGTTTTGGGGATTCCGACAACAGCAATCTTGCTTCCCCGTGCTGCAATCTCCTTCACGATTTTCATGGCCGCGCGGATGGTGCCGTCGCCCCCGATGACGAAGAGGAGACTGATGCCCATGCGCTCGAGACAATCCACCACGACGCCGGGGTCCTGTTCGCCGCGGGACGATCCGAGGATGGTGCCGCCGTGCTCGTTGATGTCGGAGACGAGCTCCTGCGTCAGATCGAGAACCGGGCGTTGAAACTTCGGCACAAAGCCCTGGAAGCCGCTGCTGAAGCCGTAGACGCGCTGCACGCCATAGCGACGCAACAATTCGAGGGTAAGGCCGCGGATTACGTCGTTGAGCCCTGGGCACAGGCCGCCACAGGTGACAATGCCGGCGCGGGTTTTGGAGGGATCGAAGTAGATTTTGCGGCGGGGCCCGGCGGGCTCGAAGCCGGGCAGGTCAGAGGGCGGGCAGTTGCGCGCCAGAGCGGAGGAGAGCGTGTCGTCGAAGAGGACGCGGTCCGATTCCTCCACGTAGTGCTCGGACTGCTCGTGCTGGCGGAGCAACTCGCCGAGGGGAGAGTCGATGCGCGGCAGCCCGAGCGAATTGACGACCAGGTCCTGGGAATCGATCATTGTCGGCTCCAGACAAGAGGTTGCAATGCGAATTGAGTTTGGTCTGCGGCGATTCGACTGCGAAACTGCGGTCAGTATAGTGGGGACCGGTATAAAGATGGATATAGATTGCGGCGGAATGCAACGTCCCGCGATTTTCCAGTTCTCATTTATATTTATGCGCCGATGGCGCCACACGTCTTCTGCCGGGCCGGTTTGTGGCGGCCGGCAGAAGACCAGGACTGCGAAAAATTAGTCGCTGTTGTCGCGGGCGGCTTTCACGTAGTCGTGCGAGGCCTGGATGTGCGCATTCTGCGTGGAGATGGCTTTGCGGACAGGGAGTGGGAGATCGGAGTTGCAGAGCGCTTCATCATAAGCATGCACGGCCGCATCTTCACCTTGTTCGGCTGTTTCGAGCAGGGTGTGGTCGCCTCCGCCGAGCTTGACCTTCAGCTCTGCCCAGGTGCGGCGCATCGTGCCCCCGGCGGTGCCTTTCTCCTTGATGTCGTGAACGCCCTGATCCCTCAGCAACGTTTCAAGTTCGCCGCGGAACACGGCCCGCCGCAAGGATTCGTCGAGGAAGTAGGCCTTTAGAACTGGATCCTTGATTTCATCGCCGATCTTCTGGAATCCTTGTTGTCCATCAATCAGGACCTCAATGAGGGAATGGAGAGTTTCTTCTATCGAGCTTACGTCGTGGGAAGGGTTAGGCATTTGTTCTCCTGGTGGATCATTTGAGTGTTCGATTCGGGGCAAAAAGACGTGGGCAAGGTCCGGCAGCTGCAAGTGCGATTCTCCTTCGCTGCCTGGCAAGGTGAGAGAAATCGCGAAAACCCCACACCCTCGCCCAACCTGCGGACGCCGGTCCCACTCATCGCGATAAGGCTGCGATGAATGGGGCGCAGACGTTCGAGTTAGTAACTCTTTGGAGAGCGTACTAACTCGATGAGTAGCTTAGGAGTTAGCGGGGGAGTGTTTCCCGGGCTTAACCTCCAGCTCGTTGACTACCTGTTGCACGTTGGGAACCTGCTTGGCAAGGCTCTCCGCTTCCTTCTTCTGGGCAACTGTCCTCACAGAGCCTTTGAGAACGAGGGTTCCGTTCTTCGCCTTGAAGTGGATGCTCTGTTCATCGAGGTTCTTGTTGGCCTTGATGGAGGCCTTGTAGTTGTCTTCGATGGCGCTATCGAGGTTTGAAGCTACCGCGCCGGCCTGGCTCTGGTCACCAACGGGGCGAACACCGATTTCGTCCGCGACGGTGTAGTCTGGCGCGGCCTGCTTGGCAAGGGACTCGGCCTGGGCCTTCTGGTCGTCGGAAGCTAAATTGCCGGTCAAGGTCATCACGCCTTTGTCGCGATCCTGCGAAACGCTGACGTCGCTCAGATTGTTGGTTTTGAGCGAGTCAGTCACGGCCGATTTTTCATCGGGATGAGCGGGTTGATTGTGGCACCCTGCGATGGCGAGAGTGCCGAGAAGCATTGCGGCTCCGGGGAGGAGGTGGCGGTGCAAATTCAAGTGATTCATTCTGATGATCTCCATGTCGTGCGTGCATTGACGTGCGTCTATCTTGTCCGCTAAGTCGGATGCGGTGGAGTCATGGGCGGTTGTTTGGGAATGCGCGATGGAGATGGGTAGGAGATGCGATTGCTTCAGGCGGGGCAGGGCGTAAGTTTCATTCTCAGGCGGACGCTGCGGCTAACTTCCGGCCACCACGCAACTGGATGGGTCTGCTGACGGTTTCTGTCCGTTTGCGAGCTTCAGTCGAGAGACTGACACGGAGGTTGAGGCGGTCAGAGTAGTAGAGCAGCTTTTCAATGCTCACCTTGGCAATTTTTCCCTGGAGAAGGTTGCTGACAGAGGGTTGGTACTCGTCAAGGAGGTCAACGAGTTGGCGCTGGGTGTAACGGTGTTTATCGATTTCGCGGAGGATCGCGTTGAGCAGGTCGGCCTTGATCTTGAGGGCGGAGGCTTCGGCGCGGGTGAAGCCGAGATCGTCGAGTACGTCGCCTTTGGTGATGTGGGTGGGCTTGGTGGTCATTGGCTTTTTCCTCCTTCGCGAAGCCTCTGGTGAATTACTTTGAGTCTATCTTTTGCAATCTCAACATCGCGCCTGTCGGTTTTCGTGGTGTCTTTTTCGAAGGCGTGGAGGACGTAGATGACTCCCCGAATTTGCGAGAGATACATGACGCGGTACCAGGTGCGGACATCATCTGTCTTCAATTCCCACACGCCTTTGCCGACGGAGGCCATTGGCCGTACGCCGCAGCGAGGGAGTTCACCATTCTGGAGCCTGCGCAGCGAAAAACCGAAGGTGCTTTTTACTTCGGAGGGAAATGCGCTTAGGACTTCTTTGGAGTCGCCTTCCCAAGCGATATGGATCAGCGGCTTGCTCATTTGACCCCGCTTTCCGAATTATACAACATTTTCTATAGGTTTGGCTGCGGGGCAGAATTCGTTGCATCCCATGTTCATTGCGTGCGTTCAATCGTAATCGGCGTGCTGCTTGCGGGAGGCGTGTGAAAGTGCCGCCAGATGGCCTCAGCAGTTTTGCGGGGCACTACTGAGGCGAGAGATTCGGCGGTGGCTTGCTGCACGTCGCGGAGGCTGCCGAAGTGGGAGAGCAGCCTTTGGCGGGTTTGGGTGCCTACGCCGGGGATGTTGAGCAGCTCAGAGTCTCTGTCGCGCATGGCGCGGCGCTGGCGATGGTAGCCGACGGCGAAACGGTGACTCTCGTCGCGGATGACCTGGATGAGATGGAGGACGGGCGAACGGCGGTCAAGCACGATGGGCTCGTCTTCGTTGCCGTATAGATAGATCACCTCTTCGCGCTTGGCGATGGAGGCGAGCGGCTGGCTGGTGAGGCCGAGGGATTCGAGAGCTTCCGCGGCGGCGTGGAGCTGGCCGAGGCCGCCGTCGATGAGGATGAGCGACGGGAGGGTTTTGGGTTCTTTGGAGGGCTTGTCCGCAGGGACCGGAGGGGCAAAAGCCCGGTTCATTTTTTCGGCGTGGTCGGCACGACTGAAGTCGTGCCCTGATACAGGGCCTTTCACCCGGCCGACGTCGTGCCCTGATACAAAGCTTGCGCTGTCGGTCGTCTCCCCGGTCCCCAAGTGCGAGGGATCACCACCCCGCGGACTAAGACCTGTCCGCGGGGACCCCGGACCGGGGGCACCCACTTCTTTTGAGTTGGGGGGCAGCGTTTGCTCGGCTGCGAGGACGGTTTCAATCTTGTTGCCGCTTTCGTCGAGGAGGCGCTTGTAGCGGCGGTAGACCACTTCGCGCATGGAGGCGAAATCATCTACGCCGAGAACGGTCATCACCTTGAATTTGCGATAAAGCTGTTTGTTCATCTTGCCGTCTTCCCACACGACAAGGGATGCGACCGTCTCCGCGCCCTGGATGTGCGAGATGTCGAAGCACTCAATGCGGCGAGGTAGTTCGGGGAGCATGAGGGTGTCGGCGAGTGCCTCTTGAATGGCCTTGCGGGATGGTTCGAGGACGCGAAAGCGCTGGGTGTACGACTGCTTGGCATTTTGTCCGGCGAGGTCGATGAGGGAGCGCTTTTCGCCGCGCTGGGGGACGGCGATCTCAATGCGATGGCCGGTGCGTTCGGTGAGAAGCGCGGCGAGGGTCTCGCGGTCGTCGAACTCGGTGGGGACGAGGATGGCGCGGGGGACGTATTGCTGGTCGATGTAGAGCTGCTTGAGGAGGGCGCTGAAGACGGGGCCGGCGTGGAAGGGAGTTGGCTGCTCATTTGCTTCCGGGGCTAAAGCCCTTGTCTTTTCTGCGGGACTTATGCGGGGGTTGAAACCCCCGCCTCCCTCCGTGTCATCGAGCAGTTCCGGAGCGGTGTCGAGGAGGTCGGGGAGGTCGTCCCAGAAGAACTCGCGGCGATCGACGATTTTGCCGGCGCGGACGTGGAAGAGGTTCACGGCGAGCGAGCCGGCCTCGAAGTGATAGCCGAAAACGTCGGCGTCGTCCCCTTGCTCGGTGGTGGCGATGCGTTGTTTTTCCTGGAGTTGGTGGACGGTGGAGAGCTGGTCGCGGAGGCGTGCGGCGGCTTCAAACTGCTGGGCTTCGGCGGCGGCGTTCATGCGGGCGGCGAGGCTGCGCTCAAGCTCGGCCGAGCGGCCTTCAAGGAAGAGCTGAGCATCGCGGACCGCTCGCGCATAGTCCTCGGGGGTGGTGAAGCCTTCTACGCAGGGGCCGAGGCAGCGATGGATGTAGTACTGCAGGCAGGCGCGTGGATGGTAGCGGCTGAGATCGACCTTGCAACTGGGGATGAGGAAGCTGCGATGGATGAGCTCGACGATACGATAGGCCAGGTTGCCGGGAAAGTAGGGGCCGTAATAGGCGGAGCCATCTTTGCGGAGGCGGCGGGTGACAAAGACTTTGGGATAGCGATCGGCGAGCGTGAGCTTGACGTAGGGGTAGGTTTTGTCGTCGCGCAGCAGGATGTTGAAGCGCGGCTTGCGCTGCTTGATGAGGTTGTTCTCAAGGGCCAGGGCCTCATGCTCGTTGGCGACGAGGATGTATTCGATGTCGACGGCCTCGCGCATGAGGGAGCCGGTTTTGGCGTTGGCCTGGTTGGCTTCAAGAAGATAGGAGCGGACGCGGCTGCGGAGGTTCTTGGCCTTGCCAACATAGATGACCTCGCCCTCGGGATTCTTGTAGAGGTAAACCCCCGGCTGGGTGGGGAGGGAACGGATTTTCTCGTGTAGGTCCATGGGTTAAGGCGAGGGCTCGGAAGAGCACCTTTCTAGGATAGCGGGTGGGGTGCGATCGACGTTTGGGAACGGCAATCCTTACCAATTCAGGTAAAAATTACTCGGTGGGAAAGAGGGTGCGTTTGGGGAGTCGATGGAGTCAACTCTATTATTTACAAGGGTTTGGTGCCTTTATCCACCTTTGGTCCCAAAGGTGCAATGTAGGAGATTCAGGAAACGCCGGTCAAACCGGCAGACGACCCGCCGTGCACAGCAGGTAGCGGCAGAATGAGGGAGCGGAACTATGAGCATGTATCGGCTTGGAACAGTGGCGATGGCAACAGGTTTGGTGGTGGCGGGTGTGACGGGGTGCGCAACCAAGAATTATGTGCGCACGCAGACTGCGCCCCTGGTTGAACATACGGACCAGCTGGAGAGCAAGACCGCGGCGAACAACAAGCAGATTCAGGACGTGGATAGCCGGGCTCAGTCGGGCATTCAACAGGCGCAGGGTGCGGCCAATTCGGCGACGCAGAATGCTCAGAGCGCGTCGAAGGCCGCAGGGGATGCTGAGACCGCTGCCAACGATGCGGTGCATCGCGCGGACTCGCTGGACAGTGTCGTGAAGGGTCTGGATAACTACAAGTCCGTTGCCAACGTGACTGTGAATTTTGGTTTTGACAAGGCAATGCTGACCAAGGATGACAAAGACCAGCTGGATACCTTTGCGGCTCAGCTGGGAACCGCGAAGAGCTACATTCTGGAAGTGACAGGCGGGACCGATTCCACTGGGTCTGCCGAATACAACTATGAACTGAGCCAGCGGCGTGCGGATGCGGTGGTGCAGTACCTGGCATCGAAGTATGGTGTTGCGCCGCACCGGTTCTATCTGATCGGAATTGGCAAGGACCAGGAAGTTGCACCGAACACGACTGCCGAAGGACGGAAGCAAAACCGGCGCGTGGAAATCCAGCTCTTGTCCAATTTAAGCGATCAGAGCGCTCAGTCCGCGTCAAACCAAGGCCCGGCACAATAGCTTAGGGCACTGCATCAACGTTTGCGCAGTATGGGGGGATAGCTCCGCCGGTACTTTGGGACGGCGGAGCGCGCAATATGCTGATTGTGTAGAGCAACCAATTCGGATGGTGGCGCTTCGAATTGGGCAAGAGTGATTGCAGGGGTCGTCGCGGGATGCCTGCACAACGCACCGAGAATCGAACAACCTATTCTGCGACGCGACGGGCG
Source organism: Occallatibacter sp. (assembly GCA_049518435.1). Classification (GTDB taxonomy): domain Bacteria; phylum Acidobacteriota; class Terriglobia; order Terriglobales; family Acidobacteriaceae; genus Telmatobacter. Next base: position 15,383 of record JBEKRU010000010.1, on the reverse strand, counting down.
CCGAACAAACTATCGTGCTTGCCCTACAAACGTCATGCCGGCAAATGATTCTGATTCATTCCCCACAGCGTAAGAATCATTTGCCGACATGTACTCTTCCTGATTGCAGTACAACGATAGGGTAGCTGCCTCGCCGCTTTCATGCGGGTGGGTTGTGGCGTCCTTGTGTCCAGGAATCGCTGCCGATTGAAGGACGATTTGCGGGCAGCCCAAACATATCCCACGCACCTGGCAAAGAACCAGGAGGGATGGCTTCGAAGGAGCAAGTCAATGGACGACGAGCATAGTTTGAAATTTGGCCCCGCGGCATTTCTATCAAGCGTGGGCCTCGACCGAAGAGTGATTGAATTCCAACCCGAGGAATGCATTTTCACACAGGGAGATCCCGCGGATTCCGTCTTTCTTCTTCAACGTGGGCGGGCAAAGCTGGCGATGGTGTCGGAGAGGGGAAAGCAGGCGACAATCAATCTTCTGTTTCCCGGCGACCTGTTTGGTGAAGCAGCGCTTGCGGCAAAACCGGGAATGCGCCACGCGATGGCAATTGCGGTGTACGCTTGTACCGCGCTCAAGATCAGCCGGGACGAGATGATTCGCGTCTTACATGACCACCGGGCATTTTCAGATTGGTTCGTCTCCTACCTGGTGGCGCGCGCAATGCGAACCCAGGCCGATCTTGCGGACCATATGTTCAGCAGCAGTGAAAAGCGGCTGGCGCGAACTCTGCTGATGATGGCGGAGCTTGGAAAGCCGGATGAACCGAAGACACTGATTCCTCCCATCACGCAGGAGACACTGGCAGAGATGATTGGGACGACCCGATCGCGGGTCAGCTACTTCATGAACCGTTTCCGCGACCTGGGTGCGATTGACTACAAGGACCGCATTCAGGTTCATAAATCAAGGCTGAAGGCGATCCTGGTGGGTGAGTCGATGGAGTTTGAAGCTCCCGTGCAGGCGGTGGCGTGAGGCATCGCCCGGAGGTTACAGATGACAGGTTACAGATGACAGATGACAGATGACAGTTAGTTGTCCGCCTGGGTGAGCCGACATGTAAAGCGGGCACGGCGTGCTCAGGATTGTTGGCGAATGTGTTCGGCGCGGACTTCAACGGCGGTGAAGAGGCTGAAGAAGGGTGCGCCAGCGGCGGCTGCCTCCACTGCGGGGCGGCCGTTTGCTTCTTCCCGCTCCACAATGCAGACTACCGCGGCTACCTTCATGCCAGCTTCGCGCGCGGCTTCAATGGCGTTGATGGTGGATGCGCCGGTGGTGCAGACATCGTCCACAATCACAACACTTGCTCCTTCGCGGCAGAAGCCTTCAATGCGGCGGCCGGTGCCGTGTGCCTTCTCCGCTTTGCGGACGAGGAAGCCATGAATCAGCGGTGCGGCCGGATTCGATAGTGCCCGCCAGGCGCTGGCAGTGGCGACATTGCACACAATGGGATCGGCGCCCATGGTGAGCCCGCCCACGGCGTCGGCTTCTATGCCGCGCTGCGCAAGGAGTTCCAGCACGGAGTGTCCGGTGAGTCGTCCGCCCTCGGCATGCAGCGTGGTGGTGCGGCAGTCGATGTAGTAGTCACTTGTGCCGCCGGAGGAGAGCTTGAACTGGCCGAGGCGGAAGCTGGTGCGGGCAAGGAGCGAAAGCAGTTGCTGGGCGTGCGTTGGTGTGGTCATCACAGAAGATTGTAAGGGAATGCCAGCGGGGAAGACCGCGAGTAAGACGGGGAAGGGGGATTTGCCTGGTTTCCCGGTTTTGCAGGTGTTCGGAATTCAGAATGCGATATGGATGGTCGATTTCCAATGAATTCGCGCGCGGGGGGGTGCCCTTTTCGAAGTACAGGATGAATCGCTTTTGCCGGTTTCGAGTCTAAAGCTCCATGAAAGTTTTTCTTACTTCCCCAATGAAAGACTTCATCGGGCAGAAGTTTTTGGGGTCCCGTTCATTTGTCAGTAGACGTGTTGCACGAACGGCGCCGTTCGTGATGGCCATCGGTTGTGTTTTTCCCTCTTGCATAAGCCTGGTGGCGCAGCAGGGCGCAACGATAACGAACGCCGGCTCGGCTGCTGTTGTTCGTCCAGTGTCCGGTCCGGGTTCAGTTGGCGTTGAGACCGCATCAGTCTACGGCCCGAGCGGAGACTCGAGCAGCAACTCGATCGGGGACTCAGGCAGCACGGCCGAAACCGTGGCTGGTTCCGGCGATTGCCGCAGTGCTGCGGCCGATGCCGGGTGCGATGCGCAGGCGGCACAGAAGAGTTTGCCGAATGCACCTTCTCCGCAAAGCCAGCTTGAGGATCGCCCTGCTCCTCAGACCAAGCGCATTCTCGGCATTATTCCGAACTTCCGCGCCGTTAGCACAGATGTGAAGCTGCCCCCTCAGTCGGCGAAGGACAAGTTCATGGATGCCACACAGGATTCCTTCGACTACTCTTCCATCGTCATTCCGGGAATGCTTGCCGCGTATTCGATGGGTACGAAGGCGACGCCGGAGTTTCACCAGGGCGCGGCGGGCTACGCACGCTACTTCTGGCATGCGGCTGTGGATCAGACCAGCGAGAACTACCTGGTGGAATTCGTCGGTCCCGTGATTACACATGAAGACACGCGGTACTATACGCTCGGCAGAGGTGGATTCCTGAAACGGACAGAATATGCGTTGAGCCGCGCTGTCATTACGCGATCGGACAGCGGCAAAGAGGGATTCAATTTCAGTGAAGTCGTTGGCTCTGGTGCGGCTGCGGGATTGTCCAGTCTTTACTACCCAACGCGGGAACGCAGTTTCGCCAACACGGGGACAGAATGGGGACTGGACGTGGGCATCGACGCGGCGTCATTTGTCGTAAGGGAATTCTGGCCCGACATTAACCACAAGCTATTTCATGGAGCAAAGCCGTAAAAAGGCAGGGAACAGAAAGGCAGGGAACAGAAAAACAGGGAACAGAAAAACAGGGAACAGGGAACAGGGAACAGAAAAACAGGGAACAGGGAACAGAAAAACAGGGATCAGGGAACAGGGAAAAGTAGGATCGTCTAGGCCTTTTTCTTTAACTTGTCCATGATTGCCACCAACATACGACTGACTTCTACAGAGAGCGATTCAGCTTCCCGACGTGCGAGATCATTGCCCAGACCAAGTCCGTCCGCAATTACGAGTTGTGTCTGGACCTCGAAAGTTGAGCCACGTGCGTGGCCGAGAAACTGAAGATATTCTCCCCGGCTTGACCTTCCATATCCTTCAGCGATATTGCTTGCGACGGACACAGATGCACGTCGAAGCTGATTGGTTAATCCAAAGCGCTCGGAGTCCGGAAATGATGAAGTGAGCTTATAGGTCGCAAGACTGAGGTGAATCGCCCTCTGCCAAACCACCAAGTCCATGAACGAACTGCTCATGCCGCACCTTCCTTGCTAGACGCTCTTTCCTGATCCCTGTTCCCTGTTTTTCTGTTCCCTGATCCCTGTTCCCTGATCCCTGTTTCTTACATCTTGTCCAGGTGCTGAAATCCGCTGGTTCCGAGCAGCATGAACGAGAAGAGCAGGGAGTTGTACGAGGCATGCACCAGCACGCTGGAAGCAAGCGAGCGCGTGCTGAGCCGCGCCCAGCAAAGAACCATGCTCACACACACCAACAGCACAAACGGGCCAAGCGAATAGCCGGTTTGCTCGGCGTGCATCCAGGCAAAGGGGATGCTGGTTAAGACCGAAGAAGCTGCCATGCCCGCAAGCGACCAGTTCGGGTGACCGTTCGCGTCCGGAGGCAGGCCGGGCACACCGCGAATTTTCTCCGATGTCCAGTCAAATGCTGTGCAAAGGGCAGGCAGCAGAAAGCCGCGAAAAAAGAGTTCCTCGAAAAACGGCGCGGCCGTGATTCCGAAGACGAACAGCAGCCATGCGGCGCCGGGCGCACGGAAGATTTTGTCGATGGGCGTGTTGTCGGGGCCGGGCATCAGCAATCCATCCGCCAGGGCGAACAGGAAGCAGATAGAAGCTGCCCCAAACAGGCGCCAGCGCAGGCGCAGGGCTATCTCCCCATTCCATTGAATGCCGGCAAAGAAGCCCTTGTTCCAGAGCATGGGGAAAACGATCAGGGCGGCCAGGAACGCACCCAGATAAACAACGATCATGCTTCCCAGCGTGTAGTGAATATCCGTGATTGCCTTTTGAATTGTGGACACGCCGAACAAGTGGAAGTGAAGGGCGGAGTAGGTGAGGAGACCGGCGCACAGCCAGCCAACAACGATGAGGACGAAGAGGACCAGGAGGTCGCCGAGGTTCGGAATGCGGACAACGCGCGGGAGTTGTGGCTCATCCTGGTAGGGAACAAACCTGAGCGTGTCGCTTGGATGCAATTCTCCGTAGATTGTGGGCGCAGCCGTGACGCCTGGCTCAACAGTAGCCTTTTCGGCGTGCGGCGATTCACCGGCAGCATCGCCGTCGTCGGAGCGCGCAGTATCGTACGGCAAGCGCGGATCTTCAACGGGAGTCTCCGCTGAGTTTGCCGGCTTGACGCTCCGCGTGAAGGGCTCTTCGCTGCGCGTGAACTCGTCGTGCTCGTCGAGAGGCGCGTCGAGCGGATCGTTGTCTGGAAGGGTGCTCATGCGGCGCCCGTTTTCTTTTTTCGCGGCCCGGATTGTTTGGTATCGCCGGTGTTTGCCGCGACTCGCCCGGTTCTTGCGCGAGTCGAGGCAAGATCGTCTTCAGCGGGGGTGTTACGCTGGGCGCGTTTCGGTTTGGTTGGTGCCTTTTTACCGGGCGCCCTGTCATCCGAAGCGCGCGGCAACAACTCTGCGTCCTCAACTTCCCCGGTCTCAGAAGCGAGACCGCGGGCACCCAGGATGTCTTCTTCCGCATCAATCGGCGCAAGGCGTCCGTTGGCGGAAGCGTAGTAGCGCTTGAGGAATTGCCCTGTGTACGAGCCTGCGTTTGCGGCGATCTTTGCGGGGCGTCCCTCGCCAACTAGACGGCCTCCATCTTCTCCCCCTTCGGGACCAAGGTCGACGATCCAGTCCGCGTTGCGGATCACGTCGAGATTGTGCTCAATGATGATGACCGAGTTGCCGAGATCAGCGAGACGATGCAGAACCTCAAGCAGTTTGCGCACGTCGTCGAAGTGCAATCCGGTGGTGGGCTCGTCAAGAAGGTAAAGCGTACGACCGGTCTGGCGCTTGCTCAGTTCGCGAGCGAGTTTCATGCGCTGCGCTTCGCCGCCGGAGAGCGTGGTGGCGCTTTGACCGAGGTGCACGTAGCCAAGGCCGACATCGACCAGGGTTTGCAGCTTCTGGCGCACATTGGGAACGTCTTCAAGGACCGAGAGCGCGTCTTCGATAGTCAGGTCGAGAACGTCCGCAATCGAATAGCCTTTGAATTTCACCGCGAGAGTTTCCTGGTTATAGCGGCGCCCGTTGCACACTTCGCACTGTACGTAGACATCGGGCATGAAGTTCATTTCGATGCGGCGCTGTCCGTCGCCCTGGCAAGTCTCACAGCGGCCGCCGGCAACGTTGAAGCTGAAGCGGCCGGCCTTGTAGCCGCGCTCGCGCGATTCGGGAAGCATGGCGAAGAGGTCGCGGATGGGGGAGAAGACCTGCGTATACGTGGCCGGGTTGGAGCGCGGCGTGCGGCCGATGGGGGACTGGTCGATACGGACTACTTTATCGAGCTGCTCGGCGCCGGTGAGCGACTCGTGAGCACCGGGCTCCTCGCGGGAACCGTAGATGGACTGGGCAAGAGAGCGGTACAGAATGTCGTTGATGAGCGTGCTTTTGCCGCTGCCGCTGACGCCGGTGACCACGGTCATGACGCCGAGCGGAATGCGAATGGTGATGTCCTGCAGGTTGTGTTCGCGTGCGCCGGATATGGTGATCCACTTGCCGGTGAGGGCACGCGGATGGGCGCGTTGGAGCATGGTCGCTGCGCCGGAGAGATAGCGGCCGGTGAGCGACTCCGGGCAGGCCATGATTTCGGCAGGCGTGCCTTGCGCAACCACGAAGCCGCCGAGACGGCCAGCGCCGGGGCCAAGGTCGAGGACGTAGTCGGCGTGGCGGATGGTGTCTTCATCGTGCTCAACAACGAGCACGGTGTTGCCGAGGTCGCGGAGTTTTTCGAGGGCTTCGATGAGGCGGTTATTGTCTCGCTGATGCAGGCCGATGGAGGGTTCATCGAGAACGTAGAGTACGCCGCGGAGCTTTGAGCCGATCTGGGTTGCGAGCCGGATACGCTGGCCCTCGCCACCGGAGAGCGTGGCGGCGTTGCGATCGAGGGCGAGGTAAGTGAGGCCGACGCCGCAGAGGAATTCAAGGCGCTCGACGATCTCGCGGCGAATGCGTTCGGCGACCAGCGCCTCGCGGGCGGTGAAGCTGAGGTTGATGGCGGCGGAGAGCGCGCGGTTGAGTGACAGCGCGGTGAAATCGGCGATGGAGAGCCCGCCGACTTTCACGGCCAGGGATTCCGGACGGAGGCGTTTGCCGCGGCAGACGGGGCAGGGCGTCGCGGACATGTAGGTCATCATGTACTCGCGATAGCCGTCACTGCGGGCTTCTTCGACGCTGTCGCGCAGGAAGGAGAGAATGCCGTGGAAGCCGGTGCGCGGGGCCTCGTTTTTTGGCGGGCCGTAGACCAGGATGTGCTGGTGCCTGACGGGCAGGTCTTCAAAGGGAAGCTTGAGGTCGATTTCGTAACGGTCGGCTGCGAGGTGGATGAGCTTGAGGAGATATTGGGATGCGGAGCCGGGGCCAAGGCCGCCGTCGAGCAGGGGCTTTGACCAGTCGGTGATGACTTTGGCGGGGTCGAAGTCGTAGAGCGAGCCGAGGCCGTGACATTCGGGGCAGGCGCCGAATGTGGAGTTGAAGCTGAAGCTGCGGGGCTCGAGTTTGGGGACGTCGAGGCCGCAATCGGGGCAGGCCATGGAGGAGGAGAATAACTGTTCCTGGCCGCCTGCAACAGCGACAAGGGCAAGGCCGTTGGCCATTTGAAGCGCCTTGGATATCGCGCCTTCGAGGCGTTTTTCGACGGAGGGTTTATTGGACGGTGTGGCGGAGGGCTGGATTCCATCCCCGGTCCCCAAACGCGAGGGATCACCACCCCCCGGACGAAGACCTGTCCGCGGGGACCCCGGACCGGGGGCACCCGGTGCTGTGGCTGGAGGCACCGGAGGCTTCAGCAGGATACGGTCGATGACGGCTTCAATGGTGTGGTTCTTGCGGCGGTCCAGGATGACGGGATCGGAGAGATCGCGGAGTTCGCCATCGACACGGGCGCGGAAACCTTGCTGATCGAGTTGGTCGAGGAGGTCTTTGAATTCTCCTTTGCGGCCGCGGACGACGGGGGCCATGACGGTGACGCGCTCGCCCATGCCAAGTTCGAGGATGCGCTGAACGATCTGTTCCGCGGTCTGACGGGAGATGGGGCGGCCGCAGTTGGGGCAGTGGGGTGTGCCGACAGAGGCGTAGAGCAAGCGCAAATAGTCGTAAATCTCTGTGATGGTGCCCACAGTCGAGCGTGGACTTCTGCTGGTAGTTTTCTGTTCAATGGAGATTGCCGGGCTGAGTCCTTCAATGGAATCAACGTCTGGCCGCTCAATCTGGTCGAGGAACTGGCGGGCATAGGCGGAGAGGGTTTCCACGTAGCGGCGCTGGCCTTCGGCATAGATGGTGTCGAAGGCGAGCGAGCTTTTTCCTGATCCGGAGAGGCCGGTTACGACGGTCAGGGTATTGCGCGGAATGCGCACGGAGATGTCGCGCAAATTGTGCTGGCGCGCGCCGCGCACCGAGATGTGTGTGATGGGCATGATGGGGCAACTTAGGAGCGGTAGGAGTTCCAGAGTGGGACAGCCGGCCCAATGCAGGAATGTAACACCCTAGGGGTATTCTATTGGTCAATAGAATCAAGGGTCAACGCGGTAGATTTCTGCGAGAATCGCAGAGACGAAGCTTTACCTGCACCCAGGAGCTTGCATCTTAGGGAAACAGGACATGTCATAGGCCCTATCTGAGTAGATCAAGGTGGAGTGATGGTGGATTTATTTAATTTTGTGATGTTGGTATGCGCCTCGGTGGCGTCGATGGGGTTCGGCATTCTGGCGGCCTATTGGGTTCTGCGCGCGGGGTTTGCCCTTATGCGTCCACGAACTCAGCGTGTGACCTTGAAGGCGCGGACGGAAGCGGCTCGGATTTCTTCCTAAGACAGTTCTTAGTTCTTAGTTCGCTCGCAGTTCTCAGTGGTCACGTTGACCCTGACTCTGACGAAGTTCAGTTTGATTCAAACCGAAAATCCAGGTCCCCCGCTAACAAACTAATTCGGCGGTGCGCCGGGCTGTTGAAACGGCGGCTGGCCGGGCTGCTGGTTCGGCGGTTCTCCAGGCTGCTGGCCTTGCTGCTGCTGTTGTTGCAACCGCTGCTGCAGTGCGCGCGGAGGGAAACCGGGGCGATTGGGGAAGCTCTCTGGCGGCTGAGGCTGCTGGGGCTGTTCGTCCGCTTCGTCCTCGTCGCTGGGCGAAGTGGTTTTGGCGGCCTGCGACGGATTTGCTGCAGTGCGGACGCTAAGTACGATTTGCCGCGGTGTTCCCTGTCCCTGGTCGCCGATCATGAGGAAGTTATAGCCGGAGCCTTCCAGCAACTGGGCAAGGACCTCGCGCGCGGAGCCGGGGCCGAATATTCCAAAAATGCGCTGATCGTTGTCCATGCCCTCGACTTTTGCGCCGGTATCTGCGGAAACATCGGAAAGAATCTGTTCGAGGCTGGAATTTGTGGCCTCAATCCGAAGCCCGTGGCTGTCCCAAACGACGGTGGCCGGGTCGGGCTTCGCGTTGACCGGCCACTTTGGGGTTTCGGGTTGGGGAACTGGCGTGGGAATAGCAGCCGGGTCAGGTGGATGTGCTGCGGATGGCCGGACGTGAGCGTGGCTGGGTTTGTGCGGCGGCGGGGTGGATTGCGTGGCGGATGAGGGCGCGGTGGAGGGCGCTTGCGCGGCGAGGGAGGCGGAAAAACCAAGCAGGCCCGCCAAAAGCCAGGGAATGCCCACGCGGGCAATTGTCCACGAAACCGCGGTGCGATTCTGCATTCGCTTCAGGCCAAGTCCCAACAATTCTTTTGCCGCTCCACTGTACTAGACTAACAGTGGCCCGCGGACGCTCATCAAGAGTTTTCTGGGGCCGGGAGGATGTCCGCGCGATGCGTCTGTGCTGGAGTGTTTGGGCTGCCGCAGCTTTTTTAGCTTTGCCGCTAGCGGGTTATTCCGCAACCTGCACAACGCAGGCAGAACTGCTGACATTGGATCGAGATGCGCTGGTTGCGGCAGGCGGACGGCTGTCGATGGCGGTTTTGCAGCAGGACGAAGCCGCGCTGCATGCGGCCTTGCTGCCGGCCGAAGCGGGAGAATGGGACGGAATTCGCGAGGCGGTGGAGCAGGCCGCACCGCTGGTCAAGGGCGGCGGAATCCAGTTGCGCAACCTATATTTGCTGGACGCGTCGATGCTGACGGCACCATCCGATACGCAGTTTTTCTGTTCCAATGCAACGGGATCGCTGACCGTGACTGTAAACATGCGAGCCTTGCCGCCGGGGCGGTACGCGGTGGTGCTGGCGGAAGCGGCGGGCGCTGCGCTGAACGGCCAGATTGGGCTGGTGCTGGCGTGGGGCGGTGCGGGAGCGGATACGGGGTGGAAGCTGGCCGGACTTTCGGTGCGGCCAGGGACCTTTGGCGGGCACGACGGGGTCTGGTACTGGATGCATGCGAGGGATCTGGCTCGGTCGGATCAGCCGTGGAGCGCATGGTACAGCTACGACGCGGCCCGGTACCTGCTGCTGCCAGTGGACTTTCTTTCGTCTCCCAACCTGGAGAAGCTGACCCAGGAGCAGGCGCAGGTGAAAACCGCGACAGGGAATTCGCCTCAGGACTCGTTTCCTCTGACACTGCCTGCCGGCGACCGAACCTGGAAGATTGACTCCGTGCGCCTGGAACCCTCGCTGCACGAAGCCGACCTGGCGGTGACGTTCGAATCGACCGGCGTGACGGACCCGGCGGCGCAGCGCACTGAGGCGACTTCTGTGCTGAGCGCGCTGCTGAAGGCGCAACCGGCGCTACGGGAGAACTTTCACGGGCTATGGGCCATTGCGGCAAAGGACGGCAAGAAAACGCCGGTGATGGAACTGCCTATGGCGCAGATACCGTAAGGACAGGGAACAGGGAATAGGGAACAGGGAACAGGGAATAGGGAATAGGGAACAGGGAATAGGAACAGGAACTAGGGATAGTTGCAGAAGAACTAAAGGGAGGCTGCTGGAGACTATGAGAAGACTTGCAGGAATCGTTGTAGTTTGCGCGTTGATTGGGGCTTCGTTCGTGATTTCTGGTCCCATGGCGGGTGCGCAGGCGAAGTCGGCCATGGACACTGACAAGAGCGTTCCGCTGCCGCCGGGGCTGGACAAGCGATTCATGGACACGACTGCCGATCCCTGCGTGGATTTTGCGCAGTACGCCTGCGGAAACTTCAGCAAGTTGTATCCAATTCCCGCGGACAAATCGTCTTTCGACGACTTTTCAATTGTCTACGACCATACGCAAGTGGTGCTCCACACATTGCTGGAGAAGACCGAGGCGAACAATCCCGGGCGCACGCCCAATGAGCAGAAGATTGGCGACTACTACGCGACCTGTATGAACAAGGATGCGATTCAGGCCGCTGGACTGAAGCCGCTGCAACCGGAACTGGATCGCATTGCGGCGCTGAAGAGCAAGACGGAGTTGACCGCGCTGCTGGCGCACTACCAATTGATCAACGTGAATGCGTTCTTCGGTTATGGGGAGCAGCAGGACTTCAAAGACGCTCGCAAACAAATTGCCAGTGTGGATCAAGGCGGACTTGGATTGCCGGAGCGCGACTACTATCTGCGCACGGGCGATGCAGCGGAGAAGACGCGGGCGCAGTATGTGGAGCATATTGCCAAAATGCTGACGCTGATTGGCGAGCCCGATGCCGCCGCGGCCAGCGATTCGAAAAAGATCATGGAGCTGGAGACCGCTCTGGCGAAGGTGTCAATGGATGTTACGTCGCGGCGCGATCCGAAGAATGTCTATCATCCCATGCCCGTTACACAACTGGCGACGCTGGCTCCGGTGATTGCATGGCCCGCCTTCTTTGAAGATACGGGGGTTTCGTCTGTCAGCGATTTGAATGTGATCAATCCCGACTTCTTCAAAGGGCTGAATGCGCTGATTGAATCGACGGACCTGGACACGATCAAGAGTTATCTTCGCTGGCAATTGATCAATGGCATTGCTGCAACGGTGCTGCCGGCCGCGCTGGACGAAGAGAACTTCAAGTTCTACGGGCATGAACTGAGCGGTCAGCCGGAACAGGAAGCGCGCTGGAAACGCTGTGTTTCTTCGACGGATGGCGCACTTGGCGAGGCATTGGGCGAGGTCTACGCGAAGGAGTATTTCCCCGCGAAGAGCAAGCAGGAGACAGTGCAGATGGTGCATGACATCGAAGATTCGATGGATCGCGAGATCGGCACTCTGACCTGGATGAGTGATGAGACGAAGGCGAAGGCGCGCGAGAAACTGCACATGGTCGCGGACAAGATTGGCTATCCGGACCACTTCCGCGATTACTCCAAGTTGAATGTTGTGCGCGGAGACGCGATCGGCAATTCCATTCGGGCCATCGAGTTTGAGAACCACAGGCAACTGGGGAAGATCGGCAAGCCGGTGGATCGCGGCGAATGGGGCATGTCGCCGCCTACCATCAATGCGTATTACAACCCGAGCATGAATGATATCAACTTCCCGGCTGGAATTCTGCAGGCGCCGTTCTTCGATTCGAATGCTTCCGACGCTGTGAATTACGGGCACATAGGCGCAGTGGTGGGACATGAACTGACGCACGGGTTCGATGACGAGGGGCGGCAGTTCGATGGCAATGGTAACCTCGCCGATTGGTGGACAGCCGACGATGGGAAAAAGTTCGACGCGATGACGGACTGCGAAGTGAAGGAATACAGCGGGTTCACGGCGATTGACGACGTGAAGCTGAATGGCAAGCTGGCGTTGGGTGAGAACACTGCGGACAATGGAGGGTTGCGGCTGGCCTACATGGCACTGCTTGAAGACGCGCATCGTAAGGGCGCCAACCTGGGCGCGAAGAACGCAAGCGGATTTACGCCTCTGCAGGAATTTTTTATCGCGGATGGACAGAACTGGTGCGGCGAGATGCGGCCCGAGCAATTGCGGCTGCAGGTGCAGACTGACGGGCATTCGCCGGACAAGTTCAGGATTCTTGGCGTGGTCGAGAACATGCCGGAATTCGGCAAGGCATTCGGATGCAAGGCAGGCCAGCCGATGATGCCGGCAAATGCATGCCGGGTGTGGTGATGACGATGATTGATCTGCGTTCCGATACAGTAACGAAGCCGACCCTGGAGATGCGTGCCGCAATGGCCGCGGCCGAAGTGGGCGACGATGTTTACGGCGAAGACCCTACGGTGAACCTGCTTGAAAAGCGTGCCGCGGAGATTTTCGGGCGCGAAGCTGCGTTGTTTGTGCCGACAGGCAGCATGGGCAACCAGATTGCCATCCGCCTGCATACGCAGCCGGGGCAGGAAGTGATTGCGGAATCGCGCGCCCACATTCTGGATTGGGAGATGGCCACGACCGCGGTCTTTTCAGGCTGCCTGGTGCGCGCCGTGCATGCTGAGCGTGGCATTCTGACTTGGAAACATATTGAGCCGGTGATTTTTGGATGGAAGGGTTTCCATGCGGCGACCGGGCTTATCGAGATTGAGAACACGGCAAACCTCGCCGGCGGCACCTGCACACCTCTCAACGTATTGGAGGAAATCTGGGAAGGCGCAAAGGAGCGCAAGCTGCCTGTTCATCTGGATGGCGCGCGCATCTTCAACGCATCCACTGCGCTCGGAGTGGATGTGCAAACGCTGACGCGCGGATTCGATACGGTGATGTTCTGCTTGTCGAAAGGCCTGGGCGCTCCTGTAGGGTCGATGCTGACGGGATCAGCGGAACAGATGGAGCGGGCGCGCATGTTCCGCAAGGCGCTGGGCGGCGGGATGCGGCAGGCGGGCGTGCTGGCCGCTGCAGGGCTGATTGCGTTGGAGCAGGGGCCGCAGCGATTGCACGAGGACCATGCCAATGCGCGACTGCTGGCTGAAGCGCTTTCCACCATGGAAGGCGTGTCAATCGATCTGGACGGAGTGGAAACAAACATTGTGATCTTCAAGATCGCGGAGGACGCGGGGCTGACCGCGGCCGAACTAGCGTCGCGGATGAAGGCGCGCGGCGTGCTGGTGAGTACGGTGGGCCGCGATGCGATTCGCGTGGTGACTCATCGCGACGTGGACCGCGCGGCCTGCATTACCGCAGCCGAGGTGTTGACGGAAGAGCTTGAAACCGCCCCAACGGGATCGAGAACATAAGCTGATCAATACAGCTCATCCTTCAGGAAACCGGCGATGATAAAAGGGACAACAGTACAGCCGTTGTGCGCACAGCTCATTCCTGGAGGATACGATTCATGGGGAAGAAGATTGCACTGGCAGTTCTGTTCGCTCTCACCTTTTGTCCTGTGGGTTCCATAGCGCAGGTTGTGATTCGCGTTGGGCCACCTGCTCCCGTTTATGAACATCCCGGGCCGCCTCCTGAACGCGGATTTGTGTGGGTCTCGGGCTATCACCAATACCAGGGTGACCATTATGTATGGGTCCCTGGCCATTACGATCGCCCGCCGCATGAAGGGGCACGCTGGGCTCCGCACCACTGGGTGCACAGACATGGGCAGTGGATCCTGGTTGAAGGGCATTGGCGGTAGATTGGGATTGGGAATAGAAAAGGCGGGGCTTCGGCTCCGCTTTTTTATTGGCGTTGCAGTCTGCATTCATTGAGTTCCATTGGTGGTTTTTCACAGGTTTTGCGGACCACTCCTCGATGCGTCTGCGCATCTGATGGGGCATCGGGACGTATTTGCGATTGAGGCGATGCAGAAGAAAGTTGAGCAGTTATCAACCGCAACTATTTTGCCGGTAGACGGTTCAAATCTTCAAACGGGGCAGAACGGACGCAACACTCCGCACACCCTGAAAACCTGGAGGAATGGATTCACCATGAAGAAAACTGCATTGGGACTTTTGTTGGCTCTGGCACTGATTCCTGCGGCTTCAAACGCGCAGGTTGTGGTTCGTGTGCGTCCACCCGCGGTGGTAGTGGAGCACCCGGGTCCGCCCCCCGGTGAGGGCTATGTGTGGGTGTCCGGATATCACCGTTGGGATGGCGATCACTACGTCTGGGTCGGTGGGCATTATGATCGGCCGCCACATCCTGGGGCGCACTGGGAAGCTCACCGGTGGGTTCGCGTGCACGACCATTGGGAACTGCGCGAGGGACACTGGCGCTAGATTGAATGGATCGGAAAAGAGAGCGGGGCGCGAACCCCGCTCTCTTTTTTAGATTACAGATTGCAGATTACAGATTACAGATTACAGTGGATCCAAAGAGCTGCGAGCCTTCGATTGAAATGCGACTATGAAGGGTGATCGCAAGCTTACCAACTTAGCTGATTTCGATTACGTCTGTAGCTGCTGCCGCAGCGGCTTCGGCGCGCTCCATAACCTTTTCCGCAATTGCATAAAACTCGGAAGCCTGCGGGCTCTTCGGGCCGGCCAGCGCGACGGGCAATCCGCGATCGCCGCCCTCGCGAATGGCGGGGATAAGCTCCACTGATCCGAGGAAGGGAATGTTGAATTGCTTGGCCGTGCGCTCGGCGCCGCCGCGGGAGAAGATGTCGATTTCATGATGGCAGTGCGGGCAGGTAAAGTGGCTCATGTTCTCGACGATGCCAAGGACTTCCACGTTGACCTGCGCGAACATCTGCAATGCCTTGCGCGCATCTTCAAGGCTTACATCGCTGGGCGTGGAGACAACAACCGCGCCGGTGAGGGGAACGGTCTGCACCAGCGAGATGACGACGTCGCCGGTGCCTGGAGGCAAGTCGACGATCAGGTAATCGAGTTCGCCCCATTCCACCTGCTGCAGGAACTGGCGAATGATCTGGTGCAGCATGGGTCCGCGCATGACGAGCGGCTTGTCGCCGGGTGAGATGTAGCCGATGGAGATGGTCTTGATGCCATGGGTCAGATTGGGCTCGATGCGATTGCCGGGACCTACGGTGGGCTGCTTGCTTGAGCCCATCATGAGCGGAACATTGGGGCCGTAGATGTCGGCGTCGATGAGGCCGACGCGCTGGCCAAGGCGCGACAGGGCGATGGCCAGGTTCACGGCGACGGTGGTTTTGCCGACGCCGCCTTTGCCGGAACCGACTGCAACAATCTTGGACACGCCGGGCAATGCAACCGGCGAAGGCATGGCGGGTGAATGGGCCA
>JBEKRU010000009.1:0-91163 GCA_049518435.1 Occallatibacter sp. | reverse complement strand
GGCGAAGGTCGGAGGATTGAGTTCGGCCCACTCGCGCAGTTGTTCCTGATGCGCCGCCAGGAGATCGAGCCACACTGTCTGCTCGTCGGCCGAAGCGTTCTCATAGAGCGCCGCCACCGTCAGCGCGGTGTAGTAAAAGTAGTCGAGCAGCTGCAACTGTACGGTTGAGATGCGAAGCAACCCCTTCGCCTTGTCGGCTGCCGCCTGTGCCGCGGCGTAGTCGCCTGAGAGGTACCGAGCCTTGAGTTTGCGAATCCAGTGCAAGCAAATCACGGTCGGCGTCCGCGCGGCCGTCAGTTGCGCTTCGAACGCCGCTTCGTCGCATGGCTCGTCGCTGAAGGTAGAGAAGGTCGCATCGCGCCCCTGCAAGCTCGCGATGAAGCGTTGCTGGCTCCCGATGAGGTCCACGACATCGCGGAAATTGGCTGTCCGAGCGAAGTCCAATGCCATCTCCGACTCGCGCCACACCGCATCGAGCGGATCGTTCCGCATAAGCAAATATGTAATGGATTGGTGCATGCCATAGCAAGCGAAAGTTAGATCGCCTCTCTCGGTGGCGGTGCGAGTGGTCGCCCGTCGGAGTTCGATCACGCTCGTGAGCGGCTCCGTCCAGAAGGCGGCTAGTCCCATCGCATGGTAGACCTTCGTGTCGTAGGCGGTGAAGGCGTGCTTCTCGACCAGGTCGCAGGCAAGCCTGGCCATGCGGTAGCCTTCGCGGTACCGGTGAAAGTTCGGTCCAAGGACAGACCCGAGGCAAGCATAGGCGTAGGCGGAAGCGCCGCTCATTCCGTGTTGTATGCTGACGTTCACCATGCGACACGCCAGCAGGCAAAACAACTGAAAGTCGGTAAAAGTCGCGGGTCCAGCAAGAACTGAGAGCACCTGCATGGCTGCCTGTATCTCCGAATCGGTCATCAGTGGCAAATCGATCAGACTCTCGATCGTGTGCCCATCCAGGGTCTGCCAGACCGTCTCGTATTCGGCCAGGACCTGCTCGGGCGTAGGGTGTGCCGGCAGGTCAATGGCGAATCGACGCAGGCACGCAACCGCGCTGTCGATGGCCAGGGAGTGTTCTCCCGTCAGCACATGCAAATTGATCTGCAGGCAGGAAGCGTTGGCGAACTCGACATCTGAAGCCGCACGCTGTAGAAGCTCCACAATCAGTTGCGAGGCCTTTTCCAGGCTACCGCAAAGAAGCTCGCACTCCGCGAATTCGAGGTACAGGCTGAATTTCAACTCATGCTGACTACTCCAGTCCCGCCCATTTAACAGCGCGATGCCTGACGCAAAATAAGTGCCCGCCGACGCATAGGCCGCTGACGCCTTCGCCCTTCGCCCGGTACGCAGGTTGAATGTCGCGATGTCCGCCTTCTCGTCCCGGTCGACTAACAGCGCGGCGCCCCGATTGAGCTGATTCGCCACATCGAACAGATGCTCGGCAAGCTGGTCCTCCGACATAGTCGCCAACAGCACACGGCCAATCCGAAGGTGTGCCGCCGCGCGATCGCCTTCGGGGATGAGGGCGTACGCCGCCTCCTGAATGCGGTCGTGGAGGAAGGCATAGGAGCTCTCTAGACGAAGGATCAGACCGGTGCCGACAGCTTCCAGGAGCGAAGTGTGGATCGTCTCTTCTGATTCCCCAAAAACCAGGCTCAGATTGGCAATCTCGACCACGTTTCCGAGACAAGCCAGTTGCTGCAGGGCGGTCTGCGCGGTGCCGGACAATCGCGTTAGCTTCCCGACCATGAGATCCACGACGTTGTCGGTGTAACCGTGCGCGCGAATTCGAGCCAAGTCCCAGATCCAGACTCCCGCATCAGGGTCGCGGCTGAGCAGCCCTTCCTCAGCCAGCGCAGTGAGAAACTGGATCGCAAAGAAGGGATTCCCGTCGGTCTTTTCGTGGACCAGTTTCGCCAGAGCATGGCTGGAATCGACCTCGCAGTGCAGTGCATCGGATACGAGCCGGCCGACATCGTCGATCCCGAGGGGTGCCAGCACGATCTCCTCGACCTGCGCTCCAGCTTTGCGAATTACCTCAAGCGTCCGCAGAAGCGGGTGAGAAGGGCTAACCTCGTTGTCCCGATAAGCGCCGACCAGCAGCAGATGCTGCGTCTCAGAGTTCGTAATCAGGTACTCAAGAAACTCAAGGCTTGCCGCGTCCATCCATTGCAGATCGTCAAGGAACAGCGCCAACGGATGCTCTTTCCGGGCAAATGCCCCCAGGAACCGCCGAAACACCAATTGGAAGCGGTGCTGCGCATCTTGCGGTGCCAGCTCCGCAACGGGCAGCTGCTTCCCGATGATGAACTCGAGCTCCGGAATGAGGTTGACGATAAGCTGGCCGTTCGGGCCCACCACTTCCTGCAGTGAGTCTCGCCACCGTTCCACGTCCGCTTCGCTCTTGACCAGGATCTGACGGATCAGAGTCTGGAAGGCCTGTGTGAGGGTCGCATACGGGATGTTGCGCTTGTACTGGTCGAATTTGCCGGATGCGAAAAGGCCGCGCGCCGGAACGAGCACTTTGTGCAGCTCATTCACTACGGAGGACTTGCCGACACCCGAATAACCGGATACGAGCACGAGCTCGGGGGTACCGTGGCCCACGACACTGTTGAAGGCAGCAAGCAGAGTGCCGATCTCACGCTCTCGCCCGTACAGCTTCTCCGGAATCAGCAAACAGTCGGACGCATCTTGCGCGCCTGGCGGAAACGCGTCGATGCGACCATGCGACTGCCACTCCTCTCGGCACCGCCGAAGATCGGCTTCGAGTCCAAACGCGGTCTGGTAGCGCTCCTCGGCATTCTTGGCGAGAAGCTTCATGATGATGGCAGACAGCGGCTCGGGGACTGCTGCGTGATCGCTAAGTGGTGCCGGTTTCCGCGCGATGTGGCTGTGGACCCACTCAAGGGGATCGGCGGCGGAAAACGGCAGCATGCCCGTCAACATCTGGTACAAGGTGACGCCCAAAGAGTAAAGATCGCTGCGGGAATCAATCGAGCGATTCATGCGGCCGGTCTGCTCGGGCGCCATGTAGGCGAGGGTGCCGGTGATGATCTCCGGCGGCGCAGGCGCCTGGCGCTCGTGCGGCAGCTGGGACGCGATCCCGAAGCCGATGAGCCAGACGTTGCCGACATCGTCGATGAGTATGTTCGCAGGCTTGATGTCCTTGTGGATGAGGCCGTGCTGATGGACCTGGCCGATTGCTTTCGTTAGTCCAATGGCGATGCGCAGAAAGCGGGTCAGATCGAGCGGTCGTCCCTGGTCTCGCTCAAGAACCAGATCCAGGGGCTCGCCTCCAGGATCTTTGAGTACGAGGATCGTCCGTCCTCCGTGACGAGCGAGCGTCATAGGCTTGGCTGCCCACGCGGGTTCAAGTTCGGCTGCGAGCGAGTATTCGTGCTCAAGCCGCCGGAGACTCTGCGGTGACGGATGGTCGGCCGTTAGCGCCACCACCAGGACCGGAGAGGGGTTGCCGGGCTGCCGTCCGCGGTAGAGCGTGAAGTCCGTGCCTTCCCGGAGAGGTTCCAGCACATATCCGGAGGGCTCTGTCATGGAGGTCATCCTTGTCGCCGCGGCTGCACATCGGAATATTCAATACTGACAAACGGCTAAGAGGACGTCAAGACAGATGCCGACCGATGCCAATGTCGCCCAATTCGCAAAGGCCGGCTCAACCCTCCTCACGGAAACAACTCAGTTTGCGGGACGAAGAAGTTGACGCAGCACACTAGAATTCCACCTTGAGCGCATATTGCATGATTCGGGGATTCACTGTTAAGGCGCTGATCACGCCAAAGTTGCTCGGGGTCGAAACATCGTTGGACGGATTTGCAAAATTCGGCCTGTTCAACACATTGAAGATCTCCCACCGAAAGATCAGCTTTACGTGATCTGTCAGAGGAGTGATCTTGATCGCTGCGATGTCGAAATCCTGCTGATCCGGCCCCCTCAAGATGTTCCTTCCAAGATTGCCGAAGATCGTCCCGCCACCTGACACGGGGTATTTTCCATTAATCAGTCCGCCGTCTGGAATATACGGTGCCGGAACAAATGCTTTCGTGTTGAAGAATTTGTTCACACGACTGCTGACACTTCCGCTCCGGCCCGCATCGGCAAGTGTCGCACCAGGAGCCAAGCTTCCAGTGGTATATAGGGTTGCGGGACCAAACAGCGTACCGGCCGCACTGTCTAGAATGCTGAACGGTCGTCCCGATTGCAGCGTTACGACACCTGAAGTACTCCAGCCATTCCCGAGCTTCCGAACAGATGCGCTTTTCGCGTGGTCAGGTCCGGGCACGCTCCACGTACCGCTGATAACCAATCGGTGAGTTCGATTAAAGTCAGACACACCGCGCTGAGCAGCGACATTGTTTTGATCGTTGTAAACCACTTGCCCAGTGATCGGTAATCCGAATGTGCCAGCGATAGCAGCCGCAAGGAATTGAAAACCATGACTGATGTCTTTCTTCAGCGTGGCCTGGAATGAGTTGTAGTTTGAACTCCCACTGCTTTCGAGACGGTAGATCAACGGAGACAACCCGACGAAAGGAACCCGCTCAACTGCGTTGGCCGTGGAGTTGGTTGTGAGGCCGTTCACAGGGTCGGAAGGACCGACAAGGAGAGGTTGATTATTGCTCCGGCCCACGGCTAAGTGGGTGGCCTTCGCGCCGCCATACCCGATTGATAAAACGTAGCTCTTGAGTTGATACTGCAGGTCGAAGTCATATTGCTGGACGGTAGACTCCTCAAAATCAGGATCGGTAATGATGGGGCTTCGGAGAAAGCTGCTCGCGGTAAACGGTGGACCCGGTAGCATGGTGCCTACGAAATTTGGGAATGAAGAGCTCGGCGGCAAATTCGGAAAGGGACTCTCCAGGCTTGAGGTCGCGTTTGCGGCGCCATTGAGCACAGCATTCAACGCGAACGGCGGGTTAAGAGCCAGTAATGAGCCGTTCCCCTCGAAGCTGGTGCGGTTCGCGTAGATCCCATATCCCCCTCGAAGAACCAGGTCCTTCGACAAAAGCGGCTGCCACGCGAAGCCGACGCGGGGCTCTGCGTGCGTTTGCACGGGGTGATTCAGCAAAGTCGAATTTTCGCGTGGAAATCCCTCGGGGGCGTTGCCAGAAAAGTTACTGGGCAGAACAAATCCGCAGGTGGCGGGAGCCGTGAAACCACCCGCCGGAGGAGGGACGTAGAATTGCGGGAAGAAATTCGAGATACGACCGTCGACTTCGCTTGATTGGCCGTTGACCTCGAGCCGAACCCCGAGATTCATGGTGAGCGTTCGCGTAACTTTCCAATCATCCGACGCAAAGAAATCGGCAGCGCTTGCACGTTGCCCCGCATCGGGAATCCCGGCAGCCACGCTTGTGAAGAAAATGTTTGAGAACGATGTGCCGTTCCCTCCTGCGCTGACAGGCCCGGCGGGCAAGCCGAGCAGGAAATCAGGCAACGACAGGAGTGTCATGGTGCCGCCCGTGTAATTGCTTACATGGTTGAACTGATTTCGAAAGGTTTCTGTGCCCAAGCGAAGATTGTGCTTGCCCCGAGTGAGGAATATGACGTCGGAAATGTAAAAGTTATCACCGGCTGTTTTGCTTTGGTCTTGTGCCGAGTTGCCTAACTCAAAGGCTCCAAGAACCTCAGTTTGTGGAATCATCCCCTCTTGGGGGTCGCTGAAGCGGTTTATCCCCACATCCTGATCTGTGAGTGTCCCTCCGGCGACGCTTTCACCTGCAAGACGAGAGAAGCCAAATCGGAATTGGTTGATCGCTCGCGGTGAGAAAATGTGAGTCTCGGTTATGGCCAAATTCCGGTTCTCAAAGGATCGGAGCGCTGGAAAACCTGGCACAGTGGCCCCGAAGAAAGGAACGTCTTGTTTCGAGTTTGAAAAGAAGAACTTCGCCGACAGTCGATCCGGTGCGCGCAAGTTGACATCAAAATTCGTATTAAACTGGTCTTCGCTATAGTGGCCCGGCACCACTGCCGTGTAGTTGACACCACTGCTTGACGTTTGAGGGCTCGGAATTACATATGTTCCATTGGGATTTTTCGCGTTCAGCAGATTGAGGGCTACCGGGTTGATATTCGAGCCGTCCGGGGCGACTGCCACACCACCGAACGCCCCGGTTTGGCCGCCAAATACAGCTCCCAGCGAGGCTGGCGTGCGGACTTGCGGTATAGGAGGAAGGCTCAGAGAGCTGACACTGCTGCTCAAAGATGCCGCATTCGCATCCCTTGTTGCCTGATACGAAATAAAGAAAAAGGCGTGTTTCTTTGACCAGGGCGTCGCCCCGCCTAAAGTGCCTCCTGATTGCGAACGCCGGAATTCTCCTCTTGGCACTCCGGTTGCGTTCGCAAAGAAATTATTCGCGTCCAGTGCTTCATTGCGGCCGAAGTAATAGGCGTTGCCATGAAGATCCGCGGTGCCCGACCTGGTTTCGACGTCTACGTTCGCACCCGCTCCTCGCCCATATTGCGCGTCGTAGAGCGAAGTCTGGACTTTGAACTCCTGAATGGTATCCGGAGCCGGGATCGCGATCCCCGCCCCACCGAAAGGAGTGACCTCGGTGATATTGGAGCTATAACTGTTCGCATCCACGCCGTTTAGCATGAAATTGTTGTCGCCACTACGCGCACCATTGGCGCGGATCTCCTGGCTTCCAGCTCCCAGTTGGGTCGCGTCCACGATATTCGTGTTTGTTCCGGCCGTCAGCCCGAGGATCTCAGTAAAGTTGCGATCGACGAGCGGCAAGTCGACGACCGATTCCTGATCGATGACCCGTCCCAGAGTGGCATTCTCCGTTTGAACAAGACGAGGCTTCGCACTAACCGCGATTTGTTCCTTCGCGCCGCCGATTGATAGCTGAATCTTGAGCCGGCTTACTTCTGTAATTCGAACCTGAATACCTTCCAAGACAAGTGGTTCAAATCCGGGCGCGCGAACTGTTAAGTTATAGTTGCCAGGAGCGAGAAATGGGACCGAGAAATTCCCCTCAGCATCCGCAGCGAGATTGCGCTCTTCCTGTGTGGCCTGACTCTTGACGACTATTTCCGCACGCGCGACCAGCGCTTCACTGGGGTCGCTCACGGTGCCAGCGATAGCTCCGGAATTGGCCGTCTGGCCATACATCGGCAGCAGAGCGCAGAGCACCAAGACGGAGACCTGGAGCAAGGTGCGCGACGCGTGCAAGAACATGTTCTTCGTCACCTCGTTCCTCCGACATTCACCACGGCGGGGCGCAAGGACAATTCCGGTTTGCGACAGTATGGATTATTTTGCGCTTTGTTTGCAAGCTTCTTGGCACCACCACGCGCCGCGACTCCCACGCTTCCAGGGCTTTTGCCTCGCGGATAAACTTTAGGAAGCGCGAGGCCTTTCCGCGGGTAACACGGATACGACCGGCACGGTGAATCTGGCCCAAGGCCATCAAATTCGACAGTGGCTCCATTGCAAGCGAGTATTCGTGTTCGAGTTGTCCGAGACTCCGAGGCGACCGCCGTTCAGCGTTGAGTGCCACCTCCGGGACCGGCGTTCGGTTACCGCGTTCTCGACTGGACGGGGGGCGGCGGGCGAAGACATTACACCTGATTCTGCGCTGGACTTATGAAATACTACGAGGGCACTTCAGAATGCTCCTTCGCTAGAGTCGGGACGTCTGAGGGTGAGCCTTGGGAGTTCTAGTAATTCTGGGAAAAGACTGTACAGTGACCGTACAGTAGATTTGGCAATTCTGGAAATCATGCCAATTCGGGCATTCTCAGAATCAGTAAGTTGAGTGTTTTCAACGCTTATGTCCGGTTCGACTCCCGCCGCCTCCACCAACTGTAGGATATTGATCCTATTTGATTTTAATGACGATAAAACGGGTCCGTGTATTTAATACGAAGTTTTTGGTGTTTTCATCGTGTTCTCCGACAATGGTGGGTGGAGCACGATCCGTACTCCAAAGGTTTTCGCGTATGCCTCGCCCACAGTTGCTGAGCTGGGATAGGTAACCGACAGTTGATCGGGACCGTCCCAAGCCGCCGTAGTTTGGCCAATTGCCACGTCTCTGATTTCTACAACTTGTGTGAACTCGTATCCGGGGTTGGGATTTCCCGTACTCAAGTAGACGAGGTAAAACGAGTACGGTCGCTCGTTGCCGGCTCCGCACGCCCGATGGAAACTTTTGATAGTGTGCTTGCCATCAGGTGACGTTATGAATTTCTGCTCAGCATCATCGCAGTTTCCGCCTGAGAAGTGTCGGAATGGATATGAGAGGGCATAGAGCGCTAGCCACGCAAGACCCGCGAGGATGGAAATTCCGCCGACCACCTCTAAGAAAATGTGAACCCCTCTTACTGGCCTTCGCATGAGGCGAGAATAGCACTTACATCGAGCGAAACCTTAAGTGGGAACCCTTCAGTACCTTCGTATACACCACACGTACTCCTTGGCCGCGTTTGCGTAGGTTTGGACGTTTCCAGCGGCGTTGAAAACACAATAGCCTATTTGTCTTCATTGAGAACGCTTAATCCAACTCCTGGCGCTCCTCCATGTCTTCCCATTTTGCCGCTAATTGACATTAAAACTGGCCCTCATATACATTCGCCCGAATGAACAAAACGATTCGGCCCGAAATATTAGCGACCGCTCTTCTGCTCCTGGTTCCCGCCCTCCTTGGGCAGACAACCACGGCGCAGAGGAATTCCCTCGCCGGCGATACTGCAACAACCGAGCTTCCGATCGCCACGGATCTATCGGCGAAGCTGACCAAAAAAGATGTCAGCCATGCGATCCAAAAGGTCGCGGACTGGCAGTTGGAGAAAGCGCGCGGCAACTTCAGCCAGGATTGGACCTATGCGGCGCTCTATGCGGGGTTCATGGCGGTCCCCGAGGCAGCAAATCGCAAGAAATACCAGAACGCCATGCTCGACATGAGCAAGGGATTCCAGTGGCAGTTGGGTCCGCGCCTGGAGCATGCGGACGATCACGCCATTGGTCAGACGTATCTCAACCTCTATTTCGCGCACCCCGATCCGGCAATGATCGCGCCGACTCGGGAACGCATGGATGCGGTGATGCAGTTGAAGGACGATCCGGAGAAACCACTGTGGTGGTGGTGCGACGCGCTGTTCATGGCTCCGCCCGTGTTGGCGAAGCTGGCCAGAGCAACTGGGGATCGCAAGTACCTGGACTTTATGGACCACGAATGGTGGATTACGTCCGGCCTTCTGTACAGCCCAGACGATCACCTGTTCTATCGCGACAAAACATTCTTTGGCGCGCACGAGGTAAACGGAAGCAAGGTGTTCTGGGCTCGCGGTAACGGCTGGGTATTCGCAGGACTGGCACGCGTGCTGGCAGAGATGCCTGCGGACTATCCCTCGCGTGCAAAGTATGTTGCGCAGTTCAAAGAGATGGCGGAGAAGATTGCGTCGCTGCAAGGGCCGGACGGATTGTGGAAAGCGGGCCTGCTGGATCAAGCCGACTATAAGCTGCCGGAGAATTCCGGTTCCGCCTTCTTTGCCTACGGATTTGCTTACGGGATCAACTCCGGGATCCTTGATGGGAAAAAGTACCGGCCCGTGGTGGAGAAGGCGTGGCAGGGCCTTCTTTCTCATGTGTATCAGGATGGGCGGCTGGGGTGCATCCAGCCGGTTGGCGCGGCTCCTGGGGCTTTCACTCCGACATCGAGCTATGTTTACGGAGTTGGAGCGTATCTACTGGCTGGATCGGAAATCTACCGTCTTGCGCGCTGAGTCAGTGCCGCCTCGTCGCCTAACGCCACCGGCTGACGCGCGATCTCACTTTGCATAGTCGCTTCGATAGGGGACAAAGACATCCAGTACTTCTGAATCCTCCAGCGCCGTTGCCTGATGTTCGACATCCCCCTCCACGACAATACTCTCGCCGCTGCGCATTTCTATTGTTCTGCCACCCGCGGTAAACAATATGCATCCGGTTACAACATAGACAAGCTGCTCGTGGGGATGGCTGTGACTGACTCCTCTCCATCCTTTTGACAACTGATGACGAACTAACATCACCTTCTGGTTATATGCCAACACCTGGCGCTGCATTCCCGGCTCTGGGACCGTCACCTGCCCGGCGCTTAGCGGAGCAATGACTACACCATCGTTTTTCATGTCACCGTCCTTGAATTGAAGTTCCATACAAGTTCGCCAAATGCCGAAAAAAGCACGCCTGCTCATGACGAGCAGGCGCAATGGAGGCTGCGAATCCATGCTTGAAACGTCAGTCGCGTCGCAAGCTTTGTCTGCCGTGAATACCTTGCGGCAGATGTTTTTACCCATGCGGGCGGCACATAGTTGCCGCTCGCATGGAATAAGGTTGCGGGTACCGGGTTAGAAGGTCAGACGGCCTCCCACCTGGATGATGCGCTGGGTGCCCGCAGCCGAAGTAATCTTGCCATCGTTGCCGGACGAGAGGGTTGCTGTGGGGTTGGAGAGACTCACGAGGTTGAAGACATTGGTTGCCTCGCCGCGGAGCTGGAAGACCATCCCGCGCTCGAACTTAATGTTGCGGAAAACCCCCATATCGATATCCCTGAACCCCGGTCCATAGAGGGTATCGCGACCTACGTTGCCGTCCGCGCCACCGGGGCCGATGCCCCCTGCCACGCCGGGCCCATTGGCAGTGAAGGCTGCCGTATTGAACCACGCACTCGTCACGCCAGTGGAGCAAGCGCGGCAGCGGTGAGGGTCGAGTTTGGAACTGACGCCGGAAACCAGGTCAGGACGGCTATTGCCTCCGCTGTCATCGTTCTTGTTGGATCCCGTGGTCATCGTGAATACCCCGCCGCTGTGCAGATAGACAATCGGCGAGATCTGCCAGCCGTTGACTACTTCCTTGACGATTTTGTTATCGCCGTGGAAGTATTCGATGTTCCATGTGCCGGAAATCGCGGCGTTGCTGCGAATATCGGCACTCATATTGCCTTTTTCCTCCTGGAGTCCACCGCCAATGGCTCCCAAAGAGTTGTTGCTGGGGGTGAAGGGCTTGCCCATGTAGCCGGGGTCCTGCGGCGCCGAAAGTCCATCCGCATCCGGCTCGAAGCTATCGATGCCGTGGCTCCAGACATAGAAGCCGTTGACACTGACGCCACGGGAGACTTGCTTGCTCGCCGAGACTTGAAGTGAGTGGTAGCTGGCTGTCAAGTTCGACAGCAGATCGACGATCCCTGCTCCCAGGATGCCGGTGCCGTTGTTGATGGCAGCCGCACCGGTAGGGCAAGCCTTGATGCATGGATCGAACTGACGCCGATCGGCGACGCTGGTCGCCGAAGTGCTTGGCGCACCGAAGGCGGTCGAATACGGAGCATAGTTGGCGTCAATAAAGTTGGGCAGGTCATGCGAGAGAGCGCCTACATACGCTGATGTCACGGTTATCTTGCCGGGCAATTGCCGCTGCACGGAGAGATTGAACTGGTAGACGTAGGGGTATTTGAAGTTCGTGGTGATGGCTTCAGTGGCCCCGCCAGGCCCGGAGATGAATACGGGCTTGCTCGGCGTATAGGTGTATGGGAAAAGGCCGCCTCCCGGCGCGGTCGAGGGGAAGTCTCCCGGATAGGAATAGTAATTGGTGATTGAATTGAGAGGACCCTCGCCGGTCTGCGGCCGCAAGGCGAATGGAATGGCGTTACCGGGCTGGTTCCACTCGTTGCCGGCGACAGTGCCGTAGAAGATGCCACCAGCGCCGCGAATCGAGGTTTTGCCGTTCCCAAACGGATCCCACGCGAAGCCGATGCGCGGCGAAATATGGTAGTACTTCGTGGAGATGATGCCGCGCGTAACGCCCTTGTCACCGGGGAATACCAAGCCGGTCGGCGCATCTGGTGCCACAGTGGATTGCTGGCCGGGAATGAACGATTCCGTCCGGTTATGCGAGTCGACGGGCGGCGAATCAATGTCCCACCGGACCCCAAGGTTGGCCGTAAACCGGGGCGTGATGCGGTAGTTGTCCTGCGCAAACGCCGCGTAATGCCATGTGCTCAGATGCGTGGTATAAGGCGAGTCCTGCTCAGTCGATGAGGCCTGACCGGTAACCCAGTCCGAAAACACATTGCCTGTGCTCGTGGGCGCGGAGGTGGCAAAGCTGATGCTGCCAAAGTTCAGCAGGTCGGCAAAAAACATAGTCTTGTCGAGCGCGAACTCGCCGCCAACAAAAAGGTTGTGTTTGCCCTTGACCAGGCTGACCACGTCGCGCAGCTCATAGTTGTCGGAACCGGTGAACGGACCTGCATTGGTTGTGGTCGCGGAAAATGCGCCGGACGGAGCCAGGTTTGGCAGCGCCGGTGGTCCCTGGATGACGAAGTTCGAGCCGTACGATGCGAGGGTCTGCGTCGCCGGGCCTGTGAACGGCAGGTTGACACGTCCGCCCGCTGCCCGCGTGAACGTGAGCCAGGTTTGATTGGCCGTGGTGGGGCTGAAGGTGTGAACGTCGCTGAGGTTGAGGTTGGTGCCATTCGAGGCGTTCTGATTGATGGTCCACGGGACGTTGCCGCCTGGGGAGTTGCTCAGCACATTCCTCGAAAAGAAGTACGTCGCTGAAACATGGTCCTTTTCGCCGAGGTTCTGGTCATACTTTCCCAGGTATTCGTTTTCGGTTGTTGGGATGGGGAAGAGGCCCGCGTAAGCCCCGCCTCCGGTCGCCGGCTTGAGAGCGCCATTGGGCAACGGGATCCAGGAGCCTATCGAGTTCCCGACTTTGTCGAAGTTTGCAACGGTCGTGTCCAGAAGGTTAGCGGGAATGCAGTTTAGTGTAGCCACGGCGCAACCGGGGCCGCTGTTTACTCCAATCACCTGCGTCTTTGTGCCAGGCATGTAAACCTTGAAGGTGTCCGCGGTAAAGTCGCCCAGGCGCTCGGCGGCCGTCGGCGTGATCCCGCCCGTGAACACAGCATCGGTTACTTGGCGAACACCGCCATAGCTGAAGAAGAAGAATGACTTGTCTCGCTTGATGGGGCCACCCACGTCACCGCCAAATTGATTGCGGTGGTAGGGGGAAACGATGATCTTGCCTGCGGTGTTATGTGCCGGGGCCCAGCTGTTGGCGTTGAAGTCGGTGTTGCGGTTGAACTCGAATAAACCACCGTGGAATTTATTTGTTCCGGACTTGGTGATTACCGAGACTACAGCTGCGGAAAATTGGCCGTATTGCGCCGAGAATGCGCTGGTCTCTACGCGAAACTCCTCCGTTGCATCGGGGTTGGGCGAGGGGTTGCCGTAGTTGCGCATGCCGGTGATGTTGTTGCCGCCATCCAGGTAAAAAGCAACCTCGGCACTGCCGCCATCGATGGATCCGTTAATCTGCACATCCTCAACGTACAATCCGGTGGCCATCGTAGGGTTGCCCGAGGGGTTGGAGGAGGGGCTGTTGTTATTGGCCATTACACCGGGCGTAAGGGAAACCTCGGAGTAGACGTTGCGATTGACCAGCGGCAGGTTGACGATTTCGTCAGGCTGAATGGTCCGGCCCAATACCGCGTCAGACGTATTGACCAGCGGGGGAGCCTCGGTGACCGTGACGGTCTGAGTCTGCGCACCCACGGTAAGTTTGACTTCAACCGTCAGTGTCTGGTCCACGTCAAGAGCGAGATTCTCTTGCACAAAACGCTCAAAACTGGGAGCCGTCGCTTCGACCTTGTACTTTCCAACGGGAAGGTAATCGATGCGGTACTCCCCGTAGCCGTTTACCGGACCCGTCCGCGAGAATCCGGTATCCACATTGGTTGCTTTCACGGTGGCCGTGTTGACCACCGCGCCCTGTTGGTCCTTTACCGTGCCGACGATGGACCCAGTGGTTTGCTGTCCCAAAGCGACGGTACTGAGGCCAAGAATCAGAGCGAGTGCAACAAAAAACTGCGTAAATGCTCGTGTCATTTGAGTCCTCGTGATGCTGCGTGTTTTCATTGGTGCCTCCAAAATTGTTAATGAGCTGCGCTATCGTTCCGGCGCCTCGTCTTAGATTTTGTTGTTGCTTCGACCTTTTGTGGCAGGCTACGCTGTTTAAGGCAACGCCTCAGTCGATTTTTTCCGCGACTTTTTGAATGCCCGGGAAAACGCCCCAATGCTCGGCTCCGCAAGCATGGTTGGCAAGTGACTCACCGTTTGGCACTGAACTGGATCGCTATCCACTATTGAATGAATGACATAGCTGCGCATCTTTTTCTTGTGTCAAACGTTCTTGCATACAGTCGAAAGGCCCGAGTATTATCACGGAATTCCAATGAGCCGTGCGAGCACAAGCCCGAATGCCTGGCATCCTCAAACAAGGGAGGATCGTGAAGCGGTCCTGCGCGAGTTGAAGAGAGTTTTAGCCAGTCCGCATTTCTCAAGCAGTAAACGCTACCCCGCGCTGCTGCAGTACATTGTCGAAAAGACCCTGGAGGGCAAGGCGGAGCTTTTAAAAGAGCGGACTCTCGGCGTCGATGTCTTCGAGCGCCAGCCGGCATACGACACAAATACAGACACGGTTGTTCGGTATACCGCCGGCGAAGTCCGTAAGCGCCTTTTGCTCTACTATCACGAACTCGGCCGAGACTCCCAGGTCCGAATATCACTTCCGGCTGGCTCCTATGTCCCGGAGTTTCTGCATGGACACGAAGAGCCTGAAGAGCCGGGAGACGATCCAACCTCTGCTGCAACCCCGGTCATCAATGGCCGCGTCCCCACGACACAGGCTGGCGAAATGCGCGAACCGGAGCCGTTTGTGCCCACAACGTTCCTGGCTCAACCTTTCTCCTCGGGCCCGCCAGCCAATTTGATCCTCGACGCTGTGCCCCGGCAAAACGAATCAACTTACAGGCGCCTGTTCTGGCTGGCCTGCGCAGCAATTGTTGTGGTGATCGCACTCGCCGGAACGAGTTGGAAATATCGCACAGTTCGTCCTCAAACTGCGCTGGATGATTTTTGGGGTCCTGTCCTGCACGACCAGCGGACGATTTTAATGTGCACCGGGAGCGTGATCTTCGCACCGGAAAGGGTTTCAGGGACACTCACCGCCGGAAAGGATACTGAATATCCATTTGTTTCCATGGAGGGAGCATCGGCCATTTCGCATATCAGCGGCTTGCTTCAGAGTTCCGGCGTGCAAACGCAACTCAAGTCCGCTGGAGCAACTCCCTTGACCGAACTCCGTGAGCATTCATTCGTCTTGCTCGGGGCATACAACAACCCGTGGACGCTACGATTGGTCGAGCCTTTGCGATTCCATTACGCACCCGAGCCGACTGAGTCGATTGTCGACGAGATGCAACCTCAAGTCCGCTGGGTGCGTGATCCTGCGCGCCCCTATTCCAGCGCGGACGATTATGCCCTCGTAGCTCGTTATCGCGACAATACAACTGACAGTTGGGTCGTCGTCCTTGCCGGCATTGGGCGCAACGGGACTGAAGCTGCCGCGGAATTTGCAAGCAGCCCGCGTTATATGCAACTGCTTCGCGATCAGCTTGGAAAAGACTTCAACACCCGGAATATCGAGGCCGTCCTGAAGGTGAGCGTGATTGACGGAAAAACTGGAGCGCCTTCGATCCTTGCCGTACACGCCTGGTGAGGCTCATTTGAAAGAGCCTTGTACTGATTCAGGGTGCTTGCTTGCAGCAGGCGCGTTCCCAAATCAGCACCGATTCCAGACAACACAACCCTTTCATCGCTCCATTCAGCGCCAGCCCCGCGCAGGAAATCGGGAATCCCCGTACAATTTAAGTAAGGAGATGCACGCCATGCGCCGAGTCTATATGGATTCAAATGCCACCACACCTCTATTACCCGAGGTAGTGGAGGCCATGTGTCCGTACTGGACAGAGCACTTCGGAAACGCCTCTTCGATCCATCTGCACGGACAGCAAGCCCACGCGGCCGTCGACCGCGCACGCGAGACCATGGCCCGCTTCTTCAACTGCCATGCGGCGGAGGTAGTATTCAACTCCGGTGGCACCGAGGGCGACAACACCGCGATCTTCGGCCTGTTGCATCCCGGCGATCATTTCATCACTACGTCCATTGAGCACTCCGCCATCCTTCAGGCGGCAAGGCGCATGGCCCAGGATGGTGTAGAAACCACCTTCGTCGCCCCGCAACCCAGCGGCCTCATCGATCCCACCGACATTCTCCGCGCAATTCGCCCGGAGACCCGCCTCATCAGCGTGATGCTCGCAAACAATGAAACCGGCGTGCGCCAGCCAGTCGAAGAGATCGGCAAAATCGCCGCCGATACGGGAATCTTCTTCCACATCGATGCCGTGCAGGGCGCGGGCAAAATCGAGTTTGACGTGCGCCGTTTCGGCTGCCATCTGCTCTCTATCAGTGCACACAAAATGCACGGGCCCAAAGGCATCGGCGCCATGTTCGTCCGCCGCGGAACGCCCGTTGAACCATTGCTGGTGGGCGGAAGCCACGAGCGCAAACAGCGCGCAGGCACTGAGAATGTGCCGGGAATTGTAGGGCTGGCGAAGGCTGCGGAACTCGCCATGCACTCGCTGGAAGATGGCACCATTGACCGGCTGGCGGGCCTGCGCAGCCGCCTCGAAATCGAGCTACTGAAGCTTCCCGGAACCGGCTTGAACGGAGCCGGAGCAGCGGGCGAGTACATTCCCCGCGTGGCCAACACCACGAACATCTGGTTTGACCACCTAGAGGGTGAAGCGCTTGTCATCGCACTCGACCTCAAAGGCGTTTCGGTTTCAGGAGGATCGGCCTGCCACTCTGGAGCCACCGAGCCCAGCCATGTGTTGATGGCCATGGGCGTCGACAAGAATCGCGCCCGCGCCAGCCTGCGTTTCAGCCTGCTCAAGACCGCGACCGACGCCGACATCGACTATGTATTGCAGGTAGTTCCGGAGGCGGTAGAACACCTCCGCGCGCTTTCGCCAGTTGGGGCGGGATCGCTGGGTTAAGTGCGATTGAGATAATTCTCCGTTTTCGGAAGGTCGAAGACCTATGCACGCCGCTAACGAACAGCTTCAGGATGGAGTTCTCTTCGTAGAGGTGCTCCAGCTTTTTGGGATAATCTTCCTAGATTACGCACGACAGAAATGCCGAATCGCCAGCATACTCGGAAAATCAGGTGGATTTGTTGGAGTCTGGCCAAGAGGCGTTTCCGACCTCGCTCTTGCGGTCTTCTGGTTCATGTGGATGCCGGCAAGTTTCCTGCGAGATGTTGTGTTCCATCAGGGCGCTCATTCCCGCGCCCCCTTGTCCTTGTCGACGGAGGTGTCCCTCGCCGCAATGGACACGGTTTTGTTCCTCTTTTTGGCATTTGCGTTTCTATCTAAGCTTCGCATGCGCGGCCTTGGTGATTTTCGTGTGTCGCGGGGAAAGTTATACGCTTCTGTGTCGAAGCTCTCGAAAAGAGCCAAATACCTCGGATTTGAGAGCACGCCCTTGTATGTGGTACCCGATGCGGATTTTGCTCGGATTTTCGCCCGTATCCCAAATGGCGTCATCTTGCCGCGCGGGCTCTTGGACATGCTTACTCGCAGCGAGATTGACGCACTAGCTGCCCGTCAGTTATGCGTGCAATCGCGACAGTCATATATTCGAGGGTTTTGGGTCTTGCTCGCGTGCAACGTCACGGTGGTCTCAGCGGCTCAATGGATCCGGGTTTCTCCACCGTACAGTTTCTTGATTTACTTACCGTGGCTCGCAGCGGAATTCATTGCTATTAATAGCTGTCTACCGCACCTGCTCTTCCTGGCGGATATCCGCTCAATTCAATTGACGGGAGACAGGGAGAGCTTCTTTTCTGTGCTGGGCGGCATGTCTCGCTTCACTGGTGTTCCTCTTCAAGAGCCGATAATTCAAACGATGGGGCAGAAAACCGGTGTTTCGCCGGATCGGATCCCGGCGTTACTCGGCGTACACGAAGCAAAGCCGGAAGATCGCTATCCCACTTCCGGTTCTTATATGGAAACAGGCCTCTAGGATTTCTGTAGAATTAAGAAGGTCAAGGCAATCTTCCCCATGCCACAGAGCACAACCATCGCCGTAGCCATGTCCGGAGGGGTCGACTCCTCCACAGTTGCGGCCATGCTCGCGCACGAAACGGACAACTCCGGCGCTCCGCTGAATACAGTCGTCGGCCTGACCCTCCAACTCTGGGATCAGACCCGTCTCGCCGGCAAGCACGGCATTCCGGACGCTCCGAAGGCCGGTCGCTGCTGTTCCTTGGATGATGTCTACGACGCCCGCCGCGTAGCCGAGCACATCGGCATTCCCTACTACGTCGTCAACCAGGAAGACCGCTTCGAGAAGGACGTCGTCCGCCCGTTCGTCGATGAGTATCTCGCCGGCCGCACACCGATTCCCTGCTCCCTTTGCAACAATCACCTCAAGTTCGACCAGTTGCTGCAGACCGCCCGTTCCATCGGCGCCAGCCGCATCGCCACCGGGCATTACGCAGTAATTGAATTCGACGAAGCACGTGGCCGCTGGATTCTCAAGCGCCCCGCGGACACAGCCAAGGACCAGACATATTTTCTTTTTGGCCTCACGCAGGAGCAACTCGCGCGCACACTGTTTCCCCTCGGCCATCTCACCAAGCCAGAGGTGCGCGAAGTCGCGCGCCGCAGCGGTCTCGCGCTTGCCGAGAAGCCCGACTCGCAGGAAATCTGCTTCATCTCCGGCGGAGACTACAAGCAGTTCATCACCGCTTATCTTGAAGAGCAAGGCGAGCAGCCCCCGGAGAGCGCCGGCGAACTCGTGGCGTCGAACGGCGAAGTCCTAGGCCGTCACGAGGGCATTGCCAACTTCACCGTTGGCCAACGCAAGGGCCTTGGTGTCAGCTCGCCCTCGCCGCTCTATGTCCTGAACATTGACCCCGCAAGTCATCGCGTCACGGTGGGCGCAGACGCCGAATTGGCCACCCGCACACTACGCGCGCGCAATCTAAATTGGATCAGCATCCTCGGCCTGACGACTTCCATGCGCGTTCGCGCCAAGATTCGCCATCGCCACGAGCCCGCCTGGGCCACGCTTGAGCCTGCTGAGACGCCGGGCGAAGTCATCGCCACCTTTGACGAGCCGCAGCGCGCCGTAACCCCCGGCCAGTCGGCTGTGTTTTACGACGGTGACGAAGTCGTCGGCGGGGGATGGATCGTCTAGAAAATCCGAGAGCTAGAGTTCTCTACCGCCGCACCGCCCAAGCCAACCCATCCGGACTAGCCACGTCGATCTGCCCGACCTTCTCCAGCGTCTTCAGGTCAATCACCGCAACGTAGTTATCCCGCCCGCAAGCCACATAAGCCCGCAGACCATCCGGCTGCATCTGAATCCCTCCCGACCCATGCACAGTCGGCAGCCGCTTCACTTCCTTGCGCGTAGCCGCGTCCAGAATCACCAGCGCCGATCCCGGCGTAACCAGAACCAGCTTCCCGTCAGGCGTGAACTTGAGCCGGTTGGCGCCGGGGACATTCACCGCCAGCGTTGCCGTCACCATCTTCGTTCCCAAATCGATGATGGAAACCGTCCCGTCCTGCGCATTAGCCACCCAGGCCTCTTTGCCATCCGGGGAAACGTCAAACCCCTCCGAACCGCGCCCCACCGGAATCACAGTCTCCTGCCAGTCCCCACCTGGAGGCCCGGGCGTCATGCCCGGAGGCATCCCCGGTGGCGGCCCTCCCGGCGCTCCTGGACCCGGCCCACCAGGCGGCATTCCCATTGGAGGCCCTCCCTGCCGGCCTTCGTTGTGGTCCAGAATCGTAACCGTCGCCGAGTTCACATTGGTCGTCAAAATCCGTTTGGCATCGGGAAAAACATAGATCATGTGCGTCCGGTTCTGTCCCGTTCCCATGATCCAGTCAATCCTGTCCGTTGCCGGATCGTAGCTTCCGATAACCTTCGCCGCCTCAGCCGTGAACCACACCTTGCCCTGCTTGAAGTCCAGTCCATGCGGACCGCGCAGCGCGCCCAGGTCGATGACGTGTTGTTGCTTTTGCCCCACTAAATCGATGACGGTCAGCGAGTGGAATGCGCCAAACCCATAGTTGGAAACATAGGCCGTCTTGCCGTCGGCTGAGGCTACCACTTCGTGCGGATCGTCTCCCACAGGAACGGTGGCTACAACCTTCAGATTGGAAGGATCGACAATCGCGAGGGTGTGATCCTGCTTTGACAAGGCCAGAAGCGCCACGTCAGGAGTGGACTGAGCCCCCGCCCAGCCCACTAAAATGACCGCTGCAGCCGCCACGGCGAAACCAGACCAGAAGTTGCGCAGGTTCATTTCACAACCTCAAAGAGAGGAGGTCAGACTAAGCTGAAGAATCGTGATCGCCGGGACGGTGCGCGGAAGGGGAGCGTGGCGCAGTCTCATTGAGCGATTGCACCACGGCGCGCGCAGCGGCTACAAAAGCGGAGATCTGCCGCACCGGTTTGCTCACAGTGTGGCTGACGAATCCGCCCACCTTGTCCACCGAATCCAGCGCGCTGGTCACCATCCCATCCACTCGGGCGGTTTGCCGCTGGGTTCGCTCCAGCACGCTTGTCATCATCCCGTCCAATTGGGCGGATTGCCGTTGCGCCCGCTCCAGTATGTCCGTCACGGTCGAATCGAGCACAATCGTCTTCTCTCGCACCGTGTGCGCAATCTCCGCCACGTCGTTTGTCGTCGATTCGATTTTGGGAGCAACCCTGGTAAGAAAATCACGCGAGCTGGCCAGGACCGGTGCTACGGAAACTCGAAGTTCCTGAATATCCCGGTGCATTGAAGTGGCCGCCTTCTTCAACGCAATCAGGATTGCGATCAGAACAACGGCCTGCATCACTACAGCCAGCGCGGCTACACCGATAATGACGAGCTGGATGGTTTGATTCTCGACACTTGGCATCAATTCGATCTCACGCAGGGCATGCAAATCCCCCTGCAACTACTTTCTTGTGCGCGCATTCCACTTCGTAAAAAAGATACAATCCGGAGCCTGCTTCGAGCTTCACTCGCTGGCGGCTCCGGAAGCAATCAGTGGAAAGCAAAATATCGCCGGGATCAGCTCCCGGATACAACCCTGGCCTTAGTATTGCGAGGGATCAGCGGGGCCCGTATTGGTTTTGTACACCTGGCGGCCCGCGTCAACTGCCGCGGTTACCCGGTTGGTCTGGTCCGCGACCAGGTTCTTGCCTCGCTCCACAAATTCTTCCCATTGCGCACGTCCGCGGTCAACTGCTTCCCGGCCGCGCTCCACATACTCAGTTACCTGTTCTTTGCTCTTGTCGACCAGGGCGCTTACCTGCTCCTTGCTTCTATCCACCAGGGCGCTAACTTCCTGGGCGGCCTGTTGGGTGCGGGTGCGCAGGTACTCGGTTCCCTCACGGGCGCCGGTTGCAATGTCTTCACGGGTCTCACGGCCGCTCTTCGGAGCATAAAGTATGCCCACTAATGCGCCCACGCCCAACCCAGCCAAAAACCATGCCACGCCGTAGGATTTGCTTTCATCTGCCATGATGTATTTCTCCTTGTACTAAGTTTACCCGGTGTCCAGAATGCCTGAGCGTATCAAATTAGCCAGCACGCCGCAAATTGCCTGGACGTTGCAAATTGAATACCGCCGCATCGGAAACCGGTTCCGCGGGCGCTTCAGAACTGAGAAGGGCCACGCAATAACACTCTCCATTCGATGCCAATGCGCAAAGAGAGTTGCAAAGCTGTCGCAGCAAGTCGACCACATTGGAGTGAGTTGCGCAAGGGGGACCATTGGACCGCGCAAGATCAACTCAATTCCCGCCAATGAATTAGAGCGGACCGTGCATGTACGCCTCCCTCTCGATGGGGGCATCAAAGCTCACCGCTCACCTTCCTGATTCTTTCCAGAAGCACCTTCGGATGCACCGGCTTCGAAAGAAATTCGAAGTCGTGTCCATCGCTGCGGGCGGCCTCCAGCAAGTCGGAATTCCCGGCTTGACCCGAGAAGAGCAGCACTCTGCATTCCGGGCAATGCTGCTGCAGTTGAATCGCCAGATCAATGCCCGACAGCTGCGGCATAATCACGTCCGAGATCAGCAGTTCGGGGCACTCCACACGAGCAGCGCTCAAGGCGACAAGCGGTTCAGTGAAGGCTCGAGCGTCAAAGCCATTGATGCGCAGGATGGCCGCGAGAGTAGATGAAATACTGGCTTCATCGTCGACGACAAACACACGGGTCTGTCGAGGTGTCCGTTCCATAATTGATTCCTCCAAATTTGCAGCGGAACCAAGGACGAACTATCCCGATGCCACAACCCTAATCAACAGTCGCGCCCCAACCACGGGTTTCAACGCGCAGGAGCCGACCCAACGGTCACTCTTCGCGAGCGACCAGCAGGTTGAATAGACACTGGGGCACACCCGAAGTCGCGGCTTATCCCGCTCCTGACTGAATGTGGTGAGCGCTTTTGACCACCGAAGAGAGAAGAAAGGGAGAATCCCCGCCGCAACGCGCGTGACGGCCCCGAATCCTCAGCTTTGATCGAGGATTTCCGCAAAGTGCACGGCATGCCTGTGACCAAGCTGATCAATTTGCTCGCGGCAACTGAACCCGTCAGCAACCAGAATGGTGGTGGCCGGGGCGGCGTTCACCGCAGGTAGAAGTCCAAGATTCGCAATGGCTTTGGAGACTTCGATCTTGTCAGCCTCGAAGCCGAAAGGTCCCGCCATACCGCAGCAGGTGGTATTGATCAGTTCGACTGCAGCGCCGGCTTTGCGCAAGAGTGCGATCTCGCTTGCCGGACCGCCAAACACAGCCTTGTGGTGGCAGTGGCCGTGCAGCAGTACTTGCGCTCCCTTAAGACGGCCGGTAACCCAGTCGGGAGCCTTTGCCGCCAGCCAATCGGAAAGAAGCCAGACCTGCCCGCTCATTTTCTTAGCCAGATCGGCAAGCCGCCCGTCACGGAAGAAATCCAGAGCCTCATTCTTGAAGACGCTGGCGCAGCTTGGCTCCAGGAAGATGAAAGGCAACCCGGCTTCGATCTCCGGTGCGACAGTGTCGATCACTTTGGTCAGATAGCCCTTTGCGTCCTTCAGTAAACCGAAGTCGTAAAGCGCGCGTCCGCAGCAGATGTGGCCTTTTGTGGTCTGCACGCGGAATCCGGCCTGTGTGAGGACCGATTCCGCGGCAACCAACGTTTGCGGATGGTAGTAGTTGTTCCACGTGTCGGCCCATAGAACCACCGGCACGGCAGCCTTCTTCCCCTTTGCCGACCCAGTTGTCGACCGCGGCACATTGGCCGTTTCGTCCTGCTTCGGTCTCGACTGGCGATAAGGCTTTGCAGCCAGCTCAGGCAGCTTGCGCTCCTTGGCTACGCCCACAATCGCCTTGATCATGGGGCTTGTCAGCGGGCCGTTCAAAATGAAGTTGGTCAGCGCCGGCGTGATCGAGCCCAACCGGGCAGACGCGTCCGCGAATCCAAAAACGTAGTGATGCAGTGGGTGCAGGCGGCCCTTGTATTTCTGCGACAGGAACTCCGATTTGTACGAGGTGATATCCACGGACACAGGACACTCCGACTTGCAGGCCTTGCAGCTCAGGCAAAGGTCCAGCGCCTCATGCACGGCTTCGCTCTGGAAGCCTTCCTTTTTGAGCGCGCCGGCCAGCATCTCCCACAGCAGGCGGGCACGGCCGCGTGTCGAGTGCTGCTCCATTCCCGTGGCGCGGTAGCTCGGACACATTACACCGCCATCCTGCTTCAGGCAGGCGCCCACTCCCACACAGCGTTCCGTCGCGCGCTCGAATGAACCCTCGTCGGCACTGAACACAAAATGCGTTTCAAGCGCGGGATGTGCATGGCTCGCATCCTGCCCAAGAATGGGAAGCGGGTGGCGCAGGTTCTCCACCGGATCGTAGAGGCGCACGGCATCAGAAAGCTTGCCGGGATTCATGCGGTTTTCCGGATCCCAGATCGCTTTGAACTCCTGAAACGCCTCGATAAGCTCCGGTCCAAACATCTTGGGAAGCAGAACAGCGCGCGCCTGCCCGTCGCCGTGCTCACCTGAAAGCGATCCGCCCAGCGACACAACCAGGTCCGCGGCGCGATCAATGAAGTCGCGGAACTTGCGCACGCCTTCCAGCGACCGGAAGTCGAAGTTGATCCGCAGGTGAACGCATCCCTGCCCATAATGTCCATACAGCGGACTGCGATAGCCATACTCAGCCATCAGCGCGGTCAGCTTGCGCAGATAGGTGCCAAGATTCACAGGCGGTATGCCGGCGTCGTCCCAGCCTTCCCAGCGCTCCGGCTCGCCTGGAACAAATACGGTTGCGCCAAGCGATGAATCGCGCACGCGCCAAATGCGTTCCGCATCCTCGTGACTGTAGATGCGAGCCGTTGGCGCTTCCTTCCATGCTTGAGCAGCTTGCACCAGGGCAGCCGACTTGTCGTAGGCTTCTGCCGGGTCCCAGGCGCCCATTTCCACCAGCAGGAAACCGCCGCCCGGTGGCAGCAAAGCCACATCGTTTACGGCAAGTCCCTTGCGATTCATGAATTCGACCAGCAGGCCGTCGAATCCCTCCAGGCCGATGGGACCAAACTCAAGCACACGCGGAACCACATCCGCGGCAAGGAACGGATCTTCAAATGCAAGCACTGTCAGCACGCGGAAGGGCGGGCTTGAGGTCAGGTTGAGCGTGGCGGAGACCACCGTCGCACATGTTCCTTCAGACCCCACCAGAGCGCGGGCAAGGTTGAAGCCATTTTCGGGAAGCAATTCGTCCAGGTTGTAGCCGGAGACGCGCCGAGGAATGCTGGGAAACCTCTCCTTGATCAGCGCCGCGTAACGATCGCGAAGGTTTACCAGCTTCGAGTAGATCTCCCCGACGCGGCCTCCCCCCTGAATGAAAGCCTCAATCTGTTCGGGGCTGGTGCGTCCGACGGTCATCCGTGTGCCGTCGTAAAGCACAATATCCATGGTTTCGACGTTGTCGACGACCTTGCCGCCCAGCAGGCCATGCACGCCGCAACTGTTGTTGCCGATCATGCCGCCGAGGGTGCATCGGCTATGGGTTGCCGGATCCGGCGCGTAGGTCAGGTGGTGCAGTTCCGCGGATTCGCGCAGTCGATCCAGAACAATTCCCGGCTCCACAACCGCCAGTTTGGCCGCTGGGTCAATCAGGTTCAGGCCGTTCATGTAGCGCGCAAAATCAAACACCACAGCCACGTTGGCACACTGGCCGGCCAGGCTGGTGCCCGCCCCGCGCGGCAGAACGGCGGCGCCGGTCTTGCGGCAGGCCGCGAGCGCTGCTTCAACGTCCGCGGCATCCCGCGGCACAACCACACCGATGGGAAGCTGACGGTAGTTTGAGGAGTCAGCAGCGTAAAGAGCACGCGACGCGAGGTCAAAGTGAACTTCGCCACGCAAAGTGCTTTTGAGAAGGGCTTCAAGTTCACCATGAGCGGAAAAGCCCTCATGGTCAAGCGGCGGCTGGTTGATCAGTGCGGAAACGGTTTCTACATTCACGAGGGAATCGTACCGGAAACGAAGGCAGGCTGGGTGTGAGGCAAATCACCACGTAATTGGAGTTCCCACAAAGCGATACGGCAAACCAATGAGATCTGCATCACACTCGTCCTGCAATTCCCCGCCAGCAAAGAAAAAAACGCGTTACCTGCAAGGGAATTTGCACGGAACTCCGTTAGGGGAGTAGTGAGCCAATCAGAGACCTCCAAGGTTTGCCGATTGGGAAGACGTGCCGGAGGCGAAAAACCAAGCGCCCCACACGGTCTGTGACTCACTTCTCCGGACTACACAAGGCACTCCCTGTTGCGGGCGACCGTCAGCATGGGAGCACATTCCGACGCCCACCCAACTCCCTCCCCCAGGTCCGGGAGTGCAACCCAGGAGGTTTTCCATGTTACGCTCCGCAAAAACCGTATCCGTCGGCGAGCTGCAGGCCGCAATCAAGAACGCGCTTGACGCCACCAAAAAGACACATCCCGACGTCCAGATCCAGCCCGCCCTTGCCGGCGACGGCTAC
The DNA here is from genome assembly GCA_049518435.1 of Occallatibacter sp. Lineage (GTDB taxonomy): Bacteria > Acidobacteriota > Terriglobia > Terriglobales > Acidobacteriaceae > Telmatobacter. Next base: position 65,223 of record JBEKRU010000009.1, on the reverse strand, counting down.
CCCTTCTGGTACCGCCCCTATTGGCTCTGCGGCGGCCCGTTCTTCCCCCCTGACTACAACCTCAACCAGGTAACCGAATATGCGAAGACGTTCACCGTCAACCTGTCGAAAGATCCGGCGGTCGCTCCTTTAGCAATCGACGGCAAGTTCGAATCGGCGGTCTACATCACCGGCGGCAAAGTTGCAGTCGGCTTTGTCCCCGGCGAAGCTTCTCTCACCGAATAACCAAACTTCCGTCTAAAGCGGAACCAGAGTCGATGGAATGAATGTGAAAACCACCCGACCGCACCCGGCATGGGCGCGCCGACTCTGGTTTCGCTCAAAAAAAGGGAGAAGCACACATGCCAAAAACAGATTCGAAGACGCAAAACAATCTTCTTTGCCCGAGTGCACAACCCACACTGGACGGGGGTCGTGTGATCGGGGTCATGCAGAAAGTCGACGACGGATTCGAGGTCAACTACCTCGATCAGCCACTTCCGGTTACACCCTTTGTGCTCGCCATGGCGGCTCCCGCTCAGCCCACTGAGGTCTTCCGGCTGGCTGCGCCCTGCCAGACCCATCGCTGTCCCCATTATGACGGGTCCGACTGCAGCCTGGTCACGCGCATTGTTCAGATCATGCCCGCCGTGGTCGAAAAGCTCCCGCGCTGCCAAATCAGGCCGGAATGCCGCTGGTTTCACCAGGAAGGCGCAGCCGCATGCCGCCGCTGCCCGCAGGTATCCACCGTCAATTACGACGCGGACGAGACCATGCAGAGAGTGGTCAACCTTCCGCCGATGCAAATGCCCTTGGCTATGCAATCCACCTGAAAGCGCCCGGGAAAACTGTAAGCCGATTGGGAGGTTAAACCTGGCGCTTCAGCGCGCCGGCCACTCTTCCACCACAATCCCCAAATCGTTGAGCCTCTGGATCACTGCTTCAACGTTGCGGCGAACCTTGGGGCGGTCTTTGCGGCTGGCCAGGGGAGACTCAGCCACCGCGATCACGCGGCCATAACGCCATGCGCCTGGAGGCAGCGCAAGCAGCGCCCCGGTCAGGTCGGCAGGGCGCAACTCGAGCTCCTGACGCCGGGCTGCATCAGTGCGCAGCAGCGATCCCTGCCCCAATGTACTGGGGTTGGCGTCCGCCATGGTTACGCGAAGAGTGAGAGTTTCCGCATCCACAGAAAGAAACGGATTCTGCCAGGCTCCGGGCTCGTGAACATCCACATACATGCTCTTTGTGGGTAGCGGGATCCGGGCAAGCTCAGTCCTTTGGCTATCGATTTCCGTCGCGGCGGCCTGGGCCTGGTGCTGGGCATTTACGGCGCCCTGGGCCACGTTGGCTACCGCCTGTTCTTCCTTATGGCAGGCAACAAGAGCAACGGGAAGAAGCAGGAGAATGCACAGAATTCCGCGGGCTTGAGAGCGCTCCATCACCCTTCAAGGATAACAGCCCGCAGATGTGCGAAGGGGACGACTTCAGTCGTGCAATCAGATCACCCGAATCAAGGTCGGGCTTCAGCCCCGAGGTCAAATCCCCGACCTCTCGCAGCCCGCTTTGCCGTTCTAACCGGCGGGTTGTACCTTTATTCGCATGGCAATTGCGTCTCTTTTCACCGGGCTTCGCCGCAATCAGTTCAGAATTGCTGCAGTCTTGTTGACCTTCCTGTTCGCTGTGCCGGCAGCAAAGGCTGCCCCGATTTTTCCATTGAAGCGGCCGCCCAAAAACGTTGTGATGGTGACGCTATATGAGACCGCCACCTATATCCCGTGCCGCGACGGCTGCACCGCGGCCACCCAGCCCGTGCGGGCCTTCTGCTTTAAATCCGGCAAAGACTATCTGGTTGCGGACGGAGACAGCTACTTTCACGAGAACAAGTTTGAAAGCCTGGAAGATATCACCGGCCAGCAAGTGTCGATTCGCGGTGGCAATCGATGGGTATGGATCAAGCCTGCGGACAGGCCGGAGATCAAACTCCGGCGCGGCTCGCTCTTTGAAGACTTCAAAGACAACGGGTGCCTGCGCGAGGTGCATCGGCCCATCATCGCGCGGGCAGCGCACACCCGGCCGCGGGGCAAGGTGCCTGCCGCTGCTATCGCCATCGCCGGTCCCGGCCGAGGAGAATTCCAGCCGCTCTATCTCTGGTATCAATGCGGGCTCGATGGAGATGCGATCGCCTGCCAACGATGGTACCGCAACGGCAAACCCACCACTGGAGATTGGTACTGCGCGCAGGCAGCGGACGGCGCGCAGGCCGGCGCTGACTTTGCCATTGATCCGTTGTTGAGCCGCACCGGCAGGTTGGTTCTGGCCTCAGGCGCGGTGCTGCGGCAGGATGCGCGCGAACGACTTGACGGCAAACTGGAAAAGCCGGGCGAGGCTTGCTTTTGATCGTGCATTCGTCTTGTTCCGGGCCCGAAATCGACACCCGGTCGGCACGAACAATGTCCGCGCGCGCTTATTGAACACAGGAGAAATTCATGCGAAACACAATTCTGTTTTTTTGCCTTCTGCTTCTGGCAGCCGGTCCGGACGCACTCTCCAGCGCCCCGAAAATGACCATCAACACCCGTGCCTCATTGATTGATGTCGCTGCGCGCCGCCAGGAACTGCAGCATACCAGGAGCCCGCGCGTCCTGGCCGCATTGGCCAAGCTGGAGAAGTGCGGCAAGCTTGCGCCCGTCGAAGCACCGACAGGCCTCATGGATATTCCCCACCATTACCTCAGCGGTTCGCACGGCCCAACCAACCCCGCAGAGCGTGAGGCCACGCGCGTTTACTCCCAGTTTGAAAAGCGCGTGGTCATGGGCATGAATGAGTATCTCGCCACCGGCGACCACACCGAGGCCGCCTGCGCGCAAACCCAGATTGACCAATGGGCGCAGGCCAAAACGCTGCTGAACTACGATGCGCAGGCCAACTCACAGTCGTGGTACCAGGTGGAGTGGACCCTGAGCGCGATTGCGATTTCCGAGTCCGTCCTGCTCAGCGATCCAACCCTCGATCCCACCATCACCGCTCGCGATATAGCGTGGATGAACAAGGTGGCTCATCGCCTCATCGGCTTTCCCAAAACTGCGAATGAGAAGAACAATCATCACTACTGGAAGGGGCTGGCGGCGATTGCGACCGGCGTGATTTCCGCCGATGACGATCTCTTCGGCTTCGGCGTGCAGGCCTATTTCGACGGCATAAACGAAATCGACCAGCGAGGCGCGCTACCCCTCGAGATGGCGCGTCATGAACTCGCCATTCATTACCAATCCTTCGCTATCGAGCCTCTTCTGGAGATTGCCGAGTTTGCCGAGCGACAGCACATTCCACTCGCCAGCTACAAGTCGCCAACAGGAAAAACTATTGCGGACGCAATCGACTTTCTGGGCGCGGCCGTGGCCGATCCGTCCATTGTGAAGGTGTATACGCCCGAAACCCAGGAGAGCAGTCCCACCGGACCGGAGTTTTTCGCCAGCATTGAGTTCTACAGGCACCGCTTCCCCAATCGGCCTCTTCCGGCGGCGATTCAGGAGGCCCTGACTCAGCCGACAATTGCAACCCGGTTAGGAGGAAGCACAACAATTCTGGCTGGAAACTAGAAAGATCAATTCGCCGAGCCTGGGTCCGAACCAGCGAATACGTGACCTGGATCACGACGGCGCGAAATCTTAACCACCGCTACGTGAGCAGAGTCACATCGACATGCCTGTCGTCCGAATAGACTCTTCTTGCAATGAAAGAGAGCCTTCATGAGTACAGTGGTCGGGATTTTGGGCGCCTATCGCAGGGGCGGAATCGCCGCCGCGGCAGTTGAGGCGGTTCTTGCGGGCGCGGAAGAAAATGGCGCAACCACGCACCTGTTTAGTCTCGCGGAGTGCAATCTCAATTTCTGCAACAATTGCCGCAATTGCGCGCAGGAACCTGGCCCGGAGCGCGGCAGATGCGGCCAACTGGACGACCTGGAGTCCATCCTGCGCGAGGTTGAATCGGCCGATTCGGTCGTACTCGGCAGCTCGATCATCTACGGCAACGTAACCGCCGTCTTTCGCAAATTTATGGAACGGCTCACCGGGTTCTACTACTGGCCCTGGGGCCAGCCGATTCCAAGGCTTCGCCAATCACCCAGCCGCAAAGCCGTGCTGGTGGCTTCCACCGGGACGCCGGGCTTCTTTATTCCGCTGTTCACCGACGCAGCCCAAACCTTGCGTTGGACCGCGAAAATCCTTGGAGCCAAGCCCGTATCTACGCTGTGGCTGGGCCGCTACGGTTGGCGGAAGGATTGCCGTCTCTTGGATGAGGATGTGGAGCGCGCACGGAGTATTGGCAGAAAGCTCGCCTGATCAGAGGCCAGGCGATTCTTCTCTCTCACTTCGGGATCAAACTGTGAGCGATCGCATCCAACATCCCGTTCAGGAAGTTGATGGACTCCGGAGCCGAATAGCGACGCCCAATTTCGAGCGCCTCATTGATCACAATCGGGAACGGCGTGCCCTTGAAACCTAGCATTTCACCCACTGCCATGCGCAGCAGGTTTCTATCCACGGCGGGCATGCGTTCCAAACGCCAATGCTTGGAGTTGAGAACCAGAAGTTCGTCGATCTGCTCCTGGTGCTCAATGGCGACGCGGAACAGATCCTCCGCAAAGCCTCGGACTTCCGGCTCAACTTCATCACCGGCTTTCCAAAACGTGGCGCGCACCTGGTCAGGAGTCTGCTTGCCAATATCCGCCTGAAACAGCATCTGCATGGCCAGCTCGCGCGATTTACGGCGCGTCCCGGCGCTCAAGCGCGGCCGCCTTTTACCGTCTCGGCGTCGAGCAGCTTGCGGTGAAGGCTGACCATTTCGATTGCTGCAACGGCTGCCTCGAATCCTTTGTTTCCCGCCTTGATACCGGCGCGATTGAGGGCTTGTTCGAGAGTTTCACACGTGAGAACGCCAAAGCTGTGTGGAATGCCCGTCTCCTGCTGCGATTGGCCAATGCCGCGCGCCACCTCGTTGTAGATGGCCTCGTAATGCGCTGTCTCGCCGCGCAGCAGGCACCCAAGCGTGACAATGGCGTCGACTTTGGCAAGGTTCGCAATCGTCCGTGCGGCCGCGGGAATCTCCCACGCCCCCGGAACCCGAACCACCTGAATGTCCGCTCGAATCGCCCCGCTGCGCAACAGCGCATCCAGCGCTCCCTCAAGCAGTCTTTCCGTAATCACCGCATTCCAGCGCGCCACCACAATGGCAAAACGCATTCCATTGGCAGAGAGATCGCCTTCAACGGCGACTGGCTTTCCTCGCAGTGGATCAGACCACGCCCAGAAAGAAAACGAAAATCCAGGTTCAGGTTCCACCGTAAACATGCTCGATTTCCAGTGAGTTTCCGCTATCGACGAAAGGCGTTCGCCGGGCTCAACGCCTTCGGCACGGAACCATGCAGCAGCAGCCTGGTGCGCAGCATCCAGCGCCGTCACCTCCACCAGCACATCGGCCGTGGAAGGAAATTGTCCATCCACAAACTCAAGGTTGCCCAGCGGCGCCAGAAACGATGCCCCGCGGCTTGACGGGGTCCCCGGCGACAGGTCTTCGTCGCTGGTGTGTCTATTCTCCTCCTTCCATCCGGCGCCCGCAGCGAACCCCAGCGCGGAAAAAAAGCTAGACAGACGGTCATAAACCGCCTGGCTGCCCGCTGGCCGAAGGAAGGATATTCCCTTGATCATGGTTTGATTCTATCGTGCTGGGATGGAGTCGTTACGGACCGCAAATCCAAATCGACCTTCGGAGATTTCCGCTTTGAAGATTTCCGGCTGATCAATAGAAAGGCCGGCGCGAAGCCGGCCTCTTCAGTTTGGTTCCAAGCCACTCAACCTACGTCGTCGAGCGCGGCTTGACCACAATCACGGTCGCCGGAACGATGCCGGAGGCTGGCGCAGTGATGTTGGTGAGAACGCAATCGGGGTCCGCGCCAGGTGTGCACGCGGGCAGACCGGGTGCAAGCTGTTGCGAGTCGGTGGGCACGGCCGTCGAGGTGATCGTGCTCGGAATGCTGATGAAGTGCACCAAGTCGTCCCCAGCCGTCGAGACAAAGAAGTAAGTACCGTCCGGGCTGAAGGCGCCGGCCAGAGGAGCGGTGATGGTCGAGGCGCCGGTAAGTCGAACATAGCCTACGGGGCCCGCAGCTCCGTTGGAACCGGGCAGGTAATATGGCAGCGAATTGCCTGCGGTCGTGCCATCGTAGGTAACAAAGGCAAGACCCGATGACGGTGCCGCGACAACCTGATTGACAGCGGTCGCATTGACCGGGTTTGTCGTATCGCCGGCTGTGGTCTGGCTTGGTGTGTTTGCAAGCACCAGCGGCGAAAGGGTATCGCCATTAGCCAGCGGATTCGTGGCGATATCCGCAGGCAGACAACTCAGCGATGGAATGCTGACCCCAATATCGGATAAGGTGATGGGGCTGCCTGCGGTGCCTTCGGGAACCCATCCGCCGAGGATGTGCTTGCCATCGGTCGTTGCAGCCAGAACGTCGGTCTCCACCGCCACCGAATTGTCAGGGGCAGGCCCTTGCGGGTAGAAGAGCATGGAGTTGTAATCGCCCACATTCCCCTCAGGACACCATGTGTGTGCCACGGTGGGATTGCCGCTTATGTAAGCGCCAACGCTCGGAACGGTAACGGCCAGACTCGTGGCGCCGGTAGGGTTCGTCGTACCCGTACCCGATGGCGTCAAGGAACTCGTGGTCCAGCCTGTGTTGGAGTTGTACACATACAGCTTGTCCTGGTGACCGGCGCCAGCCGAGGCGCTGTCCGTTATGTAGAGAGTCTGCGAATCCGGAGTCCATTGCGCCGCTGTGCCCATGCCGCCAAACGTCGAAGAAACTCCACCGCTGGGACTGTATAGGTAAAAGAGCTGTCGCACCTGGTCGTTGATAAGCAGGAGGCCGTCGTTGGGCGCGACCGCCAGCACCACACCAGGCGCGTTCGTGTCCTGTTTGGATAGCGAATTGGAATTGGTCGAGTAGAACATCAACTCATGGCTTGACCCAAAGTAGATGTTGGTTCCGAGCTGGTCCATCACCATCGAATTCGGAACATAGGGCAGCCGCACCGAGGAGCCGGGTGTCCCGCTCAAAAGTTCGATCGGTGTGAAGTATTGGGATTGCCCTGGCGCGCCAAACCATACAAAGTCGCTGGCTGTGCCCGGCACGGTAATGGTCACGGGATTGGAAGAGATAGGCAGTCCCGTCCCATACAAGCCGATTTCATCGATGGGCCCGGAATTGCACACGGAGGGTTGGCAGATGGCCGTGATGGAAGCCACAGCGGGGAAGTTGGTGGTGATATTTCCATTGTTGCTCGCGGCAATGTCGATCGGGTCAGTGGACTGATACGTCAGCGAAAGGCCGGTGATGGGATTGCCCTGCGTATCAATGACGGTCGTTGTCAGATCCTGGGTCACACCCTGCGTCACAGTGCCCGACGTCGAACCATTCGCCAGGGTCACCTTGATCGAGGCCGGCGGACATGTGGTGAAGTAACCTGCGGATGAGCCGGATCCGGCAATAGATGCGGTAATGATCGTGGTGCCCGGCAACTCAGCGGTAATCTGGTTGGTCACGCTGTTGATGTCGGCAACCGAGGAGGTGGCAACCGAGTAGCTGAGCGTACCAATCGTCGATGAGCAATCCGGAACCGAAGTCACGCCCGGAGGAAGCGGGCAGGCAAAGTTGGTTACCCCGGGCGGCGCGCACAGCAGCTGTTGAGTATTATTGCTGCCGGCAAAGCAAGCCTGCGCATCCAGCTGCACGGGAGGCGCTGCCTGCGATACGCACGACTGCGGGCCAACCAGCGTAACCGATGTCACCTGGGCGTGGACAAATACCTGCACAGGGTTGGAGCTGACCCCCTGCGCGGATGCGCTGATGTATGCGGCGCCATAGGGCAAACTCCCCGTAACAGGAAGTGGATTCGGCTTGCTGCAGATGGTGTAGTTGGCGATGCCACCGCCCGTGTTTCGGTTCCAGGTTCCGGCGCAAATGTTGCCCGTGGGCGAGATATCCACCAATTGGTTATTCGTGGTGCCATAGGTATACGTGCTTACACTTGCGGGGGTGCCCAGGCAGGTCTTCGCAGCTGGAGCGGAAGACTGCTGGGTCTGTCCAAATGCAAGAGAGATACCGCCGGTCGCAGGCGCCAGGGAAATGGAAGCTACCGAGGTAATCAACTCACCGTATCCCGAAGTAGTGGGGCAGTATTTCGCGGCCGGGTTGCGCGTGCAACCGGAGATCGAAATCCCGGCTGGAATGGCCAGGCACAACAAGCAAATAAGCGTCAAAAACCGCCGCATGAATCCTCCCCGCCCCGCCTCTTCGAACCGCGGAACGGTCTCTCCGAATCCGTAAAAAATGGGTTATAGGATTTCCAAAGAAGCCGCCGGCTGGAACGGCTCAATTGCCTGCCGATCCTGAAAACCACATTCCCTCTGAAAACCCTCTATAGCGGCCCGTCAACTCGGCGCATGGCCAGCCCGCAGCCGCTGGAATCCGATCAAAACGACCGCCCCCGGCGCTCCGCTCTTACCCAAAGCCGACCGGCGAGACACGCTCTGAACACTCCAATGAAAAGTGTATCAGGACGGGGTGACCCTCCCGAAAGCCGGCTCACCCCGCTGCCCTGCGACCCTTGTGTCTTGCTATCAATCAATAGACTGCGCCAGCGCAGGATTGGGAGCAAGATCCGCGGAACGCTTATCCTCCAGCGCCCCGAGCCTGAGATTCTTCCCCTAATTGCCGGTGTCACTCTGAGCGCAGTTGTATTGAGACCCTCCGTTTGCTAGTTTGGCGTACATGCCGCTTCCTGCGCCGACGCCGTCGCCCGCGCCCGAACAACTCCGCCAGACCCTTGAGACTCTCTACCGGTCGGAGTCGGGTCGGGTTTTGGCCACGCTCGTGCGCCTCCTCGGAGACCTGGAGCTGGCCGAAGAGTCGATGCACGAGGCGTTCGCCGCCGCATTGGAGTCCTGGACGCTGGCCGGCATTCCAGCGAAGCCCCGCCCCTGGCTTATTTCAACGGCCCGCTTCAAGGCCATAGACGCGATGCGCCGCCGCGCGCGCTTCAATGGAACCGAGAGAGATCTGGTTGCCCATATTGAATCGCGCGACAACGATGCCCCGGGCGGAAACGAAGAGATCGAGAATGAAGAGATTGAGGACGATCGCCTCCGTCTGATTTTCACCTGCTGCCATCCCGCTCTGCCTCCGGAAGCCCAGATAGCGCTCACCCTGCGTGAAGTTTGCGGCCTCACAACCGAGGAGATTGCCCGCGCATTTCTGGTTACACCCGCAACGCTCGCCCAGCGCATTGTGCGCGCCAAGGCCGTCATCCGAGATAAGGCGATTCCTTACCAGGTGCCCGCATCGCATGAATTGCCGGCAAGGTTAGGAGCCGTACTTCAGGTCGTGTATCTGGTCTTCAACGAGGGCTACTCTGCCGCGGCGGGAGCGGAGGTAACCCGGGCCGAGTTGACCAGCGAAGCGATTCGTCTCGGCCGGCTGCTGAACGAACTCCTTCCAGAGCCGGAAGGCATCGGGCTGCTTGCCCTCATGTTGCTGCAGGAATCCCGCCGGCCGGCGAGAACCTCTCCAACCGGAGAACTGATTTTGCTGGACGATCAAGACCGCTCGCTGTGGAACCGGGAGCAGATCGCGGAGGGCGTAGCTTTGGTGGAGAAGGCCCTGCGTTCCCACCGCTTCGGCACTTACACATTGCAGGCTGCCATCGCAGCCGTTCATGCGGAGGCTGAATCGCCCGCCGCAACCGATTGGCGGCAGATTGTTGCGCTTTACAACCAATTGGTGCGCCTTCAACCTTCGCCAGTTACATATCTAAATCGTGCTGTAGCCATTGCCATGCGCGATGGCCCAGAGGCCGGTCTCAAGCATATCGACGCGATATTGGCACAGGGCGAACTGGCAAATTATTCCCTGGCTCATTCAGCCCGCGCCGATATGTATCGCAAGCTGGGCAGGACCGCCGAGGCCCGGTCCTCTTATGAGAAAGCGCTGGAGCTGACCCAGCAGGAACCGGAGCGGCGATTCCTGCAGGAGCGGATTCGCCAGTTGAAATAACGAATGTCCGGCGGCTCTCCCATCCCCCATCCCCAAAAGCTACGGACTGACCTCATCTAACTAAAGCCGAGCACTGGATGCGGCGTGTACGGCTCCTCCAGTGAAGTAATCTCCTCGGGCGTGAGTTTCAAGGAGAGGGCTGCTACCGCGTCTTGAAGGTGGTGGGGCTTGGTCGCTCCTACAATGGGCGCTGTGATGGCCGGCTTGCTGAGCAGCCACGCAAGAGCAAGTTGCGCCATGGGCACGACCCGCTTTTCGGCAATCTCACCGAGACGGTCAACGACCTGTTTGTCGGCTTCTTCGGTCTTGCCATACATCGAATTTCCGAACTTATCCGTTTCAAAGCGTTTGGTGGTCTCGCTCTGCCAGGGGCGCGTAAGGCGGCCACGGGCCAGAGGGCTCCAGGGAATGACGCCGATGCCCTCCGACTGGCACACGCCGAGCATCTCCCGTTCCTCTTCGCGATAAAGCAGGTTAAAATGATTCTGCATGGAGACGAAGCGCGTCCAGCCATGCAGGTCGGCAAGATAGAGTGCCTTCGTAAATTGCCATGCGTACATCGATGACGCACCGATGTAGCGCACCTTGCCGGACTTGACCACATCGTGCAGCGCTTCCAGGGTTTCTTCGATGGGCGTTTCGTAGTCCCAGCGGTGAATTTGATAGAGGTCGACGTAGTCCGTCTGAAGACGCTGGAGGCTCTGGTCGAGTTCATAAAAGATAGCTTTGCGCGAAAGGCCATGGCCGTTGGGTTCATCGCGCATAAGGCCCTGGAGCTTGGTGGCAATAACGACGGCTTCGCGGCGGGTGTTGGCCTTTAGAAAGCGGCCAACCACGGTTTCGCTGTCGCCGCTTGAATATACATTGGCGGTATCGAAAAAGTTGATGCCGAGATCGAGCGCCTGGCGCAGAAAAGGCTGGCTTTGCTCTTCATTCAGAGTCCATGCGTGCCTGCCGGCCTTTGGCTCGCCCGTGGCCGGCGACCCGTAGGTCATACAGCCAAGGCAGATACGGGAAACTTTGAGTCCGGTCTTGCCAAGATTTACGTAATCCATTGCTTCTCCTGGGAAATACAGGTTAGCTTAGGCCACTGTGGCCGTGAAGATCACTGCTCCCCTCAGATAAGACTGCAATGCCGCCAGGAAAGATGCAGCGCATTCCCTGCCGGCTCACCTGAAAGGTCATGAGAAAGGCAGTGAAAATAAAAATTTGGATAGCTGTCGATTTTCTATCTCCCCAACGACTATAGGATGAACAGTCGAGAGGATGAGCGATTGCGTGAGCAACACCTCAGACTCTCATAATCGCTGCTACCTACAAGGAGGTCATGACAATCCATGAGAAATTTGATCTATGCCATCAACATTACGTTGGACGGCTGCGTCGACCACGTCCCACAACAAGTCGATGACGAAAAACTTGAATACTTTACTCATCTGACCAGAACGGCGGACCTGCAGATCTTTGGCCGGAAGACCTGGCAATTGATGGTTCCCTATTGGCCCGATGTACTCAAAAACCCCAATGAGTCAAAAGCGGATACCGACTTCGCCCGCGCATGGGTCTCAACGGACAAAGTGGTTTTTTCGCGAATATTGGACAGTGTTGAAGCCAGCAATACGCGCATTGTTCGTGAGGACCTCCACGACGAAATTCTGAAACTGAAACAGGAACCGGGCAAGATCATTTTGGTCGGCGGTGTCGATCTCGCTTCACAACTCATAGCGCTTGATCTGGTGGACGAATATCTCTTTGTGGTCAGCCCGGTCGTTGCAGGAAAAGGAAGACGGTTGTTGGATGGCGTCAGCCTGCCGCAGAGACCGCAACTCAAACTTGTTGAGTCGAAGATTTTTAAATCAGGAAGTGTCGCGCTTCGTTACTTGAAACAGTGACGGCAACATTTTCTTGAGCCGTGCTGCCGGCTCCCACCGAAGCCAGGATCAAAGAGGAGAGAACCATGAAATACATCTGTTTGGGCTACTACGACAAAAGCAAATTCGATGACTTGACGGAGAGCGAACGAAACGCCATGTTCGACGCATGCTTTGAATACGACGACCATCTTCGCGCCAGCGGAAACTCAGTCTGGGGAGAAGGCCTTGAGCCTGCGGAAACCGCCTTGACCCTGTCCTGGAAGAACGGCAAAGTCGCGACGACCGACGGACCCTATGCGGAGACCAAGGAGCAGCTCGGCGGCATTGGCGTGCTTGAGGCGCGGGACATGAATCATGCTATCGAGCTCATGGCGCAACATCCGGCCCTGAAGTATGGGACGTTGTGGGAGATACGGGCGATTGGCGATATGAGCGCAATCAGGAAGGTAAGCGATCAGCGACGGAGACAGATCGTCGCTCCCTGACGACGGTTCTACTGCAGAAGCATTTGTCTTCTCGCAATTCTCACAAGAAGTTTCGAGACAGGACCCTAGTTCCCCGCCGGCATGTACTTCGCAAACCAATTCTCCGCCCGATCCATCACGTCGCGCCGATGCGCCGGATCCACAAATCCGTGGCCTTCGTTCGCGTAAACCACCAGCTGTGAGGGCACATCCTCATCGCGTAGCGCGTGCCAGAACTCATACGATTGCGGCGCCGGACACTCCCCGTCCCGGTCGCCCACCACCACCAGCGTCGGCGTATGCGCCTGCTTGATAAAGTCGATCGCCGAGCTCTTCGCATACACCGCAGGATCGTCGTACACAGAAGCGCCGAAATACGGAATCATCCACTGATCGATGGAATTCTCGCCGTAATAGCTTTTCCAGTTGGAGATGCCCGCGCCCGCCACCGCGGCCTTGAATCGCTGCGTCTGCGTTACGGCGAACATGGTCGTGAACCCTCCATAACTCCACCCCGTCAAGCCCACGCGATTGTTGTCGATGGAGTACTTGGCCTCCGCCGCGTCCAGACCGGCAAGAATGTCTTGAAGGTCGCCGTACCCGAAGTCCTTCCGATTGGCCTGGGTAAACTCCTCGCCCTGGCCATAACTGCCTCGAGGGTTAGGCTGCAGTACAAAATATCCCAGCTCCGAAAATTCCGACGGGCTGAGGATTCCACGCCCAGTCCAGCGCGCTACCACGGCGGAAGCCGGTCCACCGTGCACTTCCACGATCATCGGATATTTTTTTGCCGGATCGTAATCCTTCGGCAGCATCAACCAGCCCTGCACATGAAACTTGCCGCTGGCCCATGTGAGCGAAACGGACTTGCCCCAGGAGGGCTCCACGCCATCGTTCATATGCGTCAATTGGATGACTCCCTCGAGACCGCTGCTCATCACCGTGCTCGGTTTGGCCGCATAAATCTCCTGGGGACGATCAAACGTGCTGGCGTGAAACACGAAGAGGCTGCGGTCGGCCGTGGAAGAAAGACTCATCTCAAGCCGCCCGTCTCCAACGCTGCCCGGAATGCTGAAGATCGGAGCACCGAAACTGGCAGAGATGCTGCCGCTGCCCGGGTCGTCTGTGAGGTGCAGGCGGATCAACTGAGAATTGCCGCCCGCCAGTTCGCTGACAAAAAGATGATCGGGACTTTGCCACTCAATCCATGCCGGTGTGGTGGGCCGGTTCGGGGTCAGGTTTGCCGGCGGCCCTCCCGCGGATGGCACAACCCACACGTCGCCGCCCGTCGATCCCTGGTCGCTCATCAGCCCACCAATGAAGGCGATCAGCTTGCCGTCAGGCGACCAGCGCGGAACCGCGATCTGCAGTCCATGGAGCGGCCCCGCAACCTCCGCCGGAGTCAGAATCGCGCTCGGTGTCCCTCCCATTGCCTGCGTGTACAGCTTCGCCACCCACCAGTTGTTTTCTCCCGGAGGATTCGCAGCGACGTACGCAAATGATTTGGAATCGGGAGACCAGTTGAATTCATACACATGGAGATTAGCGGGCGTCACCTGCATCGGCGCAGCCGGCTTTGAAGCGTCGGTCCGCGCCACGGCAACACGCTGAATCTCGATCCCGTCTTCGCCAATCACGCCGGAAGGTGGTTTCATCGCCGCCAGCGCTCCAGCCGCGCGCGTTGCGCCTTCCACATAAAGGAATCCGACAGAGCTTCCGTCCGGAGAAAACGCGGGCGCTGCGACGTAGCCTGTCAGATTGGTAAGACGCTTCGCCGCCTTGCCATTCAGTTGCGCCAGGTAGAGATCGGTCTGTTCACTGAGCCGCGCACAATCGGAAAAGAACGCCAGGGCTTTCGAGTCCGGAGCCCATGCAATTTGCCCTTCATGGCAGTGCTGCTCGGATTTGGCGGCTGCTGTGACGCGCTCACTCTTCCCCAAATCGTCGAAAGGGGCAACGCGAATTTCCGCTCCCTCTTTGGCCATCTGGATCCACGCCAGGTGCTTGCCGTCCGGCGACACCGCGACCTGCCCAACCGAATGAACCCGGCTAGCGTTTTTCAGCGCTTCTTCATTGCGACCCGCGTCGGGCGCCTTAGCGGGTATGGCCTTTTGAGCGAGAGCGCCAGAAACGGCTAGGGCAATGCTTAAGGCAAAAATGACGCAGTTCGCAGCCAATGCGCGGTAAGAATGACGGCAATATGAAAAATGCATAGGAAAATGCTAACAGGCCCTGATCGGCACATCGGTCCCACCCCGCTCCTCAGCCGTCGACTCTATAAGCAAAAATGCTTATAGTCGGTCAGTGAAAAGCAGCGGGTTCAAGCGGTGGCTAACAGCTCAGGGAGCAACGTTTGAACCAGCCAAGGGCTCCCACCTGAAGGTGTTGTTGAAGGGAAAAACTTCCTTTCTGCGATGCACTCCAAGGAACTCAAAACAGGTTTGGTTCAGGGCATCAAGAAACAGCTCGGGCTCAAGTAGGAGGACGGTATGTTGCGCTATCCGGCAAATTTCGAACCAGCAGAGGAAGGTGGGTTTGTGGTCACCTTTCCCGATATTCCCGAGGCCATCACACAGGGAGAAAAGATCGAGGACACAATGCGGCATGCTGCGGACGTTCTTGAATCCGCACTGGACTTCTATCTGGAATCAGAACGTCCAATTCCCAAACCCTCCAGGCCAAAGCGTGGCCAGTATATGGTTGAGTTGCCCGCAAGCGTCTCCGCCAAGGTCCTGCTCCTGAACGAAATGATCGCCCAGAAAGTCCGTCCAGCAGAACTAGCGCGCCGCCTGCAAGTGACCCCACAGGAAGTAACGCGTCTCATCAACCCACGCCACAAGTCCAAGATCGACGGCATCGCCATCGCCCTGAAAGCGCTTGGGAAAACTCTGGAGATTCGGGCTGTTTAACGCCAGGCGCTTTTAATTTCCCACCGCCTCATGAATCGCCTGCAGCGTCTCCAGCAAGGGTTTCAGCAGCTTCAGGTCGAGCGCGCTGGCCCCATATCCGACTTGGCGTTCGCTTGTTCATTATGGGCTTCGCGGAACAGTCCGTCTTCCCAGCATCCATAGCGGCTCCGCGGCTGCCGCCGCGGATTAGTCAACGCCGCCGCTCAGCCTTTAGACTAGGGCCTGCTAACACCACACAGCATGAGCAACAAGCCAGAACCCGCGCTAAACTCCGTCAAACCATCCCCAACGCAAGCGCGCTGGCCGTTTATCCTCATCTGCTGTTCGCCGCTCATCGCCATTCGAGTCTGGATCTGGTTTGCCCACCCCCAGCTCTATGACTTCTTCACCTATTGGACAGCCGGCCGCTTGTTTCTCACCGGCGGACATCCTTATTCCGCTCCCGCCACGCTTGTCATCCAACGATCCCTCGGCTGGCGCAACGCTGCTCCGATGATGACATTTTGCCCGCCCTGGGGATTGCCCTTTCTAGCCGTCATGGCTTACCCCTCATTCCGCGCGGCCCAGATGGCGTGGTTTGCAGTTTCTCTAGTCCTCAATGCCCTCTCCGCCGTCGGCCTCTGGCATTACTTTGGCGGCCAAAAATCCAAGTCATGGATCGCCCTCCTCGTCTGCGCCACCTTCATCCCCATGGCAAGTGCCGAATTGATGGGCCAGATCACCCCGGTTCTCCTAGCCTGCCTCACCGCATTTCTGCTACTCATTCGCTCGCAGCGCCATTTCCTCGCGGGCATCGTTCTGCTCGGCCTCGGATTCAAGCCGCATCTTCTCTATCTCCTCTTCCTCGCGATCGTCCTCTGGGTTGTGCAGCAGCGCGGGTGGAAAGTGCTATTAGGAGCCGCACTCAGCTACGGCGCCGCCACCGCCGCCGCTTTCGTCCTAAACCCCAACTCCGCCGACTATCTCCGCCACACCGTAGGCGCCGCCATCGAAACCTCATCCGGCGTCGGTGGCGCTCTGCGCAGCCTTTTCGGCATGCAGCACCAGGGTCTTCAATTCCTGCCATGCCTCTTTGGACTGGCCTGGTTCATCCCCTATTGGATCAAGCACCGGCGTTCGTGGGATTGGCAGACTCACCTGCCGCTTCTTCTCATTATTTCCGTCGCCAGCTCCCCGTACTGCTGGTATCACGACTTCATCCTGATCCTCCCGGCGCTCATCTGGTTGGCCGTTCGCGGCGCATATCGCAGCGTCGACGCGCTCGCCGCATACTTCGGCGTGCAGGCCATCATCATCCTCGCCTTTGGATTATCCGCAGCCTGGATGTGCGCAGCCAGTCTCCTCTGGATTGCCTTCTATTTCGTAGCGCAGGCCGCCACCAGGCAGCGCACGGTCTCCACGTCCAAAGCTGCGGTAGCACTCCCCTGAGCCTCATAGCCTCGCACGGAGATCACCGCGCGGAATCCGTCACTCGCCCGCCGCCGCATGAATAGCCAGCAGCTTTTCCAGCAGCGGCTTCAGCAGCTTCAAGTCCAGCGCGTTCGCGCCGTCCGACTTGGCGTGGGCGGGATCGTCGTGCACCTCAAGAAACAGCCCATCCACCCCAGCCGCCACCGCCGCCCGCGCCAGCAGCGGAATAAACTCCGGCTGCCCTCCGCTTACCCCATTTGCCGCCGAAGGCTGCTGCACCGAATGCGTCCCATCAAACACCACCGGCGCCAGCCGCCGCATCTCCGGCAGCGAGCGGTAATCGACCACCAGCGTGTTGTAGCCAAAGCTGGCTCCCCGCTCCGTTAGAAACACCCGGTCATTCCCCGTTGACCGCACCTTCTCGACCGGATGATTCATGTCCCACGGCGCCACGAACTGGCCCTTTTTGATGTTCACCGCGCGCCCGGTCTTGCCCGCCGCCACCAGCAAATCCGTCTGGCGGCAAAGGAACGCCGGAATCTGCAGCACGTCCACAGCCTCCGCAGCCACCTCGCAGTGGCTCGGTTCATGCACATCGGTCAGCACCGGCAGCCCGGTATCCTTCGCCAGCGCGCCCAGAATCCGCGTACCCTCTCGCAGCCCCGGCCCGCGAAAGCTCTTCACGCTGGTGCGGTTGGCCTTGTCATAGCTGGCCTTGAAAATATAAGGGATGCCCAGGTCAGACGTGATCCGCTGGATGGCCTCGGCCATCGACCTTGCATGGGCCTCCGACTCGATGACACACGGCCCCGCGATCAGAAAAAGCCGGCCCGCGCCAACGTGGACCGGCCCTACTTCAAATGTGTTGCTCACAAACGCAATTCTATCGTGCCGCCAGGTGCGCCGCGAACACCGACTCAGGAAACTCGTCCAGCTCCGGGCGGCTGCGCGACCACTCCCAGAGCGCCCGCTCCAGCGCATGCATCCGCGTCGGCCCCGGCAATTCCTGTTGTGGCTCAATCACTCTGCAGTCGGCCAGATGCTTGCAAAACGCCACATATTCCACGTAGAAATCCACATCGTGGCGCGCATGCCCAAGCGCTTCCAGAGCACGAAAATCCAGCACCGTATACCGCTCCGGTTCAATGCACGCCAGGATCGCGGAAGCAATCGGCAGGTCCACACCGCGCAACTCGGTCAGGGCGTTGATCGCTCCCCGTGTCGAGGTCTCCGGCGAAGCGGCGACCGCGAGAATTCTCCTGATCTGCGCTTCGCTGTTGGCAATCAGGTAGTGCACCACGCGTTCCGATTTCCAGCGAACGATGGTCTCAAGGTTTGCAAGTGTATATTCCCCGTTTCGAATCGATTCCCCGGCTTCAAAGGCAGCTTGCTCAAGCTGCTGCTCCTTTTCGCCAATTTTCTCCCAGTACTGCTCAGCCAACTGCTGAAGGTCCGATTCTGCGGGTTGAAGTTCAAAGTACGCCATTTGGTTCAATACTCCATTCTCAAAACAGGGTGAAAGATAGGCCCGCTGTAAGCCCTTTGTCAATAACACACAGCACAGCACCACTAACACTTTAGATTCCCTACATTGCTGAAAGATTGTCCACTCATGAGATTTCATAAATACATAAATATGTACCATGAAAGCATGAATATGGTACACTTCTTCCATGCGTACCACCATCGACATCCCCGACGAGACCTATTGCGAACTCAAGATCAAGGCTGCGCGGGAAAAAAAGCCAGTACGCGAAATCGTGCTGCGCGCGCTCAAGCGGGAACTCGAGTCTGCCGAAGGAATCCAGATTCGCAAAATGCGGATCCCCGTAATTCCATCCTCCCGGCCCGGCACACTAAACCTGACCAACGAGCAGATCGATGACCTCATTGCTTTTTCCTGATGTGAATGTCTGGGTCGCGCTGAACTACCAGCACCACGTTCATAATGGGGTCGCGCAAGGCTGGTACGAGGATCTGCCCACCAGAGCACGCCTCGTCTTTTGCCGGCAAACGCAGCTCGGACTCTTTCGAATCCTGACAACCACCGCCGTAATGGAGCAGGATGTACTGTCTCAGCAGGCGTCCTGGCACCTCTATGACCGCTGGGTCTCCACAGGCCAGTTGGTCTGGGCAGACGAACCGCAGGATTTGGAAACGCCGTTACGGAATATGACCGCAGCAGGCACTGCCTCTCCAAAAGTGTGGATGGACGCCTACCTCACGGCATTCGTCGAGACCGCGAACTTGACGCTCGTCACATTTGACCGGGCCCTCGCAGGGAAGACTAATCGTTCGCTACTGCTCGGTTGAACATGCAATTCATATCGACTGAGCAATGGCCTCAGTTACCTCTTTTTTTTTGGTTCCACGGCTCCCGTAACTAGCCGTAATAAACTCCCGAAACAGCGGATGCGGCTCCAGCGGCTTCGACTTGAACTCCGGGTGAAACTGGCAGCCCAGGAAATAAGGATGCCCCGGCAACTCCACAATCTCCACATAAGTCTGATCGGGAGTCGTCCCGCTCAGGCGCAATCCCCCGCCCGTCAGCAGCGCCTCATATTCCCGATTGAACTCATACCGGTGCCGATGCCGCTCGCTGATCTCCGTCGCCCCGCCGTAAGCTTTCGCTGCCAGCGAATCCTCCTGCAGAATGCACGTCCACGCGCCGAGCCGCATGGTCCCGCCCATCTCTTCCACACCCAGCAGCTCGCGCAGTTTGTAAATAATGCGGTGCTGGCTTGCCGGGTCAAATTCGCTCGAGTTCGCGTCCTTCAACCCGCAAACGTTGCGCGCAAACTCAATGCACGCCGTCTGCATCCCCAGGCAGATTCCGAAGTACGGCACCTGGTGCTCGCGCGCATAGCGGATAGCGTTCAACATGCCCTCGATGCCGCGCTTTCCAAAGCCGCCCGGTACCAGGATTCCATCAAATCCTTGCAGCTGATCTTCATAACTCCGATCGTCCGGAGTTTTCGATTCCAGCCCCTCGGCCTCGATCCATGTAATCTTCAGTTTGAGATTCTGAGACACCGCGCCGTGAGTAAGTGCTTCCTTCAGCGACTTGTAACTGTCTTCATACTCCACATACTTCCCCACAATGGCTATATTCACATCGTCTTTCGGGTGATAGCAGCGGTCCACCAGGTCCTTCCATGCAGTCAGGTTCGCCTCGGGCGCATCCTTGTGCAGGTATTTCAGAATCAGCGTGTCCAGCCCCTCTTCGGCAAAACGCAACGGCACTTCATAGATGAAAGGCACAGTCGTCGCGCCCACCACGGCCCGCTCTTCCACGTTGCAGAACTGCGCGATCTTCTGCTTGATATCCCGGCTCAGGTTGCGGTCACTCCGGCAAAGCAGAATGTCCGCCTGGATGCCGATCCCGAGCAGTTCCTTCACCGAGTGCTGCGTCGGCTTGGTCTTCAGTTCCTGTGCGGCGGCAATCCACGGCACCAGCGTCAGGTGAACGAACACGGTGTTCTCGCGGCCCAACTCCTGACGCATCTGGCGGATCGCCTCAAGAAACGGCAGTGATTCAATGTCGCCGACCGTCCCGCCAATCTCCACAATCGTCACGTCCGCGCCATTCGACGAAACCTTGCGCATGGCGTTCTTAATCTCATTGGTCACATGCGGAATCACCTGGACCGTCTTGCCAAGATAGTCGCCGCGACGCTCCTTCAAAATGATCTGTTCGTAGATGCGCCCGGTGGTGAGGTTGTTGTCGCGGGAGAGCGGCGCGTGGGTAAAGCGCTCGTAATGCCCCAGGTCCAGATCCGTCTCCGCCCCGTCGTCCGTCACAAATACCTCGCCATGCTGAAACGGCGACATGGTCCCGGGATCCACATTCAGGTAGGGATCGAACTTCATCAGGTTCACGCGAAGGCCGCGGCTCTCAAGCAAACACCCGATGGAAGCGGCCGCCAGGCCTTTTCCTAAACTGGACACGACTCCGCCCGTCACAAAGACATACTTTGCCGACATCGCTGCGACCTCTTGATTGGAATGTTGGGGTTGGACGTACCTGGTGGGCACAATCAAGTATGCCAGAGTTGCCCCCCTCTAGGAAACAGAAAAATCGCCGGCTCAGCACTTCATTCCAAACACCCTGAGGAAAAATCGGACTAAACTACAGACTAGGTGCGAGGACGCTAATGGCGAGCAATCGAGCAGTTCTAAAGGAAAAACGACCTCAGATTGCAACTCAGGGACATTACGGGGATCTGGAGGTGATCCGCGTCGATGTCGCGGCAAGAACAGCAACTTTTCAGGTGAAGAACACAAATTACGAAGAAACCGTTCCGCTGAGCACGATTCGCCCGCTTACGGAAGAGGACCGGATCGAGTTTTGGCGTATGTTGGTTCAAAATTTAATGAACGTCTTGCGAGAAGAGGGCAATTACCCGTCCTTTGTTAAGGGGTACGAGGTGACGAAGGGGGAAGACTCCACCGGCGATCCCGCCTTTTATGTAACAGTGCTGGTCTCTCCGGAGCAGAGATACTCGCAGGAAACAGTCTCTCACTGGAACAGTTTCTCCAATCTCCTTCTCGACCGCTTTGGCAGACTTCGTTTGCAGCGGTACCCCTATGTTCGGATCGGCGAAAAGCGAAAAGGTAAGTAGATGCCTCTGCCCGACGATCTGCTTGAGCAAGCCCAGTTTCTGGCGCAACGTGAGCAGCGACGACCCAGGCAGGCGAGTCTGCGGCGAGCCGTCTCGACATCCTACTACGCCGTATTCCATCTTCTATCGGCAAGCTCGGCATCGCAGGCAAGCCCGGCTGTGCCGATTGGGCTATGTGAAAGAATCCAAAGATCCCTCGAACATGGAGCGATGAAGCAGGCTGCGAAGAGCTTTGAGTCCGGGAACCTTCCAGAAAACATCAAGCCATTCGTGACAGATCCCATGCCCGCTGCCCTCGTATCCGTCGCGCGGAGTTTCGTCCGCTTGCAGGACGAGCGGCACAAAGCAGATTACGATGTCGCACTTCGCTTCGATCGCGCGGCCGCTCAGGATGCTGTTGCTCTTGCGACCCAGCTTTTCACGGATTGGGATGCGATCAAGAATACCGAGGACGCCCACGTGTTCCTCGCATCCCTGATGTTTTGGAAGCTATGGTCGAAATAGCCCCTTTCATTTGTCCGCTGCTGACGATTTGTTCCTGATTCGGCTTGCCGCGACCGATGCTTGGACCTATCCTGCCGTCTGGGGCAGCCGCACCAATCTCGAGATCGAGGCAGGCTCAGCGAACAATGGAACGAATCGAAATCGTCAGAACAGACATCACCACGCTCGCCGTTGACGCCATCGTAAACGCCGCAAACAGCTCGTTGTTAGGCGGAGGAGGAGTGGACGGCGCAATCCACCGTGCAGCCGGCCCCGACCTTCTTCACGAGTGCCGTTTGCTCGGGGGTTGCAAGACCGGCGAAGCAAAAATCACCGGCGGCTATCGGCTCCCCGCCAGGTTCATCATTCATACCGTCGGTCCGGTATGGAATGGCGGCAATCATGGAGAGCGCGAATTGCTCGAACGTTGCTACGCGTCCTGTTTTGCCATAGCGCGCGAATACCGTCTCAAGACCCTGGCTTTTCCGGCCATCAGCTGCGGCATCTACCGGTTTCCGATCGAAGCCGCAGTCGAAATTGCGATGCGGGAAGCCATGGTTGAATTGATCCAAAACGATGAAGTTGAGAAAGTGATCTTCGCCTGCTTCCACACCGATGTTCACGCCGCGTATCTGCGTGCCTATGCAAAGCAGCGGGAATCTGGTTTGGGAATTTGACCATCCATGCGCATTCCCGCGGATCCCTGATCGCTCCGGATCACTGACCACTGACCACGGACCACCAGCTTCCAACTACTTCAACTGCACCTTGATCAGCACATCGGAATCCAGATCAATATCTTCCTTGACCCCTTGCAGGATCGTCGTCCAGTCCGCATCCAGATGCCGCCCCAGGCTCACACCCGGCATCGTGCTTCCCAGCGGAATATTGTCCTCGTCCTTCACGTTCCCTCCGCTGAGACCGGTATGAGGGTCCAATCCATTCGTGGAACCCACTCCGCGACCGGTGCTCGAAGTATCGGTGTTTACGCTGGAACTGCGCGACAGCACCGAGTTAGGTCCCAATCCGTTCTTGTCCGGACCCATTGAAGGACCAATTGCCACCACCATCCCATGAACCGGAACCGCCGCGCCGCCCTTCACCTCAATCTCGTCGAGCCGGAAACTCAGCATCGAATTCCCATTCCCGTCCCTCTTCGACTTGATTAATGCCACCTTGCCCGAAATCTTCGATCCCTTGGGAATATCCGTTCCGTCCGTCAACTTCCACGACCTCAGAATCTTGGCCGAGATCGTATCGCCCACCTTGGCATTCTTGGTGCTCAGCCTCCCGTCGATCTTGGCCACCATCACCAGCGCCGAAGGCTCCGCAGCAGGAGCCGCCGGGGCCTGCCCGGTCGCATGGTTGAAGAAGCACAGAAGTGCGGCAATTACCAGGATCGTTGTGGTTCTAATGCGAAAAACAGGCATGGAGCCCTCATTCCTTGATCCGAGAAGGTTTAAGCCACTGCGCAAACGCGCAATCAGCCCGATTGCAATTCTCAGCAGAAGGTGAGGGAAAGTCAAACGCGCAGCCAGATCCGCCGTCCCTATCCCGCATTCGTACGGTACAGCGCCACCTTGATCATGACTGTCGAATCCAGCTTGATGTCGCGCTTCACGCCACGCAGTTCAGAAGCCCGATCCGGGTCAAACTTGGCTCCCAGCTTGACGCCCTCGAGCGTGCTTCCCCGCGGAATATCCGGGTCCCCGCGATTCACCGCAGCTCCATGACCAAGAGATGGGTCGAGCCCCACGGTGGAACCAACTCCGCCGCGTCCCAGAACCGAGTTGTATCCGAGACCGAGATCATCCGGAAATGGTCCAATCGCCGTAATGAGCCCCGCAACGCGCATAAACTTGTTGTCCTTCATCTCAACCTGGTCAATCTTGATGGCCAACGCGGACGTCCCGCCTCCATCCTGAGCGGATTTAACCGCCGCAACGCTACCCACAATCCTCGATCCCTTAGGAATTTCCACGCCGTCGCTCAACTTCAACGTGGTAATCGTCTTGGCCACCACAGGATCTCCGACCTTCGCCGTTTTGGTGCTCAGATTTCCGGCGATCTTCGCCGCCAAAACCGGCGGCCCTGCCTGAGCCGGAGCAGCGCTTGTAGACGCGGTTGGACTGGTAGCAGCCGCTTGGCCGTATCCAGCAATGGAGCAGATTGCAAACAGAAATGCGGTAATCAGGAAGGCAATTTGCGGACAAGCTCTGGATGTTTTCATGGATCCTTCTTTCATAGATCCTCCGTACAGAGGGGAGTGCGCAGGGCTCCGCTGAGCCCTGCATTGCTTGGGACGGACGAGCCGCGGAAAGGTCAGTCTCCGCGGCGCGTCAAGTTTAATTGTTATTACGTATAGGGCGATTAAAAGTTCAATGTGATCTTTGCCGTCATAGCCCGCGGAGTTACATAGTGCGTGCCGCTGAAGGTAGACAGGAAGTTATACAGCGCGTATTTGTCAGTCACATTAATCGCCGTCAGGTCGAGGTTCGTTTTGAAATGCTCCTTGTGGAAGATGTTGTCCTTGCCAATCGAAGCATCGAACAAATCGCGCGGCGCAATGCGCTGCGGGTTGTGGTCGTTGTCGCCGGTTCCGGGCGCCGGAATGTTGATCAAGTTTGATGTAAACTCCGAGGCCGGGCACACCGAAGGCAGCGCCCGCGTGGGGGTAGCCCTCACACCGTTGCAGGCAAATCCCGCCTGAAACTCCTCGTCCGCCGTCAACGGCAGCGCAACGCTCGCTCCGGTAACTGGGTTGATTGTCGGCGGAATATTCGTGTCCACCATCGCTATGGCAGGCGCGCCGTTCAGCATGGTTGAACTGTTTCCGCAGGGAGTATTGGGGTCCGTGATGCCGTAGCAGGGAGTGGATCCGGCCACGAGGCCGCTGTCGTAACGCCAGTTGAAGCCACCCCATATCCCGGTAACGAACTTGCCGCCCTTGGCCAGCGTGTACTGTATGTGCGTGGTCTGGTTGAATCTTTCGTCGTGGTCGATGCGGAAGGGCAGGCCGGTCTGACCCACAGTTGCGCCGGCTCCGGCCACTTGCGGCGGATAGAACCGGGCGGCGACCGAAGACATGACCGAGTACGCGCTGAAGTTGTGGAATTCAGGCACATTCACATTCAGCGCATAGCCCGGAATCTTGGAACTATGCCAGTCGATGGGGAACGTGATCGGCGTGTTGCCCAGCACGCTGAAGTCGAAAGCGTTGTGCGTGTACTTCCAAATATATTCGCCGCTCACCACCACATGCTTGCCCGCCGCCTGCTGGAATCCCGCATGAAATTCATTGCGGAAGCCGGGAGCCAGCGCTGGTTCAACGCCTGGTGAACAGTTCAGCAGCGGCGAAAGCACCGCGTTGGCGCATCCCTCGCTCGAGAGAATCAGGTTCTCGTTGAACGGTGTCTCCAGCGTGCGCGCATATGAAATGCGTAGCACCGTCGAAGAAGGCTTGACGTTATAAGCAATGCCCACGCGAGGCTGCGTCTGCTTGGCCTCCGTCAGGCCGTTGTACACATCCTGACGAAGTCCCAGGTTAAATAGCCAATTGCCGGCCTTGATCTGATCCTCCGCGAACAGGCCCAGTTCCTTCACATCGGTATGTCCCGCAAAGGTGTACAAGCTGCCGCCGCGGGTAAGGTCGTACGGCGCCAGCACCGAGACGTAGTTGGGATTCGGGAGCGCCACTACGCCATCACAGGACGCAGGATTGGAATAACCAGGCAGCGGGTTGCCGGTAACGTCCATGCAGGGCGAGTCGTAACTTGCTTCCACCACGCCCAGCGTGTCGTTCTCGTTCAGGAAAGTCTGGCCATATTGCACGCCCGCCTTGAAGGTGTGCCTTCCTTTGGAGTAAGAGAAATCTGAATGCACCGCGGCATTAGTCAGGGTGCGGTATTGGGCTATAGATGATGTTTGCAGATTCGACGGTCCAAGATCCGCAAGCGGGTTGCCGCTGGGATAGTAGTTATACTCGTCGCGCCGCACAAACGCTCCCACGTTCAACACCGAGTCCTGTCCGATAACTCGCGTGTAAGTCGGCGAAACATTAATCGTCCCAATCTTGGAGTGCTGGTCCGCATTACCGACTGCCCCGAAGACCGGGCTTGCCGTCGTCCCGCCGCTCACCACGTTCTGCACGTTCAGGTTGTCGTAGGAGTTCGGGGTCTGGAACCAGGAGCGGCTATAGTTCACGTCGAGATGGAGCGAGTTGACCGGCGAAAATGTATAGTCGACGCGATCAAACACATTTTGCTCGTTACCCTTGTCATGGAAGACTGCGAATTCGGGCGGATCAAGGAAGCGCCCGGAGTTGAGACCGTCGGCTTCAGCAAAGTTTCCCCATTTCTTTCCGCCGTAAGCCAGGTCAAAGCCGGCCGTCGCAGAGCCAAATGTGCCGAACGAACTGTTGATGCTGCCGGTTGGCTTGGTCACACCCTGCCCGGACCGCGTGGTGGCCACAATCACCAGGCTCGTCTTTCCGCCGTATTCGGCAGGCGGCGCACCACTGATCACTTCGATTGATTGAATCGATTCCGCGGGAATCTGGTTCGAGAAAACCTTGCTCTGCTGATCGGTGATCGACTGCCCGTCTACCGAAAATGAATTGGAGGCGTGGTCGCCGAGTCCATGGAACAGCCCATTGGAGTCAGCCGAGACGCCAGGCGTCGACTCCGTAACCAGCGAACTCAGCCCCGACGACTCGCTCTCCAGCGGAACCTTGATAAACAGGTCACGGTCCACATCGGTGTGAAAAGTGGGGTCGTTTTCCACCAGGTCCCCGCCGGCCTGCACCGTAACTGTCTGGTTTGCGCTGGCAATCTGCAGAACCAGCTTGATCGTCGTTCCCACCACCGACCGAATCTCGACGCCTTTGTTCAACGGAGCAAAGCCGTTCGCAACAACGTTGATCTGGTAGGGGTTGAACGGTATGTTGGTGAGCACAAACTGGCCACTGGCGTCGGAGATTGCGGACCGATCCAGGCCGCTCGATCCGTTTGTGAGATGAACCGTTGCACCGGGAATCACAGCTCCGGTCGGATCTGTGACCGTGCCGCGAATGACGCCTGCGTTTCCGCCCTGGGCAGACACAGTAAGCGCAGCGGCAAACAAGGCGATGACGGGAAGAATGCGAAGAATTGTGCCGCGATTGAGCGACATAGGAAGCCTCCAATAATTGGCTGAATGCGGGAGATTGGCCGCCGGGAAATCGCGCGGCATCTTCGTTTGCATTTGGGGCTTTTTCCGATTGTGAGCTTCAGCCTCTGGGGATGTGCCAATGCCCTGCCCCTTTTATGAGCACTGAGCAAAACAGATCAATTTGAGACAGGAAAATCGGAAGAAAGCCTTAGCAGCCTGCGGGAGGAGGGCGTGTAAAAAGCTGGGGATGCCAATACCGCGTGACCGTTCGCGCTTCAAAAACCGGCGCTCGCGTCTCTATTTGAATCAGAACGATAATCGCCGCGGTCAGGACGACAGGCGCGGCCGTTTGCAGCAGAATGCAAAGCGGGCAGTGGTCGGCATCGGTGTCCACCGGATGCACGTGCGCCACCTGAACTACGGTAAGCAGCGCCAGCAGGATGAGGCACACCACGGTCACCACCGGCAAAGCGAATAGCTTAGCGTGGCGTTTACCGCGGAAATTTGAACGAAACCCTGCCAATCAACGACCCCTTCATTTAAGAATACACAATATTGGATGCGGGTGAGAGAAACGAGGTTACGCGTACCGCATGGAGTTGGACAAGAGAAAGTAGCAAACGTGAGCCGCCCCCGTTCGTCTAAGTCATGTCCGTCTACAACATGGTCTAGACTTGATTCCGATGATCCGCCTCTCTTATTCGCGCGCTGTTTTGGCTTGCTCCCTGGCAGCTCTGCTGCTGGCCGGCGGCGCTCGGGCGCAAAAGCCGCAAACACCCCTTCCACTCAAACCCGACCTGCCCAACACCGGTGCCAACCATCGCCTCATTCTGAAAGACGGCACCTATCAACTGGTAAGGAAGTACGAAGTTGTCGGCGATCGTGTGCGCTACATCTCGATCGAGCGCGGCGGCGAATGGGAAGAACTGCCCCTCGACCTGATCGATTGGGAAGCCACCCGCAAATGGGAGCGGGACCACGTCGCCCAGCCTGTCGATACCGCAAACGACAGCGCCTCACCCGCCATGAAAGAAGCATCGGAGATCGACAAGGAAGAGGCCGCCGAGCGCGACGAGGAGAAAGCCCGCATGCCCGAAGTGGCCAAGGGACTCGAACTTCCCAACGAGGATGGCGTCTTCGTCCTCGACACCTATGAAGGCACACCCGAGCTTGTCGAGTTGCTGCCCACGGAGCTGAACGCCAACACAAAAACGAAGCATGGCCTCAGCACGTTCAACCCGCTCGCCGGTCAAAAGGCCAGCCTGGAGCTGAACGGCGCGCACGCCAAAATCCATCTGCATGTGAACGACCCCGCCATTTACCTGTCGCTCGAGACCACCGGCCACGCGGAGCAGGTCGTTTCCCACTCCATGACCGTGAATACGGATGGCGCAAAGGAAGTGGACAGTCACAAGCACGGCGCGCATTCGGCAACCTCCGGTTTCGCCATCGTGCGCGTGGATGAGCGGCGTGCAATGCGCATCGTCGGCGCCATTCACATGAGCCCCAACGGCACAGTCACCCAGGACGAAGATGTAATTCCAGCCAAAGTCGAAGTCCTTCCCGGCAAGCACTGGATGCGCATCCAGCCGAAGCAAACACTCACCATCGGCGAGTACGCGCTGGTAGAAATCATCTCCGCCTCCGACATCAACCAGTCAGTCTGGGATTTCCGCGTCGACCCCCAGCTAGGCGACAACATCGGCTCCCTCGGCCCCATCCTCAAGTAAGACTCGGCTGTAAGGATTGGAAAATCGGAACGACTGTATAGCGTAGCGTTACGCGGTACACTGCTGACGGAATGATCCGCACGCGGCCGCATGACAGGCTTCCGGCGCACCCGCCCTCCGCCAATTTCCTGTTGCAATTTCACTCAATCTATGGCATCTTCTTCAAGGATCTTCACTGAAAGGACACCCGGCATGACAACGCAATCAACAAACGCGCTGCGCGGGCAGTCGAGGCCACAAAATTGGCCCGGCTGCAATGGGATGTCCTGCCCTTCGCGGTAACCCCAAGACCGCATCTCAGAGCACATCACACACGTATCCCAAGCGCTGAGCCCAAGCCCTGAGCATTCTTGCGTTCGCATGAGGACTGAACCTTCGCGCGCCGCATCAGTCGCTCCCTCGTTTGCCATCTGGCCGCGCGCCAACGGCAGGCAAAGCTACGTCTGCGCGCCAACCTGCGCGCCGAAGAACGAAATAACCTCCGGCGTCGCGCCGGTTAGAAAACGATGACCATGTTCTCTCTACTGAAGCATCTTCTCGATGGCCAGAACCAGTTTGCCTCCGGCGGTCTCCTTCTCATGATCGTCGGCAGCGTAGGCGTCTTCCTGCGTTCGCTGCCGCTCCGCCTGTGGTACTGGATCGAGAGCCAATCCACCATGACCATCACTGTCACCGACGACGACATCGCGTTCAGCTGGGTCAAGGAATGGTTCTGCGAGCAGCCCTTCATGAAGCGCATCCGCCGTGTCGACCTTGACACCACGCTGCGCGGCGCCGAACTGGCGCTCATTCCGGCTCCGGGTGCGCACTGGTTCTTCCATGCGGGGCGGCCGTTCTGGGTCTGGTTCTCGCGCAGTGACAACTCTGAAACGCGCGGTCACCGCCGCACGGAGTCGCTCACCTTCACCACCATCGGCCGCAACCGCGAAGTCCTCAAGGCCTTCGTCGCGGGCATTGTCGCCTGTCACCATCGCAAGGTCGAGAAGGCTTCCAATCTCTACGTCTACGACGAAGGCTGGACTGACATATCGGCTTATTCCCCGCGGATGCTGGAATCCGTCATCCTCAAGCCCGGAGAAAAGGAGCATCTGCTACAGGACCTTGAAAAGTTCAGGACATCTCGGCATCGGTATCAACGCCTCGGCGTTCCATACCACCGCGGCTATCTCCTTTATGGACCGCCCGGAACCGGAAAGACATCCATGGTGTCAGCCATCGCAGCACACTGTGGCATGTCCCTCTATGCCATCAACCTCACCGAGTTCAACGATCGGACCCTCAAAAAGGCCATGAACGATGTGCCGGAAGATTCGTTCATCCTCTTTGAGGACATCGATTGCATGCGTACCGGCGATCGCCGAAGAGAGTTGGCGCCCTCCGATCAGCAGGAGATGCCGCGCGATACCGGAAAGAACGGCGCCAGCGGCGTCACCCTCTCCGGTCTGCTCAACGTACTCGATGGCTTCCACGCTCCGGAGAACGTGGTGTTCGTCATGACCACAAACGCCTTGGAAGCGCTGGACCCGGCGCTGCTGCGGCCTGGGCGCATCGACTACAAGCTCTATATGGGTGAGGCGGATCAGTCTCAAAAGGTCGAACTCTTCCGCAGGTTCTTTCCCGATTCGTCGGAAAGCGAGGCGCGCGAGTATGCCCAGTCTTATTCAACGGGAACCATGGCTGAGTTCCAGGGTCATCTTCTCGCCCTGGAGCGCGGCTGGGAGCCATGCGCTTCTCACTCATCCAATCAGGAGGAGCAGCGCCGAGCCTTTATCTCAGCCGCGGAACCATATTGAAGACCGCCACGCGGCCCTGCGGCTTGCCGTTCCTCATCCGGTAGCCTTTCTCGTTCAGGTCGCTCACGATGCCCGAATACGCGAAGTCCCGCACCAGCAGCTCCATCATGACCATCAGAATCTCATGCTCGGCAAGGCGAACTCTCATGCGCGGTCACGCATCAACAGCCTGAAAATGAACAGGATGAAAAAAGCGGACAGTGATGCTCGGTTCGCAATCATCAGAAAGCAGGGAGTAAGGATTCCCGTATTCCTTGTTGCTTTCCGTATTGTTCGGCGGTTATTCTCAGTCAGGCGGGTGGCGCACCCTAGCTTTTGCAGCCTTAACTGGCCCACAATGGGTGCCGCATCCTTCGCGGCATCTTGCGAAGGGTGCGCGGGCACGACCCTTGACCATCGACTCTGAGCTAAAGACGACGCCCAGGCCTGAGCGAATTCGTGCAAAGGTGAAACCGTCAGTTCCCAACCAAAACCACGCGTCCCATCCGTTCCGTGCCGCGCAAAGACCTTCAGCGCCCGGCCAAGACCCAGGCCCTGACCCAGACCGCTCGCGCGTGGCCCTCCCTGAACCCCGTCCTGCACTTTCACCTTAGCGAGCTTCCTCCGTCGCAACTTCCATTCCTCGGAATTGAAGAACTGCGCCACTACCTCATCGATCCTCAAAAAACCTCGGACAGTTGTGTAGCGTGGCGTTACGCAGTACACTAATCCCGGAATGATTCGTAGCTTTCGGCACAAGGGGATCGAAAAGTTCTTCCTGACCGGCTCGAAGGCCGGAATTCAGCCCAGCCATGCCGGCAAGCTCTCTGACCAACTTGCTGTTTTGAATGCCGCCACGCGTCCCGATCACATGAATGTCCCGGGATGGAAGCTTCATGCTTTAAGCCGCGACCTTGCGGATCATTGGGCAGTGAGTGTCAACGGAAACTGGCGGCTTACATTTCGATTCGATGGAGAAGACGCAATTCTCGTCGATTATCAGGACTACCACTGAAGGAAGGAATTCGCGCTATGCCCATGCACAATCCCTCGCATCCCGGAAGAATTCTCGCCTACTACCTCGATGGCCGATCGGTCACTGAAGTTGCGCGGCATCTCGGCGTCACCCGGCCGGCGCTCTCCCGGGTATTGAACGGAAAGGCCGGAGTGTCGGCCGACATGGCATTGCGCATCTCAGAGGCCTTCAACACCGATCCTGAGCTATGGCTTCGCCTGCAGGCACAGCGCGATCTTTGGCTCGCCCTTCAAAAGAAGCGGAAGAAGGTCAAGCCATTGATCCAGAGCGCAGCCGCGTAGCGGATTCCCTACGCCCCTTCCGGCGCCCTAACCTTCGCAAACTTCCTCCGCCGCATCTCCCACTCTTCCGAGTTGAAGAACCGGGGGCCCACCTCGATCAGCCGCGGAACCATATTGAAGACAGCCACGCGGCTCCATGGCTTGCCGTTCCGCATCCGGTAACCCTTCTCATTCAGGTCGCTCACAATGCCGGAATACGAGAAGTCCTGCACCAGCAGCTCCATCATCAACATCAGGATCTGGTGCTCCCTGGGATGAACCTCAAGCCGGCTGCAGTCGTCGGAAATCCGCAGCCCGTAGGGAATGTTTTCGTCGAAGGCGCCTTCCGTGGGAGCCTCGGAGTCGGGCAGCTCGCGCCGCCACTCAATGGACACCATCTGCCAGCCGGCTGCCGTGCGCTGCTGGACGACTTCATAGCTGAAAGGGCCGGAAACGACATCGCGAACACGCTCAAAGTACGCCATGGTGGGCCTCCACACTCGTTCTAACCAGGCTTTAGAGCAATTCGATTGCCAAAAGCCGGGCTCCGTCCCCGCCAGCCAAGTGCTCAATCAGCAAAGAGTTAACCCTCGTCGTCGGAATCGCGCGCACGAGCCTGGTGCCCGCAAATGCAAATCACTGTCCAGTTTCGAACGCAGCCGATTCGGGGCATTCGAGCCTCCGTTTAGCTGCGCAATGACGATCCCGCTTGCACACACAACAAAACCGGAATAAGTTGCTCATTATCAGCGCAATACGGCTCTAAATCGTGTAAGATCAGTGCTGTTTTTAGAAAAGTGGGTAATTCCGTGCAGACAACACCCCTCGATTCATCCAACTGCGGACAGAAAAATCGCGCGTTCCATGTAATTCCAAGGTCTCTTTTTGCAGGAATCCTCACCCCAAAAGGGTATGTTTGCCCTGTTTTGTAACCTTATAGGCAGAACTTTCACCATGTATTTCACCCTCGGAGGTGAATCTCTTGCTGATCCAATGACGGCCCTATTGCCTATTCCCTGATCCCTATTTCCCTGACCCTACTCCCGCACGCCGATCCCCAGCGCCTTCATCTTGCGGTACAGGTGACTCCGCTCAAGTCCAAGCAGCTCAGCAGCATGGCTGATGTTGCTACGAGCTTCTTCAATCTTTTTCAGGATGTATTCCCGCTCATAGGCATCGCGCGCCTGCTGCAGCGACGAGAACTCCTCGGTAGACCGCGAAGCAGCCTTATGTGTGAGCGGCGGCAGGTGCTTCCGCTCAATCCGCAGCGCCCTCGGATTGAGGATAAGTACCCTTTCTACAACGTTTTTCAGCTCGCGGACGTTGCCGGGCCAGCGGTATTCTCCCAGCGTCGCCAACGCCTCTTCGCTGATTTCCATCCGCGGCCGTCCATACTGCCGCCCAAATTCCGCCAGAAATTCCCGCGCCAGCAGCGGTATATCCTGCTTCCTCTCCCGCAGCGGCGGCACCGCGAACGGCACCACATTGAGCCTGTAGAATAAGTCCTCTCGAAAGTTACCTTTAGCAATCTCCTCTTCCAAATCCTTGTTGGTGGATGCAATTAATCGCACGTCGACGCGCAGTGGCTGCGTACCACCGACCGGCGTAAAAAGCTGGTCGTCGAGTGCGGAAAGGACCTTAGCCTGTGTCTTCAAGCTCATATCTCCCACTTCATCGAGGAAAAGCGTTCCACCGTCGGCACGTTCGAGCGTTCCCCGCTGCTCCGTGGGCCCCCCGGGCTGTGCGCCATGACGATAGCCAAACAACTCCGCCTCTATATGTGCCTCCGGAATGGCCGCGCAATTCAGCTCAACAAATACCCCGTCACGTCGCAGACTCTCGGCGTGGATAGCGCGTGCAATGAGTTCTTTACCCGTACCCGATTCACCGTAGATGAGCACTCGTCCGTTGGTCGGCGCCATGAGCCGGATCTGCTGGCGCAATGCCTTGACGGGAATGCTTTCACCGGTCAGCACGGAGCCAATATTGAACTGGCGCTTGAATTCCAGGTTCTCGGTACGCAGGCGCCGGGCCTCGACAGCGTTTTTGAGGACGATCAGTGTGCGATCGAGCGAGAGCGGCTTCTCAAGGAAATCGTAAGCGCCGAGCTTAGTAGCCTTGACAGCAGTTTCAATAGTGCCGTGGCCGCTGATGATGACGACCTCAGGGCGCATCTCGACGGCCAGCGCATGCATCTCGGCAAGGACGTCGAGGCCGTCGCGGTCCGGAAGCCATATATCAAGCAGCACCACATCGTAAGGGGCGTCCTGGAGCAGCACCAGCGCCTCCGCGGCAGTGGCTGAGGTGGCTACACCATAGCCCTCTTCGCGCAGGATATCTTCGAGTGAAGTGCGAATGTCCGCTTCGTCATCCACTACGAGAATGTGGTTCATGCGCCGATTCCTTTGAGTACTGCTGGGACGCCGTTGTCACCATTGGCCTGAAGGGACGGCGTTCCGGTTGCCGGCTCCATCAGCGGAAGGCGGAGAACGAAGCGTGCGCCCTTGGGGCTATTGGGCTCTGCACGGAGCGAGCCTCCGTGTTCCTGCGCGATTTTTGCGGCGATGGAAAGCCCAAGACCGGTGCCGCGATGCTTGGTGGAATAGAAAGGCAGGAACAGGCGCTCACGGATTTCATCGGTGAGTCCGTGACCGGTGTCAGAGACTTCAACCTCCACGGCCGCGCCGTCTTCACTGAGGGAACTGCGAACGCCGAGAACACACAGCAGGCTGCCCTGCATGGCTTCGGCGGCGTTGTCGACGAGGTTAGCGAGGGCGCGACGGGTGGCATCCGGATCGGCCAGCACCGTGGGCAGCCCGAGCTCCAGATCCCATTTGACGGTGATGCCATCGAGGCGCCCGGCAAAGAGCGCGAGCGCTTCCTCGGCAACCTTGTTCATGTCGCAGGCGCGCGGCTGTGGTGCGGGGAACTGAGCCAGCGCGGAAAACTGATCGACAAGAGTGCGCAAGGTGCCCACGCAGCCGAGAATGACTTCCGCGCATTTGCGGATCACGTTGGGCGAATCCAGTTGCGTGCGATCCAGGTGCCTTCCAATGCGTTCCGCAGAGAGGGCGATTGGCGTAAGCGGGTTCTTGATTTCGTGAGCCACTCGTTGCGCGACCTCCTTCCACGCCAACTGGCGCTGCGCGCGCAACAACTCTGTGGTGTCTTCAACAACCAGGACAGTTCCCGGCTGGCCGTGCGCCAATTCGAGGCGCGCGCTGGTTACGGCCAGATGTATGGTACGCCCGCGGGCAAGCAATTCAATCTCGGTAGAAGCCGCACCCATGCGTTGCCCGCGCCTGATTACCCCGGCCAGGTCTTCCGCGCAGTCAGCGGGTAGAAGGGAATCAATTCTCTCGCCCGCCAGGCTAAGATCCTCGCGATGCCCCATGAGCGCGGCGAAGGCACGATTGGATTGCAGCACGATTCCAGTTCCGTCGAGAGTAACAACGCCCGAGGGTATGGTTTCGACAATCGTCTCCAACTCGCGGCGCCGTTCCTCAATGGCCTGATTTGCCGCCGTAAGCTGAGCCGAGGAACTCTCAGCCAGCTGGCGGCTTGCGTCGAGGTCGGCAGCCATGTGGTTGAAGGCGCGCACAAGATCGCCCATTTCGCCCGTAGGGATGAGAGCCACACGATGGTCGTACTTCCCGGCGGCAATCTGATCCATCGCGTCCGCCAGTGCTTCAACCGGGCGCGTAATCTGCTTGGAAAGAAAATGGGCCAGCCAGACGCTGGAGAAGAACACCACTGCGGTGATAGCCAGCAACAACAGAAGAAACGTGGTTCGAACCTGATTGCGGGCACGGAAAAGCCGCCAGTATTCAGCTGCGCCTGAACGGATGCGCACCACCGTCTGGTTGAGGCCTTCAGGCATGGGAAGCGCGACGACGACGATCTTTCCGGAACTTGTCCCGGCAATCCCCAATGCGTATTCGCGGCCCTTCACTTCAAGGACTGGCTCGTCGGTACGTTGCGCGGCGTTGAGCAACCCTGCTGAGAACTGACTGGGAAGTTGCACCACAGTATCCTGCTCACCCTCGTTTAGCCAGGGACGCAGGGTCGCGCGACTGGAATCCGGGGGAACCTGAAAGCCGGCCAGCAGCTTCGAGTCCTTGTCATAGACCGCAGCGAAACCGCCGGCAAGCGTGATGCGATGTGACACGAGAGCCTGCTGGAGTTGAGGCATATCCTGGTCAGGGGCTCCGGACGCCGCGATGGATTGCGCTTCAACGCGCGCATTGCTGGTGACATAATGAGCCAGTTCCAGCACCACGCGCGTCGAGTCTTCGCGCAATTCCGAGGTGGGCTGCGAAAACCAGCGATCAATGGAGCGGTTCATCAGCTGAAAGCTGAAAAGGAACATGAAGACCGCAGGAATCAACGCAATCAGCGCCGCACCCAGCACCATGCGCGTGCGCAGGCGAGCGCCCAGGGCGCTGCTGCTCTGGTCGGCATAGAGTTTGACAATGGTTCTGAGAAGCAGAAGGAGAAATGCCAGCAGCACCAGAAAGACAAGTATGATGACGCCGGTAAAGGCCAGCGTTTCTCCTGAGGTATCTGGATTGAGGAAGTGGATGCTTGAGGTGTTGAACGCATTCAGCGCGCCCAGCAGGGCGAGCGCTGCGAGCACCCCGCCTGCCAGCAGAGCGATTGTCCGACGCTTTGGATCGCCGTTCAATGGCATGCGCCGATTATAGTGCGGACAGGGATCGGAGATCAGAATCAAGGATCGGAAAAGTCCTTCCCCCGCTGCTCTACTTGAAGACGACCAACTGTAGCCAGCCTCCCCAAATGTCGGCCCACGCGTGGACGATAACGTTCGCCCGCAGATTTCTGCGCCATGACGCCAACGCGCCGAAGAGAACGCCGAGCAGGCTGATGACGACAACGTTCTTCCAGCCCTGGTAGGCGTGAAAAAGGCCAAATACCACACTCTGGGCCAGCACGGCTAGCCCGATATTTCCCGTGAGCGCATGAAACTGGCGCTGAAGAAAACCACGAAACGCCAATTCCTCGCAAATGCCTGCTGTGATCGATACACCGATCCAGACGATGATTTCAAGCAGGCTCGTGGGCAACAGACTGTCGACAGTTTTTGCGCTGCTTGCCCCGAGCAGCCAATGAGCACCGTAAGCCGCGCCCTCCCACAACACCCAGAAAGGGAGAGCTATCGCGAGGTCAATGGCGAGCGCCTTCCATGAGGTCCAGCGTCCACCGGACAGGGTTTCAAGGTTGCCGCCAAAGCGGTGTACGCCGGCCCAGCAGTAATAAAGCAGGGCCCAATCCATGGCGGCCACCGTGAGGTAGATTTGAATCGCGTGTCCGTGACCGGCAAGCTGGCTGGGGGCCGCGCCACTTGCCGGGGGCGCTTGCTGCGCAAGGAAACCAAGAAGGACTGTTCCCGCCCCGATGAGGAGAAAGCCTGCGAGCCATCCCCAGGAAGCAATTTGTTCGGGGTGATGCCTTGAATGCGAATTTGCGGTCTCGACGCTTTCACTCGGCTGCATGTTGATTCTCCCTGGTGGGTTCCGCATGGCTGCGTTGATTTCGAGCCATGCTGTTGAGTTCGACCAACGTCTCTTCCGCCCATCGGACGTGGGCATCCAATTCGAATTGTCCAAAGCGAGCTGC
The DNA here is from genome assembly GCA_049518435.1 of Occallatibacter sp. Taxonomy (GTDB): domain Bacteria; phylum Acidobacteriota; class Terriglobia; order Terriglobales; family Acidobacteriaceae; genus Telmatobacter. The sequence goes on along the minus strand of JBEKRU010000009.1, from coordinate 27,788 downwards.
CATCTTCCAGTAAGGGACATCGGGAAACTGCGGATTCAGGGCGAGGACTTCCTGCTCGATCCGCGTCAACTCCTGAAGAACCTCGCGCTCATTTTTCAGCATGCGATCCATATACCCAATGAGAATTTCAGGAGATGTCTGCACTCCAAAGAAGATCTTCAGCAGCAATTCATTGCGAGGGATCTCGGGTTGGGGTGGAACTGCCAACCACCTTGCCAGGCGCTCCTGGCCCTTCTTCGTGATGGAGTAGATTTTGCGGTCGGGTTTGCCCTTTTGGCGCTCGGTCTTGGAACTTACATATCCGTCGCTGGCGAGCGATTTCAAACTCGGGTAGATCTGGCCGTAGCTTTCGTTCCAGAAGTGACCGACGGAACCACGGATGGTCTGTCCGAGGTCGTATCCGGACATGGACTGGATGGTTAAGAGACCGAGAAGGACTTCCATGCTTGAGCTGGAACGCTTCGCCATATGACTATTAGTAATATATCTATTAGATTGTCGTGTCAAGATCGTTCTTTACGCCGTAGCGTGCGGAGTGCCAGTTCATACTTCAGCTAGTTCGGGGCATCTTAAATCTGCGAACAATCCAACGGGCTCAGGATGAGGTTGGTAATGTTGGTGACGATCTGGTCGGAACTGTAGCGCGGACTTGCGGAGAGCTTCTTCCAGGCTGGGTCGTTGCGGAAGACATTCCATTTGGCCTCCAGTTCGCCCTGATCGGCAAAGCTGAGCATGTAGGTCAGGTTGGGCAGCCGCGCGCCGAGGAGGGTGTCTCCGAAGAAAACGGGATGAAACCCGGCATTGAGGAAGATCTCAAACTCGCCGGCGTGGAACATCTCCACCTTGCGAACATGGTCGCCGTTGCTGGGGCTCTCGTAGGTTCGGAGTTGGAAGATGCGCTTGCCCTTGGTAGCGGCCGCTGCGGGGGGAGTGACCTTTGGCCAACCTGCGAAGGCGCGGAGCAGAGAAATGTCGACACGCTGGAATGCGGGAGCGGTCGCTGTTGCATTCCAGAACGGCTCGGCGGCTTTGAGGAACGCGTCGTCCTGGGCGAGGCGCAAGTCCAGTTCAGCAAGAACGTCGATCGAAGGCCCCGGAATGAGAAGATAGAATGCAGGGGTGTCGGGGCCAATGTCGAGGCGCAAGGCGCCAACGGGGGCAAGTCCCAGGCGGCCGGCGGCGGGGATGAGAGCGTCTGCGAAAAAGCTTTCGGTGAGTTTCGTCTGCGGTCCACTGAGCAGTGAATAGCGGCGAATCTGATAGTACTGGCAAGGACCGGATGCCGGGGGCTGTGCTGCAGAATTGCCGGCCACGGCAAGAGCAGAACTAGCCATTGATGCGGCGAGGAATTTGCGACGGTCCATGACGGCCTCCTTGTTGAACAACCATCTTACGGCAAAAAGGCCGAGTCAGAAATGCGCAGGATTCAAGGCTAACTGGAGATCGAATCGCGCATCCAAAATGAGAAGATGCGTTACCTTAGCCGGAGTAAGAACCATCTGCGGGTTCACCGTGTTATCGTTGGGGGACACCTCAATCGCCATTCGGTTCTCTGGTCTGATGGGGTAGACTGGCAACCGCTATGTAGGTCATTCGGCAAAAGGCGATAGCCTTTGGTCCATCAGCGTTGTTTTCAGGAGCGGTACAGGAGTTGGACCTTCACACACTCCACGTCGAACATGCAGCGCTGTTGACGCTGTTAATGATCCTAACGGTCATTAACATTCGCATTCATCGCACTGCTGCTGGCGTGGTATGGTTTGCGGGCTTTGGTTCTTGCATATGCGCGGGTGCAATCCTGATCGCGGTGCGCACTTACATTCCCGAGTCGATTTCATTCACTTTCGGCAACGTGATGTTCTCAGTGGGCTACTTGTGTCTGCATCGCTCCATGACCGCGTTTTTTGGCAAAGGCGCAAAACTCTGGGGAATCCAGGCAGGCCTCGTCGCCCTGCAGATTGTCTCGCAGATTGTGTATGGCCAGTTCCATCCGGATACAACCAAGCGCCTGCTCGCCCTGAGCATTATCCTTGCCTTGCAGGTGGGACTAACCGCGGTATTTGTGGCCCGCCATACCCCGGCATTCATGAAGGCAGCCGGTTGGTTGATGGGCACACTGCTGGCGTTGCTGAGCCTCGGAAACTTCGGACGGCTCGTTAGCCTTGTGATTCTGCCCGCTCCAAACGACTATCTGCGAGGCGGGGGAATGCTGGCTTGGACAGTGCTCAATACGACCGTCCTGCAGGTGGGCGTTCTGGTGGCTTTTGTCTGGATGACTGCGGCGCGGCTTCATCACGATCTAGAAGTGCAGGCACTGACCGATCCCCTGACTGGCGTTCTGAATCGTCGCGCTATCGAAATCCTGGCGAAACGCACATTCGCCGCGAGTTTGAGGGGGCCTCGCCCCATATCAGCGATCCTTTTCGATCTGGATGACTTCAAGAAGATCAATGATTCCTTTGGGCATCTTTGCGGGGACAACATGCTGATTGCCATTTCTCGCTGCGTGGAGCAGAACCTCCGTCCCGGCGATATGATGGCACGGCTGGGAGGGGATGAATTCGTCATTCTTCTGGAAGCGACCGATATTGAGACCGCGAACTCGATTGCACGGCGTCTTCGCAGTGCGATAGAACAACTGCGAATTCAATATGACCGGCATGAGGTCTCCGCCACCGCAAGCTTCGGCGTGGGGCAGGTTAACGACAATTCGGACGGATGGAACGAACTTCTCCTAAGTTGCGATCGGGCCCTTTACGAAGAAAAGGGTACGTCCGACATTTTGGCGATCAAGATAGATTGACGGGCTCCACAAGGATGTCGCGGAAGACTCCGGAGAGGTGAGCCTAAGCGATCACGCTTGCAGGCGCCGTCCACTGGCGGTCCTGGCTCTCAGCCACGCCCCGATGCGTAAGGACGCCGAGCCAAGTGTTGAGACCCTCAGCCAAACCGGCATCCTGCTTGAGCGCGTCGCGCGCGCCAAGATTTGCCAGACGCAGCAGATAGGGGAATGTGGAATTGGTGAGGGCAAGGGTTGATGTGTGCGGTACCGCGCCCGGCATGTTGGTAACGCAGTAATGCACGACGCCATCTACGACATAACTGGGATCCGAGTGCGAAGTTGGCCGTGCCGTTTCCACGCAGCCGCCCTGGTCGATGGCCACATCGACGATGACCGCACCCTTTTTCATGCGTGAAACCATGGCGCGGGTGACGATTTTGGGAGCCGTGGAGCCGGGAATGAGTACACCGCCGATAACCAGATCGGCCTCGCGCGTGGCATGGGCCAGGTTATAGCTGTTGGAGGCAAGTGTGTAGAGGCGGCCGCCGAATATGTCGTCCAGTTCGCGCAGCCGGTTGAGGTTCACATCCACCAGCGTGACCCGCGCGCCAAATCCCAAGGCGATTTTGGCCGCATTGGTTCCTACGATGCCGCCACCGACAATGCACACCTGGGCCGGAGGAACTCCCGGCACTCCGCCGAGCAGGATTCCCCGTCCACCACGCTCTTTTTCAAGATACGTTGCACCTACCTGCACACTCATGCGGCCAGCGACTTCGCTCATGGGCGTCAGCAAAGGCAGCGTATTCTGCCGGTCGCGAACTGTTTCATAGGCAATGCCGATAACCTTGGATTCCAGAAGCTTATCCGTAAGATCGCGCACTGGCGCCAGGTGCAGATACGTGAACAACACCAGTCCCTCGCGAAAGTAGACATACTCAGATTCGACAGGCTCCTTGACCTTCACCACCATGTCGGACTTTCCCCAGACATAGCCGGCCTCGCCAACAATCTCAGCACCGGCGTTCTGGTAGTCGTCGTCGGGAAAACCGGATTGCTCGCCGGCCTGTGTCTCCACCAGCACCGTGTGTCCGGCTTCAGTGAGCGCTTTGACTCCTGCCGGGGTGACTCCTACGCGCGACTCGTGATCCTTAATCTCTTTGGGAACGCCGATGATCATGGTTTGCTCCTGATTGGGTTGGATGCTTGAAGTTGGAATGCCCTCTTGCGAAGAGAGCGGCGCCGGGGTTGTTTTTTGGGGAGGGCTGTTTCCAGCGCCGCAAGTTTATCCACCGGTTACTGCTTTTCATCGTACGGCCCGGCAAGATTCCAATGTGTGCAAACTTCGTGATAAAAAGACTTCATGCGCATGAAACGTGATAAAAACTCGCCATCGACGCACAAAGTTGGCGAGACACGGCACGATGGCAGGCCGCATGGTCAAGATGAAGCTTCGTACGATGATCTGGACCGGACAATTCTGCGCTTCTTGGAGCTGAACGGGAGGGCAACGAATTACGACGTGGGCGAGGCAGCGGGCCTTTCGGCTTCGGCGACCTCGCGCCGCATTCTGGCGCTGGAGAATTCCGGCGCCATCCGCGGCTATCGCGCACTGATCGACGACCGCGTGCTTGGCAAGCGCATGACAGTCTTCATCCGCATCACTCTTGAGCGCCAATCTGCCCCTGTCCTGACTGCCTTCGAGACGGCCGTGCGACGGTCCAAGGCGATTGTGAGCTGCCACCTGATGGCCGGGCAATATGACTACATGCTTGTGGTGCGGGTAGCGGACATGGACGACTACGGACGCCTGCATCAGAATGAGCTTTCGCGGTTGCCGGGTGTGACGCGTTTGGAAACCAGCTTTGCGCTGAGGGATGTGCTGGAGGTCTGAGGCGACCGTGCGCGACGGGCCAGTGTCGCCGCTGGATACGGTGCCGCTGGCTGTGGAGGGCATGACCGGAAAGGTTACTCAAGTTGCCTGTCGCGTGAGATTCATCTATCCACGGGCGTTGGGGCGTGGTTCAATTCTCATTGAGCCGAAAACAGTGGTGAATGGACCGCGAGAAGGGAGCCTCGCCGGATGACGATTGCAAACCAAAGCGATTTGGGTGGCGAGTTCCCGGATGAAAACGACGCCCAAGCTGATGGGACGCAGCCAGGTGAGAACCACTTGGCAGATCAGCCCGTAAAATCGGAAGAGCAACAACCTGATCAAACGACACCGGAGCCTGCGGAGGCCGGTCAGCCGACCGAAGCCGCGGAAGTGGCGCCGTCAGTCGACCCAGGTGATTCTGCGCGGCCGACCGAAGCCGCGGAAGTGGTGACGCCAAACGATCCTGGCGATTCCGCACAGACCAGCGAAGCCGTGGAAGTCGCGCCGCTAGTTCACCCGGGCGACCCTGCCCAGGCAAGCGAAGCCGCGGAAGTGACGCCGCCAGTCGACCCAGGAGGTCCTGAACCGCCAGGCGAAGCCGCACCACCACAGGTAAGCGGTTTACTTTTGTTTGTCGCGGCGTTTCTGGCATTTGGTGCTTTGCTTGCCGTGGGCGTCGCGCTCACCTTGAATTTGACGAAACCAGCCGCCTCGACGGAGTCGGCCGCGCAGCAGCAGACGAGTCCGGTGCCAGAGACTAGGGCTATGGGCACGGTGGATTTGAGCGCGGCTGGAGTCAAGGGCCAACTAACCACAAAATGGGATGGAAAACTCGGATACAACTTCGTCGTGGAACCCGATGATCCGATGCGCCAGGCGGCGTTTGCGCTGACAGTAAGCACTCCGCCCCGTCCCGCTTCCATGAGAATCCAGATCAAGAACGCCAACGGTTTCGTGTTGTGCTTCCAGGACGTCTTGCTCAAATTCGATCCCCGGAAAGCGGCAGCTCTTTCCAATGAGTCCGCGCAGGCCACAGGCGGGAAACCGCCGAATGCGAAGGCCGCCGAGGAAGTGAACACTGAGCAGGAGGCAAAGCTCGCTCAAGAGGAGGCTGCCGAAGCAGAGCGAGAACACGGCCGCAACATCTTCCAGTTGAATACCGGCTCGGACGGGAAGATCCAATCGATCAGTTCGCAGGGGGAGATCCCCTGCCCGCAGACGCTCTATGAGGGAATGGGATACTGGAGCTTTTTGCCGGACTTTCCCTCCTCGGAGGAGCAAACGGAGTGGTTGAACCGGAAGACAGGTGGACGGGCAAGCGCAACCGAAGCGCCAACTCCGCAAGTCAGCGGTCACGTCAGAATGCCCTACAGCAGAGCCTCCCAGCCGGGCAACTTTCTGATGGCCGGTGACGATTCAATTGTGGAATACGACGCAGCCGCCGGAAACATTCAAACGGGTACCGGAAAGGTCTTTTCGATCGACAAAGCGGGCGCAAATGCCCGCGTGATCGCGGGATTCGATTTGCCAGTGAGAATTCACTACTCATGCGACCAGAACGCTGCCTGCATCCTCACTCAAGGTGACGAGATGGCTGTCCATGCCCACCTGAACAAATAATCCCGGATGATGGCGTCATCTCACAGCGCCCAATGCGCCGTGGCGGCGTTGATAGGGGGCAGATGACTCCATAATTGTCGGCCCGGATCGTGAATGATTTAATTGAACCGGATCCCCAGACGTTTTTCAGCAACCCAAAGAGGTGCGTTCCCATGATGGAGCCGGAAGATGAAGAGCCTGAAGGCGAACAGTGGCATGAAAAAATAAACCATGAGGATCAGACCGAACTCTTCAGCGCAAAGGCAGAGCCAGAACCAGTAGCAGCACCTTTAGTAGAGGCAGCATCCGATCCTGGCAAGGCTGCTCCAAATGGCTCCAGCCTGGACCCGCAACAGGAATGTGTTCCTCCCACAAACCAAGGCGAGGCTCCGTTCCTTGAAGTTTGGATCCCGCGTCTACGGAGGTTTTTTGAGAATCCGGTTAACCGCTATGCCACGCTGGCCGTTGGATTGGGGATCCTGGTTGGCGCCACGGTGGCGTCCATTACCTGGTATATGAGTAATCCCAGCGGGCGTTACGATCTTGGGCCGGTCACTTCCGACGCAGTGGGATTGAAGGGGCGCCTGTTTGTGAAGTGGGATAAGACTCTTCAGTACCGAGTGGGCTTTGAGACAACCTACCCTGACCAGAATCCGGGGTTTTCGCTCACGGCAGGAAATCCACCGCGCCCGCTTTCGATCACAATCCAATTGAGGGATGTCCAGGGATTCGAACTGTGCTCCAAAGCGATCGTGTTGCGATACGATGCTCGGCGAGCGGCAGCGTACGAGCCCCTATCCCGAGGCGCAGCAAAGGCTCCGGGAAGCGACTTAGCCGGCGCGCTGGCGACAGGGTTTGACGAAGCGCACCAGGACGCAAAGGAAGCTGCGCTGGAACAGGGCAACGATGTCTTTGATCTGCAAGTGGGGCCGAACGGCCAAATTGCGTCAATCAATGCCAAAGGGGAGTTGCCCTGCACCAGGAGCAATTATGAAGAAGCAACTTCATGGAGTTTTGTCCCCGACTTTCCATCGCTTGCCGAGCAGACTGAGTTGATCAAGAAGCTGAAAGAACGACGGGAAGAGGAAGAAAATCAGTCGTACGCCGCTGCGAGTGCTCACCGGCCGAGAACCGCGAAACCTGTCCCGAATACGGTGCAATTCTTCATCGAAGGGGACGATGCTATCGTCGACTTTGATGCTTCCAACGGAAACATCACGAGCCGGGGCAGAAAGCTGTTCTCGATTGACAGGACAGGGGCGGAGGCCGCATCGCTGAGAGGCAGCGATCTTCCAATGAGAATTCATTACCGCTGCGACCAGAATGGAAACTGCTCGCTGATGAGTCAGGGCGCGGGTATCCTGCACGCACGGCTGAGGAAATAGGCCGCGGCTGGAAAATAGGCGCTCTCGATGAAGTCCGATACTGGTATCCGATGCCCGGGCCGGATTCGCCGGGCCAGGGAATACCTCACTCGGCATTATCGATCTGGGCCCTCTGCAGCCTGTCCGAGTAGTCGATGTAGACGGATTTCCAAGTGGTATAGAAGTCGATGGCGCCCAGGCCCTCGCGGTGCCCGTTGCCGGTTTGCTTGACGCCGCCAAATGGCAGGTGCACCTCGGCGCCGATGGTCGGAGCGTTGATGTAGGTGATGCCAGCCTCAAGGTCGCGAATGGCGGTGAAAGCGCGGTTCACATCGCGGGTATAGAGGGCAGTCGAAAGACCATAATCAATTGAGTTCGCGATCTGGATAGCTTCTTCGAAAGTGGAGAATTCGATGAGGCTCACTACCGGGCCGAAAACCTCTTCCCGGGCGATTTGCATAGAGGGTGTGACACCGCCGAAGACTGTCGGCGCAAAGAAGGTTCCTTTGGCGTGCAATCCCTCCGTAAGTGGAAGACCGCCTGCGAGGAGTTTCGCCCCTTCAGCCTGGGCAATGGCGGCGTACTTCGTTGAAGTTTCAATCTGTGCGGCATTCACCTGTGGGCCGACCTCGGTTCCTTCCACAAGTCCATTGCCGACCCTGAGGCTTTTCGCTCGGGCGACGAAACGGGTGGTGAATCGGGAAGCAATTCCCTTCTGCAAAAGGATGCGGCTAGTAGCTGTGCAGCGCTGCCCGGTGGTACCGAAGCCGCCCCACAACGCGCCTTCGAGCGCCAGGTCGAGGTTGGCGTCATCCAACACAATCTGCGCATTCTTGCCGCCCATTTCAAGGGAGACCGGCTTAAAAAGCGCCGCGGCTCGCTGGGCTACCAGCGAACCCACTTCGCTGGAACCGGTAAAACTGATTGCGCGCACGTCAGGGTGCTCCACCAACGGCGCGCCTGCGTCGGGGCCAAAGCCGCAAACGATATTGACCACTCCCGGGGGCAGTCCGGCGTCTACAAGGGCCTGCACCAGGTTGTAGGTGGAAAGCGGTGTATCTTCCGCTGGCTTGATGATGCAGGTGTTCCCGCAGACCAGTGCGGGGAAGATCTTCCAAGACGGGATGGCCATGGGGAAGTTCCAGGGTGTAATCAGCCCCACCACGCCCAGCGGCATGCGGATGCTCATGGCGAACTTGTTTTGAAGCTCGCTGGGCGTGGTCTGGCCAAAAAGACGGCGGCCCTCCCCGGCTACATAAAAGGCTTCGTCGATGGCCTCCTGAACATCGCCGCGGGTTTCAGCCAGAACCTTCCCCATTTCGCGGGTCATGTCGCGGGCATACTGCTCCTTTCGGACCGAGAGCAGGTAGCCGGCTCGATGCAGAATCTCCGCGCGCTTGGGTGCGGGCACCAGGCGCCAGGTGGCGAATGCTTTCTTGGCGGCAGCCACCGCGAGCGCCACATCTTCCGCTCCAGACGCGGGAAATTCACCCACGATGTCAGAATGGTCGGCCGGGTTCAGATTCAGGAAGGTCTTGCCGCTGACGGCGGGAAGCCACTCACCGCCGATCAGGTTTTGGTGTTTTGGGTGGGCCATGGGGATAAACCTCGAACAGAAGCGATAAGACCTAAAAGATGCTGAAAGCGTGGAGTGCGACGCGAGATCCCGGAAAGAACTGAGTTTACCGCACTGGCCCTATATGGGAACGGATTCTGCCAGAGGTTGCGTACTGCCCATACGGCCATCGCTCAATAGCCGTACAATAAGCGTTGAGGTAGAATTGGTCATCTAATGTCATTGAACGGCTATCCTTCGCGCTCATCGCGCTCGCACGGTCTTCGCTCGCTCTTCAGCATGTTTTCAAGCGATCTGGCGATTGATCTCGGCACCGCCAACACACTGGTCTTCGCAGCCGGAAAGGGCATTGTTGTCAACGAGCCCTCCATAGTTGCTATCAACAAAAACACCGGCGAGGTTGAAGCCGTCGGCAAGGATGCCAAGGAGATGCTGGGACGCACGCCCGGCAACATCGTGGCCATCAAGCCGATGAAAGACGGCGTCATCGCTGACTTCAAAGTCACCGAGAAGATGCTCAACTACTTTATTCAGAAGGCGCACAACCGCAAGATGCTTGTGCATCCGCGCATTGTGATCGGCGTGCCTTCAGAGATTACGCAAGTGGAAAAGCGGGCCGTCGAAGACTCCGCCTACCGGGCGAAAGCCAGCGAAGTGTACCTGGTGGAACAAGCGATGGTGGCGGCGATCGGCGCAGGACTACCGATTACCGAACCGAGCGGCAACATGGTGGTAGACATTGGCGGAGGGACGACGGATATCGCCGTGATTTCGCTGTCTGGAATCGTCTATTCGCGTTCAGTGCGGATGGCCGGGAACCAGATGGACGAGGCCATTACCAACTACCTGAAGCGCAAGTACAATCTGCTGATCGGGGAGCGCACGGCAGAACATATCAAGATCGAGATTGGATCGGCGTATCCCCTGGACAAGCCGCTCACCATCGAGATCAAAGGACGCAACCTGATCGAGGGTGTTCCCAAAACCATCACCATTGACGACAGCGAGATTCGCGAAGCTCTGGGCGAATGCATCGCCGTGATCATGAATGCGATTCGTGTAGCACTGGAACGCACGCCTCCTGAGCTTTCGGCCGACATCAGCGATCGCGGCATTGTGCTGACCGGAGGCGGAGCACTGATCAAGAACCTCGATAAGCGCATTCGCGAGGAGACGGGGCTGCCAGTCTCGGTGGCGGACGATCCGTTGGCTTCCGTGGTGCTGGGGACGGGTAAAATGCTCTCCGACTTCAGGCTGCTGCGTAAAATCAAGATCGACTAAGCAGTGGTCAGTGATCAGTGAACAGTGGTCAGACGGCGACGCACATAACGAATACTGACCACTGACAACTGCTCACTGGACCGCAATGGAATCGTTCTTTTTCCGCTATCGAAATGTCCTGGTGCTGCTCACGCTTCTTGTGGCGCAGATCGTGGGGCTGGCCGTGCAGGTGCGCCGGACAAATTCCGGGCGCAATTCCCTGGATCTGCAGGACGGTTCTGGCGTGCGCCTGATCCGCTTATGGGCAAATGCGGTGGTGTCTCCTCCTGAGTGGCTTATTCACCAGGCCAAGATTGGCTCCGCGACTTGGTGGAATCAGTACATCGACCTGCGCCACACCCAGCAGGACAACCAGGAACTGCAAAAGACGATTGACCGGCTGCGCCTGGAGCAGGCTTCGCTGCTTGAGGATGCCAAGCAGGGCCAGCGGCTTCAGGCGCTGCTGAATTTCCAGGAAAAATACATTTACAAAACGGTGGCCGCACAGGCGATCGGTTCAAGCGGAAGCGATCAGTCGCGGGTATTCACAATTGACAAGGGAAGCAATTATGGGCTGAAGCCCGACATGGCGGTAATCACAGCCGATGGAATCGTCGGCAAGGTGCGCGAGGTTTTTCCCTCAACGGCGCAGGTGCTGGCCATCAATGACCAGAGCAGCGGCGCGGGGGTGATTCTTGAGACGACGCGGATACGCGGAATCCTCAGAGGAAACGCAATCGGGCAGCCACAAATTGTCGGTATCCTGGCCGACCAGAGAATCCAGCCGGGAGAAAAGGTACTCACAGCGGGGGGCGACCTGATCTTCCCCAGAGGGTTGCCGGTGGGGGTAGTGGAAAAGATCGTGCGGGATCCGGAACCGGACCGCGACGGTTTTATCGACGTGGTTGTTAAACCGGCAGCCCATCTTGACCGGCTCGACGAGGTGCTGGTAATCACGGCAACCGAAGCGCGCTTCTCCCCGCAGCAACAACAGGACCTGGCCACCAGCGAGGCGCTGAAGGGCCCGGAGGCGGCTGCGATTGAGGAACAGAAGAAGGCTTCGGCGATCATGGCGGAGCGGCTGCCAGGACTGATCGATCCCAATCTTCCTCCGGACAAGCAGCCTCTGCTGGATAGTTCAAACCCCAGCAACGTGACCAAGCCTCCGCAGGCCATTCACCCCGACAGGTTCACGCCCGGTGGCGCGACTCAGACCGCGCCAGAACCGAGCAATCCCACCGCGCCCGATGTCGAAAAAAAGCCCACCGCGACTCCGGGCAGTGCGAACCACCCGCCAACTTCTCGAACGCCGCAGAATCCGGGAACACCCCAAAGGAAGCCGCAGCCATGAATACCATGAGCGGAGACTTCCGCCGCGATCTGGAAATTCGCCGCTATCCAATGCTGGTTTATGCCATGGCGCCGCTGGTTGCGCTGGTGCTGCAGGCCTGGCTTCCGCGTTTCCTCGCGGGCTATGCCTGGTTCGACCTTCCGTTGGTGATCACGATCTATTTCGCACTGGTGCAGCGCATTCCGATTCAGGGCACGCTGATGGGCGCGGCGATGGGCCTGTTTGAGGACGCGCTCACCGGCCACGCCATCGGCGTGAATGGGATTGCCAAGACCGTGGTTGGCTTTCTGGCTTCGTCCGTTGGCATTCGCATCGACGTCGAAAACCACACCATCCGCCTGGGGCTCACCTTCCTGCTTTCTCTGCTGTCGAGCGCCACATATGTCGCTGTTTACCGCGTGCTGCTGGGGCTCCGACTGGAGTGGAGCTGGGTGATCGAACTGATCAAGTGCGTCGCCAACACGCTGATCGCACTGGTGCTGTTTCCGGCCCTTGACCGTCTTCAGATCAGAGACTAGGAGCCTGTTCCGGTATCCCGCGTGACTCAGAAGTGCAACTGTTGTTCTGAGCCCCAAAAGGCCATCAGAAACAGAAGAAAACGGTCGTTTAGTGGCAGTTTTTGAGCAAAAATGCCCGATTTTGAGGGGTCTTTGTTTACTCATCAGTACCCTGCCTATATTATCAACTCATTGAAAAACATACGCTTATCCGATCTCACCCCGCCCATAACGGTGGTTTTTGGTGGAGGGGGGGTGGGTATTTCATGTTTTGTAACGATTCTCAGCGCCCACAATCCCCCATGGAAGTTCCTGGGGACTTGAAAATCGTGATCACAATTTCGATTGTGCGTCTTTTGAGTGAATAGATCGGCAAAATCCTGAGTCAATGCCGTATTCATTCGAGCACGAAGGTTGAAGATGACCGATCAAGGCCCCGTGATGGCCCAACACAATTGGCTGTATTCTAAAGATGTGTCGCCATGTATTTGAGCCGGACCAACCGCGAAGAGAAACTCCCCGCCCTGAAGCTGACAGTGGTGCAGTACGGCATCTTGTTCATGATGCTGGCGCTGATCGGCGGTCTTTGGCGGCTGCAGGTGCTGGGAGCGGACAACTTCCGTGTGCTGGCCGAGCAGAATCGCATTCGCAAGGTTCCGGTGATGGCCCCGCGTGGCAAGCTCTTCGACCGGGAAAACCGGATCATTGTGGACAATTACCCATCAGTCTCCTGCTTCCTGGTCCGGGAGATGAACCACAATGTGGATGCCGATCTGCCGCTGATTGCACAGGGGCTGCACCTGGATCTGGAGCAGTTGCGCGCGACGCTGAGCCGTTATCGCGCAGCGCCAGGCTATCAGCCGATCCCGATCAAGCAGGACATCACAGCCGACGAACAGGCGTTCATCGAAGCACGGCGCAATGAGCTTCCCGAGTTGGAAACCATTGACATTGAACGCCGGCTCTATCCGCGCGATGGCTACGCTGCCCACCTGATCGGCTATGTGGGCGAGGTGAGCGAGGACGACCTCAGCAATCCGCGATTCGCCTACTACACACCCGGCGACGTAGTAGGCAAGGCGGGAGTTGAGGAGACCTATGACCAATTGCTGAGGGGACAGGATGGGTCGCGGGATGTGATTGTAGACAGCCACGGCCGCGAGGTTGGCTACCTTGGAATCCAGCACGCAATCCCAGGCCAGGACCTTAAACTGACCATCGACAATGATTTGCAGCGCGCGGCCGAGCTGGCAATGGGAAATCGCAACGGTGCAATTGTGGCGATGGACCCGCGTAACGGAGACATCCTGGCCATGGTTTCGCGGCCCAGTTTCGATCCCAACGAATTCGCGGTGCGCATCAACCGCACCGACTGGAACAAGCTGATCACCGATCCCGACCATCCCTTGATGAACAAAGCGCTGCAGGCGCAGCTTGCCCCGGGATCAACGTTCAAGATTCTGATGTCTGTGGCTGGACTTCAGGAGGGAATTGCGCAGAATCTGCGCGTCATGTGCAGCGGCGGCGCCAACTTCTACGGCCACTTTTATCATTGCGATGAGAGACACGGCATGGTCGACATTCACAACGCCATTCCTATGTCGTGCGACACGTTCTATTACACCCTTGCCGACAAGCTGGGCATCGATCGCATTTCGAAGTACGCTGACGAGTTCGGGTACGGGCAAAAAACCGGCATCGACCTTCCCGGTGAACAGGAGGGGCTTATGCCTTCTGAGAAGTGGGCGATGAAGAACTACCACCGGAAGTGGTATGCCGGTGAAACCATCTCGGTCGGCATCGGCCAGGGCGCCATCGAGGCTACTCCCATTCAACTCGCGCGCATCATCGGAGGCATCGCTTCGGGCGGCCATCTGGTTCGTCCGCACACCGTAATACCTGATCAGCTTCCTGCGGATTTTCGCAAGGCGCTGATCGAAAGCTTTCCTGGCTCCGGCGACGCCAATGTTCCCATCGACCCTGAGAATTGGTCCACAATCACCGACGGAATGTACCAGGTTACCCAGCCGGGGCTCTACCACACTGCGGGACAGGAAGGTCTGCCGGGTATCGACTTTGGCGGCAAGACCGGAACCGCGCAAGTGGTTGGGCACGACACCAAGGTCGCCAAAACTCATGCCACGCTGCCCAATGTCTGGTTTGTCGGCGTCACCCCAACGCGCAACCCGGAGCTGGTGGTAGCCGTGCTGTGGCAAAACGGCAGTTTCAGCTACTATCCTGCGCGCATCGGCGCCAAGGTGGTTTCGGCCTACGTGGAAAAGCAGCGCCGCCTGGCTCACAACCTGGTGTCACCGAAAGCAGCTCCACCGGCGGAAATGAGCGCTGTCTGGACCGCTCCTGATAGAGGTTCCGGCTCCGGGATAGCAAGCAAGAAAGAGGATGGTCAGCCAGTCCACGTGGAAAGCGGGCGGTTCCTGGTTAAGAACGGCGAAATCGTGGATTCGGGAAAGCCTCAGGCGCGTGCGGCCGGAAATCAACCGCGACCTGACTCAACACTCGCTCAAGTCGCAGCGAAGGGACACTGACCCGATGCGCCGCTTCATGAGCTTCCGCGACTTCGACTGGCCGCTGCTGGCAATGGTGCTCCTCTTGTGCGCCATTTCCGTGCTGGAGATTTACTCCGCCACCCTTCACACCAAGTACGCCGCGATTCCGGGCTTTTTCAACGACCAGCACGTATGGGTTCCGGGCCATGCTGGCTTCCATAGCAAACAGATTCTCTATATTGTGGGCGGCATCGCGGCCATGTTTGTCTTCGCCAAGATCGATTACCACAAGCTGATCGACTATATTCCCTGGGTTTATGGCTTCTTCCTTTTAACACTCCTTGCAGTGCTGGCCTTTGGGCATAAGGCGATGGGAGGACGCCGATGGCTGAAATTCGGCCCAATGCAGTTTCAGCCCTCGGAGTGGGTGAAGTTGGTGCTGATTCTGGCCGTGGCCCGGTATTTTGCCAACCTGGGCGGACGCAGTCTGACTTGGAAGGACATTTTTAAGGCCTTTGCGCTGGTCGGGGTACCCCTGCTGCTAGTGCTGAAGCAGCCCGACTTGGGGACGTCTCTGACGTACACGCCGATCCTGATTGCGGGACTGTTTCTCGGCGGCATCAACTTCCGCCAGGCGCTGATTCTCTCCACCTGCGGACTGGCGCTGGTTGCGGGCGTTTGGAGCAGCGGGAAACTGTTGAAACCCTATCAAAAGGCGAGGCTTACCAGCTTCATTAACCCTGACAATGATCCCCGCGGTACGGGCTACCAGCTCCTGCAATCCAAAATCGCAGTCGGCTCGGGGGGAATCTGGGGCAAAGGCGCGGAACAGGGCTCGCAGACGCAGGGCGACTTCCTGCCTATCCCCCACGCGGACTTCATCTTTGCCGCTTTCAGTGAAGAACATGGCTTTGTGGGCGCGCTTTTTGTGCTGCTGCTATACTTCCTCATATTGATGCGTTTGATTCAAAACGCTCAAACAGCCGCAGACCTGTCCGGCTCCCTGATTATCATGGGGTTAGTGGCTGTGTTGACATTCCAGATAGCCGTCAACGTGGGCATGGTCATCGGCTTTATGCCGGTCACTGGAATTCCTTTACCGTTAATGAGTTACGGCGGATCTTCAGTGTTGTTTACATTCCTGGCGCTGGGCGTGGCGATGAATGTCCGCATGCGCAGGTTTGTGAACTAGAGTGTACCGGGCCATTTGGCTCCGGTCTGAGTTTTGAAAGTTTGTACTCCTGCGTACCCGGAACTGTCCGGACCGCAGGACGAGATTGATGAAAGTAATCACGGCGTTCTTCCGATTTGGTCGAACGCAGTAGCGGGCCAGGTCCGGATGGATCTCGAGCCCGGCAGGACAAGGGTTCATGAGCGCGCAAAGACGGGAAAACCGCAGGCAGCTTGATTCGACGGGGTACACAAGAAGGTTGGGCCACCCCTGGCTCACCTTCCTGGCGTGGTTTGCCCGTGCAATCGCCTCGGTTGGAACGGCCCCGCCGACCCCAAGAAATCCATTGGGGACCTCGGAGTGGTTGGCCACAAAATCTCTGCAATTGGATCACCGCACCATACAGCTCGTTCGGTTTATTCAGGGTGTCCTTCAGGATGCCCGGCCCAGATTGCGCAGCGCATGGCCCCCCGGGGCTGTTGACGGCGTGAGCATGGGCAGACCGGCTGCTCGCAGGTCATCCCTCCCGCACATCCCTGTCCTTCCCGGTCTCGTACGACTCCCTCTGGCCTTGCCGTAGAACCCAGCAGGCAAATGCCGCTGGACGGAAAGGTACGATGGCAAAAGAGATTTGTATCTCCAGCACTCCGCATGAGACGCGGCTTGCAATTCTTGAAGATGATCAACTCGCGGAGATCTACTACGAACGCGAAAACGAGTACACGCTGGCGGGCTCCGTTTATAACGGGCGCGTCACCCGTGTTCTTCCCGGCATGCAGTCCGCATTTGTGGATGTGGGGCTGGAGCGGGACGCCTTCCTTTATGTAACCGACTTCCTGGAAATGGAAGACCCGGAAGAATCCGACGAGTTGGAAAAGGCTGCGGCAACCGGCAGCAACCAGGCCCCTCGCGAAATCCGGCACCAGAATGTCCAACCCGGACAGGATGCGCAACCTGGTCGCAGCGTTGGTCGCACCGAAGGACGTCCGGAAGGCGGCCAGCGCGGCGGCCAAAGGCAGGGAGGCCGTCCGGAACGAAGCGGCCAGAATGCGCCGGCTCAGGAGCGCCCAGCGGACCGGCAGCTTTCCATCACGGCCATACCCGAGACGGGAGAAGCACCAATTTCTTCTCCAGCATTTCCATCCCTCGCCGACCTCGAACAGGCTGGACAGGATGATCCTGAGGGGACCGGTGCACGGCGCTGGCGTGGCCGTCGACGGCGTCGCGGGGGACGAGGTGCTTCGGGCGCCCCTGAGGGACAGACTGCGCAAGATGAGACTGAATACACCCCCCATGATGAAGCGGAGACGCCGGCGGAGCAGAGGTTTGCTCCAGAGATTCAGGCATCGGCAGCAAATGTTCCGCAGGCGCAGACTCCCCGAAGTGGGCAGACGCCAGTCCCATTTGCGCCGGCTCCCTTTGTATTGCCGGGCGAGTCGCTCTCGAAGTACGGCGCCGCACCCGGCGAACCTTCCAAACCGGCAGCCGCCCCGCCAGTTCCCGTACGGCCCTCAAGCACTTTCAAGCCTTCAACCATGATTGAAGCGCCGCTGGAGTGGGACGGCAGCGGCTTGCTTCCAGGCGAATCGCTCTCAAAGCATCGCAGCCCGGCTTCTGAGCCTGTTGCGGAAACGGCCTCGGAGCCTTCCGGTGACTTCTCCGATGCGGAGGCGTCCGACGACAGCCCGGACAACCTGCAAGCACCCGACGCGATCGAAGAACGAGACTTCGTGGAAGCAATGACCGAAGAAGGTCACGGCTCTGGCCCGGTGTCTGCGGCCGAGCCAGATGACCAGCTTACTTTCGACGAATCAGCGCAGGCCGATGAGTTCGAAGAGACCTCTGAGTCAGCGCCCGGCACCTCGCCGGCGGAACCCGCGGCCCGTGCTACCGATGCAGCCGAAGCGGGCAATCCATCTGTTGAAGCAATGGCCCAGGAAATGTCAGAGCACGAGCCTGTGGCGGATGCGGTGCTCAGGCAGGATGAGACCCCCGCTGCTTTTGGCGCGGACAAGTCCCCCGGGGTTGATGGCGACGACGATCAGGGTCCAGTTGCGGCATCCGATGCGCACGAAACTGACGCCTCTGCTTCTCATCACGTCGACCCGGCGCCTCCAACCGGGTTCCGGCTGTTCGGGCTCGGCGGAAAGAAAAAGACTGAAGAAGCGCCTCCGCCGGCTCCCGAACCGGAGCCGAAGCCCGCGCCGGTTGCCGTATCGTCGTATGCACCCGGAAGTGGCCTGATTGAAGAAGAGGTGATTGAAGAGGAGGAGGTCGATGCTCCCCATCACCATCACCACAAGACTGAAGAACATGATCTCGAAGATTACGAAGAAGAAACTCTGATGAATCAGATTCGCACTGGGGATCTGGGCGAGCTGTTGCAGGAAGCTCACCTGGACCACCGGATCGATTTGAACTTCGACGAGAAGAATGGTGGAGACGAAGGCGACGAATCGTTCGACGATGAAGAGGGTGAGGACGAGGCGGTTGCCGAGTCATCACCGGCCGGCGCCGATGTTGCCCGCCAGGGATCGGGCGACCAGCGCCGCGATCGCGGAGGCCGGGGAAGGCGCGGCCGTGGCGGAACGGGATTTGAGGGCGGACAGGGCGGTCAGAACAATCGTCGCGGCGGACCATCCCGTCGCTCGGCGCAGACATCCGACCTTCCAATCATCAGCGACCTGTTGAAACCAGGCCAGGAAATTCTGGTGCAGATTGCGAAAGAGCCGATCGCCAAGAAGGGCGCCCGGATCACGAGCCACATCGCTTTGCCGGGGCGCTTTCTGGTCTTCATGCCGACGGTATCGCATATTGGCGTCAGCCGCAAAATCGCCTCGGACGAGGAGCGCCAGCGGTTGAAGCGGATTCTGGTGCACGAGCGCGGCGAGGCATCTGGCGGATTCATTGTCCGAACTGCTGCCGAAGGCGCGTCGGAGGATGAACTCCGCTCCGACCTGCGCATGTTGATCCATCTCTGGAACGAGATCAAGCAGCGATCGGAAAGCTCGAAGTCGCCGGCCCTGATTTATCACGACCTGGGCCTGATTGAGCGCATTCTGCGCGACCAGGTGAGCGCCAATTTCAGCTCGATCTGGGTGGATTCAGAGGCGGACTACGAGAGGATTGTGCGCTTCCTCAATCGATTCTCGCCTGCTCTGGTTCGGCGCGTAAAGCTCTACACAAAAGAAATCCCGCTGTTTGAGCACTTCGGCATTCAGGATGAGATTTCGAAGGCCCTGCGTTCCAAAGTGTGGCTCAAGTCGGGCGGCTCGATCGTCATCAATCAGACCGAAGCGCTGGTGGCCATCGATATCAACACAGGAAAGTACGTGGGCAAGTCGGCGCGGCTTGAAGACACGATTGTGAAAACGAATCTGGACGCGGTGCCGGAGATTGTTCGCCAAATCCGGCTGCGCGACCTTGGCGGAATCATTGTAATCGACTTTATCGACATGGATGAGCGCAAGAACCGCTTCCGGGTGCTGGCTGCCTTAGAAGAAGCGCTCAAGGCCGACCGCGCGCCTACCAAAGTTCTCCAGTTCAACGACTTTGGGCTGGTGGCCATTACTCGCAAGCGTGTCAAGCAATCGCTTGAGCGGACCCTCAGCGTACCCTGCCCAACTTGCCAGGCCACCGGCATGGTGAAGAGCCCGACGACGGTCTGCAACGAGATTTACACCGAGCTGCGCAAAATGAAAAAGCACTTCGAAGGCGCGGATGTGCTTTTGCGCGTGAACCCGGAGACCGTGAAGGTGTTGAAGCAGAACAACGCCAGCTGGCTTACGGAATTCGAGGAATTAGTGGGCAAGAACATCCTCGTCAAGAGCGATGCCACGCTCCATCCGGAACAGTTCGACATCCAGGGATAGGCGAGCCATCCACTCCAGACAGCAGGGCCGGAGAAACTCTCCGGCCTTCGCTGTTTTCGGGTAGCCCGAATCCGGCCCAATCCAATCGCAACCTTTCCGGGTACTCCGGTGTCTAACCAGTTGCCCGGAGCACTGCGCGACTGCCGGGTGCACGCAAAACCAATCAATTATTGAGGTTTCGACATGTCATCTCCCCAGTGGATGTCGCTGACGCGGCCTGTCAGTTTCCTATGTGGCGCTTTAGTGATCGCAATTGGTACGGCTGGCGCCCAGTCTTCAACGTCCCCCAACTTCAGTGCAACCCAGGCCAATGAATCCAGCTCGCTGCAGTATGTGGCCGACGACGATTCGACAGGAGCGACCGCACTGAGCGGCGCGGCGGCGGTGCTTGGCTCTGGCAAGGCCGGCGCCGGACAGGACTACGGCGCGAAACATGGATTTCTAAGCTGGAGCCATGTGACCGGCGAGGCCGGCGGCGGCTTCAACGCGCCCATCGGCAACGACACGTCATCAGGCGGCAGCAACTCCAGCAGCACCAGCGCGTCCGGCAGCTACGGCGGCCCCTTCCTCACCTACGGCGGCAACTTCACCGGCGGCCTCGGCCTGCGTTTCAGCCCCCGTTTGTCCTTGTTGGGCGAGTATCAATTCATCGACGACAAGCTGCCCGGCGCTTTCATTGCTGCCGTGGGCACGCAGGGCGGTCATGCACATATCTGGTCTCTGACTCTTGATCCGGTCATCGATCTCTTCCCCAAGTCGATCAACAGCGTCTACGTCACGGGCGGCGGCGGGTTTTATCGCAAGGTCACCAGCTTCACCGATCCGGTGGAGGGCGAAGAGTGCTACTATTACTGCGGAATCGTGGTTGAGAACCAGACTGTGTACGACTTCTCTTCCAACCAGGGCGGCATCAACTTTGGTGCGGGTTTCACACATCGTCTTGGCGGCACGTACGGCGACGGACAGATGAAGCTCTACGCTGAAGCCCGCTACCTCTGGATCGACACGCCTCCTGTTACCGCCTACAACGGCACGGGACGCACAGAAGCGATCCCGATAACACTGGGTGTGCGCTGGTAGCATTCAGCATCCGAACAGCGGCTCCCCGGCGCATCACCGGAGAGCCGCTCAGATGATTCCCAACAGCCTGAGCCGAACCATACCGCCAGCCACCACGCCCATGGGCGAGATGGCTACTAGTGCCAGCTGATAAGAGATCGGCTGCTCTCCGCGCATCTGCAAAGCACTGAGCGCAGAGAGAACCAGAACGACAACTGCCAGGGCGAGGATGTGCGCCAGGATGCTGCCAGAGGCGATCGAGACCGTTACATATCCTCCCGCAGCAGCGGCCAGAAATGAATACCCCAGATTGACGAAGACGTAGCCCAGACGGGGCTTGCCTTGTTCGCCGACCCACTCGGGCGCCACACGCGTGAGAAGCGCCGTCGCCAGGATCACAAGGATCGCCATGGTGGCGAACCCGGCCAGCAGCGCCAGAAACCCTTGCAGAATCACCACAGTTTCCGCTCCTCTTGTGTCGGCGTTCCCACCTGGCCTTTTTCAATGCGGGTGAGAAAAGCCCGCGCCAGCTTCCGCTCGCCGGGATTGCTTTCGCCATGGATGGAACAGAGATCCAGAAACTCGTCGCACAGCGCACTTGGTTCATCCTGCTGGGCGAAGATGCCTTGCAGAGCCAGGGCGAGTTCGCGCAGCCGCGTCGCCTCCGGCCATCCATTGCTCTCCGCGTCCCCGAGGTACTCGCGGCCGGCAAACAGGCCCGCGCGTCCCAGGGCACACTCTTCAAGGCAAGCCAGAAGTTGCTCGCGGAACACCTGCGAGAGCATCTCGAGCTGACCGGCTTCTATTTCATCGCTGGAATCCATGGAACCAGCCTCAGCGACTGTGCGAAGGCTGTCAAGCGACGCCGATCGGTCTGAGAAGCTGACCCGGGTGGAGAGAGGGCAGCGAAAGCTCAGAAGCTTTCGGCGGGGACTGCGATTCCTTCTTTTTCGTCGACTGAACGGCGGAGAAATGCTTCAGCGGATACTGGCCGGCCGAAGAGCCAGCCCTGGGCCAGAATAGACCGGCCGGAGAATGCAAAATAGTCAGCCTGAAGCTCGGTTTCGATTCCTTCCACGATGACTTGAAGATTGAGAGCGGAGGCGAGTGAAAGTATCTGCGGAAGAATGGCAACGGTTACTGCCTCCGTGCCGATGGACCGAGTAAAGCTTCTGTCAATCTTGATCGCATCCACAGCAAGATCCTGCAGATAGGAAAGACTCGAATAACCGGTGCCGAAGTCGTCGATATGGACAGCATGACCTCTCGAGCGTAGTTCGCGGATGTTTTCGATAGCCACTTCGTGGCGTGCGGTTGAGCTTTCGGTGATCTCCAGCACCAGGCTCGCTGCAGGGACCGCTTCCCTTTCCAGGGAGCGCTTGAGCATGGTCAGGAAGTCAGGGTCTCTCAGATCCTCAGCGGCGATGTTGATGCTGAGGTGAAACTCAGGATTACTCCGCAACATTTCGGAAAAGCTGCGAAGTGCATGCCGCACCACGAGCTCGGTAATCGATCCCACAAAGCCGCGCTCTTCCGCGATCTTTACAAAAACTTGAGGGCTGACAGCAAACCCGTCTTCGTCGGTCCACCTCACCAGCGCTTCAGCTCCCACAACGCGCCTCGATGCAAGTTCAACGATCGGCTGAAAGAAAACCTGCAGGGCATCGTTGCGTATGGCACGACGAAGCTGCTGCTCAATGCCCTTGTTGCGGCGATAAAGAAGGGAACAGACAAGACCGAAGACTGCGCCGGTCAGTCCGCCAATCGCCATGTATGCCCTGAATTCGCCGCGGTTGGCCCGCAGCGCCTCGGAAATGGAAGTGTAGGCCGTGATGCAAGCGGTGTAGTGAGGGGAACAACGCGTGGCATACAAGGTGCCTCCTGCACGGGCTAAGCCTTCCGTGGTCAGGATCGATCCGTGGGCCTTGGAAACCTCACCCAGCAGTGTGCTCACCTGTCCGCTGGTCATGTCGCGATCGGTGACGGTGAAATGCATGGAGGCGGATCCCAGGTCCTTCACGTTGTATGGGTTGTACACAATGAACGAGTCGCCCTGCTCGACTGTAATCACTGTTTGATCGCCGATTCGAAACGGAGCGAGATTGCGGTAGACTTTTGTTCCGTCCAAGCGAGAGATATCGGCCTTGAATTGCATGCCGGTCTGACTGACGCGGCCCAGGCTCGCGGAGCAATCAATTCGGCCGTCGCGTATGCGCCCGCCTTCTTTCAGATACTCCGACTGAAAAATCACTTTGCGAAACTGGGCGATTTCCTCGTCGGAGCAGTAGGCGAAAGGCGAGGCATTGAAGGCAGCCAGAATGGAGCGCGCCTCAGCCGCTGAGGTCTCCGCGTCCTGGCGAATGTGCAAGGCATATTGGTCAAGCTTCGCCTCAGTATGCTGCAGCGTCAACGCGAGCCCCAGCAGATACCCGGCTAGCGTGCCGCATGCCGCCGCGATGACTGTTGCCGTGATGGTTACGAAAACGCGCTGCTCGAGGATGCCCATTGTCCAGTCAACCAATGGTCCTCTTTTTTGCCCGAACCGACAAGGCTAATTGCAATGATCCTTTCAGGCAGTTCCTGTCTGGCTACGCCGCAGCAGCTTTCAGCATCGCGGCCAGACTGAGTTCCACATCTTCCTTCGTCGTCTCCCAACTCGAAACGCTGATACGCATCGCCGTCTTGCCTTGCCAGACGGTTGAGCCGCACCAGCACGTTCCCTCCGCCTGCAGAAGCGCAATCACATCCAGCGTCTTCTCGGCGGAGCCGAATGAAACCAGAACCTGGTTCAGAATCACCTCGTTCAGCACCTCGTACCCGGCTGCCTTGAGGCCCGAGGCGAAGCGGCGAGCATGGCTCGATGTCCGCTCCACAATCCCTCCAATTCCCGATTGTCCCAGAGACCGCAAGCCGGCCCACAACTCCACGCCTCGCGCACGGCGGCTGAGTTCCGGTCCATAGTTGGAGGGATCGCGTTCCTCGCTGTGCACTAGATACGCTGCCTGTATGGACATCGCAGCCCGCAGCAATTTCGGGTCGCGAACCAGGGCTATACCGCAGTCGTACCCGATATTCGGCCACTTGTGTCCGTCCGTCGCCCATGAGTCGGCTTGTTCAAATCCCTTCGTCAACCGGCGATATTCCGGGGACGCGGCAGCCCACAGGCCAAATGCACCGTCGACGTGGATCCACGCGCCGGCCGCACGAGCAGTCGGACAGATAGCCGCCGCAGGATCGAAAGCGCCCGTGTTCACGTTGCCCGCCTGAATGCAAAGGATGGTCTGAGAATCCAGATGAGGCAGCGCGTCGGCCCGCATCCGGCCTTGGCCATCTACCGGAACTCGAACCACGCGCTTGCGGCCCATGCCCAACAGCCCCAGCGCCTTGATGACCGACTGATGCACTTCGTCGCCGACGACGACGGTGATGGGAGGTGCTCCGAAGAGGCCGTCTGCTTCCACGTCCCATCCGGCGCGGGTAAGCAGAGCATGACGCGCCGCTGCCAGTCCGGAAAAGTTCGCCATAGTGGCTCCCGTCACCACCGCACCGCCCGTTCCTTCGGGCAAGCTGAACAACTGCCGCACCCAGTCGAGCGCAGTCTCTTCCAGTTGCGCAGCCACAGGGGACTGCACGGCATGCGCGGCGTTCTGGTCCCACGCACTCACCAGCCAGGAGGCAGCCAGTGCTGCCGGCAAACAGTCACCGGTCACAAAACCGAAGAAGCGCCCGGACGTTTTAGCCATCGTGGCGGGTGAGCCATATTCATGCAGCAGGTGCAGCACCGCTTCGGCGCTAGTGGGCCCAGGCGGGAGCGGACCCCGCAGGGCGCTAAGGGCTGCGACGGCCTTCGCCGTGGGTGCAACCGCGCGCGAACGGACGCTTTCAAGGTAGTCCATGGCATCGCGCGCGGCATGCTTCAGCAGGGCGGTGCGAGCATCAGCGGCTGAAGGCGCGAGAATGGACGAATGAGGAGGATGGGAGGCAGCCATAGATAGTGCTGAGTCTAGCACCGGGACGACCTGGCGATCTTTGTAGCGAACGTGCGGATAAAATCCATGCCAACTCGAGCGATTTGGGAGTGTCCGCCGCAGCGGAGGTGCTTGAAATTCCCACCAAATCGCCGTATGATAACGATGCAGACGAATTTGTCCGCCATGGTTGTCGTGGGTAGGCCGGCTGGCGGAGAGATGAGTGGGCTCAGAGCCCACTTTTTATTTGGGGCAACGCAGCCCCAACCCACGACACAACCCGGGGCAATCACTCCGGCAGCAAGACCGCTGAATAAGCGGCGTCTCCGGCGGCAGATTGCAGACCGTGCGGGCAGTGAAGCAGCGCAGGGATCATGGCAGTCAAGCTGGATGAAATTCGATCGACGGCGGTGAGAGTGGCCGCCTCGCACGGGCTGGACGTGGTGGACCTGGAGTTCATCGGCCCCGCAAAAGATCGGGTGTTGCGCATAACCCTTGAGAAAAATGTCGAGGGACGCGCGAAGCTAAAGGCGGCGATTGAAGCTGGGATCGCCGGAGAAGGAATCGAAGCTCTTCCCGAGCGGTTGCGGGAGGGAACACTGAGCGTGGAGCAGCTTTCGGGCATCACACATGAAGATTGCGCCGAGTTCAGCCGGGATTTTGGCGTTTTGCTGGACGTGGAAGACCTGATCCCCGGCGCGGAATACACGTTGGAGGCAAGTTCTCCCGGCCTCGACCGCAAGCTGAGCAAGCTGGAAGAGTTTCAACGATTTAAGGGCAGCCTGGTCAAAGTGCAGACATTTGAGCCGATTCGCAACAACCGGCACTGGCAGGGACGGTTGACTGCGGTGGCGGAAGCAATCATCACGTTGGATTTGAACGCTGTGAAACAGAACAGCAAGAGCCGGAAAGCCGGCGTAAGCACTGTAGAAATCGCGTTGGGCAACATTGAAAAGGCGCAGCTGGTTCCGGAGATCTGACAAACAGGGATCAGGCAACAGGGAATAGGGAATAGGTTCTCTGACAAATGGGCAGCAGGGATGGCTGGAAGCATCTTGCCGCAACAACTTCTAATGTGAAGAGAGCAAGCAGAGTATGGGCAGCAACAGCGTTTTGTATCAGAGTATCGAGCTCCTCAGCCGCGAGAAAGGCATCGAGCCCGGCATCGTCGTGGGCGCCGTGGAAGAAGCCATCGCCCTGGCCACGCGCAAGTACTACAAGACCCAGGAAAACATGCGCGGGGAACTGAACAAGGAAACCGGCGAGATCACAGCCTACATCTTCAAAACCGTGGTGGCAGGCGACGCCGAGGTCGAGGACCCGCTGAATCAGATCACACTCGAAGAGGCCAACGCACTCGCGCCCGGCGTGGAAGTCGGAAGCGAAATCCGGCTGTATCGCGACACCAGTCCGCTGGGTCGCATTGCTGCGCAACTCGCCAAGCAGGTCATCTTCCAGAAGGTGCGCGAAGCCGAACGGGACACTGTTTTCCAGGAGTACGCACACCGCGAAAAGGAAGTGCTGAACGCCACCGTAAAGCGGATCGAGGGCCAGGACGTTATTTACGACCTGGGCAAGGCGGAAGCCCGTTGCCCCCGGCGTGAGCAGTCGCGGCTGGAACAGTTCTCTATCGGCGAACGCGTGCGCGTTGTGCTGCTCAAGGTCGATCGTGCCGCGAAGGGACCGCAAGTTATTGTCTCCAGGGCCGCGCCGGAACTGGTTTCCAATCTTTTCCAATCGGAAGTTCCAGAGATTTACGACAACACCGTCGTTATTCGCGCCATCGCGCGTGAGGCTGGCGAGCGCACCAAGATCGCCGTGCAGAGCCGCGACAAGGATGTGGACCCGGTAGGCGCCTGCGTCGGCATGAAGGGCATGCGTGTACAGTCGATCATCCGCGAATTGCGCGGAGAAAAGATCGACATTATTGAGTTCTCCGACGAAATCACCACCTTCGCCGAGAAGGCGCTGCAGCCTGCCAAGGTAAGCCGTGTGTCCATCTCCGATCTGACCGACAAGCAGCTTGAGGTGATCGTGGACGATACGCAACTGTCTCTGGCCATCGGCAAAAAGGGGCAGAATGTGCGCCTGGCAGCCAAGTTGCTGGGATGGAAGATCGACATCAAGAGCGAAGAGGAGAAGCGTCAGGAAGTGGAGCAGCAGATGCAGGCTCTCTCCGGCGGACCCTCGACGCCGATCGAACAGGTTGCCGAACTGGGCGAAGGCATTATCCAGAAGCTGGTGGCTGCCGGAATTACCACGGTGGAATCGCTAGCGGATATGACGCCGGAGCAGCTCGAAGAAATCCCAGGCATCGGCGAAAAGACTCTGGAGAAGATCAGCGTTGCGGTGCGCCACTACTTCGGCCACTTTGAAGAGGGCGAAGAGGGCCACGTGCCAGAAGCTGCTGAAAGTGGAGTCCTTGACGCCGAACACATTGAAGCGGATGCTGCTGAACTCGGTGAAGGTGCTTCAGTGGAAACGGCTGTTGAGGAGTCGGGCGAAGCTGAAGTGGAGAATGCTCCCGCTGTTGAAGGTGAAGCGGAAGCGGAAGCCGAAAATGCCGCCGATGTTCTGAAGGAAGCGGAAAGTGTTGAAGCTGCGGAGTCGGAGTCTGAACCGACCTCCGCAATTGAAGACGCAATTGAAAGCGTTCCGGATGCCGAATGAGGCTCGGGAACAGGAAACATTCGAACCAGCAACAGAGCAGGCGGCCAAAGAGTTTGGCGCATAACATGCGCCAAACTCTTCAAGGCCAATCGGGCAATCAAGGATCTTTGAAATGCAGCCAATGCCATGAGGTAGCTATGAGCAACTAAGGGCTTTGGGTAGCACATTTTGAAAAGAGGCGGATGAGTAAGGTTCGTATCAACGATCTCGCACGCGAGATGGAAATCAAGAGCCGG
>JBEKRU010000008.1:0-87053 GCA_049518435.1 Occallatibacter sp. | reverse complement strand
TTCATTGGATTCTCCGGCAAAGCCGGCGACCTCGGCCGCGCCTTCCTGTCCGAATTCCATAACTACAACGTCGAAGGTTTCGAGCGCGTCTCCGTCTCCTCAGAGCCGAAGGTACCCCAGGCTTTGTCGCCGGTCATCAAGGCGGTCCGTGGCCTCTTCACCGTCGAAGACAGGCCACTCCACTTCTCAAAGGTCTCCCACCTTGGCCCCGACCTGACACTCAGTCCAGGCTCCGAGTACGCTGTTGTTCCTGCGGATTTTGCGACCATCTACGACCTTCCAACTTCCGTCACTGGAACTGGCGAAACCATTGGCATAGTGGGCGAGTCCAGAACAGACACTCAGGACTTTGTCCTCTTCCGTTCCTTCACCGGATCCACCTTTCCCAACCCAACAGAGATCGTTCCCACGGCCTACGGCGGCGTCGATCCCGGTCCTGCAATCACCACCGCGCAGACCACTCCCCCGGCTGCCCAGGGCGAAGCTACCCTCGACGTCACGCGTGCCGGCAGCGTGGCCCCGGGAGCTGTCCTCGACCTCGTAGTTGCCACGGCTGCCAGTGGCGGCATTGATGACGATGCGCAGTACCTGATCGATACCACCCCCGTCCCCGTCCAGGTCATGAGCATCAGTTTCGGAAACTGCGAGCTAAGCGGCCTCGCTTCTGGCGTCACCTTCTGGAACAATCTTTTTACGACCGCGGCCACTGAGGGCATTTCAGTCTTCGTTTCCTCCGGTGATGCCGGAGCCGCCGGCTGCGACAAACACAATGCTCCGCCGCCCGTGAGCCCCTCGCCCATAAGCCCCAACTACATCTGCTCGTCGAGCTATGCCACCTGCGTAGGCGGCACCGAATTCAACGACGCCAGCAACTATTCCACCTATTGGAGTTCGAGCAACTCCAATACACTCAGCTCGGCTCTCAGCTACATCCCCGAGGGCGCGTGGAATGAGCCACTTGATGATTCCGTTACCCCTGCCACCACCCAGGCGGCCGCATCGGGCGGCGGCGTAAGCAGCTACATTCCCACACCCACATGGCAAACCGGGACCGGTGTGCCCAGTGCCGCAACAGGCCGCTATACACCTGATGTCTCGTTCTCCGCCTCTGACCACGATGGCTACTTCGCCTGCTTTGCCGCGGGCGGCGGAAGTTGCGTCACCGCAAACAACGAAACACCCTTTGATATCTTCTCCGGCACTTCCGCTTCCGCACCCGACATGGCAGGCATCGCCGCCCTGCTCGATCAGAAACTCGCCGGATCCCAGGGGAATCTCAATCCCAGAATTTATGCCATGGCCGCAAGTTTTCCGGCCGCATTCCACGACGTCACCGTCGCCACCAGCGGTGTCAGTGGCTGCGCGGTAACCACTCCCAGTATGTGCAACAACAGCATGCCCTCGCCCACAGCGCTCACCGGCGGCGAATCGGGATATCTTGTCAACGCTGGATACGACGAAGTCACTGGTTGGGGCTCCCTGGACGTGACCCAGTTCCTCGACAACTACGCCACAACGGCGCCGCCCCCTCCACCCACCTTCACGGTCGGCGGCACGGCAGTCACCATCTCTGCTCCCGGCGCAACCACCGGCAATACCTCAACCATCTCCGTCACCCCGCAGGGGGGATTCACCGGCACAGTCAGCCTCACCTGCGCGTTTGCCACCAATGCAGCCAACGATCCGGCAACCTGCAGCCTGTCTCCGGCGTCGTTGACCAACTTTACCGGTACCACGGCGCAAACCTCCACGCTCACCATTTCCACCACCGCCGCAACCAGCGCCCTCAACCAGACCAGGAAGCTCTTCTGGCCATCCGCCGGCGCAGCCGCTCTCGCGTTGCTCATGCTCTTCGGCATCCCCGCGCGCCGGCGTAGCTGGCGGGCCATGCTCGGAGCGATTGCGCTTCTTCTCGTGCTGGCGAGCGGCGCGGTTGCATGCGGCGGTGGCGGAGGAGGTGGCGGCGGCGGCGGTGGCAACACCAATCCCGGGACAACAGCCGGCACGTACTCCGTCACCGTTACGGGCACCTCCGGCTCAACGACGGTCACCAGCGCGGCCATCACCGTAACCGTGCAGTAAGGAACGCTCAGGCAGCGCCTGACGAGTCCAAGCCTAAGGAATCGCCTCAGGGGACGCGAACGATAAACCACCGTTCGTGTCCCCCCAGCGCTCTCGCCGATTTATTCACTCCAAAGGCGCATGATTGGGATTGTGATCGTGAATTTCAAATCCGCAGAGAATCACTTTTCAGAGATATCCAGATGTCGAAATGTCATGGATGTGCCCGGTTTATGTCCCTCGGAAATGAAATACCCCACCCCTCCCCCCTGAAAAACACCGGTTTCATTGCCCATCCCATCTGGTAACATCATGTCAATAAAGAGGTTAGAAAATTCCCCCTGTGTATCAGTTGGTAAACTTTACCCTCTGAAAATCCCACCTTTTTGCCCGAAAACTGCCTCAAAAGGCCCAAAAGATGCGCGAAAAGGAGCGTTTCGCGCAGGGTTTTCAAGCATCCGGCCGGTATCCACCATCATCTCTTAGCTGTAATCTTGAATCTGTTATGGCTACCGTATCCCTCTCCACCGAAATTCAGCCGCGCTCCCCGCAGGGCGGCTTTGTGAATGAACCTTTCGTCGACTTCAAGTCCCCTGACAACGCCCGCGCCATGCAGGCCGCGCTTGACCACGTCGCCAGCCAACTTGGCCGCGAATACGATCTGATCATCGGCGGCAATCGCACCCGGACCGAGGGCAAGATCCGCTCCCTCAATCCTGCCCGCCCCGCCCAGGTCGTCGGCGTCCATCAGAAAGCCGGCGCCGAGCACGCAGAAGAAGCCATGTCCGCGGCACTGAAGGCATTCGAAACCTGGAGCCGGGTCCCGGTTGAAACGCGGGTTTCCCTCGTCCTCGCGGCTGCGGAAATCATCCGCTCCCGCAAGTTCGAGTTTTGCGCCTGGCTCACCTATGAGGTCGGAAAGAATTGGGCGGAAGCCGATGCCGACGTCGCGGAAACCATTGATTTTCTTGAGTTCTACGCCCGCGAAGCGCTGCGCCTGGCCTCCGCCACGACGCCCATTCAATATCCTGGCGAGCGGAATCAATTGCTTTATATCCCGCTCGGCGTGGGCGCTGTCATTCCTCCGTGGAACTTCCCCTTCGCCATCATGGCCGGCATGACCGCGGCGGCCATCGTCACCGGCAACACGGTCATCCTCAAGCCTTCCAGCGATGCGCCCACCATTGCAGCGAAGTTTGTTGAGGTTCTTGAAGAAGCAGGACTCCCCGGCGGCGTCGTCAACTTCTGTCCCGGCTCCGGCGCCACCTTCGGCAATGCCATCGTCGAGCACCCCAAGACCCGCTTCATCGCTTTCACAGGGTCGAAAGCAGTCGGCCTCGACATCCACGAGCGTGCCGCCCGCACCAAGCCCGGCCAAATCTGGATCAAGCGCACCATTCTCGAGATGGGCGGCAAGGACTCAATCCTGGTCTGCGCCGATGCGGATCTGGACGCAGCCGTCGAAGGCGTTGTCGCTTCGGCCTTCGGATTCAGCGGGCAAAAGTGTTCCGCCTGCTCGCGCGCGATTGTTGAAGCTCCGCTCTATGACGTGTTTGTTGAACGCGTCCGCGAGCGCGTGGCTCAACTTACCATTGGCGATCCGGCCACCAACCCCAACCTCGGCCCGGTCGTGAACAAGGCCGCTCTCGACTCCATGCTGGACTACATTGAGACCGGCAAGCGGGAAGGCCGCCTGGTGGCCGGGGGCAACGCACCGCAAACATCAGAAGGTGGATATTTCCTGGAGCCCACTGTGTTTGCCGACATCGCGCCGGACGCGGTGCTGGCCCAGGAGGAGATCTTCGGGCCAGTTCTCGCGATTATCAAGGTGGAGAACTTTGAAGAGGGTCTGGCCGTGGCCAACAACACCGAATACGGCCTAACCGGCGCACTTTATACAGCGGATCGCGAGAGCCTTGACTTTGCAACCCGCGAGTACCACGTGGGCAACCTGTACTTCAATCGCAAGTGTACGGGGGCTATGGTGGGGGCTCACCCCTTTGGCGGCTTCAACATGAGCGGCACCGATTCCAAGGCCGGCGGCCCGGATTATCTTTACCTGTTCACCCAGGCCAAGAGCGTAGCTGAAAAGCTTTAGGGTCTTAGCATCAGGCCACGGCCGAGGGAGTCGCTAGTTCTTCAGCCTCAAGCCGGCTGCCCACTTCTGCGGCGGCCTGCGCCAGCACCCGGTGGTGAATCGTAAACAGCGCCAGCTCCAGACGATCGCTGACACCCGTCTTGTCGTAGATTGACCGCAAATAGTTTTTGATGACCTGCTCGGTCGTTTTCAACCGGACTGCGATCTCGCGATTCTTGCAGCCCTGCACAATCAGAGCAACAATCCGCATTTCTTTGGGCGTAAGCCGATCGCGGACGCGGGTGCCAACCATATCGTCCTCCGGCGAATCGGCCAGCACAAGCTCGGGCGGAAGCCAGCATTCCCCGTTCGCTACCCGGTGCACACACTCGACCAGTGAATTCCCGGTCACGCTGCGAAACACCACCCCCCGGAATCCCTGTTGTAAAAACAAGCTGGGAGCGTCGCTACTCTCGGCAATCACAATCCCCCGGCTGTTCACACTCTCCAGCAGAAGGCGAAGTCGCGGCAGATCTGGCCTCAACGAAGCCGAGAACAGGACAATCGACCCAGGAAACGTCGTCACCGCATGGTAAAGCCTTTCCATATCTGTGCACTGCGCAATAATGCGCAGATCTTCGTCCATGGCCAGCACTTTGGCAGTCCCTGCACGGAATATCGCCTGCGAATCGGCCAGGATGATCTTATTCATGATGTATGCCTCGCTTGACTGGAACCCTCAATCGAACACCCTGGATCCGTCTTGGTGCTCTTCCCGCAATCCCCGAAACCCGCGCTCGAACATTGAGGTTGCTTTCTGCGCCTTTCCCCCCTATCGGCAGAATATTTATGATCTTTGAGTTGTACGCATTTGCGACACCCACTTTGAGAATGGATTACAACCCGCCCCTGGACAGGGGCTGTGATATCCCTCACATTCAATTTTTGCCTTACACTCAGATTACAGCCGTTAGCGCCCCCCGGTCACGAGAATTCGGCTCTTGAAAGACCCGGCCCTCCTTTCCTAACACCACCCGAAAGGCTCTACACTCAGGAATATGGCAAGACCGATTCTGCTGGCGGTAGACGACGACATCAGCGTTCTGGAAGCGGTGGTGCAGGATTTGCGCCGTCACTACGGGGCCGAGTACCGCGTGATGCGCGCTGCCAGCGGCAAGGCAGCCCTTGATACCCTGACCCAGTTGAATGCCCGCCAGGAGCCGGTAGCGTTGCTGCTCAGCGACCAGCGTATGCCGGGAATGACCGGGGTCGAATTCCTTGAGCAGGCACGCGAAATCTATCCCCTGGCCCGCCGGGTCCTGCTGACCGCCTACGCGGACACAGAAGCCGCAATCCGGGCCATCAACTCCGCCCGCATCAACTACTACCTCAACAAGCCCTGGGATCCGCCCGAAGAAAAGCTTTACCCGGTCCTCTCCGATCTGCTCGACGACTGGAAGGCAGGCTATCAGCCTCCATTTGAAGGATTGCGCGTGGTCGGCCATCGCTGGTCGCTCGCGGATCACAAAGTGCGCAGCTTCCTCTCCCGCAATCATGTTCCCTACCGCTGGCTCGATATTGCCGATGAAGCAGCCCTCAAATTGCTCTCCGACCGCGAACTCGACCCGGCCCATTTGCCCGTCGTCGTATTTGCCGACGGAAGCTTCCTCGTGGATCCGGAGGTCGAAGTGCTGGCCGCGCGAGTCGGGCTCAAGACCCAGGCAGCCCAGGAGTTCTATGACATGGTCGTCGTGGGCGCTGGTCCTGCGGGTCTGGCCGCCGCCGTCTACGGAGCCAGTGAAGGCCTGCGCACGCTGGTCATCGAACCAGATGCGCCCGGGGGACAAGCGGGATCCACCTCGCGCATCGAAAACTACCTTGGATTCCCTTCCGGAATTACCGGCGCAGATCTGGGACGCCGCGCTCACGCCCAGGCCTTTCGTTTCGGCGCGGAGTTCGTCACCCAGCGCGTGACCGGCCTGCGCATCGACGGACAATACCGTTTTGTTCAGTTGGCGGACGGGCGCGAGGTCTCGAGCCACGTCGTGCTGCTTTCTACCGGCGTCCATTACCGCAAGCTCGACATTCCAGGCGCCGAGCGGCTATCAGGCTGCGGCATTTACTACGGTGCCGCACTGGTTGAAGCCGCGGCGTGCAAGGACGAAGAGGTGTATGTCGTCGGCGGGGCCAACTCAGCCGGGCAAGCGGCCCTTTACTTCGCCAAATTCGCCTGCAAGGTGACCATGCTGGTGCGCGCAGCCGGATTATCCGTCACCATGTCGAAATACTTAATCGATGAGATCGAGCGCACATCGAATATAGTGTTGGAGCCCGAAACACGGGTGATCGAGGCCCTCGGCGACGACAGGCTCGAATCGCTGCGGCTGCAGGGGCCCGAAGGAGAATTAGTGGTGCCGGCGAATTCCTTGTTCGTGTTTATTGGAGCGGAGCCGGGCGTGGCTTGGTTGCCGCCTTCCATTCTGCGCGATGCGAACGGGTTTGTGCTTGCCGGTCCGGACCTGCGAATTGCGGGAAAGCTGCCGGAAAGCTGGAAAGAACCGCGTGAGCCGTTCCTTCTGGAGTCCAGCGTGCCGGGCGTGTTTGTGGCCGGCGATGTGCGCCACGGCTCGGTAAAACGCGTGGCTTCAGCGGTCGGAGAAGGTTCCATCGCCGTGCAGTTTGCCCACCAATATCTGGCCGGGTTCTAGTGAGTGTTGAATTGAGCTTTAAGGGAAGCATGAAACAGAAATGAACCACGACGGACTAGAGATCGAATCGATCCCCTTGCGCGAGGTTGCAGAGGCTTTGGGCCGCACCCGTCCCTTCGCTGACACCGACCCTAACTCTTTTCTTGATGCGCTGCACGGCGAGTTGCGCGCTGATCGCATCAAGGCCAGGGCCGGTACCGCACTGATAAAACCGGGGGATGCGGTTCTCTCTTACTGGCTGGTGCTTGAAGGCGAAACACGTGCTGAGCGGCCCGAGCCAGATGGCTCCAGGACGATGCTCGGCGGCGCAGGCGAAGGAGAAGGCTTCGGGGAAACGCCTCTGTTGACAGGCAAAACACAGTCTGTCCATTTCATCGTGGCCGTGAAGGATTCCGTCCTCCTTCGCTTCTCCCAGGAAGACTTCTGGACCCTCCTCTCCTGCTGTCCCAAGGTGCGCACCGTCATCTTAGCCAATATGGCGCAGAGGCTGCAGAACTACCAGGTGGAAGCCCTGCACCGCGAAAAGCTTGTGTCTCTCGGCACCCTCGCTGCCGGCCTCATGCACGAATTGAACAACCCCGGCTCGGCCGCCAAACGCGCCGCCTCTCAACTGCGCGGCAATCTCATGCGTCTCCAGGAACTCAGCCTGCGCTCCAGCGCGAAGCCCAAAACCCCTCCTCAGTTGGCATGCATGCACGATTTGTTGCAGCATGCCGTACGCGGCTGCCATGCCCCGGCCTTGAGTTCGCTCGAGCAATCGGAGCAGGAGGAGGCAATGTCGGAGTGGCTTCAAGCGGCCGGGGTAGAAAACGCATTCACGATCGGGCCGGCGCTGGTGGCCATCGGGTTTGATCAGCACGAACTCGCCTGCGCCAAACAGGAATTTGAAGGCGGCGGCTTCTCCGACGCGCTCAACTGGCTCGAGGCGCTGGTCTCCAGCGTCTCACTCGTCTGCGCCATCGAGGAGAGCATCTCCCGCGTCACCGAGTTGGTGATGGCGGTGAAGAAATTCGCTTATGACGACCGCTCCCAGGTCCGGGAACTCGATGTCCACGACAGTCTGCAAAGTACGCTCACCATGCTTGGCCACAAGCTCCGCATCAAGCAAATTTCCGTCGAAAAGCACTTTCAAGCCTCCCCGTCCACCATCCACACCCGCGGTTCCCTCCTGAGCCAGGTTTGGACCAATCTCATCGATAACGCCGTCGACGCCTCGCCCAACGAATCCAGGATCGAAATCTCCACATGGACCGAGACGGGAGCGGGAACCGAACCCGCTGCTCTGGCGGTCAGCATCACCGATCACGGCACTGGAATTCCTCCTGAAACGCTCCCCCACATTTTCGAGGCGTTCTTTACGACCAAGCCGCAGGGATCGGGCACGGGACTCGGCCTGGAGATCGTTCATCGCATCATCACCCAGAAGTTTGGCGGCGCCATCGAGGTCCAGTCCGTTCCCGGAAGTACACGCTTCACCGTTCGCCTCCCCATGAAGACTCCCGCCCTCGCCGGCAAACCTGACCAGGTTGCTCTCAAGCACTGAGCTTCCCCCGCTCGCACTGTGCACCATCCCCCCGCAATGTCCCCATTCATTGACCGGCTTCATCGCATGATGGGCGGGATCGCACTACTCCCGATGCCCGCGCAACCACCCTGCTCTTTGCTCGAATCTCTACAATAGGGCCGTCAAGTTGTCGCTTCTCCCGCCGATGAACCATTCGGAGGGACCTCAATGACAGATCGCCTGGAACTGCTGGAAGCCTCTCTGGATATCCTTCCGGAAGGCATCGCCCTGGCCGACGCCAACGGATGCATTTCATTCTGGAGCATCACCGCCGAGGCCATCACCGGCTACCCACGCGCCACTCTTTTGGGCCGTCCGGTCGGCGAGGCGCTGGAGACTCTGATCGTTGGCGGCGCGCGGCAATGGTCAGCCCACGCCGGAGCGCACTCTCATCCCAGCACTGGTACGCTCATGCCTCTCCGCCATCGCCTGGGACACCAACTGCCCGCCATCGTGCGTGTCATGGTGCTCCGCAATGGGCTTGGCGAACGCATCGGAAACATGGTCGTCTTCCACCCGGCCCATAGCCTGGATGCCTTGCCTCACGGCGCAACCGCCGAAAACGAAGACCTGAACGAAAATCTCACGGATCTCGATGAACGTCTGCAACGGGAATTCGAAGACTTCACTCAGGGAGCACCACCATTCGGCGTCCTGTGGCTCACCGTCGACCAGGCTCAGTCTCTGCGCAAAACCCATGGCCCCCAGGCCTGCGATGCCATGTTTGGGAAGGTAGAGAGAGCGCTTGCTGGCGGACTACGGCCCACCGACCAACTGGGCCGATGGGGCGATGACGAGTTTCTCGTTTTATCCCACGAACGCACCGCCGAGATGCTGGCCGCTCACGCGCGGACGATTGCCGGCCTGGCCAGGACCGCGGATTTCCGCTGGTGGGGAGACCGCCTATCCCTCACCGTCAGTATTGGAGCGGCGCAAGCTGACCCATCGGAGACGCTGGCTCAGTTGCTCGAGCGCGCGCAGACGGCCATGCACACAAGCCTCCACGCGGGGGGAAATCAGATCACATCAGCATCCGGGAGGGTTTCATGTTCGCCATCATAGGCATTGTTGTCGTCATCGGGGCGGTTATCGGCGGCTTTTTGATGGAGAAAGGACACATACAGGTACTTATTCAGCCGGCCGAACTGCTCATCCTCGGCGGAGCTGCCATCGGAACCCTTCTGGTCGCCAATCCCATCCACATTCTCAAGGGGATTGGAGCTGGTTTGATGGGTGTGCTGAAGGGGTCGCCGTTTGGAAAAGCCCGCTATCTCAGCACCCTGAAAATGATGTACCAGTTCCTGAACAAGGTGCGCAAAGAGGGTCTTCTCAGCGTCGAAAACGATGTCGAGAAGCCCAAGGAAAGCTCCATCTTCAAGAACTATCCCGAATTCCTCAATGACCATCACGCCAAGGACTTCGTCTGCGACACGCTGCGTACAGCCATCACAGGCGGCGTGGAACCGTTCGACATGGACCAGATGATGGAGCTTGATATGGAAGTGCATCACCACGAGGCTACGCAGCCGGTCGACGCGCTGACCACGGTCGCCGATGCTCTTCCCGGACTGGGCATTGTGGCTGCGGTTCTGGGAGTGGTGATCACGATGGGCGCGCTCGGTGGCCCTCCAGAAGAGATTGGAGAGAAGGTCGCCGCGGCGCTGGTAGGCACGTTCCTCGGCATCCTGGCATGCTATGGTGTCGCCGGGCCACTCAGCTCAAGCATGGCCAAATCCGCCGATGCGGAAAATGAGTATCTCCACGTGCTGCGCGTACTTCTGCTCGCATTCCTCAAAGGCTCTGCGCCCATGATCGCCATTGAGATGGGCCGCCGCGCCATTCCCTCCCATGTCCGCCCCAGCTTCGACGAGATGGAAAAAGGCTGCAAGGGCGGAACCCCGCCGGAAGCGGCGTCCTAGAATCTTTTCAACCAAGGGAGGCCATAATGACAGCCAAGACTCAACCCATCATTGTGATCAAGAGGAAAAGCGGTCACGGCGGACACCACGGCGGCGCGTGGAAGGTGGCCTATGCCGATTTTGTGACCGCGATGATGTCGCTGTTCATCGTTCTATGGCTCATGGGTTCCAGTGAAAAGGTTAAGCGCGCTGTCGCCGGCTACTTCAACGATCCTAAAGGAACAGGATCCCAGCTAGGCACTACCATGACCGGCACAGGCGCTACCGTATCCCAGGTGATCAACGACAACCTGCAGAAGTTGAAAGAGAAGCTCGAAGAGGAGATCAAGGCACGCAAGGAACTGGAAAAACTCTCCAAGCAGATTGAGATCACGATCACTCCCGAGGGGCTCCGCATCGAGTTGCTTGAAGACAAGAACGGCACCTTCTATCAGAGCGGGAGCGCGCACCTGAGTGACAGCGGGCAGGAGTTGCTGGCGCTGCTGGCCGGTGAGTTGAAGACGTTGCCCAACCCACTCCTCATCGAGGGCCACACCGACGCAACCCAATACTCTACGGACGCCAACTACAGCAATTGGGAGCTCTCAGCCGACCGCGCCAACTCCGCCCGCCGACTGCTGCAACAAAACGGTGTGCGCTCTGACCAGGTAACCCAGGTCCGCGGCTATGCCGACCAGCTGCTGCGCGTCAAAAACAACCCCACGGACCCCTCGAACCGCAGAATCTCGATCCTGGTGAAAAACAGCGACGGTCCGCCGGTTCCGGACCTTTCCGGCGCCAAGGTGGTTGATCGGCCGCCGAATAATCCCGCAGCGGCGGCCACAGCCGGCCCTCAACCCACGGCGCCGCAGACCACACCCCAGCCTCCGCAGCAGGCGCCGCCAGCGTCGACTACCGCTACGCCTGCAGCCAAACCTGCTGCTGGAACCGCAGCCGTAAAACCTGGCATGTTTGACAAGCTCAAGGCCATGCTGCCGAGTGGGAAGAAGTAATTGACCGCTGGTATGTAGTACTCTGGTCTGCGTACTGGAAAGCGTTTACCGGAGAGCTAGCCCATGACCACCGTTGCCGGCGTCGACTTCGGCACCCTAAGCGTTCGAGTGACTCTTGTCGACAGTCAGACGGGCCCCATCGGCACCGCCTCGGCTTCCTATCCCCTTCACCGTCGCCGCGAAGACCCCGACTTTGCCACCCAGTCACACGCCGACCAGATGGCCGCTCTCGCCAGCGCAACCCGTGACGCGCTCAAGGCCACCGGCATCAAAGGCGAGTCCGTCGCCGCCATTGCCCTCGACACTACCGGCTCCAGTGTTATCCCCGTAGGCGAGGGTCTTGAGCCGTTGGACGAGTACTACCTATGGTGCGATCACCGTGCCCACGACGAAGCCGGAGAAATCACGGCGAAGGCTCATGAACTGGGCTTTGAAGGCATCGCGTGGTGCGGCGGCGTTTATTCATCGGAATGGGGTTTCTCAAAGCTGCTGCACTGGCTTCGTCACAACCCTGAGAAGCGTTCCCGATTCGTTACCGCGCTGGAACACTGCGACATGGTTGCAGCCACACTGAGCGGCGTCACCAGGGTCAAAGATCTAAAGCGCAGCGTCTGCGCCATGGGCCACAAGTGGATGTGGAATCCGCGCTGGGACGGTTTGCCGCCGGAGTCATTCCTTGTTGCGGTCGATCCGCTGTTTGCGGGGGTTCGCGCCAAACTGGGCGGCGAATATCTGACCAGCGACCACCTTGCCGGGCATCTCTCGCCCAAGTGGGCTGAGGCTCTTGGTCTGCGCGCCGGTATTCCCATCCCGGTGGGCGCTTTTGATGCGCACTGGGACGCCATTGGCTCGAACATCCGCGAGGGAGACGCGGTGAACGTTGTGGGCACATCCACCTGCATCATCGCCATGGCGCATGAAGCACAGCTTGTACCGGGCGTTTGCGGCGTTGTTCCCGGCAGCGTTTATCCCGGCTTTACCGGCATTGAAGCCGGCCTCTCCGCCACCGGAGACATCTTCGACGCCATCGCCCGCCGTGCCAACGCCAGCGTCTCGGCACTTTCTGAGGGACTGGATTCCTACAAGGCAGGCCAGACCGGCCTGCTGCGCCTCACCTGGGATAACGGCGACCGCACAGTTCTCGTCAATCCCGAGCTCGGCGGCATTACGCTGGGCTGGAACCTGATGCACACCGCGCAGGACGAGCTTTTCGCCGCCATCGAAGGCACCGCGTTCCACACTCGCATCATTCTCGAGCGCATGGCCGAGCATGGCGTGCGCATTGATCGCGTAATTAACGCAGGCGGGATTCCGCAAAAGAGCGAAGTGCTGAACCGCGTCTACGCCAACGTGCTGAACAAGCCGGTGCTTGTGCCTGCCGGTATTCCGACAAGTCTTGGCTCGGGGATATTTGCACTGCTTGCCGCTGGCGCTTACAAAACGATTGAAGATGCTCAGGCCGCAGTTTGTCTACCGCTGCGCACCGTCGAGCCGGATGCGCACGCGGCCGCGGTTTATGAGCAGCTCTATCGGCTTTATCGCGATGTATATTTTGCGTTGGGCACGCGCAATGCGGAGTCTTTTGCGCTGGGTGCGGTGTTGCCGGAGCTGAGGAGAATCGCGGCTGAGGTGCGGAAAGCCGGTTGAGATTGAGACCTCAGCACGCTGCGAAGGAGAACGATGGCGGCAGAAGGAGAGTTCACAATCCCAGCCTCGAAGCTTTCTCCAAAGAAGCAGATCGTCTTCGCGCTGTGGATCTTTGAGAGGATGCTGCCGCGCACGGTCGCTTTTTGCACGGATACCGGCGTCGACTTTTCATGTTGTTTACAAACAAGGGATGCCGCTTGGAACTACATCGAAACGGCCAGCGAGCGACGTGCACTCTATCGGTCGCTAAGCGACGCGTGCCTGAAGAATGCGCCTGACACTGAGGAATTTGCTCATGAAATGACCTCTGACGCTTTGGACGCCTTCATAACAACGGTGCATATTATGCAGTTTATTCTGGACGGCCGCTTCGATCACATAACGAGTGTTTCTACGCTGGCAACGGATTCCGTTGACGGGTATCTGGCCAATTTGGAGCCCGGCATTGTTATGACGAAAGAAATAGAGGCTCGGATTGCATCTCATCCCCTGATGCGGGAAGAGCTTCAACGACAAAAAAATGACGTCGAATTCCTTGCAGCGCTGCCGGACGACTTCGACAATAAGACGATTACGGCCTTAAGGGAGCGGTCAAGCCGTCAGCCTTCACTCGTGCCCCTTGAACGCTAGGACAACGCGGCTCTGTTCCCTGATCCCTGATCCCTATTCCCTGCTTTATTGTTGCTGCTGCATCTGCTGCAAATCGACAAAGGGGATGGCCGCCTCTGGCGGCTGCTGCGCCCGCTCCACCAGCACGCTCCAGTCTTCGGGGATGGGCAGTTGGCGGTCGAGCGCCGGAGGCTGTTCGCCCGCTTCAACGTGCACGGCCACGTAAAGCTCGCTGTCTGTCTTGCCGCGAAAGATCCCGTGCGTAGGGGGTACGTCGGCGTAGTCCCGGCCTACCGCGGTGCGGATATGGCGGTGATGGGCAACAAGGTTGTTGGTGGGGTCGAAGCCTACCCACCCCAGGTGCGGCAGCAGCACATCCACCCATGCGTGCGTAGCGTCAGGCGTCGAGCGGTCGTGATCCTCCCGGCTGCGGTAGAGATAACCGGAGACGTATCGCGCCGGAATCCTTACATGCCGCAGAAGGGCAATCATGGTGTGTGCAAAATCCTGGCAAACCCCCTCGCCGCTGATAATTGCCTCGTCGATGGGCGAGTCAACGCGCGTGGAGCGGGGAGCATACTTGAAATAGTCGAAGAGCCGCTGATTCAACTCCTGCACGAGCATCAGCGGGTCGTCGCGCCGCGTCACGCCCATTTGCTTGGCCAGCAAAACTACTGCCGGCGTCTCTACGGCGAAAGTGCTGGGCAACAACATCTCCCAATAGTCCCCGGCGTCCACCATGTCATCCAGCGCGCCCCAGGCGTCGGGCGAAAGGAACGCGGGCACATCAGGAAGGACCTGCTGTTCCACAACGGATTCCGCGATAATAACCAGT
The DNA here is from genome assembly GCA_049518435.1 of Occallatibacter sp. Classification (GTDB taxonomy): domain Bacteria; phylum Acidobacteriota; class Terriglobia; order Terriglobales; family Acidobacteriaceae; genus Telmatobacter. The sequence continues at coordinate 72,641 of JBEKRU010000008.1, read as the reverse complement.
TGGTTATGTTCGCCCGGGATATCGAAGTGCTGCACAGTGTTTCCCTGGTGGTCGCGATAGCTGAAGACGCGGCATCGCGGACTCACCGATAGCGAAAACGTCAGGCAGTGCTGATTCGCATCGGAGCGCGGATGCATGCGCGTCTCCATGATGCTTTCGCTGATCGGCTTCGAGTAGCGGAATCGTGTGAGGTGCCGGATGGAATAAAAGTTCAAGACCACTCCTCTAGGTTGCCAGCGCGGATTGGATGGAATAGTGCACGTAGTAGCGATAGATGAGCTCGTGGATGCGCATACACTGCTCACGAATGGTGTGCAGAAACTTGGCCACATCGCCGGCCAGAATCTCCTGAATCGTGGCATAGCCGAGCATTGCATGAAGCCGTCCAATCACCGCAATCAACTCCTCCGGAGGACGACGGCCGCCCGAGCGCTGGATGGACTCGATGGCGTCGCGCATGCCGTCGACGGTATAGCGGATTGCATGGGGAAAGTCGCGGTTCAGCAGGAGGAATTCCAGAATGCGGTCGGAGGAAAGGTCAGCTGTATAGACCTGGCAATAGGCTTCAAACGAAGTACAACAGCGCAGCAGCCCCACCAACTCAAGATACTGGTAACCGGAATGGTCTTGCTCATTCGGCTGGAACAAGTCGGGCTGGTAGACCTCGAGCAGCGTCGCGGTGGCATAGGCCCGCTCCAGGTAGCGGCCAAGCCGTATAAACTGCCACCCCTGTCCGTGAATCATGGTGGTGTCGCTGACACCCTTGAAGAGATGAATTCCGTCCACAACCGACGCCAAAGCATCGTTGATATTCACGCGAAATTGGGACTGCGCGTGGGGCGAGTGCATCTGGTGATAAAGCCGGTTGAGCCGGGCCCACTGCTCGCTGGATATCTCCTCGCGCACCTGGCGGGCATTTTCACGGGCGCCATTCACGCAAAACGTGACCGCAGCATGGTTGAGGCTGTCGAACACCAGCATCCGCGCCATCGCATCCAGATCGTCGTTCCATTCCATGCCCGGCGGCTTGCCCAGCGAGGCCATCATCCGCTGCCACCGCTTCTCCGCGCTGGTGTCGCTGGTATCGAGCATCAGGCTCATGGTCACATCGAGTTGGCGGACAGTATTCTCCGCCCGCTCCAGGTAGCGGCTCATCCAATAGAGACTGTCGGCCACGCGCGATAGCATCTTACCGCTCTCCCAAACTTACTGTTCCAGAACCCATGTATCCTTGCTGCCGCCCCCCTGCGAGGAGTTGACCACGAGCGATCCTTTTTCCAGTGCCACACGCGTTAACCCGCCGGGCACAATGTTCACCTTGTCACCAAACAAAACGTAAGGACGCAGATCCACGTGGCGAGGCTCCAGGTGATTGCCGATCAAACATGGCGCACGGGAGAAGTCCAGTGTGGGCTGCGCAATGTAGTTCCGCGGATTCGCTTCAATCTGGCGCGCAAACTCTTCTCGCTGGCGAGCCGTTGATTGCGGCCCAATCAGCATGCCGTACCCGCCGCTCTCGCCCACTGCCTTCACCACCAGTTTGTCCAGGTTGGCCAGCACATGCTTCCGCTGCTTGTCTTCGCCCAGCAGGAAGGTCTTCACGTTGGGCAGAATTGCATCTTCATTCAGGTAATAGCGAATCATGTCCGGCACATACGCATACACCGCCTTGTCGTCAGCAAGCCCGGTGCCGAATGCGTTGGTCACGGTAACGTTGCCGGCGCGATAGGCGTTGAACAGGCCGCCACAGCCGAGTATCGAGTCGCCGCGGAAAATCAGCGGATCGCTGAAGTCATCGTCGACGCGGCGGTAGATCACGTCCACGCGCTTCAGCCCGTCGGTTGTTCGCATGTACACAATGTTGTCGTGGGTCACCAGGTCGCGACCTTCCACCAGGTCGATTCCCATTTGCCGCGCGAGGTAGGTGTGCTCAAAGTACGCCGAGTTGAATACGCCCGGTGTGAGCAGCACAATATTCGGCTCAGGCCGGCCTTCGGGCGCAAGCGAACGCAGCGTAGCCAAAAGCAGTTGCGGATAATGCTCTATTGGCCGCACGCCGTAACTGTGAAACAGCTGCGGGAATGTCCGCTTCATGACCCGCCGGTTGGTGAGCATGTAACTCACTCCGGAGGGCACGCGCAAGTTATCTTCCAGCACTACATACTCGCCCGTGTTAAGCCGCAGCAAGTCAGACCCAACCACGGCAATATAGACATTGCGCGGCACCTGCAGGCCCCGCATCTGCCGCCGGTAGTGCTTGCAACTGTACACCAGCTCGCGGGGAATCACGCGATCGCTCAATATCTTTGCATCGGAGTAAACATCCCGCAAGAATAAGTTCAGCGCTGTAATGCGCTGCGTCAGGCCGCGCTCAATCCTGTCCCACTCGGCTGCCGTAATCAGCCGCGGCAGCAGATCGTAGGGAAAGATGCGCTCCGTCCCTTCATCGCGGCCGTACACCGTGAAGGTAATTCCTTGAGTCAGAAACGACAGGTCCGCCGACTGCTTGCGCCGAAGAAGTTCCTCTTCCGGCAACCGCGCCAGCGTCTCAGCCAGCGCCTGATAGTGGGGGCGCAGGGGGCCTCCCCGCTCCCGCATCTCGTCGAATGCCTGGTCAAGCGGATAATCCCCGAAAAGCGTTTCCATTTCCACTGGAAGACCGGCGCTCATAAAGACTCTGGGTTTCCTTCACTGCAGATTCAGGGCGTCGGGGCGAATCGATTCGGTTCGCGTAGAGAACGGACAAAACCAGTATGCCTGAACTCTTTTGAGTCCATCCCGCCTGAACCCTGTTCTTTAGCTTGTAACACGCGCGGCCTAAAGGAGCAATCAAGAGCCCTCATCCCCGCTTGCCCCGAATGCGCTTCGGATTCGGCGGGCATGTCGACTCGCGAATCACCAGTTCCGGCAGAATCGCCACCGCGGTGGGAAAATCCACTTGGCCTCGAATCCTCTGTAACAAGATCCGCGCGGCTACAATTCCCATCTGTTGCAGCGGCTGCCGGATCGTGGTCAAGCTCGGGTTATAGTAGGCCGCGGCCAGAACATCGTCGAACCCCACCACGGAAACATCCTCCGGTACACGCAATCCATGGTCCTTCAATGCCCGGATCGCTCCGATGGCCGACAAGTCGTTGTAAGAAACTAGGGCGGTAAAGTCGGCTCCGCGGCTCACCAGTTCAGCGGCCGGACCAAAGCCCATTTCCGGCGTGGAAATCTTGGTTTGGATCGCCACTTTCAGCTCGGCCGGAACCTCCAGTTTCAGTTCCCTCGCTACGCCCATCATGCACTCCCAGCGTTCATCGGCGTCGGAACTGTGGCTGCCTCCGCGCATGAAGGCGATCTTGCGGTGACCCAGTTGGTACAGGTGGCGCAACAGCAAGTCCGCTGCGCGCCGTTGATCCAGCACCACGTTCGTCACGCCCTCAATCTCCTTGTGCCCTGCCACCGACACCACCGGCAGCTTCATGCTGTGCTGCAAGACCGTATCGATCAAGATGAACCCCTCCACGCAACGATCCAGAAGCAGCCGCGGATATTCCTCAATCAGGTCGGGCTTGCGACGATGGCTGGCGACCAGGTAAAAGTAGCCCTCTTCAATCAGGTGGTCCTCCACCCCGGTCAGAACTTGCGTCGCATAGTTGTCATTCAAGTCCGGGGTCAGCACGCCCACTGAAAACGTTTGCCGCTTGCGCAGCGATCGTGCGTAAAAACTCGGCCGGTAGTCGAATTTGGCCGCCGCCTCCGTCACCCGGTCCCGCGTGTCCTGCGGAATCGAACGCACTCCCGGGGCATTGTTCAGCACCAGCGAAATTGTGGCTGGCGAGAGGTTCAGATACTCGCCAAGAGTGCGCAGACTGATGGGTTGTCCGGGCAGCGGCTCGGCACCCGATTTTGTTCGCTTGGGCATGCACAACTGTTTTAACACCCTTGACACAAGGTCCGCCGTGGTTTTCAAACGGTTTGGTTCGTTTTTCGTTCGCGGCACCCGTTGTCCGGCACCCATTCGAGCCTGCCATCCAGTCCCTTCAACCTGAAATCGATGGAGCAGAATGAGGAGCCTTATCAACCGTGCGCAGCGCTGTGATATGGTACGAATTGTGGAAGGTTGGCAGAGCGGTTGAATGCACCGGTCTTGTTCAATCGAGCGCTGTCGTGGAAACGCGGCAGATGTCAGGAGTCAAAGTCGGTGAATCCCCTGAGTAGATTCGAGGTAACGCCGAGCGAAGCCTAGCAAGAGCTAGGAACGTGTAGAGACTTGACGGCTCCCACCTACAGCCCGATCGGGCCACGGTGAAGGCAAAGTCCAGACTGCAAACGAGTTGCTACTCGGTAGCGAAAGCTATAGAAGTATGGAAAACCGGCAGAGTTGAAAGACTCTCCAGGGTTCGAATCCCTGACCTTCCGCCACTCCTCATGACTTTTGTTCAGATTAGATTTGCCGATCCGCTCGCCCGCTGATCAATAGTCTCCTTTCTCCGTGCATATCCTCCACCCAAGCGGTTGAGGGCATGATTCCAAATCCCTCGACCGGGCAAGCTATGAGAACTCCGTTTCTGGTCGTCGAATCCTCACATGGCCGCATGACAGAACTTCCATGCGAGTTCCCGGGCTCGAACTCGCCTCTCTCCGCCAGCGAGTCAGCGGGCTTATTATCGACAGCTTATAATCTCTAATCACCAAAGTTTCCAGGCGATTTCCGCATAAATATTCAACGAGACAACTCCTCTCAGAGCAGTCCGTCGCCATTTGAGTGGCGCTTTTCTCCGGCCTCCCAGACAGTAGTGGAGCTTTCGATCGAGCCCTCACGCGCGGCAGAGATTAACGCTCTCAATCGTTGAGGTCTGCGGTCACTTTTGTGGTGCTGGCCAGGCGCTTATCGGCAGCCGCACCTTCAATCTCGCTGTTAATCTCTGCCCCGAGAAGCAGCATGAGGCCAGTGATGTAAAACCACATGAGCAGAATGATGACCGCACCGAGGGAACCATAGGTAATCGAGTAGCTGGGAAAGTAATGGAGGTAGACGCGGAGGCCCAGGGAGCAAACCAGCCAGCCAAGAATTCCGATGGCGCCGCCGGGCGAAAGCCAGTGCCAGCAGCGGGCTTTAACGTTCGGCGCCCAGTAGTAGACGACGGCAAAGGCCAAGGTTAGGAGCGCGGTTGCCGCAAGCCAGCCGATCACTCTCAACGTGATTGCGGCCACGTTCGCAAGCAGGTCCTGGTGGATGCTCCGATGGGCCAACGCGGCTAGGAAGTCGCCTGCAAGCAGGGACGCGAGACCGCCTGTGGCGATGACAGTGAGGACAATGGTGAGTGCGATCGCGCAGATTCGGGCGAAAAAGTAAGAGCGGCTGTCTTCAACCTTGTATACGTCGTTCAGCGTGTCCTGGACGGCGGAGATGCCGACCGAAGCGGACCAGATGGCGGCGACAAGCCCGAATGTCAGCTTACCGGAACTGGACGCTGCAGCTGTTTCATTGAAAGTGTGCAGGACCGCGCCGAGAGCAGCCGTTGGGATAATCAGGGCGAGATAGTCCAGGAGGCGATCGTAGAACTGGTGGGCCGACCGCGCCACAAGACCAAGGATGGAACTCGCACTGAAGAGGGTAGGAAAGAGCGCGAAAAGGAAGTAGAACCCAAGTTCTGCGGCGCGGCCAAAGATGCGATCCGCGAACATGGATTTCCACGTGCGCGCGGCGACAACCCAGACCGGAACGCCTTGAAGATCCCACAGTGAGCGCAATGGCCAGCGAGACACGAACTCCCATACTCGCCGTTCAGAGCGATCCCGTTGCGAGCCGGGAATGGAGTGCGAGCCGGGAATAGACCTTCCTTCACCGTCCGGCGAAATCCGTCCAGACGTTCCATTTCCTTGGATGCCTTCCGGCGTCTAACGGAAAGCGCGGAACGGACACGCGATTCCCGTGAGCGCAAAAAAAGAGACGACCTGCATCCTCGCTCGTCAAAGCGATGGTCAAACCCACTCGCGTAAATGGGCATCTCATCAGCCAGTGGAGCAGTTTACACATCCCGATGCGATTGAGGGCTTTTGGAAACTCCTTTGTCAAGCTCGAAAAACTCAATCTATGTCCTATGCGCTCGTCCAATGGCGCGACTGTTCCGCGCAGTGGCCACGGTTTGCCTGGTCGCGGTCGCAGCTTCAAGTCTTTCCGCTCAAGGCGGATCGGACTCTTCTCATCCGGCGCCAGCGAAACCAGCGACTGATGCGCAGGTTCTTTCCAGCTATGCGGGGCAGAATGTAACGGCGATTGAAGTCGCCGGCCGACCGCAATCTTCTGCATCGGAGTTCGAACCGCTGTTTATTCAAAAGCCCGGCGAACCGTTTTCAGTCGACAAGGTGAATGGCACTTTGGCCGCTTTGAAGGCCAGCGGAAAGGCCCAGAACGTCCGCGTGCAGGTGGATGCGGAGGCGGACGGAGTTCGGGTGCGATTCATCCTGGAGCCTGCGGTCTACTTTGGGATTTTTCAGTTTCCCGGGGCGGAGCGATTTAACTATGCGCGGCTGGTGCAGGTGGCCAACTTCCAGGCGCAGACGCCCTTCAATGCAGGCGATGTGGAGAAGGACCGGCAGGCCCTGATCACCTTCTTTCGGCAACAGGGGTACTTTCAGGCCAAGGTGAACACGGAAGTCAACGTGGACTCTGCGAACGGGTTGGCCAATCTTTTGTTCAATTGTCAGTTGAGTCGCGCAGCCAGGTTCGGAGAGTTGGACATTGTGGGCGCTGACGCTGAAGAGACCACTACTCTGAGCCATAGCCTGCAAACGTTTGTCGCAAGTGTGCGGGGTGCAAGGATTCGTCCGGGACGCAGCTACCACTATTCCACGCTTACCAAGGCGACCCAGTACCTCCAGACGCAACTTCAAAAGAAGGGGCGGCTGGGAGCGCAGGTCGCGCTTGCCGGCGCGGAGTACCATGCGGACACGAACCGCGCGGACATTCACTTCACGGTACAGCCGGGACCGGTTTCGACGGTCAAGATTGAAGGCGCGCACGTATGGAGTTGGACGCGGAGGGCGTTGCTGCCCGTTTATCAGGGCATCGGTGTAGACGAAGAGTCAGTGGAAGAAGGCAGGCAGGCGCTCATCTCACATTTCCAGGCGAAGGGTTTCTTCGATGCAAAGGTTAATGCCCAACTGAAGACGGACAATGGAGGCAAGTCAGTTCTCTACCAGATTACGAGGGAGAAGAAGCACAAGGTTGCAACAGTGGAGATCTCGGGAAACAGCAAGCTGGCGGCCTCGGATTTGGCACCGCATCTTACCGTTACGAAGGGACACTTGTTTTCTCCTGGAAACTTCAGCCAGCAGCTTTTGCGCTCCAGCGTAAACAACCTGAAAGCTGTGTATCAGTCGGAGGGCTTCAGTAGCGTGCAGGTAACTTCGAGCGTGACCAACCGTGGAGGAGACATCAACGTACAATTCCGCGTGGTCGAAGGGCCGCGGGACGTTGTGAGTTCGCTTGCCATTCGGGGCAACGACACGCTGTCTGCAGCGCAATTTGCGCCGGATGGATTGAAGCTTGCGGCAGGGCAGACATATTCGCAGGCACATGTAGAGGCGGACAGAGCCAACATCGTTGCGCATTATTGGCAGGCCGGGTATCTGAACTCCAGCTTTCGCGAGACGGCAACAGAAATGTCGAAGGATGATCCGCATCACATTAACGTGGTGTATCAGATTTACGAAGGCCCGAAGGTGACGGCCGGAAGCCTGGTGACACTGGGGCGTGATCACACAAAGCAGCGTCTCATCGACCAGGATGTTGCAGGCATCAAGCCCGGTGAGCCGCTGACGTTGTCGCAACTGCTATTGGCAGGTAGCAAACTGTACGACCACACCGGCGTCTTCGATTGGACCGAGGTGGATCCGAAGCGGCAGATCACCACGCAGGATGCGGAAGACGTCGTGGTGAGGGTGCACGAGACGAAGAGAAATGAGATGACTTATGGCTTCGGGTTTGAAGTGATCAACCGCGGCGGAAGCATCCCAAGCGGAACGGTGGCGCTGCCGAACTTGCCGCCTATTGGCTTACCCCCAAGCTTTACCACGAGCCAGGTCACGTTTTACGGCCCGCGAGGAACATTTCAATACACGCGCAACAATGTGGGCGGCAAAGGAGACTCTCTTTCGTTCACCGGGTTCGCGGGAAGGCTGGACCAGCGCGGCGCCGCATACTACATTGTTCCAGACTTTTTCTGGTCGCCGTGGAAGGCAACCTCATCGATTTCCTTCGATAACAACGAAGAGAACCCGCTGTTCTCCTCGCGGCAGGAGCTTGTCAGCACCCAGTTGCAGCGACCGCTGGATAAGGCGAAAAAGAACACGCTCTTTCTTCGCTATAGTTTCACCCAGACGGACCTCACGCGTATTCTGATTCCCGACCTCGTACCGACAGAAGATCAGCACGTGCGGCTGTCCACGGTAGGCGTGAACCTCACTCGCGACACACGCGATAATCCGCTGGACGAACACAAGGGCGTGTTGGAGTCAGCGGAACTGGACATGAACGCGACCAGGTTGGGATCAAGCGTTAACTTTGCGGAGTTTACCGGGCAGGCGGCTTTCTACAAGCAGGGCTTTCACAACATCGTATTTGCCAACAGCCTGAGGATCGGGCTGGCGCAACCGTTTGCAAACAGCCGCGTGCCACTGAGCGAGGAATTTTTTACGGGCGGTGGCAACTCGCTGCGCGGTTTTCCGCTGGACGGCGCGGGGCCGCAGCGCCAGGTGGACGTTTGCAGTTCCGGGTCGAGCACAGACTGCTTCAAGATATTGGTACCCAGCGGAGGCAACGAACTGCTGCTGATTAATGCGGAAGCGCGTATTCCGCTGGCGATCAAGAAGGGCCTGAGCCTGGCAACATTCTACGATGGCGGGAATGTATTTCCGGACGTGGGATTTCACGACTTCGTTTCCCTCTACAGCAACAACGTGGGCCTTGGGCTGCGTTATGCGACGCCGGTTGGACCGGTACGAATTGACGTGGGGCGAAACCTGAATCCGATTCAGGGGATCAGCGCAACGCAGTATTTCATCACCATCGGGCAGGCCTTCTAATGCGGGAGCCGTTATGAATATTTCTGAGTTGCTGGCCGAACTTCGCGATCCGTCGAACCCGCGCTGGCGCAAGGCGCAGCACCCTTTCTTCAAGGTGATGGCCTGGATCTCAGTCGGGATGACGGCACTAACCTTGATAACTGCGATTGGCCTTGCGATCCTGCTGAACAACGCGCGGTTTCACGCCTACCTGATTCGTACCGCGGAAGCGCAAGCCAGCGAAAGCCTCGGTGTACGCGTGAAGCTTCAGAACTTTGCGGTCAATTTTTCGGATCTTAGTGTGGATCTGTATGGAGTCACGATTGATGGAGCGAGCCCATATCCGAATCCGCCACTGCTCGAAGTGGATCACGTGCAGACCGGCGTGCGCATTGTGTCTGTACTGACCAGGACGTGGTACCTAAGCAGCTTTCAGCTCGATCATCCAGTCGTGCATGTCTTTGTGGATGCTAAGGGCGTGTCAAATATTCCGACAATCAACAGCAGCGGGCAGAACAGCAACACATCGGTCTTCGATCTGGGCGTGCGTCATGCTGTGTTGGCACGTGGCGAAGTCTACTACAACGACAAGCCGGCAGAGATTGCTGCGGATCTGCATGATCTGGAAATGAAGACGTCGTTCAATAGCCTGCTCAAGAAGTATTCAGGCAAGGTCGCGTATTCCAATGGTCAACTGGTGTACGGCACGCTGCGTCCGATGGCGCACAACCTGGAAGCAGAGTTTGACGCGACGCCCACGACATTCCAATTGACACAAGCGAAAGTGACGGCTGGCAATTCGGTGGTTTCGGTGGATGGAGCGCTGAACAACTACAGCAATCCCGATGTGAAGGGGCACTACGACGTTGTCCTCGATGGCAAACAGGTGGGCGCCATTCTGAACGAGCCCACGGTACCGGCGGGGACGGTGCACACCGCGGGGACGATTGCATTCAAGCAGACGGCGGGTCGGGCATACATTGATGAGCTGACCGTGGATGGGAACCTGGACAGTCGAGGGCTGCAGATTCATACACCGGCGATCCGCACGCAGATCAATGACATTGCAGCGCACTATGGGTTGGCGAATGGCGATGTAGTGGTGCACGATCTGCGTGCCCGAATGCTGGGCGGAGCGGTGACCGCGCAGGGAACGATGAAACAGATCACTGTCAATCCGCACTCGGAGTTGACGGCGCAGGTGCGCGGAATTTCGCTGGCGGAGGTAATGCGGGTCCTCGGGCCAGCGGCGCAATCGAGCAAGGCGACCGTCACGGGAACCCTGAATGCGGAGGCGAAGGCTGCGTGGGGGAAGAACTTTGACGATCTTGTGGCGCACGCCGATGCGATGGTTAAAGGGCAGGTGCAACGAGGAGGAGACACTGCAATTCAGGCGCCCACAGCGGGACTGACAGACGCGGCGAAAGCCGGCGCGGCCCCTGTAGCTTTTCCGGTGCAGAGTGCAATGCACGCGACTTACAACGGAAGCAACCAGCAACTTGCGCTGCAGGAAAGTTATGTAAAGACGCCTCAGACCAACTTGACGATGAATGGAGTGGTGAGCAGGCACTCCAGCGTGAACCTTCATATGCAGGCCAACGATCTGCGCGAAGTGGACACGCTTGCAGAGATGTTTCGCACGGCCACGCCAGGGCAGAAGTTACAGCCGCTGGGGCTTGCAGGGGCTGCGACATTCCAGGGAAATGTGCAGGGGTCTACGGCCGAGCCGCACTTGATCGGGCAGCTTTCAGCGACGAATCTTCAGTACAAGGGGACCGCCTGGAAGGTGTTTCGCGCCGCGGTTGACGCGAACCCATCGCAACTCAGCGTGCAACATGCAGAGCTGGACTCCGCGTCACATGGGCACATTACATTTGGCGCCAGCGCGGGACTGAGCAAGTGGTCCATCACAGAAAATAGCCCGCTGCAGGTTCAATTGAATGCGTCGCAGGTAGACATTGCAGACCTGACCAGGTTGGCGGGTCAACAGATTCCCATCACCGGTGCGCTGAGCGCAGTGATTGCGATGCATGGGACCGAGATGAACGCGGTTGGAAATGGGAATGTGACGCTGCTGAACCTGACGGCTTACGACCAGCCAGTGCAGTCGGCGAAGCTGACGTTTGCAGGATCAGGGGACGAAGTCCACGGCGACTTAACCGTAGATCTCCCTTCGGGGAGCTTGAAGGGAACCGGCACCGTACATCCGCGCGACAAGACTTATACAGCGGAGCTGAACGCGACCGGAATCGATTTGGCCAAACTGCAGGCAGTGAGTTCGAGAAACCTGAAGATCGCAGGCGTGGCGGCGCTGCATGGCAAGGGACAGGGCTCGTTCGACGATCCGCAGATGGATGCGGCGCTGGAAATTCCGACACTTTCGGTGCAGGGCCAGAATGTCACCGCCATCAAGCTCCATGCGATTGTGGCAAATCATTTTGCGAATGCGACGCTGCAATCGTCGGCGGTGAATACGTCAATCCAGGCAAAGGCGAAGATCGAATTGACGGGGGATTACCCGGCGGATGCGACGCTCGATACACAGGGCATTCCACTTGGCCCACTGATTGCCGTGTATGCACCGCAGGCCGATGGCGTGACCGGACAAACAGAGGTTCATGCCACCCTGCATGGACCGCTCAAGAACCAGAGGCAGCTTGAGGCGCACGTGACCCTCCCCGTGCTGAAGGTGGCCTACGGCAACACAGTTGAATTGGCGGCAACTGCGCCAATACATGTCGACTATAAGGATGGAGTAATCAACGTGCAGCGCTCGTCTATCCACGGAACGGGCACGGACCTGCAATTTGAAGGAAGCGTTCCGCTGAGTGGCAACGGACCAATGGCCCTGATGCTGGTTGGTTCGGTGAACATGCAACTGGTGCAGCAGTTTGATCCTGATATAAGAACTTCGGGACAAGTGAAGTTCAACATTAATACCCGTGGCCCGGTGAATGGGGCGGATTTTGCGGGACAGATCAACATTGTGGATGTGAACTTGGCTTCGAATGATCTGCCCGTGGGTTTGCAGCACTGTAACGGAGTTCTGACGCTAACCAGGGACCGTCTGGACATCAGCAGTTTGAAGGGGAACATCGGCGGGGGTACTGTCACGGCGCAGGGCGGCGTTCTGTATCGGCCGGAGATCCAATTCGACCTGGGCCTTAGAGCGCAGGGCGCGCGGATTCTTTATCCGCAAGGGATGAGAGAGAACGTAGACGCGGACCTGCGGCTGTCGGGAACCACGGATACGGCGGTGCTTGGAGGAGCAGTGCACCTGACGGACTTGTCCTTTACGCCAGCATTCGATTTGTCCAGCTTCGTCGGTCAGTTTGGGGGCGGAGTTGCGGCGCCGCCTTCGCGAGGTTTTTCGCAAAACGTTCAACTCAATGTCGCGGTGGATTCTACAAGCAATGTGAACCTGACGAGCCGAACACTGAGCCTGGGCGGAACGGCGAATCTGCAACTGCGCGGGACCGCGGCGGACCCGGTGGTGCTGGGGCGTGTGAATCTGAATAGTGGAGACATGATTCTGAATGGAAACCGGTTTGTGCTGAACGGTGGCACGATCCAGTTCGTGAATCCATCGGAAACGCAGCCGGTGGTGAACGTATCAATGACCACCTCAATCCAGCAATACAACATCGACCTTCGCTTCCAGGGGCCGGTGGACAAAATGCGAACGCAGTATAGCTCGGACCCCGCACTGCCAGAAACGGATATCATCAATCTGCTCGCGTTTGGCCAGACGACCGAGGCAAGTAACGCTGCTGCCACTCCGGCGAACCAGGCCGCCGAGTCCATCGTTGCATCGCAAGTCTCAAGCCAGCTAACAAGCCGGGTCTCCAAGATCGCGGGTATTTCGCAGCTCTCCATCAACCCGGTGCTTGCCGGCAGCAGCAGCGCGGGACCTCCGGGTGCGAATATCACCATTCAACAGCGCGTGACCGGAAACCTGTTTGTCACCTTCTCGACGAATGTGGCCTCCACACAGAGCCAGACCATCCAGGGACAGTACCAGGTATCGAAGAAGCTTGCATTCAGCGCCACTCGCGATCCAAATGGCGGGTTTGGATTCGATACGCTGATCAAGAAGAGCTGGTGACGGCGAGCTTTGGCAAAGCGGCCGAATAGTTGCCCGCTTTGAAGGCCGTGGTTCCGGCGCTCGCAACCCTTCATTTACCCCTAGAGAGACTTCGTTATAAGATTACGTTCGTCCCACCGAGGCTATGAATCCAGTGCGGCTGAATGTGTGTTGCGAGAATTGAGCGATAGGGCCCTGAGTCGAGGGACGAAATCGTTTGGAGAAGAGACCAATGCGCGTCGGCTTGTTTACACGCGAATATCCTCCGGAAGTTTACGGCGGAGCCGGAGTTCACGTCGATTATTTGAGCCGTGAGCTCGCAAGAGAGATTGAGGTCGAAGTCCATTGCTGGGGACGACAACATTCCGATGAAGCAAACCTTCATGTTCGCGGCGCCGAGCCGTGGAGCGACATCACCCAGGGAACTGAAGGCAAGTTCAAGGGAGCGCTGGAAGCTCTCAGCCTGAACCTGACCCAAATCAAGGCGCTTCAGGGCATTGATATTGTCCATACGCATACCTGGTACGTTTCGATGGCCGGCTACCTAGCCAAAAAGCTTTATGGAGTTCCCTTCGTACTCACCACCCACTCGCTGGAGCCGCTCCGCGCCTGGAAGGCCGAGCAGTTGGGAAGCGGTTACGCCATGAGCTCCTGGATGGAACTTACCGCTATCATGGATGCCGATGCCATCATCGCCGTCTCCCAGGGCACTAAAGAAGATATCCTCCGCGCCTATCCGCAGGTGAGCCCGCACCGCATCCATGTTATCTACAACGGCATCGATCTGGCCGAGTATCAGCAGACTCGAGATATACAGGCATTGATCGATTATGGTGTGGATCCCGCAGTTCCATATGTCCTATTTGTGGGCCGGATCACGCGCCAGAAAGGTGTAACCCATCTCGTTGATGCGATCCGCTACCTCCCGCCGGAAACGCAGGTGGTTCTGTGCGCGGGTGCGCCGGACACCCCCGAGATTGCGGCCGAATTACGCAACAAGGTTGAAGATGCGAGAAAGCATCATCCGCGCATCGTCTGGATCGAGAAGATGGTGACCAAGCAGGAGGCGATTCAGCTTTACAGCAACGCCCGCGTGTTTTGTTGTCCTTCGGTCTACGAGCCATTCGGCATCATCAATTTGGAAGCGATGGCCTGCCGCGCCCCGGTAGTCGCAAGCGCAACGGGAGGCATCAAAGAGGTCGTGGTCGACGGAGAGACGGGATACCTCGTTCCCTTCGACCAGGATCCTCAGACGAGTTTTCCAACGAATCCTGAGAAGTTCGCAGGTGACTTAGCGTTCCGTCTCCAGCAGCTTCTGGACGATCCGGACAAGTGCCGACAGTTCGGAGATGCGGGAAGGCGCCGCGTGGAAAGTATCTTCAGTTGGACGGCAATAGCTGGCCAGACCATTCAACTCTATGAAAGCTTAATTGAGCAATCGCGATCGCACTCCAGCACCTGACTTCGATAACTCGGGCCAGACGCAAACAAGAACGGCAACCGGCACTCAGTAGACCCGGAAGGATAGCGAAACGAACATGGGAGTAACTCATAGCGACGGACGCAGGCGTGTAGTGATTGAAGGCATTTCGCCGCTGATTGATGGGGGCAGATTCCCCGCGAAACGCACTTTGGGAGACCAGGTCCGTGTTGAAGCAGATATTTTTACGGATGGGCACGACTCGGTCGCTGCTTCCCTGCTGGTTCACCGCGAGGGTTCGGACGAGTGGACTGAGATACCGATGCTGCCGCTGGCGAATGACCGCTGGACTGCGGCATTCCGCGTGAAAGAACTTGGGCCCTATAGCTTCAAAGTGCAAGGCTGGGTGGACCACTTTGAGACTTGGCACCGCGACCTGTTGAAACGCATTAAGGCTGAATCGGATACGCCTGTCGACTACCTGATTGGCGCAGACCTGATAGACGCCGCCGCGGACCGCGCATCTGGCTCTGATGCTGATTTTCTGCGCAAGCGTTCCGAAGTATTGCGCTCCGCTACGGATCCGAACCAACTGCGCACCGATGCAACCGATGCGTTACTGCGCCAGACAGCGCTTCGCTACCCTGACAAGCGATTTGCCACCGAATCTGACCACGAAGCGAAGATTGTTGTTGACCCTGTGCATGCGCGATTCAGTGCGTGGTATGAGTTTTTTCCCCGCTCTACTGCCCAGGAGGCCGGTGCGCACGGCACCTTTGCAGATTGCGAGAAACGGCTGCCGTATATAGCGGAGATGGGGTTCAACGTTGTATACCTTCCGCCCGTTCATCCCATCGGCCGCCTCTTCCGCAAAGGCCGCAACAACAACCCTGAGTCACAACCGGGAGAGCCGGGCAGTCCGTGGGCGATAGGTTCCGATGAGGGCGGTCATAAGGCGATTCATCCCGACCTTGGGACCGTCGAGGACTTCCGCCGATTTGTCCGGAAAGCCAACGAACTCGACCTCCTGGTTGCTCTCGACATCGCCTTTCAGGCCGCACCCGATCATCCATACGTGCGCGAACATGAGAGCTGGTTCCGCAAGCGTCCAGACGGCACGATTCAATACGCCGAAAACCCGCCTAAGAAATATCAGGACATTTACCCCTTTGACTTTGAGAGCGATGACTGGACCGGTATGTGGGAGGAACTGAAGTGTGTATTCCTCTACTGGATTGGCCAGGGCATTACCATTTTCCGTGTTGACAATCCGCATACCAAAGCCTTCCCTTTTTGGGAGTGGGTCATCGCAGAGATCAAGCGCGAACATCCGCAGGTCCTGTTTCTCGCAGAGGCCTTCACGCGTCCAAAGATCATGTACCGGCTGGCCAAGCTGGGCTTCAGCCAGTCCTATACCTATTTCCCCTGGCGAAATGCGAAGTACGAAATCACAACATACTTAACTGAGCTGACCCAAACACCGGTCCGCGAGTTTTTCCGGCCCAACCAATGGCCGAACACCCCTGACATCCTCACTGAATTTCTTCAAATTGGCGGCAAGCCCGCGTTTCAAATTCGCTTGCTGCTTGCAGCAACGCTTGGCTCCAATTACGGCATCTACGGGCCAGCTTTTGAACTGCTCGAAAATCGTCCCGTTCGTCACGGCAGCGAAGAGTACCTGAATTCGGAAAAATACGAAATCCGTACCTGGGACCTGGATCGAAGCGACAGCCTTCGCGATCTCATCACGATAGTCAATAATGTCCGCAACAACAATGAGGCGCTGCAAAGCGATTGGTCGCTGAAATTCCATGCCACCGACAACGATCAGCTCATTTGCTATAGCAAGGAGTCGGAGGATCGCACCAATCTCATCGTGGTTGTCGTCAACCTCGATCCGCACTACACCCAATCCGGGTTTGTGAATTTGCCGTTGGACGAGTTACAAATCCCTCAGGACCGGGCGTATGAGGCCGAAGACCTGCTGACCGGGAGCCGGTATTTATGGCATGGGCCGCGCAATTACGTCGAATTGAATCCGGCCAGGTTACCCGGTCATTTCCTCAAGATTCATCGCCAACTGAAAGTCGAGACCGACTTCGAATACTTCTTGTAGTGGCTCGACGATTCTGGATTCCAGTGCAGCTCAACGGCCGACAATCGCAACGGTGTTTGGCGGAAGGGCGACGGCGCCATCCAACACCGGTGGAGCGCCGCGAGAATAAAGAAGAACTCGACCGCCTTCGGGCACCGGGAACCATTTTTTTCGGTCGCCCAGGTTGCAGTTCACGGTTACGTCTCCGCGCTTCACCGACAACCACATCTCCTTCTCGCCATAAGTGACGCTCGTATGTCCCGGCTCGCCATCGGACAACGATGGGTTCTCTCGCCGCAATTTGATCAATTGCCGATACCAAGCGAGCATCTCAGCATGCTCGCCCTTGTTTGCTTCGTCCCACTTCAATTTCGATCGGACGAGTGTCTCAATAGCTTCCGGGTCGGGTATTGATTCCGGCGCCCAGCCAAATGCTGCAAACTCCCTCTCCCGTCCCTCGGAGACGAGTCTCGCCATCTCTTCGTCATGGTCTGCAAAATACTGGAACGGCGACGAAGCAGCCCACTCCTCGCCCTGAAACAGCATGGGAATAAATGGCCCGGTCAACACAAAGGCAGCCGCAATTTTTGCACGATCAAAGCCGGCAACCTCTCTCAATCGATCCCCCAATGCCCGATTGCCCACTTGATCATGATTCTGGATATATCCCAGGAATTTGTGTTGCGATAGATGCCCTGCAGGCCGTCCGTGCACACGCTTGCGATACCTCGAATAGGTGCCGTCATAGACGAAGTTGTGCTGCAACGCTTTGGCTAACTGGCCTAACGCGCCAAAGTCCGCATAGTACCCTTTCTCAGGTTCGGGAGTAAGGACGGCAAACAAGGCGTGATGAAAATCATCGCTCCATTGAGCATCCATGCCAAGCCCCCCAGCCTCGCGTGGAGTAACAACCCGCGGATCGTTGAGATCGCTTTCCGCAATCAGCGTCAGGTCTCGTGCCACTGTTGCGCTCAGCGTCTCAACTTCGGCTGCCAGTTGCTCCAGAAAGTGAATCGCCGACCGGTCCACGAATGCATGCACCGCATCAAGCCGCAAGCCATCCACGTGATAATCCCGCATCCACATCAGCGCGTTATCGCAGAAGAACCTGCGGACTTTATTCGCACCGGAATCTTCAAGATTGACTGCCCCACCCCATGGCGTCCTGTGCGAATCCACCAGGTACGGTCCAAACTTTCCCGTGTAGTTTCCTACCGGACCGAAGTGGTTATAGACCACATCGAGCAAAACAGCGAGACCCCTTTCATGCGCTGCATTTACAAATCGCTTCATTGCATCGGGGCCGCCATAGGGCTCATGAACCGCAAACAGCGCCACGCCGTCGTAACCCCAGCCATGATTGCCCTCAAACGCTGCTACAGGCATCAGTTCCACATACGTGATTCCGAGTTGAACGAGATAATCCAATTTCCCGATCGCCGCGTCCAGCGTGCCTTCTTCGGTGAACGTTCCAATATGCAGTTCATAGATGACAGCGCTCGCAAGCGGAGGCGTCTGATGTTTCGCATCAGTCCACTGAAATGAATTCTGGTCATAAACCCGCGACATTCCATGCACGCCATTGGGCTGACTTTGGGAGCGCGGGTCAGGATAAGCTTTATCGTCCTCGTCGATGAGAAAACCGTAGTCGGCGCCCGAATCGGCATCGGCCACGTCCAGACGCCACCAGCCGAACTCGTCTGGCTCGTTCATGGGAACGGTTGCGTCGTTCACTCGCAATGAAACCCTTCTCGGCAATGGCGCCCACACTTCAAATCGATGCACTGCTACACCGCTTCCCGCGTCAGCAGCGCAACCGGAAACCGCCGCAAGAGCGGTCCCACGCGTTGTGGTCCTCCACCGACTACGTCCCCTGTGAAGATATTCCGCCACTTGCCTGAAGGTAGCTCCAACGATGTCGCCGCCCAATTACCACCTAACCTGAGCGGCCACCGGGGCACAATGACAGCAATGGAATCGCCGCGCAGATATGCAATCAGATGGTCGATTTTCGATCCCTCCCCCGCGAGAGGGGTATACGCGGCCTCCTTACCAAACCACTCTGGATGTTCACGCCGCAGCCGCAATGCGTGATGCACGACATGCAGCTTCGGCATTCCGCTATCCATTCTTCGCATGATCTCATCGACCCCCATACCGGTTTGCACCTCGGATAGCATCCGTCGCCGCAAGTCATAGTCCACAGGCCTCCGATTGTCGGGGTCCACCAGGCTCAGATCCCACAGCTCGCTTCCCTGATACGTGTCCGGAACACCGGGAGCGGTGAACTTTAAAAGCGTCTGCGCAAGGCTGTTGATGCGCCCAGCTTCCAGAACAAGCCCCACAAAGCGCTCCAACTCCGAGACAAATCCCGGCGAATCCAGAATCCTTTCGATGAAGGTCTTCAGCGCTTCTTCAAACTCCTTATTCGGCTGAGTCCAACTGGTTTGCTGCTTGGCTTCGCGCGTCGCTTTTTCCATATAGGCAATCAGCCGCTCCTTGGAAATGGGCCACGCTCCGATCATGGTCTGATAGAGGAAGTACTCGGTATTGCGGTCAGGAAACTTGCCGGTTCGAAACGGTGAATTTGAGCGTGACCAGCGGTTCACGGCGGCTTTCCATCGGCTTGGGATTTCGGTGATCGCCGCCAGGCGAGCCCGAACATCGTCGGCGCGCTTTGTGTCGTGCGTGGAAAGCGTCGTCATCGTTTGCGGATGCGTTGCCTGCATCTTCGCGCAATATTCGTGAAACTCGGCGACCGTCACGCCATTGCGGTCAGGCGCTCCGCCTACTTCGTTCAACCCGATCATCCGGTTAAAGCAGTAGAAGGCGGTATCCTCCACTCCCTTGGCCATTACAGGGGATGTGAATTGCTGGAAGCGCAGCAGAAACTCTGTCTCAAGCCCACCACGCGAACGCAACGCCAGAACATCGCCAATAAAGTCCAGAATGCCGGGCTCGGGGTCGTTTGTCGCCTTTTTTGCTTGCAACACGGCCTGGTCAATCTGAGCGCGATCCTCATTCACAATCTGATCTCGCTCGGGGACCACATAGCTCCTGTAAACCGCGAAGCATGCCGCCACCTCTCTCAGCGCGCGACGAATCTCCTCTCGCGTGTAATCGCGTCGATCGCGGTTATTCTCACATATCTCCACAAACAGGCTTGTTAGCCGGTTCACATCGCTTCCCAATGTTACTAACTCCACGTTCAGTTTCGTTTCGTGCACCAATGTCTCAAAGTCATCGGTCTCATTCGAGAAGCCGCGGTAAATCTCCGTCAGCTCATTCAAGCCGTTGCCGTACACCAACAGGCCATTGCACACGTTTAGAAAGTCGTATCCACTGGTGCCTTCAACCGGCCAGCTCTCGCGCAAAAATTCCCCCGCCGCCAGAATTTTCTCGCCGACAATCCATGCATCAGGCGCCCGGCTTCGCAATCGCATGAAATACTGCTCGGGGTCGCGTAATCCATCCGGATGATCCACGCGCACGCCGTCAAGCACGCCATCCTTCAGCCATTCCAGAATCCTGGAGTGCGTTGCCTCGAACACGTGCGGGCGTTCCATCCGCAAGCCGATGAGAGTGTTTACGTCGAAGAACCTCCGGTAACCCAGTTCGTGGTCTGCCATTCGCCAATAGGCGAGGCGATACTGCTGCTGGTTCAGCAACTGATCGAGCGCGTCGTAATCCTGGTTCAATCCGTCAACGGCCCCGTCAATTGCCGCAACTACATCTGCGTCTTCGTCGCACAGGCGCTTGAGCACCCCGTAGATCACGGTCTTGTCGCGGTGTCTCAACCTCGCAATTTCCTGATCGGTTGACTCTGGTAACGGCAACCGGAAAAGACTCTCCGCGATAAAGTTCAAAGTATCGTTCCGCGCATACTCGGCCGCCTTCGACAGCACAGTCGACAGCGACCTTGGCGCCACCGGAAACAGGTTATCCATGTAACGTATTTGGAATCGCTCAGGGTTATGCTCCACCTTGATCTGTCCCGCGCTCAACACCCGCCCATATTGGTCACCCAGTACCGGGATCAGGATCTTGTTCTGGAGACTCATCGCTACCGGGCGCCAATCGATATCGAACCACGATGCATACCGGCTCGAGGGGCCGTTTTCAAGCACATCCCACCAATAACGGTTCTGCATTCCGAGCGCCATATGGTTGGGCACAATATCCAGCACCTGCCCCAGTTGCAACTCCCCCAGGCGCTGGCAAAATCGCTTTTGCCCCTCTTCCCCGCCCAGCTCTTCGTTGACCTTTTGGTGATCGACAACATCGTAACCATGCATGCTACCCGGCGCCGCCTGAAGATAAGGGGAACAATAGACGTGAGAGACGCCCAGAGCCTGCAGGTAATCGGCCACCTTGGTCGCATCCTCGAACGCGAAGTCTCGATGCAGTTGCAGCCGGTATGTAGACGAAGGGATCCGTCGCATAATCTTCCTGCGCACCTTGAACTGCTTGAATTGGCGCTTGATAGTAGGAGTCCAATCTGCGCGCAAAGGTTGTCGGGAGCTCCATCCTTATGGTTCCAATCGGCTTATTCTTCAAGGCTCTAGCAGGTTGATGGGGGGGCGCTCCTTGACCAAGGAACTCCCCCGACGCGGTAATCTCGATTCAGGACCATGACGCCGAGTTGATCCCCAATCCTGCCTTTTCTCCATCGCAAGTAACCCGGAGTTCGCGCTTCTGCATCTCAAGAACATAGGACGCCCTTTCAATTGGCCGAACAAACTTCTTAGTCGCGCTCGTCCCATCTGACCGCTGCGGTCGGGGTCACCAACAAATCAGAGGAAAACACGTTCCAAGCTTTCGGAGATCGAAAGAGTGAAGAAGCCGGCAAGTACAACCGATCCACTGTGGTACAAAGACGCAATCATCTATGAACTCCATGTGCGCGCCTTCTCCGACGCGAACGGCGACGGCATCGGCGACTTTCCCGGGCTACTCGCGAAGCTCGATTATCTCCAGGACCTCGGCGTCACCTGTATCTGGCTGCTGCCCTTCTTTCCCTCGCCATTGCGCGATGACGGTTACGACATCTCCAACTACATCGATGTCAACCCATCCTACGGAACCCTGAACGATTTCAAGTCGTTTCTGGATGCCGCTCACGCACGAAATATGCAGGTGATGATTGAACTGGTTATTAATCACACCAGCGATCAGCATCCGTGGTTCAAGGGCGCCCGCGTAGCTCCGCCTGACTCCGATGCCCGCAATATGTATGTGTGGTCCTCAAACGACCAGCTCTTCAAAGACGCGCGCATCATCTTCACCGATACGGAGAAATCCAACTGGACCTGGGACGAGTCCGCGAAGGCTTATTACTGGCATCGCTTTTTTTCACATCAACCCGACTTGAATTTTGATAACCCGAGAGTCATTGAGGAAGTGATCAAAGCCATGCGCTTCTGGCTCGATATGGGAGTCGACGCGCTGCGCATGGATGCCATCCCGTATCTGGTCGAGCGCGACGGCACGTCCTGTGAAAACCTGCCCGAGACCCACAAGGTCATCAAGGCCATCCGCGCAGCCATCGACACCGAATATGCCAATCGCCTCATTCTCGCCGAAGCCAATCAGTGGCCCTCCGATGTCCGTCCCTATTTCGGCGATGGCGACGAATGCCACATGGCTTTCCATTTCCCCTTGATGCCGCGCATCTATATGGCGCTTCGCCAGGAGGACCGCCTTCCAATTACCGACATCATGGCCCAGACGCCGGCCATCCCGGATAACTGCCAATGGGGGCTCTTCCTCCGCAATCACGACGAACTCACGCTGGAGATGGTTACGAACGATGAGCGCGACTATATGTACTTTGCCTATTCAGCGGACCCGCGCATGCGCGTCAACGTCGGTATCCGCCGCCGGCTGGCTCCGTTGGTGGATAACAACCGCCGTCGAATCGAGCTCCTGAACTCGCTGCTCCTCAGCTTTCCGGGTACGCCAATCCTGTATTACGGCGATGAAATCGGCATGGGAGACAACATCTACCTCGGTGACCGAAACGGCGTTCGCACTCCCATGCAGTGGAACTCCGACCGCAATGCCGGCTTCTCCCGGTGCGATCCCGCGCGGCTTTACTTTCCCGTCGTGATGGATCCGATTTATGGCTACCAGGTGATCAATGTTGAAGCTCAACAAAGCGACCAGTCCAGCCTGCTCCAGTGGACCCGCAACATGATCGCTTTGCGCAAGCTGTTCCAAGTCTTCGGCCGAGGCACGCTGCGCTTCCTGAATCCGGAGAACCGAAAGATACTTGCCTATCTTCGCGATATGGATCGCGGCGACGGCTCCCACGAAACTGTCCTTTGCGTTGCCAATCTCAGCCGTTTTGCCCAGCCTGTCTCGCTCGATTTGACGGAATATGCGGGGTTCGAGCCCGTCGAGATGCTCGGCTACGTACCATTCCCCCCCATTGACGAAACACCCTATGCCCTCAGCCTCGCCCCGTATTCGTTCCTATGGCTTGAACTGCAGCCCGCGAACGCACGACCCGAACCGCTGCCTGTAGCAGACTTTCAACCGACCGAAGAAAACACCACGAACCAAACTGCCACTGTCAATCTTATAACCAAAGGCTGGCAGGGTTTGCTTGCACGACCCGGGTTGGCGTTACTCGAAAGCGCATTGCAAGAATGGTTGCCGCGTCAACGCTGGTTTGGAGCCAAGTCCCGTAAGATCGAGTCCGTGCAGGTACTCGACTGGGTCGAGTTGGCGGACGCGACCTCAGCTACCGCCCCCAATCTGACCGCCAATAATCACATCCCTCCCGCTGTCTTTTATGTCGAGGTTAACTACGCTAATAGCGCCTCCGACGTCTATCAGGTCCCGCTGGCATTCGCCACAGCGCTGGACGCCAAGGAACTGACCGCCACCAACCCACAGAGCATTCTCATCGCCCTCCCAACGCCCACTGTTCCCGGGGTCCTGCATGACGCCACCGTACTGGAAGACTTCCGCCGAAATCTCCTCGCTCTGATTCAGCAAAACGGCTCTCTTCCGTTTTCCAGACCAGCCCCCACCGCCCCTGACATTCAAGCTTCCCATCCGTCTTCTCAAGCCAGCCCTCCAACCATTGCGCTCGCACCAGACGAGGTGAATGTACCGTCCGCGCAGCTCGACGACCCTGCTCCCGTCGCTCCGGTCCCCATTACCGCACAACCTGGAGAAGCTGCCGCACCGCCGCGGTCCGAGGCATCAAACGGAGACTCTCCCGATACGAAACAGCAGGATGCACTCGAATCTGATTTCAAAGGTGACACCTTCTCGCAAGCCGCCTGCCTTGAAGCGCGCGCCTCCAGCGCTTTCCCGAACCAATACGCCTCGGAAGACCTCTCCTCGCGTATCGGCTCCGCGGAACAGTCGAACACTTCCATCATTTACGGCAAACAAATGATCTTGAAACTCTTCAGACGCCTTCAGCCCGGCGAGAACCCCGACGTCGAAATCGGACGCTTCCTGACAGACGTGGTTCACTTCCCCCATGTCGCGCCCTTCATGGGCGAAATTCAGATGACTGCTGCGAACGGCGGAGAGCGGACGACCGTTGCCATGCTGCAGGGACTGGTTGCGAATCAGGGAGATGGCTGGCAGTGGACACTTGAGCAGCTCTCTGGATTCTTTGCGTCCGTTGGCGCTCTTCCAGCTCCACCCGCAGCACCTGCCCCCAGCTTCCTGGACGATCGCCAACCGATACGAGAAGCGCTTGAAAACGCCGGCCCATCGATCAAAGCCGTTGCGCTCCTCGGTCGCCGAACCGCAGAGATGCACCTCGCGCTCGCCACTTCGACTGACGACCCAGCATTCGCCGCCGAGCCTTTCACCACGGAGGATCTGATCCGCGACGCCCGTCGAATCGAAACGCAGATCGCCGCTACACTGGACGCAGTTAAGGCAAAAACCCCAACCCTCGACGATCAAGCGGCAAGCGATGCCGGCCGGCTGCTCTCACGCAGGCTTGCCCTTCTTTCGCGAGCCCAATCCATCTCCAGCATTGCCGCCGCGGGTCAGCGTATACGCATCCACGGCGACTACCACCTGGGCCAGACTCTCAGAACCAGCGCGCTATCGACCAGGCTCGCAACAGAACCAGGCGCGGATGACGGTGACTTTGTTCTGCTCGATTTTGAAGGCGAGCCAGCCCGTCCCCTCTCCGAGCGGCGCCAGAAACAATCGCCCCTGAAAGATGTTGCCGGCATGATTCGCTCACTCTCCTACGCGGCCCATTCCGGCCTTGATCAATTCCTCACCGCCAACCAGGAAATCGAACATGCCAGGAACTCCCAAAATCTGTCCGCATGGGCTGACTTCTGGCAGAATTCAGCTTCCAGCGAGTTTCTTAGCGCCTATCGCGAAACCATCGCCGCCAATCCAGCCCTGCTTCCTGCAGCCCCGCAGGCACAGGCATTGCTTGAGGTTTACCTCCTCGAAAAGGGGCTGTATGAGTTGCTTTATGAGGTCAACAATCGTCCCTCGTGGCTCCACATTCCACTCGCCGGCATCTTAGCTCTGTAGAAACCTACGCTCGGATTAACCGGCAGGCGAAAAATCGAGTGATTCATCCAAATCTTCCGGAACGTAACGATGGCAACTGCTGATTCGATCTCCAACATCTCGACTCCTTCCCCTCCCCGCAGTCCCGGGCTCCTTGTCTTGCTTGCCAACATGCCTTCCGAGCACCTCGACAGTCTGCTGTCAAATCTGACTTCTTCTTATTCGGCGGAAGACTTGATTGTTGCAACTGCTGATGCGGTCCCGACCGATTCCTGGCCCAATCTCCGCTTCGTCCCCATTCCCGAACCCTCCGCATCCTGGACGCTTAGCGCTGCTGACTTTCTGAACGCTTACCAACTGGCCGGCGAGAACAACGCCCGCGCGATTCTTATGCTGGGGCATGGCGCCGCGTCCCTTCGCCCGTCCGCACTCCGCGATCTTGGTGACGCCGTCATGGCTGCAACCACCGACCTCGCAATTCCCTGTTACGACTTACCCCCTCACGCCGGTCTGGTCAATTCAGCCATTCTGTATCCGCTTACCCGCGCTCTATTTCCTTCCCGAGCCCGCTTCCCCCTGGCCATCGACCTGGGCCTCTCGCTCCGCATGGCCGAGCGCCTCGCGGTAGGTGCGCAGCGATCCATCTCCCTCAATCAGACCTCAGCGCTCATCTGGCCCGTCAATGAAGCCGCAGTCGCCGGATATGCAATCAATGAATTCTCCGTCGGCGGACGCGAAATCCCCCAGCCATCGGAAACTGACATCAATGCCATACTGGCTTCCGTCACCGGATCATTGTTTGCCGATATCGAGGCAAAAGCAGCGTTCTGGCAGCGTCCTCGCCAGGTTCCACCTGCCCGCAGTCCCATATCCCAGCCGGCCTCGACGGATGGTGCGCCGGATATTGGTCCTCTGCTCGACTCTTTCCACCTCGCATATGCCAATCTCCAGGAAATCTGGTCGCTCGTCTTGCCACCCAATTCTCTTCTTGGACTCAAGCGACTGTCTCTCTCCGACGCCGGTTCGTTTCGCATGCCCGATGGCCTGTGGGCCCGCATCATCTTCGACTTTCTTTTGGCCTATCGGCTGCGAACCATCAATCGCGGACATTTGCTTGGCGCGCTCATCCCGCTGTACCTGGCGTGGGTGGCGAGCCACATCAACATCACTGCATCCGGAACGGACCCTGAACGCCACATAGAGGCAGTCGCGGCAACATTCGAGACCGACAAGCCCTACCTCGTCTCGCGCTGGCGTTGGCCCGACAGGTTCAACCCATGAGCAATCGAACACTTTTGCGCCGCAGCTATCGACGTTCCAGATTCGGCAACCAGCATTCCTGTGCACAACGGCCGGACATCCCCACAAAGAACGCAACCGTGTCCGGCACGCACCTAGAGAAACAAACCAAGGAGTGAGTCCCATGCAAAACGTCCTTGCCCTCATGCTCCAGACCATTCCAGACCAGACGACGCAGCCCGTCTACTCCGACAACGCCTCGATCTGGCACCATATGTCCGACGCGCTCCATCAGTCGATCTATCGCGTTCTCACGCTGTTGATCGCCATCCTCCCTGGAATCCTCGCGTTTTTTGTCGCCATCACCGTTTTTACGCTGATCGGCATGGCCGTCTCGGCGCTGCTGCGAAGCGGGCTTTCCGTTGCGAAGTTCGATGACTACATCGCCCGCACCCGCGGCAGTGCCGATTGGACGCCGTCGACTTCCCCCGCGGGAATCATCGCCCGGGCCTCGTTCTGGGCCTTCGTTCTGCTCGGGCTCATCATTGGCGTTTCTGCCTTTGACGCAAGCTACGCAACGGCCGCCGTCCTGCCCATCTCGCTTCTGCCTTATCTCACCCACACCGTCGGAGCCATCTTGATCCTCATCGCCGGCACTCTCATCGCGCGCTTCCTGGCGCGCTCGGTCCTGATCGGAGCCGTCAATGCGCATCTCCAGTACGCGCGCTTCCTCTCCCTCGGCGTCAAGTGGCTTGTGCTCGTTCTCACTGCCGCCATGGTCCTTGATCACCTCGAAATCGGTGGTGTGGTTGTTGAACTGGCATTTGGCATCCTCTTCGGCGGAATTGTCCTCACGCTCTCGCTAGCCATCGGCCTTGGCTCTCGCGACCTCGTCAGCCGCTCCCTCGGAACTCACGTCGAACGCCCAGGCGAACATGGGGAAGCCCCGCTAAACTCGCCCCCTCCTCTCGCCAGTGACACTGTCCGCCATTTCTGACGACGGCCGGAAGCGATATGGAGCAATGAGCAACGGCGTTCTCAACCGCATAGCCTTTTCGGACAATTCAATAGTTTGTGCAATCCGGACTGTAACGAGGGTCGATATGAATAATCAGAATCGGTATCCTGGCTTAAGCTCGCAGCGATAGACCGAAGTATTCTGCTCCTCCGCGGGATTTGTTATGGCCGTGCAAGTCGCCCAACTCAAATAAAGTTCCGGTCCAAGTGGAAAGACCATCGGTGTGCCATCGATTTCAGCTTCGATGCTGACTCCCTCCTGAGTGGGCGGCACAGTGAAGTTGAGTGCCTGGCCGAATATGACCGGATAGGATTCGCGGACCTTGGAGTTGATCGCAGTATGATAAACCTCGGCATCCACGAGGAATGTGGCTGTATCCGACCAATCGAGAGCAGAAACGGTAATGTTCCGGCCCCCGATCACGTAGCCGCTCGAATTGATTCGCGTGAATGGACAAGGCCCGGCGATACAGGAAGCACGCACATTGCGGAATTCGTTGTCGGGGCCAGCATCCAGCGAAATGGAACCGGCAGAGGCCTTCCAGTTTCCATCCGGTGAACACGGCGGCTGGCCGTTGCAGGCCACATTCCCTTTGTTGACCGCTTGGAAAGTTCTCACCGCACTGCCAATGTTCTCTTCCGATTGCGAATTCACGGTATAGCGTACGCGGATATTGGAGACGACCGATCGCTTACCCTCTGGAGCGATGGCGGACTGTTGAGGGATAGGCGTCATCGCCGCGATATAGAGCTCTCTACCGGCCGGCCGGAGACTGGCACGGAACTGCAGGTCGAGCGGTTCGTAGTCCACATGCTGAAAATTGAGATTCACGGTGCGCCCCAGCCAGACAACTCCTGGGAGCGTGAGCTTGAAGTATCCGGAGGCATCGGATTCGGTGGTGGCACTCGTTTCGCCGTCTGACGCCGTTACCAGCGCATCGGAAATCGGCAATTGCTTTCGCGTGTCCGTGTCACGGCGGATCACGGCGCCCTGGATCGTCATGGCACGGGGGTTCCAGTGGTGCAGCCGCAGCACCAGGATAGCGGCCGTGGCTGCCACGGCGGTTCCGGCGATCACCCAACCTAGGATCTTTCTGTGCTTCACGCGAATCTCACCTGCTCACTTCATTGTTTGAAGCATTCCAGGGACAATTAGCCGTCCGTGGCTCGCTCATCGCTCCGCAGATTTTCTGCATCTAAGTCATTGGCTGTTTATGTCGGCGCCAAGCCGAAGGAGCCGTGGTCGCCAGGACCCGCGGGAAGGACTTGAGTCGAAAGAATGAAGCCTCACCCGAGAGACAAAACCCATGTTCCCGGAATGAGCCCAGGTTCCCGCCGAACACTGCTCCGTCAAATGGCGGGCCTCTCCCTGGGTCTTCCGCTATCTCAATCGAGCGCTCTATCTCTTTTGGCCCAGTCTGTGCCGAAGCCAAAGACGTCGCAGCCGCATGAGAACCCGGCCACACCTCCAACACCAACATCTCTTTCACCACAGGATGACCAATTCCTGAACGATCTTGAGCACAGCTGCTTCCTTTTCTTCTGGGAACAGTCCAACCCGCCAACCGGGCTCACCAAGGATCGATGCAATGTTCGCGTCAGGGACACAAGCACTGCCGCGAGTATCGCGTCCACCGGCTTCGGCCTCACCGCCATTTGCATCGGGGAAATGCGCGGCTTTGTGAGCCATTCCGAAGCGCGCGAGCGCGTTCTCCAGTGCCTGTCGTTCCTATGGCACAAACTGCCCACCCATCGCGGGTTCTTCTATCACTTCGCCAATATCGATACCGGTGAAAGAATGTGGGATTCGGAGGTATCGTCGGTCGATACCGCGATCCTTCTCTGCGGCATTCTTACCTGCCGCCAGCATTTTCACGACGAATCGATTTCCCAACTTGCCCACGCCATTTTCGACCGCGTGGACTGGACCTGGCTCTCGGAAGATACAACCCTGCTGTCGCACGGATGGACGCCTGAGCTTGGCTTCATTCCTTCCCGGTGGGATCTGTATAGCGAACTCATGATGATGTACCTGCTTGGTCTCGGTTCTTCATCTCACCCGCTCAATAGCGACACGTGGTTCGCATGGAAGCGCACCACCTTTGAGTATGACGGCCTGCGATATATCGGATCGTTTGCACCTCTTTTCATACACCAGTATTCGCAGGCCTGGTTCGACTTTCGCGGTAAGCGGGATCGCTATGCGGATTACTTTCAGAACTCGGTCATTGCCACCGATGTGCATCGCCGTTTCTGCCTCGAATTGAACGTGCAGTTCTCTGATTACAGCAACGCCCTATGGGGAATTACAGCTTCTGACTCTGAGCGCGGCTACGTCGCATGGGGAGGACCACCTGCAACGGGGCCGATTGATGGCACCATCGTTCCCGCCGCGACCGGCGGTTCGCTGCCATTCGCTCCTCAGGCCACCATGCGCGTTCTTAGAACCATCCACGATCACTATCCCAATGCCTGGTGCCGCTACGGTTTCGTCGATGCGTTCAATCCCTTGACTGAGTGGTACGACACCGACGTCATCGGCATCGACACCGGCATTACCATGCTGATGGCTGAGAACGCGCGCACAGGTTTCGTTTGGGAGACCTTCATGAAGAACCCAGAAGCCCAGCGCGGGATGGAGATCGCCGGTTTCAAACCCTATGATCCCTCAACCGGATTGCCGACCGGATAGCTGACCGGTTAGCCGCGATTTCGATCAGCGCCGCGGCTATCCGGCAATTCCGCTCGCCAATCATGTTGAGCGTTAACCGGATTTCGGGACGGTACTCACCAGCCTCTTGGAAGGAGCGGCAAACAACGGGCCGCCGCAAGTGTGCATCGAAACAAACAACTGTCAACTGAGGCGCCGCGGTCAGCAGAGCGCCAAAAATGCGCCTTGGTTAAGAATCCCGCTTTCAATGCGCCTGCATCAAGCCCAGCGTTATCTGGCTATCCACAATCGGAGCATCCTGGACCATGACTGACCAGAAGCCGGCCAGCAGTTCCGGCGCAAGCCAATCCGGTACACAGAAGCCTCCCGGCAACGCCTGGGCTGATCGCATTCGCGCGCTGAAGAATGTTCCTCCCGTGCTCCATTTTGTTTGGGAGTCTGGGCCCTCGGTCGTCTTCTGGAATATTGCCATCCGCATCACGACTGCATTCCTGCCCGTCGGGATTGGCATCATCGGTCGCTTCATCATCGACGGAGTCAATCGCCTTCGCCTGAACCAATCTTTGCCAACGCACTTCTGGTGGCTCGTGGGCGCGGAGATGACTCTCGCCGTGCTCGCAGGGGTTCTTTCGCGCGCAGTGGACTACTTCGATAACCTGCTTGCCGATCGCTACACCCATCATGTCAGCGTTGAAGTTATGCGCAAGGCCGCGTCGCTCGATGTCACTGTCTACGAAGATCCGGTCTTCTACGACCGTCTGGAACGCGCGCGTGTGCAAGCCACCGATCGGCTCGCAATGATTCAGCAGATGGGCCGACTCATTCAACAGACAGTCACAGCCATCGCCTTTTCGGCCGTTCTTGTCCGCTACTCTCCAGCCCTGCTTTTTTTGCTTGTGGCTGGTATTCTGCCCGCGTTTCTCGGCGAGAGTCACTTTGCTTTTCTCACTTATGCCAAGAACTTCCGGCAAACGCCCGCACGCCGCCAGATGGACTACCTGCGTCAGGTCGGCGGAAGTAAAGAAGCGGCAAAGGAACTCAAGCTCTTCAACCTCAGCGGATATCTCACTGATCGCTTCACGGCGCTCTCGCAGGGAATCTACGAAGAGAATGTCGCCCTCAATAAACGGCGTCTCCTCTGGGGTGGCTTGTTAGCCATTACCGGTCAGCTTGGATACTACGGCGCCTATGCCTACAGCATTTACCAGACCATTCAGGGCCGCTACAGCATTGGCGATCTAACCCTTATTACAACCGCCATCATGCAGGCTATGGCTAACATCCAACTTGCATTCTCAACCGCATCGGGGGTGGCCGATCAGGCGCTATTCCTCACCGATCTAATCGCGTTTTTTGAGATGAAGCCGACAGTTGCGTCCAAGGTCGACGGTCTCCCCACCCCCAGTCCCATCACACGCGGCTTTGAGTTTCGCAATGTCTCCTTCGTCTATCCAGGCACGGATCGACGCGTCCTCAGCAACTTCACTTTCACCCTCCGCCCAGGGGAGCGAGTGGCTCTCATTGGTGAGAACGGCCAGGGGAAAACTACGGTCGTCAAGCTGATCACGCGCCTCTACGATCCAACAGAAGGCCAAATTCTGCTCGATGGCATTGACCTCCGGGAATACGATCTGCCCGATCTGCATGCGGAGATCGGAGTCATCTTTCAAGACTTCATGCGCTACGAAATGACGGCGCGCGAGAATATCGCAGTCGGCAGAATTGAAGTTCCTCATACGCCGATGGAAATTGAGCATGCGGCTGAAAAGAGCCTCGCTGCGGGAGTAATTGAACGGCTGCATGGAGGCTACGACCAGATGCTTGGCCGCCGCTTTGAAACCGGTGTCGATCTTTCAGGCGGCGAATGGCAGAAGCTCGCTCTGGCCCGTGCTTATCTTCGCGATGCGCAACTGCTCATTCTCGATGAACCCACAGCCGCGCTCGATGCCCGCAGTGAGCTTCAGGTCTTTGAGCGCTTCGCCGAATTGACGCAAGGCAAAATGGCTCTGCTCATCTCCCACCGATTCTCCACTGTCCGCATGGCCGATCGCATTGTCGTGCTTGAAGGCGGCCGGTTGGTGGAAGAGGGCAGTCATCAACAACTAATTACCCTGGGCGGCCGATATGCCGCCATGTTTGAGATGCAAGCCGCAAGTTACCGGTGAGGTCCGATGATCGATACTCCAACCATCGCAGAGACTGGGCAACCGCTCTCCGGCGCGTTGCTCGAATGCGTACGAGCCGCGGCATCGTGGGATCTCGTCCACCGGCCCTCAGCACCGGGCACGTTCCCCGCTCGCGTCCGCGCCGTCCGTCGCGCCCTTAAGGCGCTTGAGCGCGACCTGGCCTTGTTGAGCCCTTCGCCAGGCCCGGCCGAAAACTCAAACTCCGCTCTCCTCGAGCTTCGAACGAATGCGCGAATGCTTCGATCCGCCGTCCGGGCCATATCTGACCGGCCTCAGGTTATTACCCACCTTCCGCGCGTCGTTCTCCCAGCACAAAAGGACGAGCCGCGCGCCGCCGCAATCGCCACGGCATATCTCCGCGCCGTCGATGGAGACTTCTCGGCGCCTGCATTCAGAGATCTGATTCATGCGTTGCAGGAGCAAGATCCTCTGACCCTGGATGAGTTGTGGAGTCTCCCCGCTTTCCTTAAATTCATCCTGCTTGAGTCGCTCCTCAACGATGCTCGCATCCTGATGAGTTTGCCCGGCTCCGCTCCCGGTCCTTCGGTTGCAGTTCATCTCAAGAGTCTTCGCACAATCACTCATACCAACTGGACACATCTCATCGAGCCGCTCATCCTTTTCGATGCGACACTACGCCAGGATCCTGCGCAGGCGTATGCGGCAATGGATT
The DNA here is from genome assembly GCA_049518435.1 of Occallatibacter sp. Taxonomy (GTDB): domain Bacteria; phylum Acidobacteriota; class Terriglobia; order Terriglobales; family Acidobacteriaceae; genus Telmatobacter. The sequence goes on along the minus strand of JBEKRU010000008.1, from coordinate 39,691 downwards.
TTGACAGCCGCGAACTCTACCGGAAACGTGTGGCCTTCATCGCGGCTCATTCCGACTGCACTGAACCGCAGGTGGCACAAGCGGTTCTTGAGCTTGCCTGCGAAGGCTTGGTGAAGCCCAAAGATGACCGGCGAATGCAACTCCGCAGTGTTCATGTTGGCTACTACCTCATCGACAAAGGGTTTCCGCGGCTTAGCGCACGCATTGGATTTCATCCTCCGCTGATCGAACGGATACGTGCGTTAATTCGCGCCCAAGCTGACAATTTCTATATAAGCGGTATCCAGCTCATCACCATCCTGTTCATCGCGGCCCTGATTCTTCTCCCATTGCCTCACTTCAGTCTGCTCGACTGCCTCATCGCTTCCCTCGCGCTCCTTACGCCTGTCATGCAGTGCGCGGTCGATCTGATCAACAATTGTGTCACTGCTTTGTTTGACCCCGATCCCCTGCCCAAACTCGATTTCAGTAAAGGCATCCCCGTCGATTGCACCACCTTGGTCGCTGTTCCGACTCTGTTGATCAATGAAGCCCAGGTCCGGTCACTCATCAATGATCTCGAAGTTCGCTTTCTCGCCAACCGGGACCCTCATCTGCACTTTGCACTGCTCACCGATCTTCCCGACTCGGTGACCAAGCCACACACAAACGACGCTCATGAGCTCGTCGAGCTTGCCGTTCAAGGAATTGACGGGCTCAATGCAAAATATGGTTCGAAGAGAAACGGCAGCTTCATCCTTCTCCATCGCCATCGCATTTTCAGTGCTCGCCAGGGTGTTTGGATGGGTTGGGAGCGCAAGCGCGGCAAGCTCCTTGATCTCAATAAGCTTCTCATGGGTGAGTATGATGCTTTCCCCATCAAGGCGGGCCGTTGTGACGCGCTCATGGCAGCACGCTACGTGCTTACGCTCGACTCCGACACGCAGCTTCCTCGCGGCTCCGCGGTGCGGTTAATCGGCGCCATTGCGCACCCCCTCCATCAGGCCGTCATTCACCCCAGGTTGCGTATCGTCACTGAGGGTTATGGAATCCTCCAGCCACGTATCGGCATCAGCGTTCGCTCGGCGTCGCGCTCACGCCTGGCCGCAATCTACTCCGGCCAGAGCGGCTTTGATATTTACTCCCGCGCTATCTCCGACGCCTACCAGGACCTCTATGGCGAGGGAATCTTCACCGGCAAGGGCATTTATGAAGTCGCAAGCTTTCATGCAGTTCTCAATCATCGCTTTCCACGCAATTCCCTGCTGAGCCACGACCTGATCGAGGGCGCATACGCACGTGCCGGTCTGGCTAGCGACATCGAACTCATCGACGACTACCCGTCCCACTTGAGCGCCTACAATCGCCGCAAGCACCGCTGGGTCCGCGGCGATTGGCAGATCGCCCAGTGGATGTTCTCGAGAGTCCCCGATGAGTCAGGCCGATGGGCGCCCAGTCCCATCTCCTCCGTAGCCCGCTGGAAGATCTTCGACAATCTAAGGCGCTCCCTCGTCGAACTGCTCACCTTCATCCTTTTTGTCGCGGGCTGGCTCGGGCTTCCTGGAGGACCACTTTACTGGACCATAGTTCCACTCCTCCTGCTGTTCTTTCCCACCGTCGTGCAATGTGCATTCGGCCTCGGCCGCGCGTTAGCCGGAGGTCAAAAAGGCGGTGCTGGCGAGGCTCTCTCGGGATTTTGGACCGCCGCTCTCATCTCCCTGCTAAACCTCATCTTTCTGCCGCACCAGGCGCTTCTTTGTCTTGACGCAATTATCCGCTCACTGGTGCGCCGCTTCATCACCGGCGAGCGTTTGCTGGAGTGGGAAACCGCAGCCCAGGCTGAGCTTCAATCCGCCAGCCGCACACCGATTGACCGCTATCTTGTGCTCACACCACTCGTCGCTCTTGGAGTCGCAGTCCTTGTCTACCTCGTCAACCCGCGCCACCACCACGCGCTCGTGGTCGCTGCGCCCATTCTGACTCTTTGGGCACTCGCCCCATTTGTCACGGCCTGGCTCAATGCGTCGCCGCGCGAACAACATAAACGCCTCGATTCAGGCGATGAGGCTTTTCTGCTCAGTCAAGCATTGCGCATCTGGCGTTACTTCTACCAATTTGGAGCGGAACGCCATAACTACCTCATACCTGACAACGTGGAGGAAGATGGCCTCTTTGAAGCTGCCCGCGTTTCACCTACCAATGTGGGTCTCCTTCTCAATGCCCGTCAGGCTGCGTGCGACTTCGGATTCCTGACTGCGCCCGAGTTCGTCGCTCTTACCAATCGCAGTCTCGCTACAATTACGAAGCTCCAAAAGTATCGCGGCCACTTGTACAACTGGTATGACACACAGACGCTCGAGCCGCTTAGCGACGCGCCTTTTGTTTCATCTGTCGACAGCGGGAATTTTGTCGCTTCACTCTATACCCTTCGCTCCGGCGCGCTCGCACTTCTTCGCCAACCTTTGCTTGGGCGCCAGTTGTTCTCCGGTGTGCGCGCGCATTGGCAGTTGGTGCGCTCGCACAAGAGGGCACCAACTTCATTTGCACAACTGTATCCGCCCGCAGCTGACGCTTCAATGGCCGTTTGGTTTCCGTGGTTGTCTGCCATCCAGACAGCGTTGACTCAAGCCTCCAATTCGTCCGCTAAGCAGCACGAAGACTCATGGTGGCTCAATGAGACTTCACATCGCATACGCGCGATTTTCGCTTTGGTTCAGGACAACATGCCGTGGCTGCTCCCTGAATACGCCCCTCTTCGTGAACTCCCTGACCTCGCGACCCCACAAGATGCGCATAAGCTCACAATCGACGAGGCGATCGTATTTTCCGGGCAGTTGGAAGAGCGATTGGTCCAGTCACTGCCGCAATTTGTCAATAATGCACAGCTGCTCGCGCTGGGCGAAAAGCTCCGCGCATCCCTGCCCGTCGCCGCTCAAAACCTGCGATCGATTGGCGCCGCCCTTCGCGGGATTGCGCAGCAGGCTGACCATCTCGTGCAGGAAACGGAATTCGCCTTTCTCGCCGATCCTGGCCGCCAGATCCTCTCCATCGGATACGACGTGCGCGCGCAGAAGCTCCACGAAGCCTGCTACGACATGATTGCCTCTGAAGCTCGAATTGCCATGTTCGTTGCAATCGCACGCGATGAGATTCAGCAGCAGAGCTGGTTCATGCTGGGCCGTGAGCACACACGCGCATTCGGGCACTTCCTTCTGCTCTCGTGGACCGGCACAATGTTTGAATACCTGATGCCCGCGTTGTGGATGCGAAGCTACCCTGAAACTCTCATCTCCCGAACCCTGACGGCATGCGTCCAGGTACAGCGTGCCTTCGCTCGGTCGCACGGCATCCCCTGGGGCATCTCGGAATCCGGAGCATCGCGCAAAGATGACCTTGGCCACTACCACTACCAGGCCTTCGGCGTGCCGCAGACTGCACTCTGGGTTGAAGCCGCCGCGGGGCCGGTCGTCTCGCCGTACTCCTCGTTCCTTGCCCTTGCGGTCGACTCGTTGGGAGCGATTCGTAACCTGCGCCGCATGGCCTCGGTTGGATGGGTGGGCGCGTTCGGTTTCTATGAGGCCGCAGACTACTCAACCGCTTCCGGAAAGCCCGTTCTTGTCCGCGAGTGGATGGCCCATCACCAGGGCATGTCGTTGCTCGCAATTCTCAATCTGCTTCACGATAACGTGGTGCAGCGCTGGTTTCATGCCAATCCGGAGATTCAGGCAACCGAACTCCTCCTGCATGAAATACCAGTAAGCGAATCCGTCCTTCGCGCAAGGTTGAAAGATTAGCAGCAGGGTCGCGCGCTCGGAATCATGGTTGAACCTTGATGAGCACCAGCGCGTTCGGTGTCAGGCTCACTCTTAGATTACTGTCATGCAGTTTAGTTTCTTCGGGTGGAGGAAGCGCCGTTTCACGATTCAATTGCTCTACCTGTGCCGGGGTGGGATCGAGCGGTTCGCCTATGGCTGCGAACTTCTTAAGCACGTTCCCATGTTCGGCATCCACCCGCTGTATGCTCACCTGCGCATCGGAACGAAGGTGCTGAAACTCAAGTTCGATCGTTCGTGTGTTTCCGTGCTGGTCAGGATCCACCAGGTTCCATGCGGCAATCGCCAATCCGCCATCCGAGGTTTTCGTAACCAGAACATTCTTCGATGGAGAGGCCAACCGTTCGTCGCCCAACTGATGCAGCAATCCGTAAGCATAATAGCTTGGCTTGTTGATTCCGCCTTTTGCGCGTAACCCAAACATTCCTTCAAATGGTTTTGCGATTGGGCCGCCCTCCTCAAATACGTCGGAAAACGTCCAGAAGGAGAGCATGTTCACCCGCCCGTCACATTGCCTCACAGTGTTTGCCAGCGCGGGTCCAACAAAGGTCGTGTCGCGTGAGCCCATCATCCCCTGCACATTCCATTCCGACCAGATCAACGGAAGGTCGGGCTGTGCCGATGCTTTTATTTCGTCGCGAACTTTCGTCACGCCGCGACAGACCCTCTCATCCATGGGGATACTTTCGTTCGTGCCGAGGAGATCTTCCACCGTATCGTCCGCATAACCATGCGTGGAGACAAAGTCGACAGGGACATGATTCTCCGTCGCGAATTTTAGAAAGTCGCCGATCCATGCTGCCGCGGCCGTGGCAGGGCCGCCTACGCGCAGCCGTGAGCTCACGCTCTTCACGTCGCGCGCAGTATGCGCATACAGGTCAAAGTACGATCTCTGCCGTGGAACACCATTCCAGAAATCGATGTTCGGTTCATTCCACACTTCGAAATACCAGGTGGATACCTCGTCGATGCCGTAACGATCAACGAGATGCTTTACAAAGTGCTTAACCAGGTCGTCCCAGCGCTCCATGCTCTTCGGTGGAGATACGTTCTGCTTGTACCAGAACGGATGCAGCGCATCCGGATTGAACGCCAGCTTTTTCGGCATGAAACTGATCTCCACAAACGGCTTTACTCCGTTCTTCAGCAAGCCATCGTAAACCTGGTCCACATAAGAAAAGTTGTAAACAGCATTCCCGTGCTCGTCTTCGTTATAAACTCCCAGTTCATCGTGAAAGATCGCATGAAACCGCACGTAGCGAAAGTCCGCAACCTGCTTCACTGCTCGAAGATCTTCGCGGTAGCTCTCGCGCAAACTGAGGATCGCCCGCCCCGATCCGAACATCTGCTCCCAATAATGTGGAAACGGTGTCGGCTTGGCCTGTGCATCGATCTCAATCGTCTCCTGTGCGGACAAACTCACAGACGAAATCAGTAAAGCTGGAAAAATTGCGATGAGCATCAAAGACCGAAATCGAAGCACGTAGAGTCCTCCTCAACCACGGGAACGGGGTAACGTGGGCATGTTTTGAAGGGATCCCGTGCGGGAAGCCAATCAAGCGTTTGCTACCCGCACGGAGCGTCGACATTCAACTAAAACGCGGAAGTTCTAGAAGCTGAATCGTGCTTGCAATTGGACGGTTCTGCTCCCCAACGCAGTGCGCGCCACACCAAAATCCCCGTTCACTGACTGAACTGAGCCGTCGGCATTCACCGAGCCCAGGGTATTGTCAATGCTTGAGGTCTGGAGGTTCAGCGTGTTGAAGAAGTTATATGCGTCCACCCGGATTTCGATCCTTGCGTTTTCACCGAGCACTCGATTGTTGGGCAGCCCAAACCCCTTGCTCAACGATCCATCAAGATCGTTATAGTGAGGGCCATTCAGGCTGTTCCGTTGAATTCCCGGTGTAGGCGGAGGTGCGGTTGCCGGAAATGCCGGCCCAACTACAAAAGTTGGCGGAGTAAAGTAAGTGGTTCCATTTCCGCCAAAGTCAGGATTGGTCGCATCCATAAAAGTGCTGTTGCTTGTCTTTGTGCCTGCTCCGCCCACAACACCTGCAGGACGAAGCTGCCCATAACCGCTGCCGTTGTAATACAGCGCGGATCCGCTCGTATTCGCGTTGTAGACCGGATTCCACGGGAATCCAGTGTGCCAGTTATAGATTCCGCTCAGCGTCCATCCACCAACCACCTTCTCCGCCCATCCATGCTCTCCATGGAAAATCACTGGCTGCCACATTCCGAAAATCTTGAAGCCATTGCCGACGTTGTAATCTGAACGCCCATACGCTGCGTGGGAGTTAAATGGATAAGGGTCTTCCGAATACGGGCCTGAGTTTTCATCCATCGCCTTCGCCCAGGTGTATTGCGCCTCAAGGTTAAAGTGGTTGGCAAAGTTGTGCTTCAACGTGGCAATCATTGCGTTGTAATTACTGGTTCCGGTGTTTGCGTAGTAGTCGATAAAATTGACACCCGGATTCAATGCCTGACCGTTGCCGGCCGCAATCGCGTTGTAATTCGACTGCACCAGCAAGTGCCGTGAGCTGCTTCCCTGGTACCCCAGAGTTGCTACAACGCTGTGCGGGAACTGGTACTGTGTGTCCAGTGAGTAATGGTAGTTAGTAATGGTCTTCGGGTTCAATTCAAAGCCCGTGAGAGACGTGACGCCGCTTGTCGGCAGATTATTCGGCCCGAATGTTGTAATCGTTGCAGGATTTGGAGCGTATCCAAACAGCGAATTGATATTGGTGGCCGTTTCGTACAGGATGCCCGGAATGTTGCTCGTCGGCGTTGAGCAGCAGAAGTCTTTATTGACCACATTCGGTGGATTGCCGAATCCGTTGGCCAGAATTGCGATCTCATTCTGGTTGTAGTTGATGCCATATCCGCCCCGCACAACGAGCCTGTTCATCGACTCCAACGGCTGCCACGCAAAACCGATTTGCGGACCAAAATTCGTCTTTTGTGGCGTATACAGTGCCCCCCCCACGCGCACGCTCAAGCTGCTCAATGGATCGGCGCCCGACGCAAGTTGCAAAGTGTCAAGGTTATTCTGCTTCGAATCCATGGCGCCAAAGTAGGACCAGCGCAGCCCGATGTTCAATGTCAAATTGGGCCGGATCTTGTAATCGTCCTGAACGAACACGCCCCAAAGATTCACACGGTTGTCTTCGCGGTTTGCAGATGGAATTCCCGTGGACGAATTGAATTGCCCGCTTTCGCTGTCAGGCGCGTCATTCGAGAAATCCCAAAGGTTATAGAAACTGAAAGAAGGACGAGCCGCATAGACCGGGTTATTCAAATAGTACAAGCGAGTCAGCCCCCCGCCCGCCTTGATGTTATGCCGGCCAAGTACCTTTGTGAGTAAGTCGCTGTACTCAAACGTCCACTGATTCAGATTGGTGGGCCCTGGCGCGCCAAAGTACTGGGGTGACGCTGTTCCAATGCTGCCCAGGTTATCCGCTGGCAGTCCGAAGGGCTCCTGTGGGTTGCTCGTAATCTCATTCCATCGATAACCCGCCGCGTTCGCCCGCGCCTCATTCAGCAACGTCGGAGAGAAGGTGTGATTCCAGATTCCCGAGAAGGCATCGTTCACCTGCGAGTGGTGCCACAGGTTCGCCGAGCGGATTGGGCCTTGGTAGTTGGTCGTCGTTTGCGGAACCCAGTAAATTGCGAAACTCGCATGATCGTTCTGTGTCGCCTGCGCGTCCAATCGGCCGTTGTATTGCTGTTGCGTTTTCGTCGTCGGGTTCACCGTGTTATAAAACCCGATGTCCGGAACACCGTCCAGCCCGCCACCGACTCCCGGTGAATTTGATGAACTCCATGTGGGGTCCTCCGTGCCCAACGCAACATTCTTTAGAGGCGAACCCACATCCAACCCTCCCGTCACCGCAGCGCAGTTCTTACCCTGCGTCAAGCCGATCGATGCGCACGTCTCCGGAACCACACTGCTTGCCGCCGCGCCTTCTCCCTTGTAAGAAAGGTAGGTGGAAGCAATGCTGTTCGGCTCCGCACCGGAGCTGTCGAATTGCGAAGTCTCATACCACGCCTGCGCCGTGTTGCTGTTGGACTGGGGACTTTGCTCAAAATTGAAGAACGCAAAAATCCTGTTCTTCCAAATCGGTCCACCCAGGCTGCCGCCATCGTTGTTGGTGTCGGTATCATCCTTGTTCAAGCCTCGGGATCCCGGTGTTCCCGCATGAGTAGAACCCACACCGTTCCATCGCTGATACGCATTCAGTCCCGGTCGCGAAGCCTTGAAAAACAAGCTCCCATGAAGCGAATTCGTGCCGGCCTTAGTGGTCACCTGCATCTGGCCGCCACTGAATCGCCCCACCGATGCGTCATAGCTGTTGGAAACAATCTTCATGTCGCCGATTGAGTCTTCGCTCGGCGTAATCACGGATGTTCCGCCCCAAACCGCGCTCACCGTACTAATTCCATCAATGGTGATCCCGTTGGTCTCATACTGGCCGCCGCGAGCTTGCACCTGTGGCCCGTTCTCCGTCGCGAAAATGCCTGCATTTCCGCTCGATGACCCACCAGGTCCCTGGTTTCCCGGCAGGGCCAGGCTGCCTCCTCCACTTCCCTGCGATGCATCCCCAAACACCCCCGGCGTCAGCTGAGCCAGTTGGAATACGTCCCGGTTGTAAGAGGGCATGTGCTGAATCTGATCGCTGCTGATCGTCGAACTCACCGTCGCCGTGTCGGTATCCAGCAGCGGCGCGGATGACCCGTTCACGGTTACCGTTTGTTGAGCGCTGCCCACCTGCAATTGAATATCCAGGGCATTCGCCTGCTCCGGGATAAGCACGACCTGGGTGACTTCCTTCTTCTGGAATCCGTCCCGCTCGGCAACCACGCGGTAGTCTCCCGGCGCCAGTGCGTTGAATGTGTAGATCCCGTTCCCATCGGAAACCGACTTCTTGGTTTCGTTGGTTCCTTTGTTAATCAGGGATACCGTAGCACCGGGAATCACCGCTCCAGTTGAATCGGCTACCGTGCCGCGCAATGAAGCACCAAATTGCGCGTAGGCTCCAGTAGCGAGTGAAAGGGCCGCGATTGTGACCAACAAAACAAATCGACGCGGAAAAGTAGACGGACTAACTCTGGGATTAGAGTTTTCACGAAGGGGCATGTCGGCATCTCCTCAAAAGTAACGCACGCGGAATATCGCGCGGTTGCATTTCCGGAGATCCGCGGTCACCGTTACAACGGGGATAGACCGGAAAGGTGCAGCGCCGCTGATTTTGTCACCAGGACGAGTCTCCGCTAAGTTGACAATCGCCCAACAGACAGTTGATTCCAAATGACGTTGAAAGGTTGCCAGCCAATTTTTTCCGCATTTGCGATAGGTGACTCGCTGCTATTTGAAGTCGCGCCTCAGATGACGCTCGTTGAGTACCATCGACCTGATCGAGCAGATCGCTGCGGAACGAAAGAATCGCAAGCTAAAACGGACTCGCCTATAGTGTCCAGAGTGATGGGGGTCTGGACCCATCAACCCTGCATTTGCAGTAATGGATCGGACGCGAGGATCGAATTGGGACCCTTTCCCCAGGTGCGTCAACCCGTTCGTAGCAACAAACTGCCGTAGATTCGTTTCAATGTCTGAGGCCTGACAATGTGATCCCGCTCACCATTGGCCTAAACCGCTGTCATGGGTGTCGTTCAACGAACCCCTCTCGAGACAGCGCTCGCGCCTACGCAGTGCAAGTGCTTCTCACCTCCGAGTAGCACATGCGAGGCGGGAAAGAGGGTGGGCCGTCAGAGGACGGATGCGCACAAGCTCGATCTGTCAAATCCTTCAGCGGATTGAGTTAATGAAGGCTTTTGCTCATCTTCCGTCATTAAAGCCGCCCTCGAAATACGCCTCCGGTCCAATGCTTGGCAGCTCGAATCTTTACCTCGATCTTCCCCTTTGTAACGGATTGATTCAAACACTTTTTCAATCCAATCTCAATTGGGTTTGGCTCTCCGCAAAAGTGTTTCATTTCGGAACGTAATGCAAATCACATAGGTTCTAACTACCCACATCCAAAATATTTAGCTGATACGTGACGAGAATCACATTCAACCGTTATTACAAATGCCTACCTTCCTTCTCGTTCCACCGTGCTCTCCATCGAACGTGCCTGAGCATCCGCGGAACTACTTCTAAAACGCGAAGCAATACTCCGCGCGAATCCACAAACGACGAGAGGATAACAATGGCATTGGCAGAGCAGGTTTATGGCTTTTATATTCCGACAGTTTCACTTATGGGAGTGGGCTGTGCGAAAGATGCGGGAGCGCAGGCAAAAGCTTTAGGCGCAACCAACATGTTGATCGTTACGGACGCGGTCCTGAATAGACTCGGCGTCGCCAACCAGATCAAGGCAATGATCGAGACCGCCGGCCTTCGCGCCACCATCTTCGACGGAGCCGAGCCCAATCCAACCGATATCAACGTCCACAATGGCGTCAAGGTCTACCTCGAGAGTCAATGCGACGGCATTGTCTCGCTGGGCGGCGGAAGCTCCCACGATTGTGGCAAAGGCATTGGCCTTGTAATCTCCGGCGGCGGACACATCCGTGATTACGAGGGCGTCAACAAATCCACACGTCCCATGCCTCCATTCCTTGCCATCAACACCACCGCCGGCACGGCCAGCGAGATGACGCGCTTCTGCATCATCACCAACACCGACACTCACGTGAAGATGGCCATCGTCGATTGGCGCGTCACTCCGAATGTCGCCATCAATGACCCGCTGCTTATGGTCGGCATGCCCGCGTCTCTGACCGCCGCCACTGGCATGGATGCATTGACCCACGCCATAGAGGCGTATGTGTCCACCATTGCAACGCCCATCACCGACGCCTGCGCGATTCAAGCTATCAAGTTGGTTGCCAATTATCTGCGTCCCGCGGTTGCCAACGGCACCAATCTTGAAGCGCGCGACAAAATGGCCTATGCCGAGTTCCTGGCAGGCATGGCTTTCAACAATGCGAGCCTGGGTTATGTTCACGCCATGGCCCATCAGTTGGGCGGCTTCTACAATCTGCCCCATGGTGTTTGCAATGCCATCCTGCTGCCTGAAGTCTGCGAGTTCAACAAGATTGCCTGCCCGCAGCGCTACGCCGACATTGCTGTCGCACTCGGCGAGAACATCGGCAGCCTTTCCGCCATCAACGCAGCGGACGTGGCGATCGCCGCCATCCGCAAGCTTTCCAAGGATGTTGGAATTCCGGCAAACCTGGCCGAGCTTGGTGTGAAGGAATGCGACTTCGAAGTAATGGGAATAAATGCGAAGAAGGACGCCTGCCAGCTTACCAATCCGCGCCTGGCGAGCCTCCAACAGGTTATGGGAATCTTTAAGGCCGCTCTTGGCGAGACTACTCCCAAAGTACTCACACAGTCTGATCGGAACCTGCTCTCGATTGCGGGCAATGGGCAGGCCCACGGAACCCCGGCTACAACGAAACCTAATGGTATTAGTGAAGTCTTCGTGCCCATCAATTCCAATCAGATTGACACGGTCATGCCACCGGACTTCGACGCGTAGACCCACTCGATTCCCGAGCGGCGTCCGCTAAGCCGCCGCTCATGGAATAACTCCGGCGCAAATATACCCAAGGGCCGCAACAAAACCGGCGGAGAAATGACCACTCGCGAAGAGTAAGTCGCAACTCCGGGATACAGCAATCGTAGAACCGCTATAGGAGGAAGAGTTGAAGAGTGTATTCGTGTTAGGTGCCGGCCCCGCCGGTCTGTTCGCCGCGCAAAAGATAGCCTTGGCCGGGCATGAAGTTTTTGTTTTCAATCGGGACATCAAACCGGGCGGACTTGCCGAGTATGGAATTTACCCGGTGAAGACGCTCATGAAGACAGGATTGCGCAAGCAGTTTTCCAAAGTGCTTGCGCTCCCCAATCTTCATTACTTCGGCAATGTAAAAATTGGGTCCAAATACGACGTTACGCTGGACGATCTCAAAGCGCTGGACCCATCGGCCGTGGTGGTTACATGCGGTGCACAAGGTTATAACAAGCTCAATCTTTCCGGCGAGAATGCCAATGGCGTTTATTCCGCCAAAGACTTCGTCTACCACTACAATCAACTGCCTCCTTACGCGTCGGAGGACTTCTCCACCGGCAAACGCATCGCAGTTGTAGGCATGGGAAACGTGGCAGCCGATATCATGCGCTGGCTGCTGCAGGATAGCCCGGCGCGGCGCACCGAAGAAGTTATCGTGATAGCACGCCGCGGACCCTATGAAGCCAAGTTCAGCCAGAAGGAACTCGGCCACCTTGAGGCTCATCAGGACCTCGGCGAATTCATCCAGGAACTGGAACGCGTGAAGGCGCGGTGTGCTGCCTGCGATCAGGATGTGTCGGTGCAGAAGATCGCCGAGGCGACGTTTCCCGGCTTGCAAAAAAACTATCTCGTCCAGACCTTGCCAAAGCTGACTTTCCGCTTTCTCTGCTCTCCGAAAGAAATCATCGTGGGGCCGGATGGACGAATCAGGCAGTTAGTGGTGACGGAGAACGACCTGGTGCTGCGCGCCGACGGAAGTACCGGAGCGAAGGCCACGGAAAAGACATCCGTCCTGGATGTGGACACCTTGATCTTCGCAATCGGAGACAAACACGATCCGGGCCTGGGATTGCCAATGGGACCGGATGGCTATGCGACCAGGCCGAATGTCGAGACAACCTCCGAGCCGGTATACCAGATGTGGGATCCGAACACTGACCAACCCCTTGCTGGAACGTTCGTTGCGGGATGGGCAAGGCGCGCAAGCACAGGCCTGGTCGGCATCGCGCGCCACGACGGTGAAAACGCCGCGGGCGAAGTGATTGAGTACCTCAAGACCGTTCCCGAAAAGAAGTCGCTCCACCCATTCGAGGTCGAAGCGTTGCTTGAGAGCAAGGGCCTCTACCCGGTAAGCAAGAGTGATCTGCTCGCACTGGGACAGGTTGAAGAGCGTGAAGCGAGAGAGCGGAACCTGGTCAGCTTTAAGCACTCCGATAACAGCGCCATGTTGTACGCCATCGCGCAGGTAAGGGCGGCAGCAGCCAACGCGGCTCTGGCTGCAATGCGTCCGTCGACAGCTTCGGAAGCTTGGGCAACAGAATCGCTCGAAGCAGTTTTAGCAGGGGATTGAAGTAATCCGTCAGGGACGGCGCAGGCTGCAGCTACCCGAATTCCGGTCAGCAACAGGGCACTTTCACGGCGTCTGATTCAAAGGCGCCCCAACAATTCTGCAATCGGCGGCATCGCTGAGAAGTACAGAATGCTTCCGAGTTAAGGTCCGAGCAAAGGAGAGAAAGAATATGGCAACTGCAACAGGTCAGTCATCGATTCACGAGGCGCTTGAAGTTCTTCGCAAGTCGGGCGTCAAAACAAGATACGGCAACTACATCGGAGGCAACTTTGTTCCGCCCACCACGGGCCGGTACTTTGTCAGCACCACTCCGATTAACCAGGAACCCATTTGCGAGTTTGCTCGCTCCGGCGCAGCCGATATCGAATTGGCCCTGGATGCCGCCCACGCTATCAAGGACCAGTGGGCCAACACTTCTCCGGTCGATCGCGCGACAGCTCTTCTCAAGATCGCCGACATCCTGGAAGAAAACCTTGAAACCCTGGCGCTCGCGGAAACCCTCGACAATGGCAAGCCCATTCGCGAAACGCGCAATGCCGACATTCCTCTGGTCATCGACCACTTCCGCTACTTCGCCGCCTGCATTCGCGCCGAAGAGGGCAGCATGACCGACATCAACAAAAACACCGTCGCCTACCACTTCAAGGAACCATTGGGCGTCGTCGGCCAGATCATTCCCTGGAACTTTCCGCTGCTCATGGCCGCATGGAAACTGGCTCCCGCCATCGGCGCCGGCAACTGCGTAGTCATCAAGCCGGCATCGAACACGCCGTTAAGCATCATGATTTTTGCTGAACTGGTGGGCGGGCTGTTGCCTCCAGGCGTACTCAACGTGGTCAGCGGTCCGGGTGGAGAAATGGGCCAGTCCCTAGCCTCGAACAAGCGCATCAACAAGATCGCCTTCACCGGCGAAACCACCACCGGCCGCCTCATCATGCAATACGCATCGCAGCCCATCATCCCCCAGACCCTGGAACTGGGCGGCAAGTCGCCAAATATCTTCTTCGCCGACGTGATGGACGAAGACGACGACTTCCTCGACAAAGCGCTTGAAGGTTTTGCACTGTTTGCCTTCAACAAGGGAGAGGTTTGCACCTGCCCGTCGCGCGCCCTGGTTCAGGAGTCGATCTACGACAAGTTCATGGAGCGCGCTGTTGCTCGCGTAGCCAAAATCAAGGTCGGCAACTCGCTGCTGCCTGGCACCCAAATGGGGCCACAAGTCTCGAAGGATCAAATGAACTCGATCCTCAATTACATCAAAATCGGCAAAGAAGAGGGCGCAAAATTGCTGACGGGCGGCGACCGCGCTCACCTCGGCGGCGACCTCGAGAACGGCAACTTCCTGCAGCCCACGGTTTTCTCCGGCGATAACAGCATGCGCATCTTCCAGGAGGAGATCTTCGGACCGGTCCTTTCCGTCACCAAGTTCAAAAACCTAGAAGATGCCATCAAAATCGGCAACGACACCATCTATGGCCTCGGTGCAGGCGTATGGTCGCGCAACTCCAACAACCAATACCGCGTCGGCCGCGAAATCAAGGCAGGCCGTGTTTGGACCAACTGCTACCACCTTTATCCCGCCGGTGCAGCCTTCGGCGGCTACAAGGAGTCTGGTTTCGGTCGCGAAACGCATAAGATGATTCTCGACCACTATCAACAGACCAAGAACCTGCTTGTGAGTTATGACCCGAAGCCCCTGGGTTTCTTTTAGGAAGACTCCGCTCAACGCCTCATCTTGACGATTGCGCCAGACGAGTGGCCATGCTGGGTCGCTTTTGCAAAAGGTCTCGGGAACGAGGCCTTTTGCATTTTTACTGCGAGGCCCGCGAGAGCCGATTCTCCGACCGCCACGGGCCATCCTGCGAACACCCACGCCGCTGTGTCGCCGAAACAGATCGGCGACGCATGCAGGTTCGATGAGATAATCTCCGCGAGGACGGAGCTATGATCTCCAGGCGAATTGGTATCTCCGCGGCGATTCTTGCAGTACTTGCGGGCGCGGCGTGGCTCATTTATACCCGCACCGACGCAACACGCCAAACCAGGGCACGCTATAAGAAATACGAGTTCCGCATCCCCATGCGCGACGGCGTGACGCTTTTCACCCAGGTTTACGTCCCCAAAGATCAAACGAAAACGTATCCGTTCCTCGTTCAACGCACCCCGTTCGGCGTCTCTCCTTACGGAGAAAGCCGCTATCGTTCGCGGCTCGGCCCCTCACCGGAGTTCGACGATGCAGGCTATATCTTCGTCTTCCAGGATGTGCGCGGACGCTTTCAATCCCAGGGCGAGTTCGTCGATATGCGTCCGCACATCGATCATCCCGCCGCCGCTCAGACCGACGAAAGCACGGACATGTATGACACGGTGGAGTGGCTCCTCAAAAACGTGCCCTCCAACAATGGGAGAGTTGGTATCTGGGGAATGTCCTACCCTGGCTTCTACGCATCGGCCTCCATCATCGATTCGCATCCCGCCATCAAGGCCGCCTCCATTCAGGCCCCTATGACCAATCTCTTCTTCGGAGACGACGCCTACCACAACGGCGCATTCATGCTTGCGGCGCAGTTTCAGATATACGCCAATTACTTCAAGCCTCGCCAAGCCGGACTTGAATTCCCCTCCCCAAAGATCGGTACCTTCTTCGACTATGGAACCTCGGACGGTTATAAGTTCTTCCTCGCCCATGGCCCCGGGCTTCAGCCAATTGCGGCACTCGCAGATAATCCGTTGCTCAATGAAAACATTCGCCATGAAACGTACGACGACTATTGGCAGCAGCGCGACATCTCGCAGCACCTCCACAACATTCACTGCCCTGTCCTCAATGTCGGCGGATGGTTTGACGCCGAAGACCTCGCAGGACCGTTCCGCACCTGGCATGCCATCGCGGAATCGAACCCTGGCTTGACCAACCTGCTCGTCATGGGCCCCTGGGGCCATGGAGACTGGCTGCGCTCACCCGGCCGCAAGCTCGGCCCGCTTGATTTCGGCTCAGACACTGGCACATTTTTCCGCAGCCTTGTGCTGTTTACCTTCTTCCAGCACTATCTAAAAGATGCGCCAGCTCCAGACACACCGGGTGCGCTCGTCTTTGAAACCGGGGCAAATCAGTGGAGGACTTACCCTTCCTGGCCGCCCCCCGGCACGCAGCCAGAGAGCCTCTACCTGCACGCGAACGGGAAGCTGAGCTTTGATCCGCCCACTGAACATGAGGCCGCGTACGATGAATACATCAGCGATCCCGCAAACCCTGTTCCCTATATAGAGCAGCCCCCCACTGAACTAGCCTCCGGTTATATGTACGCCGATCAAAGTTTCGCCGCGCACCGCTCCGACGTCCTCACCTATAAGACCGAACCCCTTAATCAGGATATAACCGTCGCTGGTCCGATAGCCGTCCGCCTGCAGGTCTCAAGCTCCGGTACAGACTCCGATTTCATCGTCAAGCTCATCGATGAAAACGACACCCCTCGGCCATCTCCGGCGTACCAGCAACTTGTTCGCGGCGAACCAATGCGCGCGCGCTTCCGAAACTCTTTCTCAACCCCCGAAACACTGCTTCCGAACGAAACAACCGCGATCAACTACACAATGCCCGACATCAACCATACGTTCCTCCGCGGACACCGTGTCGTGGTCCAGGTGCAGAGTTCGTGGTTTCCGTTGACCAGTATCAATCCGCAATCGTTTGTGCCCATCTCCGGCGCCAAAGCGGCTGACTTCGCAAAAGCCACACAACGCGTCTTCCACAAGCCCGAAGCTGCTTCCTCCCTGGTGTTGCAGGCCCTGAACAAATGATCATGCGAACGTGTCCTATGCAAAAACAGCACATCTCAAAACTCATTCTGTCCGCACTTTCCCTCGCTCTTGGCAGTCTTGTTACACTCCCAGCGCTGGCGCAAGCAAAGTCCCTTCAAGCGGTATTCACCCCAGCTCCCATCACCATCGACGGCGAGCCCGAAGCTGAATGGGAGAAAGCACCGGCAGCCCCCATCGCCATCTGCATGAATGCAACGTTGACGGCCCAGCTTGATCATTGCAGCGTCTCCGGCACGGTTCAGGCTCTATGGAACGGTCCGCTTCTCTATCTATTTTTCACCGTCGCTGATCCGGATATCTCCACCGCGTCGCCCACGGATACAAAGCGCTCCAGCGTCCAATTTTATGTCGATCAATACGACAATAAGTTCCCCAAGTTCGAAGAAGACGACGGCGATGTCATCATCAGCACCGCTGGCCAGCAAACCGGGAACCGGACCAACGCCGGACTCTTATATTACCCAACCGTCTGGAGCACGCATCTTCAGTCCTATGCCGCCAAACTCCGCCACGACTCCACCGGCAACACCATCGGCTACACGGTTGAAGTTGCCTGGTCCATTGGCGATTTACCCTTGAAGAATGGGACGAAGCTCGGCATGGAATTCGTCATCAACGCCATTTCCAGCACCGCCGCAGACGGCCAGTATCAGCTCCATTGGAGTAGCGGCGCCAGCAAAGGAACCGACGACAACACGATGTGGGGCGACGTTATCCTGAGCGGATACGACGCCACCTCTTTCATGCCATTGAATACGTATCTGCTGAAGGAAAACATACGAAAGGCCACGCCTTCTTCGTCCTCAGCCACCGGTCTTGTTCGCGGCATCTGGGCCAATGAATCGCCAGTCGATCGTGCCCTGTCCGCGGCCAACAGCGCTCTGCAGACAGCAACGACACAAGCCCAGATTGACGCCGCCAACAACACACTAGACTCCGCGTTGCGAGCCTTACGCCGCAGCGGCAAGTATTCCGATCCCTATGACCTTCCAGCCGTCAACAACCTTCCCGATCCATTCACGTTCTTCCACGGAGAGAGAGTGCGCACTCGCGCAGATTGGGAAAGAAGACGCGCCGAAATCAAGAATCTCGCCCAGTACTACGAGTTTGGATACATGCCCCCGCCGCCGCAAATCCTAACCGCTGAATCAACGCCTGGACCAGCCGGCTCTCTCGCATACAACACCATCACCGTCACTGTGCAGGACGGCAGCAAGAGCGCATCCTTCAAGCCTATCTTGTATCTCCCAACGGCCGGCACTCCGCCCTACCCTGTTGTTGTCGAAGAAGACTTCGCCGCCTCACCCAAGTTCCTGCCGCCGAATCCAGTATTCCTCAAAGCCGGTTACGCGGTGCTCAGCGTACCCACGTCAGACAGCGCCATGTTTCATATCGCCGGCATAGCCAGCGACGATGGCAATCATACCGGAGCGTTCTTCACCCTCTATCCCTATCAACTCGACAACCAGGGCAACGACCGCGGCGTCCTGCTCGCATGGGCGTGGGGCGCCAGCCGCTGCGTCGACGCGCTCGAGTATCTCGCCGCGCATGATCCTGCCTTTGCGAATCTGCTCGATGTTCACAAATTGGTGGTCACTGGATTCTCCCGCTGGGGCAAAGCAGCCTTGCTCGCCGGTTTTCTCGATGATCGCTTTCTGGTCACAGCTCCGGGCGGCTCAGGCAGCGGCGGCGCCGCCCCCTACCGTTACGACTCGTTCGGCAATCGCCCCTTCCGCAGCGCCCCATTCGGCAATGTCTATCCCTGGGGACGTTCGCCCGGGACCGAATCCATGGGCGACCACGTCCGTCATCAAACCCACAACTCAAACGAGATGATCCGCCGCTTTCTCAATGACGTTGTCCCCGCGCCCGTCGAGCCGCGCATGTATCTCACCGACACCTGGGGCTATGGAACCCGCCTGCCGTACGACCATCACGAAGAGATCGCCGCCATTGCTCCGCGCGCCGTCCTCATCGACAACACCAACGACGACTATGCCGACAATGCCGAAGGCGATGCCATCGGCTATGAAGGCGCAATGCCGGTCTATCAATTCCTCGGTGCCCCGCAGAATCTTGCGCTCGACCTGTACATGGGGGGCGGCGGACATTCCCTCAAACCATCGCAGGCTCAGAACATTGTCAACTTTGCGAATTTCGTGCTGTTCGACAAGCCTCTCGCGGAGGAGGTCAAGAAGCAACTGACCACCGACCCCTATCGAAACGCAGGAACCTACGACAAGTACTACGGCGGCCTCAAGACAATGATGCCGTGGAAAGACTCCGTACCACCTGCGAGTCTCTCAGCCACGCAAGATCCAACCACGGCGAAACATTAGCGCCGCGGAAGAATTACCCGTTCCATGAAGGAATAACAATGCACAAGAAATGGATTGCAACCGCCGCTCTGGTCTTGTTCTGTTCGCATGCCTCGGCGGAGTCGGTCTTTACATCGAAGCTGGAAGATCCGCATGCCGCGTATCTCGCGCCGGGTACGTTTGGCGCAGTGGGCGATGGCGTTGCAGACGATAGCGCAGCGCTGCAGGCCGCAATCGACAAAGCGGAGAACCACACACACGAAGGCATTCTATTTGTGGCCTCCGGAAGGTACCGTATCACCCGCACCATCTACGTGTGGCCCGGCGTCCGCGTCATCGGCTACGGTGCAACGCGGCCCATTGTGGTGCTGGGAAACGCGACACCCGGCTTCCAGAAGGGCCTGTCCGTGATGGTGATGTTCACCGGCCCGCGACCAGCCGATGCAGGGGGCGCACCGTCTCATGTACCGTTTCCACCCCAGGGAAGCGTGCCACCGAACCCCGCGATCGCGGACGCCACACCCAGCACGTTCTATTCGGCAATGAGCAATATCGACTTCGAAATCGGCGACGGAAATGCGGCAGCGGTTGCCATCCGTTTTCATGCAGCGCAGCACGCGTATCTGAGCCACATGGATTTCCATGTAGGCTCGGGCCTTGCAGCGCTCACTCAAATCGGAAATGAGGCAGAGGATCTGCATTTTCTCGGCGGTCGCTACGGAATCCTGACCGAAAAAACTTCGCCCGCATGGCAGTTCACGCTAATCGATTCAGCGTTTGACGGCCAGCGCGAAGCCGCCATTCGCGAGCATGAGGCAGGGCTCACGCTGATTCGCGACACTTTCCGTAATGTCCCCACGGCGATTGCTATCGATGAAAGGTATTCAGATCAGTTGTGGGCAAAGGACTGCCGCTTCGAGCATGTTACAAGTTCCGCAGTCGTCATCAGCAATGAGCAAAGCCCCCTGACGGAGATTGGATTTGAGAACGCAGTAATGAACGACGTTCCGACCGTGGCGCTGTTTCGCGAAAGCGGAAAGAAAGTCGCAGGCAAGGCTCCAATCTATCTGGTGAAGAACTTCAATTTCGGGCTCATCGTTCCGGACGAAGGCAGGCTGGGAACCATCAGCATGCGCTATGGCGCCGAGCCGCTGAACACGATGCCGGCGCCGATGCCTGCAGCCATTCCCGCGCTGCCGGCGACCAGCGAGTGGGTCAATGTGCATACACTGGGAGTAACGGGCGACGGATTAACCGACGATACATCCGCGATCCAAAAGGCGATTGAAGCGCATCGTGTGCTGTATTTCCCCAGCGGCCACTACGTGGTTCGCGACACGATTCAATTGAAGAAGGATACGATATTCATCGCCCTGCATCCCACCATGACGCAGTTTGATCTGCTCGACGGAACGCCCGGATATCAAAGTGTGGGCGCACCCAAAGCAGTGATCTCCGCGCCAGCAGGCGCAACCAACATCGTGAGCGGGCTCGGAATCTTTGCCGGAGGAACCAATCCTCGCGCAGTGGCGCTGCTTTGGAAAGCCGGACAAGATTCACTCGTCGATGACGTGCGGTTTCTCGGCGGTCACGGCAGCGGCACGAATCCATATAACAACAATCACACCGCCGATCCGGACTCGCTGAAACGATGGGACGGCCAGTATCCAAGCCTGTGGGTGACCGATGGCGGAGGCGGAACTTTCGCCGATATCTGGACGCCAAACACCTTTGCCCAGGCAGGTTTCGTCGTCTCGAATACCAAGACACCCGGACATGTTTATGAGCTTTCGAACGAGCACCACGTGCGCAACGAAATCAAGTTCGATCATGCCGAGAACTGGGATGTGAACGCGCCGCAAACCGAGGAAGAAGCAGGCGAAAGCCCGGAGTCGCTCTCGCTTGAATTCGACTGGTCAAAAAACATCACGGTGGCGAATTATCACGGCTATCGTGTCACGCGCTCGAGGGCCCCTTTCAAAGCCGCGGTCCGCTTGTATCAATCAAGCGACATTCATTTCCGCAATGTGCACGTGAACGCGGAGAGCGGCTATGGAACAGCCGATGCGAATGGCCCCGGAACATTTCTACGCGTCAGCAAGTTTCCCTACGAGAATGCAATTGAGGATGTAACCCATCATCTCGAGGTGCGCGAGCGCGAGTTTGCCGTGCTCGATGTTTCTGCAACTCCGTCTCACGCGCCCCCCGCATCCGCGAAGTGGAAAGTAGAAAAGCTTGAAGATGGTTTCTTTTCAATTTCGGGCGCAGCGGTCGATGCGAACGGAAAACTCTACTTTGTGGATCACCATCAGCAGCGAATCTACGGATGGTCGGAACGCGAAGGTCTAACCGTGGAACGCGACAATCCGCTTGATCCGGTAAATCTCGCATTCGACAAGGCCGGGGACCTGTTGGTGGTTTCGTCGGACGGCCCGGAAGGGACGGTCTACAGCTTCAAACCCGGATCGACTGCGCAAGAAATCACTGTCCTGAAACCACAGCTACCAGGGCGGCATGCGGGAGCCGCCGCGATTTTGCCGCAGAACTATTGGAACAACGGCGAGTTTCAAGATCAGCTCGACCTCGACACATTCAAGTTCAAAACCCTCGATGCGATGTTTGCGCAGAACGTCACGACCGCCAAGGCACGTGAGTACGTTTCACCAGATGGGAGCGTCTTCTTGCCCGCAGGACGTGTCTTTCAGCAAGGTCCGCCGGACTGGACCGGATGGAGGTTCTCCGACAACCTCGATACCTACGGGTTTGTTCGTGGAGAAGTCGGAACCAGAATCTACGTAAGCAGCGAGTCTGAAGACCGCACCTACAGCGGCGTGGTCCAAGCCGATGGAACGCTCGCGGATCTGAAGCCTTTTGCGGAACGCGGCGGCGAGAGCGTTGCAGTAGACAGCACGGGCAATGTATACGTGGCTAACGGGCAGGTGATAGTGTACGACCCCACCGGACACCAGATTGGCGAAATCGATGTGCCGGAGCGCCCCATCGACCTCGTGTTCGGCGGCAAAGGTCATAACACTCTCTTCATCCTCGCCCACCACACGTTGTTCGCCGCAACAGCCAAGTGATCGCGAAGCATCGACAACCCCGCAAACGCCCCGTGCCCCACTCATCGAGCCTACTTTGCTCGATGAGTGGGAAAGCACAAGGCCAACCTCCGGCCCCCGCGTCTTTTCAATCTTCCATCCCGTTTCATTCTAGACCGAAAGACTAAGCACACGATTCAGCCGCCGCACAAACACGCCGGGATCCTGTAACGGAACGCCCTCCATCAGCAGAGCCTGATCAAGCAGCAGCCACGCCGCGTCCTCGGCCACGGCATCGTCAGGCCGCGCAAGCAGCTTCTTCACAATTTCGTGATCCGGATTGATTTCGAGCGTGGGCTTAGGTGCAGGGATCTCCGTCTGTCCCATCGCCCGCAACATCTGCTGCATTTGCAGCGAGGGCTCTTCCTCGTCGGAAACAATGCACGAAGGACTATCCGCAAGCCGCGAAGAGACCCGCACATCCTTCACACGATCTCCGAGCATCGCCTTCATCTTCTTGAGCAGCGGTTCCAGCGCTTCCGTCTTGTCCGGTTCCTCTTCGCCCTTCAGGTCCTCGCCCGTGGAGCTCTTGTTCACTGCTTTCAGTTCGATATCGCCATACTTGTCCACACCGGAAAAAATGATTTCATCAACATCGTCATCAAGGATCAAAACTTCCAGATCCTTCTTCTTGTAAATCTCAAGCAGCGGTGAAGTCCTCAACAGCGATTCGTTTCCGCCCGTGATGTAATAGATCCCCTTCTGCCCTTCCTTCATGCGCGCCTTCGCCTGCGACAGGCTCGTCAGTCCTTCTACGCTGGTCGACTTGAACCGGATCAGATCCAGCAGCGTCTCGCGGTTCGCAAAGTCGCTGTAGAGGCCCTCCTTCAACGGGCGATTGTATTGCGTGATGAACTTCAAATACTCATCGGGCTTCGTCTCCGCAATGCTCTTCAACTCGCTGAGAATCTTCTTCACACTGGCACTGCGAATGCTCGCCAGTACGCGGTTCTGCTGAAGAATTTCGCGGCTCACATTCAGCGGAAGATCCTCGCTATCGATGATTCCGCGAACGAATCGCAAATACTGCGGCAGCAGTTCCCGCGAATCGTCCATGATGAACACGCGCTTGACGTACAGCTTCACGCCCACCTTGTATTCAGCGTGGTAGAGGTCGAGGGGAGCCTTCGCAGGCACATAGAAAAGCGTGGTGTATTCAAGGCTTCCTTCGGCCTTGGTATGAAACCAGAACAGCGGATCCTCGGAATCGCCGGTGATCGATTTGTACAGCTCCTTGTAATCCTGATCGCTGATTTCACTCTTGGGCCGGCGCCAAAGCGCACTCGCCGCATTCACCTGTTCCGTAGTGCGCGTCTTGATCGATTTCTTCTCGTCCGCGTTCCATTCACTCTTGTCGTAGGTCAGGAAAATGGGAAACGCAATGTGGTTCGAATACTTCTTTACGATCTCCTGCAAACGCCAGCTATTGGCGTATTGTTTGCCTTCGTCGTTCAGGTTAAGAAGCACAGTCGTGCCGGCCACCGCGCGCTCCGCAGGTTCAATCTCAAACCCCGTCTTGCCATCGCTGATCCAACGCCAGGCCTTCTCTTCGCCGGCCTTTCGCGAAACCACCTCAATACGGTCGGCAACCATGAAGGCGCTATAAAAGCCCACGCCAAACTGGCCAATCAGGTTCGAGTCCCGCTTGGCATCTCCTGAGAGCTGAGAGAGAAAATTCTTCGTGCCCGAGCGCGCGATAGTGCCGAGATGCGACACCAGGTCCTCCTCGTTCATGCCAATGCCCGTATCCGAGACGGTGAGCGTCTTGTTCTCCTCGTCGAGTTCCAGGTCGATCCGCGGATCGAAAGGCAGCGACTTATACGCATCATCCACCAGCGTCAGATAGCGCAGCTTATCCAGCGCATCGGAAGAGTTGGAAATGAGTTCGCGAAGAAAAATCTCGGGATGAGAGTAGAGAGAGTGGACGATCAGTTGCAGCAGCTGATTGACTTCAGTTTGAAATTCACGTTTCGACATCGATCTTTGTCACCTATATATGACAGTATAAAACGACTGCAATATCGAATCCACCCTCCCGGCCCGAACTGCCGGTACCAGAGAACCGCATCCCACTTCCGACTTTAGCTCCTTGCCTTCGCGAGTCCTTTGACTTTCCCAATCGGCCCAGACTTCAAAATCTTCCCGCCTTCCTCAATCACGTAAAGCTGGTTCACATCCAGGTTCTTTACCTGGTCCACCTGCCCGCTCAGCCACCGAATCTCAACCATATCCACCTTCTTTGCCTGGTCCAGGCCGAAGTGCATCCGCAAGTCATTCTGTGAGAAATAACTTCCGCCACTGCGTAACTCATCCATCTGCACCAGCGCCTTGGGTGCGTCGGGGCTCATCATGGCCGTCACCAAAACTCGGCTTCCGATGCCCGTACGATTCGACTTCACGCCCACCAGCTTGATCTTGATCCAGTTGCGGTTAAGCGTCGAATCGCAGCGCAGCAGTTGCGGTTTCGCGTTGATGCAGTTCACCGCAACGTCAATCGATCCCGTGTTGTTGAAGTCGCCAAACGCGCATCCGCGCGCCGGCGCATTCTCCAGGATCCCCGGCCCACCTTGCCCAGTCACTTCCTCAAATCGCCCGTTCCTCAAGTTGCGATAAAGATACTTGTGCTCGGCATATTTCAAATCGCCCTTCGATCGGTCGACCTCCGGATACACATGCCCATTCGACATCAGAATGTCCAGCCATCCATCGTTATCCATATCGAAGAACCCGACGCCCCAACCCAGCAGCCGCGTGTTCACTCCCAACCCTCCGGGATACGTCCGGTCCTCAAACGAAGCATCTCCCAGGTTGGTGTAGAGAGAATCCGTATCGCCCGCAAAGTTCGTTTTCACCACATCCAGATTGCCGTCGCGGTTGTAGTCCCCAATCGAAACGCCCATGCCCGCCTGCGGTTTCGCCTCGGCAGAAAGCGCAGCTCCAGCCTCGATCGCAATATCCTTGAAGGTCCCGTCCTTCTGATTCAGATAAAGCGTTGCCGGCGCCGAATCGTTGGCCACATAGATGTCCGGCCAGCCATCGCCATCCAGATCGGAAGCCGCCACGCTCAACCCATACGTGCCCACCGCCGTCCACATGCCCGACTTCTCGCTCACATCGGCAAACGTTCCATCGCCCTTGTTGCGATACAGAATGTTCCTGCCTCCCGCCAATCCCGGAGGCCCGCATGCCACAAGAATTCCCTTGTAAGTGCACGGTCCGTCCTCCGGCTTCGGAGCAGTCTTCAAATCGAAATCAACATAGTTCGCCACGAACAGATCAAGATTCCCATCGCGGTCGTAATCCACAAACGTGCAGCCGGTATTCCATCGAATCTTCGGCCCCGGTTGAATCAGCCCCGCCTGTTGCGTCACATCTTCAAACGTTCCGTCACCATGATTGCGATACAGCGCATTCTGTCCGTAATACGTGACAAACAAATCGTCATGCCCATCGTTGTTGTAATCGCCAACGCAGCACGCCTGTCCCCATCCCGTCTTATGTTCCAGACCCGAGCCTGCAGTGACATCCGTAAATGTTCCATCACGATTGTTCTTGAACAAGTGGCAGCGCGGCTCCTGCCCTGCCGGAAATCCGTCAAGCCGCCAGCCGTTCACAAGAAACAAGTCGACCCAACCATCGCCGTCATAGTCATAAAATGCCAGCCCGCAGCCGGTCGTTTCCAACAGATACTTGTTGGTGAACTCGCCACCGTAGATGGTCTTCACATTCAGCCCGGCTTCTGTCGCCACATCCACAAAGCTGACGCCCAGCGGCGTGCCCTCAATGGCAGACTTGGGGCCCGGCGGCGGTGGCGCGGGCTTCGCGTCGTAACTCCGCTCCTGCGGGCCGATAGGCTTCGAAACTTCCTGCGTCCCCTGTTGCAAGGGCGCGGCCAACGCGAGAATATCCGCGAATGGAAGAACTAGGGCAGCGCGGCTGAGTGATTGAAGAAATGTGCGGCGTTTCATGGTTTCCAAAGATTTCAAATCACCCTCTCGAATCAGCCCTCTCAATTTAGACCTGTTGGTTTATTGCGCACCCGGCGTCACCGCTGCATGAGCCTTATCGGAATGCACGTGCCATGGATCGCTTTCCGTAGATATCTCAGGATGCATGCGAAGGTACTCGAGCGAATAAGTCGGCGCGCCGGGATCAATTCTCTTTGTCGTATACAGCGCAGCCTCTTCCGCCGCCTTAGCCTTCATGCCCATTCTGCGATAAAGAATCGACAAATTATAGTGGGCCGCTACGTCGTCCGGATCAATCGCCTGCAGCGCTTTGAACTGCGCCAGAGCTTCGTCGCTCCTGTGCTGCTGATAATAAGAAATTCCAAGCTCCCGCCGCGCATCCCGCGATTGCGGATATTGCGCAACCACCTTCTCTAAATCGGCGACTTCCGCTTCAGTATGCCGTTGCCTGCGTTCCAACTGCGCCAGGTAGTACAGCGCTCGCGCATCGTCAGGATGAATTGTCAGTGCCTCTTCCAGCGGTCCGCGAGCTTCCGTATATTTCTCCCACTCAATGTAAGTCAGCCCCACGTTGATATAGCCGTCCTTGTAATCAGGGCGCAGCTTGACTACTTGCTCAAACGCGCGAATCGCGTCCTCATACTGCAGCGAGTCCAGATAACCAATCCCCACGTTATTCCACCGCATCCAGTCCGGATTGTCGTTCGCCAGCGGCTCAGTTGGCGCATTGTCGCCAATGTTCAGCGTGCGGCTTCTCGAAGCAATCTCAACCACCGGGTATGCCGGATGATCCGGTCCCAGAACATTGTTGAGATAACTCTGCCGCAGGTGCCGATAATTCACAGCCGCAGTTACAGTGATAGGGCCCTTTGCATCCGCCGGAATGAGAAACTGATACCGCACCAGCGCCGACCGTCCCGATTGAATCGTGTTGTCGTAAGCCACGGAATGAATCGTCCACACCTTGTGATTCTCCACAAAGTTACCGGTCATATCCACCGGCCGATTGGTAAAGCTGTGAGCGCCGCGGTCCAGCATTCCGTCCGGCTCCAGGTAGCCGCTCTTGTAAATCACCGCCCCCGCCGCATCCGTCACCGTGAAGCAGACAAACGCCTCATACAGATCGCGCACTTCGGGAATGAACGAGTGCCCAATCGCCTTGTTCTGTATCACCACCGAAACCTCAACCGTCTCATCCGGCTTGAGCGAGACCGGTGTCGAGCCCAGCGGAGCGACCAGCGGTCCGCCGCTCACATCCTTCAACGCGAACAGATCCACCTTCATATAGTTGCCGGTTCTCAGGAAGTCAATCGTCTTCTGTAGCTGCTCGTCGAACCCGTAATAGAAAGGCACCGCTGTATTTCCCGCGAGCCAGCGATGGGAAACAAATGTGCCATGCTTCGCGCCGTATTCAGGAAGCGTCGCCGTAGCCCGCTTCATGTGGCATCCCTGGCAACTTGAAAAGTCTGCCGTATAAAACGTCAGCGGATTCCGCTGTGAAAACTTCGATTGCTGCCACTCGTCATAAGCCGTAAATGCGCGGATGAATTTGTAATCATTCAGCGGCGCCGGCAAGTTAGCCTTGTGGCACGCCGCGCAAAACTCCGGCGTATGCAGAAAATCATGCATCACCGCCTTCGAATGCCGCTCCGGATGCCGAAGAATCATGTCAAATGGAACCTCGCCCGGAATGCGCTCGCCGTTCTCATCCACAATCACGGCGGGCACGCCCATCTTCAAACTTCCATTTCCATTGGTCGAATCCAGGCTCACCACGGAGTGGCAAGTTGTGCAAGTCAACCCGTCAGAATCAAACTTCGCGCGATCCACTTTCGAGTCCTCCGTCAGCGCCCCACTCAGCACTCCAATCGGATTGTGGCAACTGTCGCAATGCCTTGCCAGCGCGGGACCACGCTCCGGGTCGCGGATCAGCAGGTTTACACTCGTCCTGTAGAACGGCGTGCGGAAAGAGTTCGAGTGCAGCGCCTGCCGCCACTGGCTATAAGCCTCCTGGTGGCACGTCCCGCAATACTCCGCGCTCGGATAAGAACCCGGCTGAAGAAAGCCCTCTCCCTCCGCCTGCACATTACCTGGAGTAAATAGATTTTTTGGCCCGTAGTGGAAGTTATAACTCGGAGTAACTCCAGCGTTGTAAGTCTTGCGGTCCGCTGCTACCGCCTCTTCCGCGCGAGCTTTCCACTTTGCCAGCGCTTCCCGCTGTGCGGGAGTATCTTCGACAGGCGGCGTGCCCGGAGCGGGGGCGGTGTACGCGGGAGGAGGCGTCAAAGCGGCACCACTCGATTGCGCTCCCAGCAAAGGAGCCATCCAGCATCCCGCAATCAGCAGGCATGCGACGGCGACCGAAGTCGCTGCAGTCCTTTTCATACGTTCACCAACCGGCTCAAGCGCGACAGGGCAGCGATGATCGCCGTCTTTGCCGCCAGAATTCAAAATCAAAAGGTTGACCGTTCCATCCATGCGAGAGAGCGAATGCGCTTTCAACACGCGTCCAATTCCAGGGAAACCCTCGCGAAATCGCCTCGCCTTTCCCGGTCTGCTCTGAAACGGTGTCGCCGGAAATGAGTTAGTTGATTCCGCCTCACTATAGCTCCTTGGCCACACCGTTGTACATCAACCGAAAGGTGGGCTAATCTGGCCGCAAATCCAGCTCCCGCAGACCAGCGAAATGCCTTCTACGTTCATTGTCGAAACCTGGAGACCGCATTGCCGCGCAAGCGGCGGCTGCCCCACCGCAGGTGGCTCATTGCGTGGGCCCCGACTTCAGAGCCGTAACCTTCTTGCGCTCCAATGCGGCCTCCATCGTCTTCCCCTGCCGCTCCAACGCCCGCGCCATCCCTTCATGCGCCCCAACGTAATTCGGGTCGAAACTCAAAGCTTCACGATAGTCCGCAATCGCCTCATCCACCTTCCCATTGGCTAGCAGCGAGTCACCCGAATGGGTCGACACCTCAGCCCGCTGCGAATTCATATGGATCCGCATCAGGTCAGCGGCCTTCCTCCGTTCCTCCGTCGCTTCGGCTTGCTGGCCCTGCTTTGCGAAAACCGCCGCCAGCGTCAGGTGCGCGTCGGCTTCCATCGGGCTCTGCCGAATCGCCTCCCGCAATGCCGACGCCGCCTCCTGCAGCCTGTCCAACTTGCTGTAAACGCTGCCCAGCGTGGCCCACCCATCGCCGTTTTCGGGCCTCAGCTTGAGGCTCGCGTTCAACTCCCGCTCCGCGTCCGCATACCGCCCTGCCTGCATGTAAAGCACACCCAGCAGATAAGGTGCCTCCGGCGCCGTGGGGTTCTGCTTCTCCGCCGTCTCCAACTCAGGAATCGCATCCACCGCGTCATCCTGCATCTTCAGCGCATAGCCCAGGTTGTAATGCAACTGCGATGCATTCGGTGCCAGCTTCAACGCCGCGCGCAACTGCACAATCGCATCGTCAAGCTGGCTCAGTTGAATGTCGGCCACGGCAAGATTCTGCCGCGCCGTCACGTTGTCCGGCTCCAGCGCAACCGCCCGTTGCAGATACGGAACCGCATCCTTCGCTCTCTGCCCCAGGCAGAGCGCCATGCCCAGGTTGGTAAGAATCTCCGCTTGTTTAGGGTTAGAGTCCACAGCCCGCTGCAACAGCGGAATCGCTTCCTCCACGCGGTCAAGCCGCGACAGCACAAGACCTAATTGATACGCCGCCACCGTCGACGCCGGATCCAGCTTGCTTGCCTGCTGCAGCACCGGCAGCGCCTGCTCATCCTGTCCCGCATTCGCCAGCGCTTTCCCCAGCTCCAGCGCAATCACTGCATTACGAGGCTCAAGCTCGTCGGCCTTCGTCAGTTCATCCAGCGCGCCCGGCTGCCCCAGCGCGTTAAGCGTCAATCCCAGGTGAAGATGCGCAGTGGCATACTCCGGCCTTGCTGCGATGGCGGCCGTAAAAGCCGGCTTCGCGTCATTCCAATCCGCAAGCTTCGCGTAAAGTGTACCCAGCTCATCCTGGATCTCCACATTCCGCGAATCACGCGCCGCCGCTTCCTTCATCCTTACAATCGCAGGTCCAATCCGGCCGCCTGCAGCAAGCGCCCGCGCATACGAGGCAAGCGCCGCAGGCGCTAGCTCCTGCTTTTGAGTCCGCGATGCCGCCTCAAGCCTTTGAAACAACGGCAGCGCCTTGGCCGCCTGCCCAGTCTGCTCGTAAGCAATAGCCAGGTTCATCTGCGCGCTGGCGTCGCCCGGCTGAATCGCCAACGCCCGCTCCAATTCGCGAATCCCGTCATTCGTTCGCCCCAGGCGCACCAGCACCGCACCCAGCGCGCTGTGCCCCTGCTCGGCAGCCGGCGCCAGCCGCACCACTTTCTGAAAATCATCCAGCGCGGCATTCAAGTCGTTGTGCGCCACCGCATCCGCACCCGCGCGATAATCCGCATCCGCCTGCTTCAGGCTCGCAGAAGGCTCCTGCGTATCCACCCGTCGCGTCCCGCCCAGCCACGCGGAGCAAAGCAAACCGGCCGTCATCAGCACTCTGCAGAAAGACCAGGACACGGGATTGCGGCCTCGATTCAACCCCAACAGACTACCAGAGCATCGTCTCCGCCCGTCCCCTTGAAAACGCTTACACCACCCGCTTTCAAAGAGTAAAATGGTGCGGTCATTTGAGTCGGTTCCGCGAGTGGTCCCTGCTGATGCTGTTGCACAACAGAAAAAACCGCCGCGTAAATGGGGAGATGTGCCATGAAGCAATTTTCTAGGAGTGCAGCAGTATGGGTGGCAGCCGGGCTGATGATTGTTCTTACAGCCTGCGGCAGCGGCGGAGGCGGATCCACAACACCACCACCCCCAACCACATACGTTCTCACAGTCGATTCGGCCACCCCCGCCAGCGGCGTCGCCATCTCGGTCTCACTCGCCGACAACAACCTCGCCACCAACGGAACCACCAGCTTCACCCGCACCTATAACTCCGGCGCCGCCATCGTGCTGACCGCGCCTGCAACCGCCGGGGGCAACAACTTTTCTTCGTGGTCCGGATGCACCTCCGCCACCACCGTCACCTGCAACGTCACCATAACCGCCAACACCACCGTCACGGCCACGTACGCGCCGCCGCCCACCCCCTACACCCTCACAATCAACTCCGCCACTCCCAACAGCGGCGTCGCGATCCAGGTCACGCCCGCCGATAACAACGCCGCCACCAACGGCACCACCAGCTTCACGCGCACTTATAACTCCGGCACCGCCGTCGTGCTCACAGCGCCCGCAACCGCCGCCGGCAACAACTTCTCCGCATGGTCCGGCTGCACCACCACCAGCACCACCACCTGCAACGTCACCATCAGCACCAACACCACCGTCACGGCGACCTATGCACCGCCTGCTCCACCTGCCATCGCCGTCACTCCCAATCCCGCCACCGTTACCATCGGATCCACGCAGCAATTCGCAGCCGCCATCAACGGCGCCGCCAGCACAGCCGTCACCTGGACCGTGGCCGCTCCCACCGGCAGTTCGCTCAGCGCTGGCACCATCACTTCCGCCGGCCTCTACACCACGCCCTATCCCGCCCCATCCACAGTCACCGTCACGGCCACCAGCACCGCGAACACAGCGCAAAGCGCCAACGTCACCGTCACGCTCAGCCCTCCCGCAACCACCGCCGGCCCGGCTCTCAGCGTCAATGTCACCAGCCCCACAGGCGCCATCAGCCCTGATATCTACGGCATGGACGCGTACCTGCTAAACGCCACCGCTGCTGACACCGCTGCAGTCGCGAAGACAAACATCACCGTCGATCGCTGGGGTGGCGATTCCACCGAGCGCTACAACTATCAGGCGGATGTAACCAACTCCATCGATGATTGGTACTTTGAAAACGGAACTGGCACCGGCGGCGACGCGTGGCCCGCAATCAACGGAGTCAAGGCATTCGACGCCCTGGTCCAAAGCAACAGTAGCAACGGGATCAAGACCCTGGGCACGGTCCCCGTCCTTGGCTGGGTAGCAAAAGACAGCACCTCCTGCAGCTTCCCGCAATCCACATACCCCAACCAACTCGCCGTCAACGGTAAGCCTGCCTTTTCCACTGACGGCCGTGCATGCGGCTCCGGCATCTATCCCAACGGTGTCGCTGGATGCACCCAGGCCAACGGCTGCAACATCCCCAGCGATCCCACCGTAACCAGCATCGCTGCGCCGCCTCCCGCGCCACCCGCAGCGTCTGCGGTCAATGCGACTTGGGCCACCAACACCTGGTCAGGCGGTTGGGTCAATTACCTCGTCAACAAGTTCGGCGCCGGAAACACTGGCAAAGGCGTCGCCATCTACGACCTCGATAACGAGCCAACCTGGTGGTATTCAAATGATGCCGACGTACATCCCCTGCCCTTCACATATGACGAAGTAACCAACGGCGGCATCGGCACCGCCCTCGCCATCAAGACTGAAGATCCAACCGCGCAGGTAAGCGGCCCGGTTATCGACTTCTGGTGGGCTTACTTCTATTCCATGAAAGATGTCACATCCGGCTGGAGCTCCGGAGGCCCTTGTTATCAGCCGTGGACCAATCCAGTGGATCGCCAGGCACACGGCGGCGTCCCGCTCATCGAGTACTATCTGCAACAGTTCGCCGCGGCTCAAAGCACCTATGGCGTCCGCCTGCTCGATTACCTTGACCTGCACACCTATGCCGCAGCCAGTTATCCCTTCGTCAACGGAAGCGGCCTCGGCCTCGCCCCAGCCGGTGATACTGGTGCGCAACAGGCACGGCTTAACTCCACACGCGCCTTCTGGGATCCAAGTTACACCGATCCCAGTAATAACTTCCCGCAGCCTAACTACCCCACCGATCCGAATTACACCGGCGCCTCCAACTGTAACCCGCCGCAGCAGGCCCCGCAACTAATCAGGATGATGAAATCCTGGGTCGCAAAAGACTATCCCGGCACCAAAACCGCCATCGACGAATATAACTTCGGCGGAATGGAGGCTATCAATGGCGCACTCACCCAGGCTGACATTCTCGGCATCTTCGGACGCGAAGGCCTCGACCTCGGCACCATGTGGCCCACCTCCGCACCGTCAACGCAAATCCCCGGAATGATGGCCTTCCAGATCTACCGCAACTACGACGGCAACAAGTCCACCTTCGGCAACACCGCTCTCACCTCCACCAGCGCCAATCAGGGCCAACTCTCCGTCTACGGAGCGCTCCGCTCCTCTGACAATACCGTCACGGTCGTCGTCATCAACAAGACCTACGGCGACCTTACGGATACTCTCACCCTCACCGGCCTCGCCACCTCCACAACCACCGCGCAATCCTGGCTCTACAGCAATGCCAACCTGACTTCGATCGTCGCCCAACCCGCGGTCACCGTAACTCCGGGCCCGGGAGGAGCCGCCGGCACCATCACCACAACCTTCCCGGCCCAGTCCATCACCCTGCTGGTAGTACCGCAGTAGAGCTCGCCCGCACTACAAAGTGGGTGCCCCTGGTCCCTCGCACTTGGGGACCAGGGATATGGCGATGCCAGTCCTCAAGCCCTGCCCCCAACCTTTATACTGAGATGTTTGCCGAAGGCAACCACGCGGGCCGTTCAAATCCCCGCGACGTAAGGAGCAGTCATTGTCTCAAGCGGAAATCGGCATCATCGGCGGCAGCGGTCTCTATTCCATGCCGGGATTCACCAACGTCCACGAAGAAACCGTGGAAACTCCTTTCGGTCCGCCCTCTGACCCCTTCGTCCTCGGCGAGCTTTCAGGCCGCAAAGTCGCCTTCCTCGCCCGCCACGGCAAGGGCCATCGCATCCTTCCCTCCGAACTCAACTTCCGCGCCAACATCTATGCCTTCAAAAAACTCGGCGTCGACCGCATCCTCTCCGTCTCCGCCGTCGGCTCCCTCAAGGAAGAGCACAAACCCACTGACTTCCTTGTGCCTGACCAATTCATCGATCGCACCTTCCATCGCATCTCCACCTTCTTCGGAGAAGGCATCGTCGGCCACGTTGCCTTTGGCGACCCAGTCTGCGCCACCGTCGCCAAGGCCGCTACCGATGCCTGCGCCGCCGTCGGCGTAGTCGGCAAACTCGGCGGCACCTACGTCTGCATGGAAGGCCCTCAATTCTCCACCAAGGCCGAGTCCAATCTCTACCGCAGCTGGGGCGCCGACGTCATCGGCATGACCAACCTGCAGGAAGCCAAGCTCGCCCGCGAAGCAGAAATCTGTTACGCCACCGTCGCCATGGTCACTGACTACGATTGCTGGCGCGAAGGACACGACTCCGTCACCATCGAAGAAATCGTCCGCGTCCTCCACCAGAACGCCGAGAATGCCTGCAAGGTCGTAAAAGCCGCAGTAGCCGCCATCCCTCCTGAACGTAACTGCGCATGCGCCACCGCCGCGAAATACGCCGTACTAACAGCCAAAGACGCAATCCCCGCAGCTACCAAAGAGAAGCTCAGTCTGCTCTTCGGCAAATACCTAGGCTGACAGCAAGCAGCCAGCTCCCGCAGTTCCAAACTGTCATCTGTAATCTGTCATCTGTAACCTGAAAGGATCCCAATGTCCATCACCGTAGTAGGCAGCGTAGCCTACGACTCCATCGAAACTCCCTCCGGCCGCCGCGATCGCTGCCTCGGCGGCGCAGCCACCCACTTCTCGCTCGCCGCCAGCTTCTTCACCGACGTCCGCGTCATCGCCGTCGTCGGCGAAGACTTCGGCCCCGAACAGGAAGCCGTGTTCAAGAAACGCAACATCGATATCCAGGGCATCGAGCGCGCCCCGGGCAAAAGCTTCTTCTGGGAAGGCTCCTACCTCGATAACCTCAATGAAGCCAAGACCCACATCACCGACCTCAACGTATTCGCCTCCTTCGAGCCCAAAATCCCCGAGGCCTATCGCGACTCCGATTTTCTCTTCCTCGCCAACATCGATCCCGTCCTCCAGCGCCGCGTCCGCGAAGCCATGCCCGACGTCAAGCTCGTCGGCGGCGACACCATGAACTACTGGATCAATGACCATCGCCCCGCCCTTCTTGAAGTCCTCCAGGGCATCAATCTTCTCCTCATCAACGACACCGAAACCAAAATGCTGGCCGGCAACAACAACCTCGTTCAGGCGGCGCGCGCCGTGCTGGCCATGGGGCCGCGCACTCTTGTCGTCAAGCATGGCGAGTATGGAGCCACTGCCTTCTTCAGCGACACAAGCTTCAAGCAAGAGGGCGCATGGGCACAGCTGCACCCCTTCCGCGCCCCTGCCCTCCCTCTCGAAGAAGTAGTCGATCCCACCGGCGCTGGCGACAGCTTTGCCGGCGGTCTCTTCGGCTACCTCGCCTCGCAGCCTGAAGTCACCCCAGCCACCTTCCGCCGCGCCATGTTTTACGGCAGCGTCATGGGCTCCTTCGCCGTCGAGCGCTTCGGCACCGAGCGCATCCAGGCCCTCACCCGCAAGGAAATCGACGACCGCTTCATCCTCTTCCGCGAGCTCACCCACCTTGACTGAAGATCCCATCCCGGCCTCTCGTCATCGGATAATGAATTCTGGGTGCCCCATCCATCGAGCAGTTTCTCCGCTCGATGGGTGGGAAAGCACAAAGGCCAACCATCGGCCTTCGGGTCTTTGCGTATTCTGCCAAGGGTGGGATCGCACGATGGCTGGCTGTAACCAGAACACACTATGAAGACCGATCCCGAGTCTAATGTGAAGTCCATCCCGCGTCTCGAAACCCTCCTCGTCCTGGTCTGCTGCACAGTCGCCTCACTCACCGCCATCCTTTGGAGCTGGCGCAACGGCGCAATGCTCAACTACGGCGACGCCGTTGCCCATCTCCACATCGCCCGCCGCGTCTTCGATGCCCACCAGCCCCGTCTCGACCTGCTCGGCTCCGTCTGGCTGCCCCTGCCTCACATCCTTCTGCTACCCTTCGTCCAGGTCTACTCCTGGTGGGCCAACGGCTTTGCCGGAGTCATTCCATCCGCCCTCGCGTATCTCGCCGCATGCATCGGCATCTATCGCCTCGCCCGTATCTGGCTCCCGCCTTCCTCCGCCGCGCTCACGCTCGCTTTCTACGCAACCAATCCCAATCTGCTTTACCTTCAGACCACGGCCATGACCGAGCCGCTCTTCCTCTGCGAAATGGTCTGGACCACTCTCTGGCTAGTCGAATGGCGCTCCAACATCAACGGCGATCCCGCGAGCACAAACCGCCGCCAAACCCTCATCGCCATCGCGCTCATCGCCGCCGTCTTCACCCGCTACGACGGCTGGATCATGGCCTTCCTCGCATGGACCGCCATGGGTCTCGTCCTCATGCGTCGCGGCCGCCTCCGTTCCCGCGCCTTCTGGATCGCCTCTGCCTTCGTAGTCGCCGCGCCCATCGCCTGGTTCATCTACAACCAGGCCGCATTCGGCGATTGGCTCGACTTCGCCCGCGGTCCCTATTCCGCCCGCGCCATTGAGATCCGCACCGCCACTCCCGGCTACCCTCCCCATCCCGGTTGGCACAATCCGTGGGTATCGTTCCTCTTCTTCATCAAGTGCGCCGAACTCGACGCTGCCGCTCTCGCGTGGGGCACTTGGCTGCTCGTTCTCAGCCTCGCCGGCGCAGCCTGGGCCTGGGTCAACCCCCGCAACCGCCACGTCGCCTGGACCCTCCTGCTCTTCCTGCCCGTCCCCTTCTACGCCTACTCAATCGCGTGGGGCTCCGTTCCCATCTTCATGCCCGTCTGGTGGCCGCACTCCTGGTACAACCTCCGCTACGGCATGGAGCTTCTTCCCGCCCTCGCTCTCTGCCTCGGCTTCACCGCGCACGCCGTCTTCGACCTCTTCGGCCCGCGTATCTACAAGCCCCGGACGTTTTACTGCGTCGCCACGATCCTTTTCGCCGCCGTCGGAATCAACGCCTCCCTCATGCTCCGCGAGCATCCGCTGGTCTACGTCGAAGGCTCAAAAAATATTCACGCCCGCCTGCCCATCTACAGCCAGATCCCGCCCGTTCTACGTGCTTACCTCGCCACCCATCCCAACGCCATCATCCTCATGGACACATCCACGTACCCAGAGATCGTCACCCTAACCGGCATCCCCCTCCGCCAGACCATCAACGAGAGCGACCTCGCCACCTACACCGCCGCCCTCGCCGCGCCCGCCTCAAGCGCAGACCTCGTCCTCGCTTTCGACGGCGACGCCATCGACACCGCTGTCAAAGCCAATCACTCGGGCTTAACACCTTTGCAGCATTTCTCCGCCCCCAACCAGCCCTCCGCCACCCTTTACGTCTCCGGTACGCCGCATTCATCCAGCGTTATCAAACCCCCAACCACGGTGATAGCATCGCTCAAGGCCACCCAATGACCCTCGCCATGGCACACTTCGCGCTCCCTCTCAGCTTCAGCGACCTGCAGCAGATGGACGTGCTCAACGGCACCATTGGCCGCCTCCTTCTTGCCTGTGCCCTCGGCGCCGCAGTCGGCCTCCAGCGCGAACTTCACCACCGGTCCGCCGGTGTCCGCACCAACCTCCTCATCTCCATGGGCGCGGCATTCTTCACCCTCCTCTCCGCCGTTCTCGCTGGTGAAAACAGCCCCAATAAAGGCCAGGTCGCCGCCAACATCGTTCAGGGCATCGGCTTCCTCGGCGCGGGCCTCATCCTCCGCAATCAGAACCGCGTCAGCGGGCTCGCCAGCGCGGCCAGCGTCTGGGCTGTCGCCTCCATCGGCATGGCCTGCGGCGCAGGGCTCTATCTGGCCGCTACCGTCGCCGCCTTCATTGTCATTGTTTCCATGGAACTGGTCGGCTTCCTTGAGCGTCGCGCCGGCATCCGCCCCTACGGCGTCACCTACGAAGCGCGCGGCGAAGATCAGCACCAGATGCTCCAGTCCATCCTCAAAGTCATGGACCAGACACACGTGCGCCTCGCCGATGTGCAAACCAACGCCATCGGCAACACCCAGCGCGTCACCTTTCCACTCAATGCAACCGCCAACCAGCACAAGCGCATGCGCACCCAGCTCGTCACCGAGCCTGGCATCAGCGGCCTGCTCTCTTTCCGCGATCCGGAGGACGATTGATTCCCTTCACCAAAGCCCACGCCTGCGGCAACGACTTTCTCATCATCACTGAAGAAGATGCCCACGGTTACGACAAAGCCGAGCTCACCCGCCACCTCTGCGAGCGCAACACCGGCATCGGCGCCGACGGCGTCGAGTTCTTTCACTGGACCGGCGGCTCCTCCGGCCGCATCCATCTCCGCAACGCCGACGGCTCCATCGCCGAAATCAGCGGCAATGGCACCCGCTGCGTCGCCGCTTGGATGGCCGAAGAACGCGGTGCCCAACCCGGCGATCAATTCTCCATCGAGACCGATGCCGGCACGCGCCTCTGCACCATTGAGGAGTTCCGCGACTCCGACATCGACGGTCCCACCACCCTCATCACCGCCGACATGGATGTCCCCGAATTCGAAGAACGCACCGTCGAACTGGCCGACGGTTCCAGCATCGACGGCGTCTTCGTTTCCATGGGCAATCCCCACTTCGTCATCGTCCTCGACTCGCCTCCTTCCACCGGCTATCCGCTCGATGCCAGCGAGTCCACTCTCGCCCGCCTCGACTTCTCCATCACCGACCGCTCCTGGGAAGACATCGGCGAAGAAATCTGCCACCACCCCGAGTTCCCGGATCAGACCAACGTCATCTTCGTTCACATCCTCGGCAGCAAGTCCGAGCCCATCTATCAAATTGCCATCCGCATCTTCGAGCGCGGCGTCGGACCCACCAGCTCTTCCGGCACCGGCACCTCCGCTTCGGCCACAGCCATCATCGCCTTCTATGAAGCGCAAAACGACCTCGAAGTCATCGCCCCCGGCGGCGCACAAAACGTCAACTGGCAAGGCCCCGGCGAAAAGCTCTACCTCACCGGCCCCGCCACTCTAATCGCCCGCGGCGAGGCCTGGTAAATCATGTCGTCCGCTGCGCCACGTTTGCTGCTTCCGCCGGCCGTCTCCGCGCCCGCAGCCATCTCCGTCATCGCCCCCGCATCCTCCGCCAAGCAAGCCCGCACCGACAGCGGCCTCGCCAATCTCACCGCCCTCGGCTTCGCGCCCTCGCTGGCCATCAACACCCTCGCCCGCGGCCCCCACTTCTTCGCCGG
The DNA here is from genome assembly GCA_049518435.1 of Occallatibacter sp. Classification (GTDB taxonomy): domain Bacteria; phylum Acidobacteriota; class Terriglobia; order Terriglobales; family Acidobacteriaceae; genus Telmatobacter. Next base: position 375 of record JBEKRU010000008.1, on the reverse strand, counting down.
CACGCCCATCCAACGTATCGCCGACTTTCACGCCGCCTTCGCCAACACCGACACGGCAGCCATCATGGCCCTCCGCGGCGGCTACGGCTCCAACTACCTTCTCGATCAGCTCGACCTCGACCTCATCCGCAGCCACCCCAAACCCTTCTTCGCCTATAGCGACCTCACGGGGATCCAACTCCATCTTTACGACCAGCTAGGCCTTCCCGCCTTCCACGGCCCCATGCTCGCCGCCGACTTCTACCTCGAAAACGGCGTCCATCTCCCCAGCTTTCAGTCCGCACTCGCCGGCCAGCCTTACAGCGTCGGCCCCGCCGAAGGCCTCCGCATCCTGAAGCCCGGTCTGGATCCGAAACCAATCAGCGGCACCCTCTA
>JBEKRU010000007.1:0-88761 GCA_049518435.1 Occallatibacter sp. | reverse complement strand
TCAACCGACGGAACCCCGCACCGCGCCGCCGCCCTCGAAGAACTCCTCCTCCTCTGGACCGCCAACCGCAACGAAGCTTTTCAGCCCTTTGAAGAGCTCTTCCGCGACAAAACCCTCGCCGAAAAAACCGTCTACCGCGAAGTCACACAGCAATTGCCGGACTACTTCTCTACGCGCCCGCTCATTCCGCTCGCCGGAGCAGCCCCCGTCAATCTCCTCGATCTGCTCCGCGCCCCCGCCGTCGGCGCACCCCGCTCCCTCAGTGAGCAGCTCGACCTCATCCTCAAGCTTTGGAAGCCGCTGCTCGGCGAAAGCCTCGACCGCTTTCTAGTCATCGCAAAGGGAATCCTCCACGAAGAAGAAGTCGCCATCTGGATGCAGTTCAATCCAGACGCAGCCCAGGCCCACGCCGCCGCCCAGGCTGCCGCCCGTCGCCGACGCGAAACCGGGACCCAGCAATGGCCCTCCATCGCCAGCCACGCCGACGTTCCTCACTTCGAAATCAACGATCCCGCCCTCGAATACGAGAAGTTCTCGGCCGACACCGCCTGGATGCCCAACACGGTGCTCATCGCCAAAAGCACCTACGTCTGGCTCGCGCAGCTCAGCAAGCAGTACGGCCGCCCCATCCACCGCCTCAATGACATTCCCGACGAGGAGCTCGCCACCCTCGCCCATCGTGGCCTCAATTCGCTCTGGCTCATCGGCGTCTGGGAGCGCAGCCGTGCCTCCAAAACCATCAAGCAGCTTTGCGGAAACTCCGACGCCGTCGCCTCCGCCTACTCGCTCTTCGACTACACCATCGCCCAGGACCTGGGCGGGGAATCAGCCTATATCAACCTCCGCGACCGCTGCTATCGCCACGGCGTTCGCCTCGCCAGCGACATGGTGCCCAATCACATGGGCATCGATTCCCCCTGGGTCGTCGAGCATCCAGATTGGTTCATCTCCCGCCAGGACTCGCCCTACCCCGTCTACTCGTTCAACGGCCCCGATCTCTCGCACGACTCCCGCGTCGAAATCAAAATCGAAGACCACTACTTCGAGCAAACCGACGCCGCCGTCGTCTTCCGCCGCGTCGACCGCCAATCCGGTGAAACCCGCTACATCTACCACGGCAACGACGGAACAAGCTTCCCCTGGAACGACACTGCCCAGCTCGACTACCTCAACTCCGCCGTCCGCGAGCAAGTCATCCAGACCATTCTCCACGTCGCGCGCCTCTTTCCCGTCATTCGTTTCGACGCCGCAATGACCCTCGCCAAGCGCCACTTCCACCGCCTCTGGTTTCCAGGTCCCGGCGCCACCGGAGCCATCCCTTCCCGCGCGGAATACGGCATGTCTCAGGCTGAGTTCGACCGCCATATGCCCCACGAGTTCTGGCGCGAAGTTGTCGACCGAGTCGCCGTCGAAGTCCCCGGCACCCTCCTTCTCGCCGAGGCTTTCTGGCTCATGGAAGGCTACTTCGTCCGCACCCTCGGCATGCACCGCGTCTATAACTCCGCCTTCATGGTCATGCTCCGCGACGAGGACAATGCCAACTACCGCAGCGTCCTCAAGAACACCCTGGAATTCGATCCCGACATCATGAAGCGTTACGTCAACTTCATGAGCAATCCCGATGAAAGAACAGCGATTGATCAATTCGGCAAAGGCGACAAGTGCTTCGGAGTTGCCGCCCTTATGGCCACTCTCCCCGGCCTCCCCATGTTCGGTCACGGCCAGATCGAAGGCTTCACCGAGAAGTACGGCATGGAGTATTACCGCCCCCGCTACGACGAATCCCCCGACCACTGGCTCGTCGAGCGTCACGACCGCGAGATCGCGCCCCTCCTTAAACGCCGTTCCCTTTTTGCCGAAAGCAGCAACTTCCTCCTGTACGACTTCTTTCAGCCCTCCGGCTCCGTCGACGAGAACGTCTTCGCCTACTCCAACCGCAGTGGCAGCGACCGCGCCCTCGTCGTCTACAACAACCGCTACGGCACAACCCACGGCACCATCGATAATTCCGCCGCCTACGCCGACAAAGGCGCAGGCCTGCTCCGTCAACAGCGCCTGCGCGAAGGCCTCGGCCTCTCGGGCGACACGAGCGCCATCCTCGCCTTCCGCGACTCCCTCACCAGCCTCGAATACTTGCGCCCCGCCGAAACCCTCTCCGGACGCGGCCTCACTCTCGACCTCCACGCCTACCAGTGCCACGTCTTCCTCGACTGGCGCGAACTCCACGCCACCGCCGAGCATCCCTGGGACCGCCTCTGCGCCCAGCTCAACGGAACGGGCGTTCCCTCGCTTGACGATGCGTTGATCAATCTCGAACTGCGCCCCGTCCACGAGGCCCTTCGACTTCAGCTCGACCCCGATCTCGTTCGCATGTTCGCCGACCTCGCCGAGCATCCCCGCACCCTCGCCGCCGGTCCCGACAAGAAAATCGAGCTTGCCCGCAGCCAGTTCTACGAGCTCGCCTGGCTGCGCTGCCAGTCCTTCCTCAACCTTGCGCAAACCGCCTACATCTCCCGCGGCGGCCGTCCAACAACCGAAAAGCCCACCAACCCGGTACTTCTCGGTCCCGCCTTCCGTGAGCGTCTCCGCGCCGCCATGCGCGTTCCTGCCATCGAGGCCCTGTTCCCCACCCCCTGGACCGCCGCCGCGCGCCGCGTCCTGCCCAGCCCCAGCCCCCAGTTCACCGCCACCGCCATGTGGGGTCCGGTGCTCGCCTGGTGCGCCTTGCAGCTCCTCGCCGAGTCCATTGATGCGGACCATCCCGAAACCGTAGCGCTCGACCTCTTCGACCGCCTCCGTCTCCGCGAACCCTTCGCCAAAGCCTTTTCCGCCCTCGGCTTCGACGGCGAAATCGGCTGGCGCGTCGCCGCCCGCATCAAGGTAGTCCTCCTAACCGGCGCCGGCATCGGCAGGGAAGCAGAACCACCGCTCGAACCGCAGCCTCCCGTGTCGCCATCGTTTTTGCAAAAATCCGCCTCGCCCGTCATGCCCGCGACGGCCAAAGCCCCCCACCCGGTCGCAAATCCAGACGTGCCTCAATACTCAGCTCTGATTCAAACGGAGGGAGCCGGGGGTTTCAACCCCCGGATAAATCCGGCAGAATTAACGAGGGCTTCAGCCCCGGACGCTGTGTCTGCGCCAATTCCCGCGCATGCCGAGCCCGGAACGCCTGGCGATCAAACACCGCTGCCGACCACTGAACCCATAATCCCCCCCGCCCTCTGGTCCGATCCCGACGTCCGCTGGCTCACCGGCGTCCACACAGCCGACGGGCACGACTACCTCCTCCGCGAATCCTATGAAGAGCTTCTCTGGTGGCTGCTCCTGCCCAGCCTCCTCCACGTCGCATCCGAACCCGCCCCTTCCCGCGCCGCCGTCGCTCAAACGGTCGGCGTCGTCCAGCAAGCCCTCGCCGCCGCCGAAGCCGCCGCCTATCGCGTCGACCTCCTCATCGCCCCGCCCACCCCGCCCGAACCAGAGCCACCCTTCGAACCACCATCGCCGGAACAAGAAGCCGAACCCGCCACCTTTGAATCCGACGCGTCGCCCATCGAACTCACGCCCCTGGAAACCTCAGAAGCCCCATCTCCTGAAAACGAACCTACAACTTCCACTCCCGTCCACAATCCAACTAAGAACTAAGAACTGTGAACTATGAACTTAGGACTACCCACTAACCACCGTCCTGTAGAATCACATCAGGGTCAACGGCAGTGTTGCCGGGTCATCCCAGGTACCGATGAGCGAACAGGAATCAGGCACACCACCACAACCGCAGGCAATTTCGCCCGCGTGGATCAGAATCGAGCGGGCCCGCCATCCCCAGCGGCCGTATCCCATGGACTTCATCGAAAGAATCTTTACTGATTTCAGCGAGATTCACGGGGATCGCGCCTTTGGCGACGACGAAGCTGTCGCGTGCGGAATGGCGCGCCTTGGCCACGACGAAGTCCTGGTCATCGGCAACCGCAAGGGCGGCTCCACCAAAGACCGCGTCCGACGCAACTTCGGCATGCCCCATCCCGAGGGCTATCGCAAAGCCCTCCGCTGCATGCGGATCGCCGAAAAATTCGGTCGCCCCGTCATCTCCTTCATCGATCTCCCCGGCGCCTATCCCGGACTCGGTGCGGAAGAGCGCGGCCAGGCCGAAGCCATCGCCCGCAACATTCTCGAAATGTCTCGCCTGCGCGTTCCCACCATCTCCGTCATCACCGGCGAAGGTGGCTCCGGCGGCGCGCTTGCCCTTGCCGTCAGCGACCGCGTGCTCCTGCTTGAAAATGCCGTCTACTTCGTCATCACTCCTGAAGGCTGCGCCGCTATTCGCTGGAACGATCCCACCAAGAAGCAGATGGCCGCCGACGCCATGCGCATCTCCGCCCCTGAAGTAGCTGCTCTCGGATGCATCGACGACATCGTTGCCGAGCCCCCCGGCGGCACACATACCGACCACGCCGCGGGCGCAGGCTTCCTCGGCGAAAAGCTCAAAAAACATCTAGCTGCCCTCAAAACCATCCCCATCACCGCTCTTGTAGCCGCCCGGCAGGAAAAATTCCGCAACATCGCCCAGTTCTATACCGAGGGTTAAGTCAATCCGCAAGCGGCATTAACTGGAGAACTGCTCGAAGCGCTGCGCCGTTCGCAATACGGCGCCCACTTCCACCGACAGGGCGAACGGTTTCTCATACAGAGGCTTTCGGCTTCACTACTTTTCGGTATAGACGTAGTCGTTAAAGAGCCAGACTCCGTCGATATTTGAGTAGAGCCTTGCGTACACCTTGGCGCCGTTGCCGGGCAGTGTGGGCGCCGTGGCGGAAAAAGCCGAGCCTTTGTATAAATACAGGTCGCTGTCGCCGGCTGCAATCGCGCTCAGGTTGAGCTGGTAGAGGGAGGCCGACGTTCCTGCGCTCCACTGGAAGAGCACATTGGTGGTGCCCAGTATCGTGCTCAATCCCGGCGTAGGAGAGGTGAGCACCGCAGGCGTGGGCAACCCGCTTTCGGTATAAACGTAGCTGTTTTTCTGCCACGTTCCCTTGATGTCGGAATAGAGCGTTGCGTAGACAGTTACGCCGTTTGCGGGCAGAGTGGGCACAGTTGCGGTGAGGGCAGTGCCTTTGTATGAGTACAGATCGCTGCCACCCGGTGCGATGGCGCTGAGGTTGAGCTGGTAGGCGGAAACATCACTTCCGGCGGTCCACTGGAAAGACACATCGGTGGTGCCCAGAATCGTGGTCGATCCCGGCGTTGGAGATGTGAGCGTGGCCGGAGCGGGTGTGCCGCTTTCTGTATATTCGTAGGCTTCCGGCATCCAGGCTCCGTTGATTTTTGAGTAGAGCGTTGCGTAGACGGTTGCGCCGTTTGCAGGCAACGTAGGAGCGGTCGCGGAAGTATTTGTGCCTTTGTACAGGAACAGCTCGCTTTGACCCGGTGCAATGGCGCTGAGGTTTAGCTGATAGTCAGCAACCCCGGCCCCTGTTGTCCATTGGAAAGCAACACTGGTAGTGCCGAGTACGGTGCCCGCTCCCGGCGTGGGAGATTTGAGGATCCCAGGCGACGTGCCGCTTTCCGTATAAAGGTAGCCGTTCGACTGCCATACACCGTTGATATGGGAATAGAGCGTTGCGTACACGGGAATCCCGTTTGCGGGGAGCGCGGGCACGACGGTCGAAGTGGCCGTGCCTTTGTATAAGTACAGGTCGCTGCCACCTGGCGCAATGGCGCTGAGGTTAAGCTGGTAGTCGTCGACCACGCTCCCGGTAGTCCATTGGAAGACGACACTGGTTGTGCCGAGCACGGTGCCGAGGCCCGGCGCGGGTGAAGTGAGCGTTGCCGGAGCGGGTGCGTAGGTTTCTGTATACAAGTAACTGTTCCAATGCCACACTCCATTGATATGGGAATAGAGCGTTGCGTAGACGGTTGCGCCGTTTTCGGGCAGGGAGGGCACAGTCGCGGATGTGGCAGTGCCTTTGTATAAATACAGGTCGCTGTCACCGGCCGCGATGGCGCTGAGGTTAAGTTGGTAATCGTCTATCGCGCTTTCTGAGGTCCAATGGAAAGTCACATTGCTGGTGCCGAGCACAGTGCCTGGTCCCGGCGTGGGTGATGTGATTGTTGCCGGAGCGGGCGGGCTGGTTTCGGTATATTCGTAGGCGTTCGACTGCCAGGCTCCGCTGATTTTTGAATAGAGCGTTGCGTAGATGATTGCGCCGTTCTCAGGCAGATTGGGCACGATTGCTGTAGTGGCCGTACCTTTGTACAGGAAGAGTTCGCTGTCCCCCGGTGCAATGGCGCTGAGGTTGAGCTGATATTCAGCGACCCCGGCCCCGGCGTTCCACTGGAAAACAACATTGGCGGTTCCGAGCACGGTGCCTGTTCCCGGCGCAGGTGCGATGAGACTAGCGGGTGTGGGTACGTTGACCACGATATTTTGCGCGACCTGCGGTGCGGCGGAATACTCGGCGTTTCCGGCCTGATTGGCGTCGATAGTGCAGGTGCCCGGGGCGATGAAGGTGGCGATGCTGCCGGAGACCGTGCATATGCTGGTCGTCGCCGAGGTAAAGCTGACCGCCAATCCGGAACTGGCCGTCGCCGAGAGCGTCACCGGCGCGCCCACAGTCTGCGCCCCCGGGTTAGCGAAGGTTATTGTCTGCGCTACCTGTGTCACAGTGACGCTTGAAGCGCCTGTCGCGCTAACGTAAAGCTCGGAACTGGAAGAGTCCGGCGTGTAGGTGGCTGTCAACGTGTCGCTGCCGGCAGCCAGCGATCCGGCAGCGATAGTAATCGTAGTACTGCCTCCGCTCAATGTTGACGCAGCTGAAGTATAGTTTCCGCTCGTCAGTGTCACGGAGCCGGTGGGTGTTGGATAGCTGGTTCCACCGTTGACAGCGACCGTCACTGTTAACGAACTCGTGCTGCTGATGCCAGGCGAAGACGGCGTCACCGTCACGGTGGGCGAGCGTGGCTGGGTGGTGAGCCCCGTCAGTCCGGATGCGCTGGCTTCGTAATCGCTGTCACCTGGATAGCTCGCTACGGCCAGATGCGGCCCCTGCCCCACCGGCGAGATGCCTTTGGCAATCGCGGTGGCCGTCTGCACCAGCTGCGCGGTTAGCACCGTCACCGTAGCGCTGTACTGATTCACCTGGACAAGATCTGCGATGCCGTCCCCGTTGAAGTCTGCCACCGCCATTGAAATGGAATAGGAGCCCCCTGCCGGGCTCACTCCTGAGGTAAACGTTCCGTCTCCGTTGCCCAGCAGAATCGTCGCCGTGCCGCCGTAGTAGTTCGCGACGGCCAGGTCGGCTTTGCCATCTCCGTTGAAGTCCCCTGTTGCAATGGACTCGGGATAGTTACCTGTTGACGGACTCACAGCAGTAGCTGTAAACGTCCCGTCTCCATTGCCCAGCAGAATCGTCGCTGCATCACCATAGTAGTTCGCGACCGCCAGATCCAGCTTGCCATCTCCGTTAAAGTCCCCTGCCGCGACGGAAACGGGATCGGATCCTGTTGACGGGCTCGCCGCCTGCGCAAATGTGCCGTCTCCGTTGCCCAGCAGAATCGTCAACGTGTCGCTCCCAGCGTTCGCCACGGCCAGGTCCTGAATCCCATCCCCGTTGAAGTCCCCCAATGCAATCGATTGCGGACTGGAGCCTATTTGCGGACTTGCCGCACTCGCAGTGAATGTGCCGTCTCCATTGCCCAGCAGAATCGTCATCGTGGTGCTTCCACTGTTTGCTACAGCCAGATCCTGTATCCCATCTCCGTTGAAATCTCCCACCGCAACGGCGCGTGGTACGCTGCCTGTTTGCGGGTTTGCAATAGTGGGACTAAAGGTACCGTCCCCATTCCCCAGCAAAATCGTCAATGAGCTGGCTGAGGAATCCGCCACGGCCAGGTCGGCTTTCCCATCCCCATTGAAGTCTCCTACTGCGACGAAGTAAGGGTAGATGCCTGTCGGCGGACTTACGGCCGTGGTCGTAAACGTCCCGTCTCCATTGCCCAGAAGAATCGTCAGACTATCGCTGTTCGAGTTAGCCACCGCAAGGTCCGGTATGCCATCCCCATTGAAGTCGGCCGCTGCGACAGAGATCGGATAAGAGCCTGTTGCCGGCGACTGCGGATTCAGCCAGCTCAGAGTCGTCCCGCCCTGTGCCAACGCCGCACTGCCCAGCAGAGCGTTTCCATTGCTCGTGTCCAGGAAAGACACCGTCCCGGTAGGCGAACGCGCCCCCTGCCCGGTTACCATCGCCGTCAGTGTGTAGTTGCCGGGACTCCCGCTCTGTGCGATTGTCGTCGTGGACGGATCTGAAGCCGTCACTGTCAATGCCGACGTGTCGGAGACGCTCGGCTCGGCGCCATATGTGCCCACGAAAGCTGCGTTGTAGCTGTGGCTTCCCGCTCCGGGGATGAACTTCAGAACCGCCGTTCCCGCGCTCGTCAACTGCGCAGTCCCCACCAGGTGCATATCCTCGCAATACGTTGCAGTGGCGTCGCAGAATTTCACCTGTCCGGCCGTCAATGCCGTTGCCCCGGCGCTAACCGCCGCGGTCAGGGTCACCATCGTTTTCGAGGCAACTGATGTGACCGGAGCACCCGCCGCCGTCACCGCCAGCGTCGCCAAGGTTGTCGCCGGAGCCGCTCTGACAGTCACAGCAATCGGTGTTGTTGTCGTCAGAGCGCCAGATGTGCCGGTAATCGTCACCATCGCCGTTCCGCTCGTCGCTGTACTGCTCGCCGTCAGCGTCAGTTGGCTGGTTCCTGATGTCGGGTTAGCGCTCCACGACGCCGTCACGCCGCTGGGCAACCCGGTTGCCGCCAGGCTGACACTGCCGCTGAATCCGTATTGCGGGATCACGGTGATGGTGGATTTCTCTGAACTTCCCGGGAACAGGTTCGCTTCGCTCGGCGCATTTGAAAGCGTGAAGGCTGGCGCATTGATCGTCAACGTAAGCGGCGTGCTTGCGGTCAGGGCGCCGGAGGTGCCGGTTATGGTCACCGTCGCCGTCCCCGCCGTCGCATTGCTGCTCGTTGTCAGCGTCAGCACACTTGACTCCGTTGAAGTGGGATTCGGCGCAAAAGTCGCAGTGACGCCCGCCGGCAGTCCCGATGCGGCAAAAGTCACATTGCCGCTGAATCCAAATTGTGGCGTCAGGTAGATCGCGGACGTGGCCGACGCATTCTCGTCCATTGTCAGGCTGGACGGCGAATCGTAAAGCGTGAAGCTCTGCGGATAGATTCCCACAGTGAGGGTAGAAGTTGCCGTCAAAATGCCGGAAGTGCCCGTGATGGTCACGTTGTATTGTCCCAGGCTCGCGGAACTCGTCGCCGTCAGCGTCAGCGTACTGCTTCCAGTCGTGGGGTTCGGAGAGAATGACCCAGTCACGCCGCTCGGCAAACCGGACGCCGAAAGAGTGACATTCCCGTTGAACCCATATTGCGGGTTCATGTAAACATAGGCGATGCCGGAACTGCCTTGTCCGATGTTCACCCCGCCATAGGTTGAGAGCGTAAAGCTCGGAGCATAGACACTCAGCGTCAGAAGAGTGGAAGCCGTCTGATTGCCCGATGTGCCGGTGATGATCACGTTGTACTGCCCCAGGCTCGCGGAATTGCTTGCGGTCAGCGTCATCGTGCTGCTTCCAGTCGTCGGATTCGGAGCGAATGACGCCGTCACACCGCTGGGCAATCCCGACGCCGTAAGAGTAACGCTGCCGGTAAACCCATATTGCGGAGTCATGTAGATGTACGCTGTGCCGGAGCTCCCCTGCCCGATGCTCCCCGCGCTGCTGTTTGAAAGCGTGAACGTGGGTGCATACACCCCCACCGTGAGGGTAGTTGTTGCCGTCAAATTGCCGGATGTGCCGATGATCCTCACGTTGTACTGTCCCAGGCTTGCGGAACTCGTCGCCGTCAACGTCAACGTGCTGCTTCCAGTCGTGGGGTTCGGAGAGAATGACCCAGTCACGCCGCTCGGCAGCCCCGTTGCCGAGAGTGTGACATTGCCGCTGAACCCATTTTGCGGAGTCATGTAGATGTAGCTTGTGCCGGACCCGCCCTGGCCAATGCTCACCCCGCTATAGGTTGCGAGCGTGAAGCTCGCCGTATAGACTCCCACCGTCAAAGTGGTGGTAGCCGTCGTATTGCCGGATGTGCCGGTGATCGTCGCGTTGTACTGTCCCAGGGTGGCGGAACTGGTCGCCGTCAGTGTCACCGTGCTGTATCCGGTTGCAGGGTTCGGAGAGAACGATGCGCTGACCCCGGCGGGCAAACCGGAGATTGAAAGATTGACGCTGCCTGTAAACCCGTATTCCGGGTTGACGTATACCGAGGATATTCCTGAGTAGCCTTGACCGATGTTCACGCTGCCCGCCGAGAGGGTGAAGGTCGGAGCCGCAATTAGCAGCACAAAAGTAGTCGTCGCCGTCAGGTTTCCGGATGTTCCGGTGAGGGTCACAGTGTACTGTCCTGCAGGCGCCGTACTGCTCGCTGTCAGCGTCATCGTGCTGTTCCCGGTTCCGGTGGGGTTGGGCGTGAACAGTGCAGTCACGCCACTTGGCAGGCCGGATGCCGCAAGAGTCACATTGCCCGTGAATCCATACTGCGAGTAAACGTAGACGTAGGATGTGCCGCTGGTGCCTTGCCCCACGCTCAACCCGTAAGCATTCAGCGTGAAGCTGGGCGCATACACTCCTAGCTGGAGTGTGGTGGTTGCCGTCAGATTGCCGGATGTTCCGGTGACGGTCACGTTGTATTGTCCGATTGGGGCGGAACTGCTTGCCGTCAATGTCAGCGTGCTCGTCCAGGTTGTGGGATTCGGAGTGAAGGATGCAGTCACTCCGCTCGGCAAGCCCGATAAAGAAAGGGTGACGTTGCCGGTGAATCCATTTTGCGGGTACACGTAGACGTTGGAAGTGGCGGAGCTGCCTTGGCTGATGTTTACCCCGCCTGCTGAGAGCGTGAAGCTGGGCGCATAGATTCCTAGTGCGACCGTGGTAGTTGCCGTCACATTCCCCGATGTGCCGGTTACGGTCACGTTGTATTGCCCGATGGCTGCCGAACTGCTCACCACAAACGTCATCATGCTGCTTCCGTTCATCGGGTTCGGTGCAAACGATGCAGTCACGCCGCTCGGCAGGCCGGATGCAGAAAGAGTGACGCTGCCGTTGAATCCGTATTGCGGGTACATGTAGACATAGGTCGAACCGGAAGCGCCTTGGCCAATGCTCGTGCCCGATGCCCAGAGCGTGAAGCCGGGCGCATAGATTCCCAGCGGAAGATTCGTAGTTACGGTCTGACTACCGGACGTTCCAGTGATCGTCAACGAGTACTGCCCTATGGCGACGGAACTGCTCGCTGTCAAAGTCAGGGTGCTTGTGCCGGTGGTGGGGTTGGGAACGAAAGATGCCGTCACGCCACTGGGCAGGCCGGACGTCACCGCCAGGTTGACGCTCCCGGTGAATCCATATTCGGGATAGACGGAGACGTAATCCGTACCGGAGCTGCCTTGGCCCATGCTCAAGCCGGGCGCTGAAAGCGTGAAAGCAGGTACGTACACCCCAAGTGAAAAAGTGGTCGAGTTTGTCACGTTGCCGGACGTGCCGGTGAGCGTGACCGTGGACTGTCCAATGGCGGCGGAGCTGCTCGCCGTCAGCGTCAGCGTGCTGTTTCCAGTCGTCGGATTTGGAGTGAAAGACGCGGTCACACCGGCAGGTAAACCGGACAATGAAAGATTGACGCTGCCCGTGAATCCATATTGGGGATTGATGGAGACATAGGCAGTGCTGGAGCTTCCTTGCCCAACAGTGACGCTCGGCGCGTAAAGCGTGAACGTCGACACGTAAACCCCCAATGTGAAAGTGGTCGTTACGCTTGAATTGCCAGACGTGCCGGTAACGGTCACCGTCGATTGTCCTGTAGTCGCCGAACTGCTTGCCGTCAGTGTCAGCGTGCTGGTTCCGGTCGTGGGGTTCGGAACAAAAGACGCAGTCACCCCGCTCGGCAGGCCCGAAACAGAAAGACTTACATTCCCTGTGAACCCATATTCGGGGTTCACATAAATGTAGGACGTACCGGAGTTGCCTTGACCAAGGTTCACGCTCGTTGACGATAGCGTGAAAGTTGGCGCATAGACTCCCAGGGCGAAGGTGGTGGTTATCGTCAGGTTGCCTGAAGTGCCAGTGACTGTAACCGTGCGCTGCCCAATGCTGGCGGAGCTGCTCGCCGTCAGCGTCAGTGTGCTGCTTCCTGTTGTGGGGTTCGGAGCAATGGATGCAGTCACGCCGCTCGGCAGGCCCGATACGGAAAGATTCACGCTGCCGATGAATCCATATTGGGGACTCACGTAAATGTAAGAAGACCCGGAACTACCTTGGCCAATATTCACGCCCGATGCAGAGAGCGTGAAGGTCGGCGCATAGATCCCCAGGGCAAGGGTAGTCGTTGCGGTCAGGTTGCCGGATGTGCCCGTGATGGTCAGGCTGTACTGGCCGATGGGCGCGGAACTGCTCGCCGTCAGCGTCAGCAAGCTGTATCCCGATGAAGGGTTCGTGCCCCATGACGCCGTCACTCCACTTGGCAAAGCCGACGTCACCGCAAGGTTGACGCTGCCCGTGAATCCATTCAGGGAATTTATATAGATATACGCGCTTCCCGAACTGCCTTGTCCTACACCCAAACTCGGCACTGCCGTAAACAGTGTGAAGTACGGAACCGCGACGGTCAAAGCAACACTGGTGGTTGCCGTCAAATTCCCCGAGGTACCGGTAATCGTCACATTCGATGTTCCGCCTGCGGCCGCACTGCTCACAGTGAACGTCAGCACGCTGGTCCCGTTCGTGGGATTCGTGCCCCAGGCTGCGGTCACGCCGCTGGGAAGGCCGGACGTAACTGCAAGATTTACATTGCCGGTAAATCCATAGAGAGAAGTGACTGTGATGGTGCTTGTCCCGGACGCGCCTGGAGTGATTGACAAACTGCCTGGCGACGGAGAAAGCGTAAAGCTTGGCCCATGAACCGACAGAGTAAGGTTCGTGGTTTCAGTCAGGGAACCCGAAGTGCCGGTGATCGTCAGCTGTGTGGTTCCGGGAGTTGCGGAACTGGTAGCAGTCAGCGTCAGCACGCTGGTGCCGGTCGTGGGATTCGTCCCCCACGATGCTGTCACCCCGCTGGGCAACGCACTCGTCACCGCCAGAGTTACATTGCCGGTGAATCCGCCGGCATCCGTTATCGAAATGGTGGCCGAGCCGGAGGCGCCTTGGGTGACGTTCAAAGTGTTTAACGAAGATGCAAGCCAGAAGCCCGGCACCTGCGGTCCGGCCAGGTCGTTTATCAGGTTCTGCCCGTTCGCGCTTCCCCATCCCGTCGTCAGATCGTATCCGAGAGTGGCGCTGAACCACACTGGCTGATTTTCCGTGAGGTTATTCCCACTGGTAATGTCGTGAAAGTCGTTGTCATAGCTGGAACCCGCGCCGATCGCATAAATAGCCGGGTTGATAAAACCGATACCGCCCGAAGGCGCGCTCCCCGCCTCCACCGCCTGCTGATTCACCAACGCAATAAAGCCTGCCCACCGCGGCGCGGCAAAACTGGTGCCTGCCCAGCCTGCTTGACAGCCGTAGACGACGCTGCAGTTGTAGTTGTCGAAGTCGCCTTCCATGGCCACATCCGGCTCATTGCGCACGGTCGTGGAACCTCCGTTGGCGGTCGTCGCTACCCCCGCCTGCCAACTCGGAATCGGAATCCCATCCAGGCTGATGCCGCCGCCGCTGCCGTCCCCTTCGGAGTTCCACACCGTCTCGGAGACCCAATCGCCGCCCGCTCCATTCGTGGTCAGGTGCGTACCGCCCACCGTCGTCACATAACCGTCTTCCGCCGGATAGAGATACGGACTCACCGCCACATCGAAAGCCCCTTCATCGCCAGAGGCGATAAAAATGCTCTGGCCCTGTGCTGCGAACTCCTCAAAGAAAACATCGTCTGTCGAGGGATCATCCGGATACCAACCCCACGACACGCTCAGTTGCTTGCAGATATTCTCCGTGGCCATTGCATTGAAGATGTTTGCATCATCCAGGCCCTGCCCGATGTACACGCGAACCTGACTCAAGCCGGGAGCCATGCCAATCGCTTGCGCAATGTCCAATACCTGCTCGCCATCGTCCCCTTCCGGATCACCCGTGGCGCCGTCCAACAGCACATTGTTCACAGGTACGCTGTACGTTTGGCCCGCATTGCTGAATGTCGAATTCACGTCGTTGAGGTCATAGCCGCCAAACTCAAGAACCCCCACCGCCTGTCCGGTGCCGGTGAGTGTCGTTCCGCCGTAATATGCCGCTCGCATGTCGCTGCCGAGATAAGATCCACCCGGGCCCGACCCGGTTACATCCGCAGGTGCTGCCACCCCTTGCAACACCTTGTGCATCGACGTTGGAAGAGAGAAGTTGTTCAGTCCCGCAACATGCGCCACCGGCACGCTCAGGTCCAGCGACGGCTCACGATCTGGCGAAAAGAATGTGCGATTCTCTGTAGGATGCTGGTACACCCTCATCGTCACGTTGAAGGCCTTGTTGATTTGCTCCACCGTGCCACTGAGCGGCACCACCAGGCGATTCGCGGGGCTCTCAGTCACAACCAGGCCGTTGCTCTCGGCGAATGAGACAACCGCTTCGTAATCTTACTCAGTCGGACCAAACTGTTCGGTGAACTGCTCCACGCTGAGGAAGTGCCGGTAATCGGGGCTGGATGGGTCGTAGAGCCGTCCCAGTAAGCTGGTCAACTCCGCCTGGTTCCGCAAAGGCAGCACAATCGAAAGATTCAGCCGCTCTTCCGGGGGCAATAAACCCACCGGCGCCGCCCGCCCGTCGAGTACTGCTGGACGCACATGGTGATGGAGTGCCTGAACAGCCTGTTGCTGGGCTTGCCCCTTATTCCAAGCCGTCAATACCAGGACAGCCAGAACTGCATAACTCGCCAATAGCGCTAAAAACCTGCGTGGATTGCTGGGAACCCGAATCGAATCGACGAATGGAATTGAAGAGCGCATAAATCAAGGCAAGGAAATCATGGGACTTTCTCCAGGAAAAATGCACGCGCACACCTGGCTGTGTGTTATTTCCGAAACAAGCTGCAATTCATCGCGAATCCGCGGTGCTTCATCGTCCCGAAAAGCAGGCGGAAATTTTCTCGTCGTTTTTAGGCTTGGGGGCCAGTCTACCACGAACTCACATCGATGGATGTGACAACGAAGTCAAGATTTGCCCCTTGCCACGTCGACGGGAGCGGCCCTTCTTCAGTCTCTCAAAATGCCAATCGCCTGCAGGACATCCCTCTCGGTGTTATTCGCGGAAGGGATGCCCTCAAACCGCCTCGCTCACCATCGCCGCAACGCTGACGCATTTCAGCGCCCCGCGCAATCTCTGGTTGAGAGTGCGTACTCACTCGGCGTGTTCTTCTTCCCGGTTGGCAACCACGGCGCTTCCCAATTTATACTTGCCCCTGGGGGGAATCACGACCGGGCCTTCGTCCATCTCGTCTGGCCGCCAACCTCAGGTTTCACCGCCTTGAACAGCCGCACACCCGCGTTGCCATATCTTTCTCCAATTTGGATACCATCAGCGGGACCGCGCACAAACTCAATAGTCGGCACCCTCCGCGGAGTCAACGATAATCGGGCTTTTGTCTATGTTGCCCCCCACGACGAAATATATCGCTCAGTTCGACACAGAAGGCTAGCCCCGACCATGGCGCACTCCCCCGCGAATCGACCCCGCACCCGCTCCCGCGTTGCCCTTCACGTTTCCCCCCGCGTCGCGCCTTTCCCCGTAAAATCCGCCTCCGGGGCGCACGCATGAGCCAGCCCTCAACCCGTGGCGGCCGATTCTCTGCCTACGTCCAGTTCGTCGCCGCCGTTCTTTATTTCTTCCTCGCCCGCTCGCTGGCCCGCCATGGCGCGCAGAACCTCGCCTCGGACCAATGGGTTCCGCTGGTCGACCAGGCCATGCTCGTCTTCCTCCTCCTCTTCGGCTATGCGGCCATGGGCTTCTGGGTCAACCGCCAGCCTGATCCCATCAGCGAGCAGGGATTTCCGCGTAGAAAAGGCTGGCCCCGCGAAGCCGGCCTCGGCCTTGCCACCGGCTGGGCCATCGCCCTCGTCTGTGTCCTCCCTCTCACCATCATCGGAGGCATCGCCGTCGTCCTCGAGCTCCAGCCCACTGCCTGGCTCTGGTTCCTGGCCGATATCGTCTTCTTTGCCCTTGTCGCTTTCGCTGAAGAAATCGCCTTCCGCGGCTACGGATTTCAGCGCTTTGAGCGTGCCGTCGGCCCCATCGGCGCCGCAGTGGGCTTTGCCGCCTACTACGCCATCGTGCAGACCCTCACCCACGGCTCATCCCATGCCAGCTTCGCCGTCTCCATCGCCTTCAGCCTGCTGCTTTCCAGCGCCTACCTGCGCACCCGCGCTCTCTGGCTTAGTTGGGGCCTCAACTTCGGCTGGAAAGCCAGTCGCGCCCTGCTCTTCGGTCTCGCCGTCAGCGGCATCGGCAGCCATTCTCCCATTGTCCAGGGCGACCCCATGGGTCCCTTCTGGCTCACCGGCGGCGGCTACGGTCTCGACGCCAGTTGGTTCGCCTTCATCATCCTGATCGTTGCTCTGCCTTTCCTCTTCCGCATCACCCGCGATCTCGACTACATCCACAACGCCCCCGTCATCATCCCCGCCGGCATCCCCGTCGACCTCGACGCCGCCGCGCGCAAGCAGCATGAAGCCGCCATGGGTTCCGCCGAACCCCCCGCCCCCGGTCTCGTCCAAATCCTTCCCCTCGGCGGCTCCCAGCCAATCCCCCAACGCCTGCCCACCGACCCCGCTCCGCCCACAGCGAAACCGGAATAGCAGCCTCCCGGAAGCACACAGCCAAGTGGCTTTTTCCCGGAGGAACGGCAACTCCCATTAGGCATCCCCACCCGTTTCTTGCTACATCGAAGCGAGTTATTCCGGGAATTTGACCTTTCGCGCTCACCGGAATATCTTTTGCTCAATGCTGCAAGCGCATGGGAGGCTCCCATGATCCGGCTCAATCGTCAATCGTCCGCAAACAGCCGTTCCAATCGGTCGCAGGTTCTTCTCGCCCTCGTGGCGCTCATCCTTGCCGTCCCCGCCGCGGCCCAGGTCATCACCATCGATTCCCGCACCGGCCGCGTCAGCGATGGCAAACCGGCAGCCGCCACCGTCGATCGCCGCTACCAGCAAATCACCCCCACCCAGGTTCCGCTCACCAAATCCGAGCTCGACGCAAAAACCCGCCTCGAACTCATCCGCATCCTGCAATCCGAGCAGGGCTTTGCCATGCGCCCCTTGCCCCGCGGCCACAAGGGCCTCACCTTGGTCGCCAACGGCAAGCTTGAGCCCGCCGGTGAGCCCTATCTCGAGATGGTCACCAGCCAGGGCATGTGCGCCAAGCCCGGCGACCGCGTGGTCCTTACCGACGTCAAAATCGAGCACAACAAAATCATCTTCGACATCAATGGCGGCCCCGACGCCAAACACCGCTTTCTCCGCCACGTCGAAATCGGCGGCGGCCCGCAGTTGAACCCCGTGGTGCAGACCGGAAACGACCCGGACCCCACTGGCGCCCGCCTTTCGCTCGCCTTTGAAGGCCACATCCCCGAATTGACCGGTTCCGACGTCAAAAACCTTCTCGCGCCCCTCATCTCCTTCGACGTCAAGACCCCCATCCAGGCCTTCACTGACACGCTTCCCACCAAGCTCAAGGAAGCCATTCTCAATCACCACGTCCTCGTCGGCATGAGCACTGACATGCTCCTCTTTGCCAAGGGCCCGCCCGACAACAAGTCGCGCGAGATGGACGGCCAGATGCCCTTCGAAGAATGGATCTACGGCAAGCCGCCCAAGGAGGTCGATTTCGTCCGCGTCAACGGCAACCGTGTCATCCGCGTGGAAGTCGCCAAAGTTGGCGAGTCCCCCATCATCTTCACCAAAGACGAAGTGGAAGGCCTCCTGCGCACCGACGGCACGCCTCTTGAAGCGAGCGTGCCCAACACCCGCACCATCCAGCTCGGCGATGTCCAGCGCGATCCCAACAGCCAGGCGCCTGCGGCCCCTCCCAGCATTCGCAAGCCCGGCGACACCATCCCCGACATTTCAACCGGCCAAATGAAGCCCGTGCAATTCCCCAAGCCGAATCCAGACGACCAACCACCTGTCGCTCACGCCCCGTCCAATACCGCGCCTGCACCGCCAGCCGTCACCCAGGCCCCGCCAGCCGATTCCCAGCCTGCAGACGCCTCACAGCCCGGCCCACCCCCTCCGCAGTCGCCTCAACCGCCCGTGCAATCCAACTTCGCAAAGGCAACGTCGAT
Source organism: Occallatibacter sp. (assembly GCA_049518435.1). Taxonomy (GTDB): domain Bacteria; phylum Acidobacteriota; class Terriglobia; order Terriglobales; family Acidobacteriaceae; genus Telmatobacter. The sequence continues at coordinate 70,395 of JBEKRU010000007.1, read as the reverse complement.
CTGAGGGAACGAAGCCGAAGACGATCTTGATGTAAACTGGAGTCAGCGAGTCAGGCTCCCTCCAGCAATTCCGTTGCCCCCATCACAAGGCATCTTTTTGCATCCCGAGGCTGGTCCATGGCCGCGCCGTTGAAGCCGTCCGCCGCAGCGGATGTGTGCAGAGACAACCCCAGAAGGAGAAACACCCGACCCATGGCTAAGATCGCAAAAACTGGTGACCGCAAGAAGGTAATGGACACGACGAAGTCAACCGACTGTCCCAAGTGCAGCAAGCCCACGCGCATCGTCAAGCGCGTAAAAGACCGCGAGCGCGGCATCCCCGGCGGCGTCTACATCTCGTGCTCCGCATGCGACTTCTACGAAAAACTTTAAGCGATAGTTGAAAGTCCGCAAGCGACTAGCGATAGCAGAAAGTCCGGAATCTATGATTGAAAGTCCGGAAGCAACAGGAAAGAATCCAGAAATCAAAAGCCCGGCGCCAAGCCGGGCTTTTTCCTGCCCAAATATCTGCCGGGCCATGCGCGAAATGTAACGCCTTACCGCTCGCGGAAGAACTCTACTTTGGGCGCGCTTTGTATCAGGGCATGGCTTTAGCCGTGCCGATAAAAGCAGATAAAAAAGATGTGGGCTTTAGCCCCTGCGGGCTTTCCTTAAACCTCGATTTAAAATCGTGCAGCGTATTGGATACGGCATCTTGCTCCTCACTTTCAGCTCTGCTGGCGCACTTATTGCGAGAATCTCCCCTGTTCGCTTGCGGGGAAGGCATCTCGGTCAGCCCGCTCAGGAAATCTAGGAAGCCACCAGTAGAACAGCAGCACGACGTAAAAGGACATCCACCCCGCTGCAAACAATCTCAGTTCTGCACCCTTCAGGTGCAGGTATTCGCGCTGATTGAGGACTTGTTTGATCTGGCCGTGGTCATCGAGAACGTATTGTCCGTCTTTTATCTGCGGTGCGGAGGCACGACTCTCTACGAAGAACAGCAGCAAGTGAATAAAGAAGAAGAGCCCAATCCACTTGATGGTAGGAACCACCCACTTCGGTCTGCCTTTTGAGAAGTTGCTCCAGAAGAAACTGCGGTCGCTCAAAGAGTTGTAATTTTGCAAGCACATCGGGATGAACAGAATGAACACTCCGACGTGAAGGACAATCGCCCACCGAGAAACTGCCTCCATCGTGAGCCCCATGTAGCTTCCGACGTACACAGAAACACCGGCGGCCAAACCAAATGCCGCGAGGACCGCAATGCCTCTCCGGATCGCTAGTATCATGACTCGCCAGCATACACCTTCAAGTGACCGGTCAGCCGAAACTCGGGGTGTTTCGCTGGCGAAGCGGAAGCCTCGGGAGTGGGCTTCAGCCCCAAACCTCACCCCCTCACCGCCCCCGCCATCTCCCGAAGCACCGCCTCCGCCGCCTCCGCCGGATCAGCCGCCTGCGTAATTGGCCTTCCCACCACCAAATAGCTAGCCCCCTGCCGCAGCGCCTCCGCCGGAGTAGCAATCCGGCTCTGATCCCCCAAAGCCGATCCCGCCGGCCGAATCCCCGGCGTAACCAGCACACCCTCCGGCCCCGTCAGCGCCCGCAGCGTTGCCACTTCCTCCGCCGAACACACAAACCCCCGGATCCCCACATCCAGCGTCATCCGCGCCAGCAGCTCAACCTGTTCCGCCGGTGAGCGGTCGTATCCAACCGCGTAAGTCTGTGTCTGGTCCATGCTCGTAAGCATCGTCACCGCCAGCAACTCCGGCGGATCGGAGCAGCCCTCAAGCGCCTCGCGCGCCGCCGCCAGCATCGCCGGTCCGCCCGCCGCATGTACATTCACCATGCGCACGCCCAGCGTTGCAGCCGAGCGCACCGCCCCCGCAACCGTGTTCGGAATATCGTGGAATTTCAGATCCAGAAACACGGAGTGCCCGCGTTTCAGCAGCGGCTCCAGCACCGCCGGCCCCGCCGCGGTAAACAGCTCCATACCCACCTTGAACCACCGGCACGTCCCGTCCAGCCGGGCAACAAGGTTGGCTGCCGCCGCAGCATCCGGCACATCCAGCGCCACAATCAGCCGCTTCCGCGCCTCTTCAATCGAGTCAATGTGCAGCGGCTCAGAAGGCCGCTCCGCGACGAGTGCGTGATTCAGCCGATCCGGGATAGGCATACATCAATCCTATGCCAGATCGTGATGCCGCGACAGTCCAATCTTTACGCCTGCTGCGTTCAGTTGGCACGGGTTTTTAAAAGCTGAAAACTGACAACCGATCACTGACAACTGGCTTTTTTACGCCATGCGACGTTCAGTTGGCACGGGCTCTAAAGAACTGAAAACTGACAACTGATCACTGACAACTGGCTTCACTGACAACTGGCTTCACTGACAACTGGCTTCACTGACAACTGGTCTCTTCAAGCCTGTGCCACCATCGGCGTCGAAGCCGCTTCCTGCTGCATCATCACCTGCGACTGCGCGGGCAGAAACCGGCACAAGTAGTCAATCGGATCCTCCGCTGCTGCCATCTGCCGCAAGTGATACTTCCACACGTCCGGCTTGATCGTCCGCCGCGTAAACGGCTTCCGCGTCACCTGCACCACGTCCCCACCCGGCGTGATCCGGGGGTAGGTAATCGAGGGCACCATGAAACTGATATGTGCGCCCGTCCGCCAGAAGCATTGTGCGAACTCATGCGAAAACAGCAGCGTGTAATGGCGTCCCTCAGTAGCCAGCAGGCTTAGCGCCTGTTCAGCGCCCGGAAACACCGGCTGCACGTGGGACTGGTACCACCGGCGGAACTCGAATCCGTTAAACTGAGCCTGGTTAAGCAGGAGACGCAGCGTTTCTTTGCGATTCATCGCACCAATCCTTCAAAACTTCGACCCGAATCACAATCCGGGGTTAGGACAACAGTTTCGTTGAAGCCGCGGCGGCGAAATACCAGGTGGGATGTTTTCTCGCGCCTTCTATTTCCGATTAACGTCAAACAGGCGGAACTTTCCTTTTCGGGTTTCGCTAATTCTTTATGCTGAAAATCCGCGTTTCGTTTCAGCACCATCAAACGCAAGGAGACATTGATTTGAAGAGCACGCCGCATTGCCTGCGGATTTTCGTATATCGCCTGCGGATCTTTGCTTTGGGAATTGTCCTGCTCACTTCCGCCGGCGTCGCCTCGGCGTCCGACGTGCACACCAACCCGCTCAACCGCGACCCCCTGGTCCGCGAAGCGTCCGACCACTTCTATAACCTCGACTACCCAGGCGCCGTCGAGCGCTTCGAGCGCTTCCATGCCGCCCACCCCGGCGATCCGCAGGCCTCCGCGCTTCTCCTCGATGCGCTCGTCTTCCAGGAGCTCTATCGCCTCGACCTGCTCGACACCACCTTCTACGCCAACGACGGCTTCCTCACCGGCCGCCACGCCGTCGTAGAAGACCCCAAAACCCGCGATCGCATCCTCGCCCTCGCCGACGAAGCCATCCACGAAGCCGACTGGCGCCTCAGCAAAAATCAGAATGACGTCGACGCCCTCTACGCCCGCGGCTGGGCCCGTTCCCTCAAATGCACCTACATCGCCATGGTTGAACGCGCCTACATCTCCGGCTTCAAGCTCGCCCTCGCAGCCAAAAACGATCACGTCCGCGTCCTCCAGCTCGACCCCGACTACATCGACGCCAAACTCGTCGTCGGCGTCTACGAGTACGTCGTCGGTGCTCTCCCGCTGCCCTTCAAGCTGCTTATCGGTTTTGCCGGCATGTCCGGCTCCAAGTCCCGCGGCCTTGAGATGCTTACCGACGACGGCAACCGCGGCATCGCCACAAGCGTCGAAGCCCGCACCACCATGGCCCTCTTTCTCCGCCGCGAAGCCCGTTACGCCGAAGCCGTCAAGGTCGTGCAATCCCTCCGCCAGCAGTATCCCCGCGACTATCTCTTCAGCCTCGAAGAAGCCAACCTGCGCAAGGACGCCGGCGAAGGCATGGCCGCCGTCTCCGCCTACCGCGACATCCTTGCCGCCAACAAGCCCGGCTATTACTACTCCGCCCGCATGGAACTCGCCTACTTCGGTCTCGGCGACGCCCTCCGTGGTCAGCGACACTTCGCCGACGCGGCCCAGTCCTACGAGCAGGCTGCCCTCACCCCCAACGTCGGCCCCGAGCTCAAAATCCGTTCCCTCCTCAACGCCGGCGAGTGCCATGACCTCAATGGCGAGCGCCAACCCGCCCTCCGCGATTACCAGATGGCCATCGATGCAGGCCCCAACACCTCCCGCGCCGACACCGCCAGAAAATACCTCCGCACCGCCTACGAAGGCACCTAGCATCCCGGCAGCCTGAGTATGAAAGGCATCGAATCGCCTTCAGCCCGCGAATGCGGGCGGTAGAAGGTAGCCTCAGTCGCGAGACTGGGGTTGCGGGAATGTCAAACCAGCGCCAGCCCGCGTGAGCGGGCGAAAGAGGACAATTTCCGCGCCAACGGACGGTTTCCTCACACCCCGTTCTTCATCCATTCGCCGCCCCTTCGTCATCCAGACCCATATAAACACCCCCTATGGAACCCAAACCCCATCCCATCCGTATCTCCACCAGAGCCGTTTTCCGGAGGAATTGATCCATGGGCGTCTATTGTCATCGTTGTGGCACTCAGTTGCCCGTCAGCGCGCGGTTCTGCTCCGCTTGCGGCGCAGGTATTCCAATGGAGCAGGCAGTGCCGGGTAGGCCCCTCGTCCGCCCCATCTTCGGCCGCAAAATTGCCGGCGTCTGCATCGCCATGTCCCAGGCCTACGGTTGGGATATCGCGCTCGTCCGGGTCTTCACTGTGGTCGGCTTCTTCTGCAGCGGAGGAATCGTCGCCGTCGCCTACATCGCCGGCTGGATCGGCATCCCAGAGGAAACCGTCGCCGCCCCGGGGGTTTATCCTCCAGGTATATGAACCGTGTCTACCACGCGGCCGGAACGAATCTTGGAGCACGGCTCGCTTTTCGAGAAACCGGAACGGGGATGCCGATCATTTTTCTCCATCCCACGCCCCTCGATCGCGACTATTGGCGTCCGTTGACTGAGGAATTCGGTGGCGTCCGTGCCATCATCCCCGACCTTCGCGGTCACGGTATCTCGGAACTGGGCGCCGATCTTCCCGTCGGCGCTTTCTCCGCCGTTCCTGACGCTCCAGTCCTCACCATGACCCAGCTCGCAACCGACGTTCTTGCCCTCATGGACCATCTTGAGCTTGCCGAAGCCTCCTTCGCAGGCTGCTCCATCGGCGGTTACGTTCTCCTCGAGCTTTGGCGCATCGCGCCCCAGCGCATCACTGGTCTGGCCTTCGTCTGCTCCAAGCCCCAGCCCGACGCCGAATCGAATCGCGCCAAACGCGCAGCCAACATCGCCCAGGTGCGTGCCGAGGGAACCGGTTCACTCTTCGACAGCATGGCGCAAAGTCTCACCGGCAAAACCGCCCAGGAACGCCATCCCGCCATGGCCGCGGAACTCCGCTCGCGCATGACCCTCACCGCCCAGGCCACCATCGCCGTTCAGGCCGGCCTCGCCGTGTGTCCTGATTCACTTCCCACTATCTCAACGATTGATGTACCGGTTCTCGCCATCGCCGGCGGAGAAGACACCGCCATCACCCCAGCCGACATGGAAGCCTTCACTTCTGCGCCAGGTGGTTGCGAGTTTCATCTGCTCCCGGACGCCGGCCACTTTGCCGCCTACGAACAGCCGCAGAAAGTAGCCTCGCTCCTGGTTGAGTGGCTACGCCAGCCGCAAGCCTGAGCCCTCGCCCCTCACCGGTCGTAATGGTTGTATGGATGTAATAGTTGTGGAGACTTGGAAGTTGTGCGACGGGACACAGATTCACAACTTGGCGAAAAACGAAACCGCGTGCAAGTCCGGATGGCTTTCTAACAGGGCATGACTTCAGTCGTGCCGAAAAACGCCCATAAAAGGAACGGGCTTTAGCCCCTGCAAAGGCCGGTGGCGATCTTGCGCCAAAATGGAACCCTTTTCACCAAGCTGTTCCGTCGTGCCATTAGCCACTCTAAATAACAACAGGATGGGGCTTCCGCCCCATCCCTCACTGCACCTCGTGAACCGATACCCCCGACCCGTTCACTCCAACCGGCACAATAATCGGACCTCCCGGAGCGCTGGTCGCGAAGGGACCAGTACTGCTTGTCAGCAGCTTGTTCAACACCGGGATGCTTCCGCGCTGCGTCTCCACAAAATCCACGCCTTCGGCCGTCAGCGTGAAAGCCGAGTTGTCCGCCCGTGTAATGTAACCCTTCCTCGTCAAATACCAGGTCGTAAACTCCAGGTAATCGCGCGGGAAGCCCATCTTCTCTTCCACTTCTCCCAGAGAAACCGACGGCATCGTTGGATTGGTACGCCGCCTGTAATAGAGCAGTGCCAGCAGCGCCAGGCGTCGATTCAGCTCTCCATCCATGCTGTCCATAAAGTCGATCGAATTCGAAAGTGGATCCGGCTCGGCTTCTTCCCTCTCGCACACGGCATCGTACTCCGCTCGCAGCGCCGGGTTAGACAGAACATCGTACGCCTGTTTCAGAATAAAGAACTTGTCCGCATCGCCTGTGTCGGGATTGTCCGGGTGGAATCGCCCGGCAAGAAAGCGGAACACACGATGAATCGTATCCGGCTCGGCGTTGGGATTGATCTGTAACAGCTCGTAGTAGTTTGCAGCCTTCATCAGGGGAATCACCAGAGACGATCCAGCTATCTCTCTTTCTGGTCTTTATGAGGTTTGATTATATGCACCGAACGTCTGTAAAACCCTCCCTCTAAAGACACGATAGATCCCCTCAAGCGTAACCATGAATCCAGTTCGTTATGGCCCAAAGGTAACTCGAAAGTTTGAGAAGTCCAGTCCACCAGTTCGCCCCGTCCCATAAGCGTTTCCCCCCGACTAAAACTACCGTAAGCCGCGACCCCCGCCCGGCATATCGTACGCATTCTCGTACCGTGCCCCTGTAACCCTCATCTCCTGAATCGATTCAACCGGCCCAATCCCGCCCCGTGCTCCGCTGGCCTTGCAGTTCATCGCCGCCGCCGCGCAGGCAAAGTCCAGCTGCTCTTTCAGGCCCCACCCCTGCAGCAGCCCATAAATGAACCCCGCATGGAAGATATCCCCCGCTCCCGTCGTATCCACAACCGGGACCTGGTAAGCAGGGCAGTGATGAAACGAACTTCCATCCCACGCCAGCACCCCGTCCTGCCCCAGCGTTGCCGCCGTCAGCTGGCATCCATAGCGCATCTGCATCCGCTTCAGCGCCTGCTCCAGGTTCGGCTCGTCCATCAGCCGGCCGGGAAAGTCGCGGCTCACAATCAGGTAGTCAACGTTTTCCAGCAGCCGTTCCACCCCGGCATACGTCTCGTCCAAATCGGCAATCACCGGGATCCCCGCCTCCCGCGCCCACTCCGCGGCTTTCGCGGCAGCGGCCGTCTCAAAGCCATCCACATGCAGCGCCCGCGCATTCACAATCCATGCCCGATCCAGCTCCGCCGCCTGCAGCAGCATCCGCTCATCGCGCCGGCAAAGTATCGTTCGCTCGCCGCCCTTATCCACCATGATCAGCGACTGCGGGCTGGTTCCACCCGGCACGGTCACCAGGTGCGTCTCGACACCCACGCGCCCGAAGGCCTGACGATGCAACCTCGCCGCATCGTCATCGCCCAGCTTGCCCACATACCGCGTCTGCAATCCCCAGGTCTGGCAGGCAACCACGGTAGTCGCCACCTGTCCGCCAGGCATCACCGTCGACCCGCTGTATTCGGTCTTCGATCCACGCTCCGGAAAACTCTTGAGCGGAATCAGCGTATCGGTAGCGTTCAGCCCCACGCCCACCACGTCCACCATCGGCAGCTCAGCCATCACGCCATTGTAAAGCGACCCGTTTCAGGCCCGCCCCATCGCGATTCAATCCACCCTCGCAAGCTTCTTCTCTCGCACCTGTCTATACCGACGCTTCGTTGTCACCGCCTTGAACCACAAAAACCCCACCCCGAGGAAGGGAAGCAGGAAGAGCAAAAGATCCCATCGCCCCAGCAGCGCCGGTGTCACCTCGACATCCGTATCGGTCTCCCCGCTGATCGCCGCGCTTGACAAGGTCACCTCAACCTTCCACGTCTCTTCCTTATCGAACGGCACAATCGACTTGAATTCAACCCGGTCGCGCAGTTTCTCCCGCCACGCCTCATATGTCTTGACCGGCAAGCGTCCGCTCACCGGCTGAACGCTAACCCGCACCCCCATGTCGGCAGGCACAGCGCCTCCCTTCGGCGGATCGATCACGACAAAAAAACTCCCCGTCCCCACATCCGGATTACTCCAAACCTCCACGGTCAGCGGCCCGATCTTTCGGTTCTGCATAATCGGGTAAGGCGGCCCAATGTGCGCCCACACAAGGGAACTCCCGCTCAAAAAAAGCAGCACCATCGCAACGCAGCCACGCCATGTCAATCCGTCTCCCCGCGTCCTCAAGGCACCCATCATCCTCGCCACTCTCGAATCCCCTTCGCACGCCGCACTCTACTAACCCGCCATCATAGTTGCCCGCATATCCATCGGCTGCGTAATCAGCCAGCAAGCCGCAACCAACAAAATCAAGCAAACAACCGCCCACGGCACAAACACCCGCACCGGATGCTCCGCCGAGTCCTCTTCCGCAAAACGCCACAGCACCAGCAGCGACCCCGCCATCCCCAGCAGCAGAAATCCAAACTCCATCGGTTCCACCATATACAGCGGAAGGCCAACCAGCGTCCATTGCGGCGCACCAAAGATCGGCCACCCAAGATCGGCGAAAGCATTCTGAGTAACCGGGACAATCGTATACAGGCCCGTCAAAAAGTGGAATCCATAGTGTGCAAGCCACATGCCGAAACCCAGCGGGGCCAGGCAATAGGTATAGCGCACCGCAAGCGGAAGCAGCCCCATCTTCACTCCCGCCCACGCCCGCGAAATCCACGCTGCAAGTCCAAGCAGAATTGCCGGCTCAACCAGAACGACGATCGCAAACAGCAGCCCCAGCACAGTAGCTTCGTTTGAGACATGCAGCACCCGCCCCAGCCATCCCTCAACCACATACACCGGGCTCACCATGCCGAACGCATTCATCAGCGCGCCAAAGCAAAACACAATCGTCAGCGCAGCAATATCTTTTCTGCGTGAAAGATGCCCCACACCCGACCGCCGCGTGTCCACCATCAGTTCGCCGGCCGGCAGGCGGCTAAGTATCCCAATGTTGTCATGCGGACAAGCGTGCACGCAGTCCATGCAGAAGGTGCAATCCATATTGCCCACCTTGGCTGGCTGAAACAGTGCGAGTTCGCAACCCCGCTGAAGAATCACAAAATCAGATTCAGGTGCACGCTCACCACGGATGCAATCCTTCGTGTGACAGTCAGAACACACATGCTCATCGCGTACCTTCACTTCCAGCGGAGAAATCGTCGACGCCAGAAAGTTGAACTGTCCAATCGGACATACATACTTGCAAAACGTGGCGTGTTTGAAGAAACCGTCAACCAGCAGTATCGCCAAAAAATATCCAAGAATGATCCACGCCGTCAGCCAGGGCGAAGACCACAGCCCGAACAGCTCATAGAAGAACAAAATCAACGCGAACAGCAGCACCGCGATCCATTTGTTACGCAGCCTGCGCGGCCAGTTGAACCGTGGTTGAATCCATCGCCGCATCAGGTCCCGCACCAGCATGAAAGGGCACGCCATGCAGAAGAAATTCCCCGCGCACAGCAGGATCAAAACCAGCGCCCCGCGGAAGTGGACCCAGGTCAAAACCGTGGCCAGGTTCTTCGGTGAAAGCGACGGCCCAAACAACCCGTCCACAATCATCGCTACGCTCACAATCAGCATTGGGATCTGCAGCAGAGGTCGAGAGTGTCGCAACTTCAGAAACTTCCCCACGACAGAGAAGGTCAGTAAGTCGAACGGCGGCGCCTCCGCAAAATCCGAGTCAGGTTCAATCGAATTAAGGGGAGGCCTTGCCAATCGACTAGTGTCCTGATTCTAAAGTTCGCAACAAAAAGAGAGCCTGTCATCCTTGACCGCGCAAAAAGTAAGAAGTAGTCATTATGAGCACCAACTAAATGGTGGTCATCCAGAGCGAAAGGGGGCCCCGAACGTTTCTCAGTTCGGGGGTGGTGAGTCGAAGGATCTGCTTTTGCATTTGGAACTTAGAACTCAGAACTCAGAACTCAGAACTCAGAACTTATGAAACAAACTTTGGAGACTAGACCCTAGCGGGGTCGGACGCCTCTCACGTCAATCTGCCGCTCCATCTTCTTCCCATCCGCGAGCGTGATATGCAACAGCACCACCCAATCCCCCGCCATGCTGAAGGGCACGCCGGCCTGGTAATGTCCCGGTGTGGTTTCCGTTGCAGCTTTGAAAACCGGCGCCATTCCCGGATGATTCATCTCCGCTTCAACCACGATTGCGGCCTTGGCAATCGGAGCCGCACTTCGATCGGAAAGTTGCACAGACACCATCGCGTCGCCGACCCGCACCGGCTGTGGCGTAATCTGCTCTTGAATGGAAATCCCTTGCGATAAGTCAGCAGCGTGCCTGCACCCGGCACCGGGCATCGCAGCCAGGCAGAGGAACACCCGGAGCATTCTCCCGCCTGGAGTCCTCCGCTTCGCTAGACACTCATCCAATTTTGCCCAGCCTTACCGCAAATACCCTCAAGCAGCTTCCTGGCAGGATTCATTCTTGTGCCATGAGCAATTGCAGTTGGCATGCTCCTGCGGCTCGTTTGCCGGCGGAAACATGTGATAGTACATCCCGATAATCATCGGAATGAAAACAACCGAATTGTAGAAGAGGTGCAGCTCCACACGCGGAAAGAAAAACTGCAACACGCTGAAGGGCACCGGCTTCCCGGCCAGATTGTGGTGCAGAGTCGCTTGCCCAATCAGCAGCAGGTGCTCAATGTGATGCCAGAACTGAATCACCAGCGCCACGGTCCACCAGGTGCGAGCCCGGCCGGTGAAGCCTCCGCGCAGAACCCACAGCCCAATCAGCATCACAATCGCATAGGCATAATGCAACGTTTCCGATTGAATAAGCCACGGTTGCCAGAGTCCGAGAATCCCATTTGCCTTTGGCCGCGGCCATCCCATCACCCAGATCTGATACGCCTGCGCCAGGTGCTCTCCCCAATGCGCAAGAATAATCGCAAGGAAGATGTACAGCGCGGGCTCATGCCAGCGCGTGTTGAGTTTGTCGTAAAAACTCTCGCCTGCCGCGGACACAAGCGCAATGCGAGGTACGCTCGAACTCGAAGAAGCCATAGTGATGGACCTCAAGGGGAAGTAGGAACCGGGGACGGGACGCCTCCCATGTTATGGAAGTTTATCCTGAATTTCCCCGATCAGACGGATGAATTTCAACTCAACCTTTCGATGGATCGATGGATGCCGCCAGAATGATGCCATCCGCCTTCTCTACCGTGTAAGTTTCTTCTTCATTCCATTCAGCGCCACCGCAGCCACCACCAACGCCTTGAACGCCTTCGCATCCACCTTCTCCCCCTCGTGAATGTCGATCGCCCTCCGCGTATTGCCCTCCAGGCTTGAATTGAAAAGCCCCTGCGGATCAGGCAAGCTGGCGCCCTTGGCAAACGTGAGTTTCACCACCTGCTTGTACGACTCACCGGTACAGATAATCCCGTTGTGCGACCACACCGGCGTGCCCATCCACTTCCACTCCTCAATCACCTCCGGGTCGGCTTTCAAAATCAACTCCCGCATGCGCGCCAGCGCCTCTCCGCGCCAATCCCCCAACTCGCGTATCCGCATGTCGATAAGCCGTGACGCAGTTTCCCCGCTCGCTTGCTCACTCTTGCCCATGTCTTTTCCTTCCAGTCTGCGCGTGCGGATGTTTCACGGCGCAGTCGGTTCAATAATTTTTCTAACCCTCGCCAATCAGCTTCATGTAATTCGGCTCATCGGCAATTGTCTTATGGCGAAAGGCGCGCACAATCTTTCGCCCCTTCATAAAGAACACGCCCGGCATCTGATCTGCGTCCTCTTTGATCATGCCAATTCGATACTTGAACATCGCACCCTTCAGCCAGCCCCTCCACACCGTCAGATTCAGGAAGTGCAAAAAAACGTTCGTGCGCGTTAGACCGAAGGCAGGAAGCTGATAGAGCGTCGCCTCGGGATTGCTGATCCGTTCCACATCGGAAATATGGTAGTAGTCAAAATAAGGCTTCGCGCGTTCCGGCGAGCCGAGGTGCACAAACACAGCCCGCACGCCCAGTGCCTCAATTTGTGGCCGAAGCTGCGCAACCTGGTCCAGAGCCTGCGCACAAAAAGCGCATGCAAAGTGGCGAAGAAAGACCAGCAATACCGGCGACTCATCCACCAGGTCGAGCAGCGAGCGCCCAGTCTCCGTATGAAAGCCGCGGAGGGAGTCCGCGAGACTCGAGCGCTGAGAGGTCTGGGCAATCGCCGTATTCATTTGGTCCGCTCCGGTTGGAGAAGTCGCTTACAGTCATAATCCGATGGATTCTGGATTTCGAGAGACTACAGCACTTTCGGAATCCCTGTATACCGAAATCTCAGAAAACCCAAATCAATTCCGAAAGTGCTCCAGCGATCCTCGCCGGATCATTGGGACCTTCGGCTCCTCGAACCACGAAAGGCATCCGCATTTCCGCGTACAACTGCACAGGGAACAACAATCGCAATAACTTACTCATTTTCAGTAATTTAAGCCATAACTCCGTGCGGAATCAGCGCGTTTTTGAAGAACGTAGGTAATTCGAAGCAAACTTTGCGCTCCAAAACATCCAGTTCCGAACAAACAAAACACGTTTTTCCTCACCTTGTGAGGTCTGTTTTCGTAAGAAATCTAACCTCAAAGGGTGATGTTTCGGCCGGTTTGCTCACCTCATAGGCAGACTTTTACCCTATATAGCTCACCCTCCGGCTCTACCTTTCACGCGCCTTGGGCGCTCGTTTCGCTGCATCGCAGATAGAATCGGACACCACCCAGGCAGCCCCGGCGATGGCAATACTGATCCCGTTTCCCGCCCAATTAAAGTGATTCGTCGCGTCGGCAGAGACATTCGGAATCCAGAACAGCAACTCGAAAATCACGATCTCCGCAGTCAGCAACCGCGACGCCAACGGCGCCATGATGCCAGTCAGAATCGCAACCGCAGCCCCGAAAAATCCCAGCGTCGTAGCGTAGGCCCAGAACATCTTGCTCGGCGGCAACCAACCCGGTATGGGGTTCAAAAGCCCAGGCATATCAATGATATGCACGATGCCGAAAGAGATCGGACAAATGCCGAAGAGGAGCACGAAGAAGGCCCGATGGCGCGCTAAGTAGGAGCCGGCAGGCGAGAAGACCGCGCACAGGACCAGCCCGCCCGCGACCAGCGAAAACTCCTCAAAGACATTGCCAATGGGATCGTAATTGCCAAGATTCACAAACGCCTGCGGCACCCAAAGGAGCGCAAAAACGGAGTAGACAACCGTGAGCATCAGCGCGCCCGCCAGAGCTGTTCGCCGCGACAGGAGCGCGCCCCCCGCAGCAACCTCAATGAATGCAGTGAGATACGCGAGCGGCACCCGAAAGGGTACATTAGGCCCAACATGCTGCCACGAAGTTGCAAAGTCCCCCGATACCAGCCCGAGACCGCCCAGAAAGATAGCCCCGGCGGCGTATGCATATACGCCAAGGTGGGATACTAGGCTGCGGTTCTGCAAAGTTATCTGTCTCCAGTTTTCCGCGGGAAGGCGCTGCGCCCGCTATGCTGCCCTTCTGTTTGTTGCCTGAATAAGAACGCCCATTCTCCGGCTTTCCGGCCGCAAAGCCCATGATGCCACAGTAAATCCAGTAATGATGAGAGGTGCAATGACGTGAAAGCCGTAAGCCCCGTAACCGCCCACCGCAGCGCAGGATGCGGCCGCACCAGTCAGATCAAAGAAGATGCCTGCATACGCCCATTCCTTGAGAAGCGGAAATCGCGGCGCCAGGATGGCAATGGCTCCCAGCACCTTCCAGAATCCCAGGATCGCGAAGAAGTACATTGGGTATTCAAGCTGCGGCACCACACCATGCGGGTTCGCCGCGTATTGCCATATCTGTGAGGCGCCGCCGCCTCCGATAAAAAATGCTACGAGTCCCGTCATCGTCCAATACACAATGGTCTTTGCCTTCATGATTACTCCAACCCTCCAATCACGCGCTCCAGGTTACCGATGAACTTATTCCATCCGTACTTCGCACCCTTGTAGTTAGCCTCCTGATCGGGTCCGAAGCCTGACTGTTCCATGCGAAGGTTCGTACCGCTCCCGGTCGGCGTCAACGTCCATGTAACCACGCTTCCCATTCCCATCGTGCCCCAGCTATAAACCAGGCGTACATAGGGTTCCACCACCATGACTTCACTTTCAATAACCCCATTCCAACCCGGCACGGGCGTCGCGCGAAAGCTGAACCGATGGCCCACGACAGGCTGGAAATCATTGGTCATCAGCCACTCCTCGATCAACTTCCCTTCAGTAAGTGCACGCCAGATCTTTTCCGGCGAATGAGTCATCTCCCGTTCTATGACGAGAGTGCGTGTCGCGGCAGCATCGGTCCCAGGGTTGATCATTGCTCCATCCTATCCAGCAGATTTTCCAGTCGATCAAACCGGTCGCGCCAGAATGCCCCATACACGCTCATCCAGTCAACCAGCGGCGCCAGGGCCTGCGGACGCGCACTGTAATGAGTCTCCCGGCCCGCATGCCGATGACGCACAAGCTTCGCCCGCTTCAGCACGGTCAGGTGCTTTGAAACGGCAGGCTGCGAGATCCCCGCGCGCCGTGTTAATGCATGAACGGTCTGCTCGCCATCACGCGTCAGCCCCTCAAAGATCGCCCTGCGCGTCGGGTCGGCGAGAGCCTTGAAGACATTGTCCGTTACACCCTGCATCTCGAGACTCCTGACTTATGGGTCGAGTTACCAGTCGACTTACCAATCGAGGTGTGTGATCTGGATGAGATTTCCGCACGTATCTTCAAGCACGGCAATGGTCGATCCCATCGTTTTAGTTGGCTCCTTGGTAAATGTCACGCCGAGATCCTTGAGTCGCGCATATTCCTTTTGAACATCCCCGACGAAAAAATTTGCCGCGGGTATTCCGCTCCGATGAATCTCCTGCTGATATGGCTTCGCTGCCGGGTTGAACCCCTCGTTGGCTTCCAGCACCAGTTGCACACCTTCCGGCTCTTCGGCGGAGACCACAGTGAGCCATCTATAGTTCCCACCTCCGGCGAAATCATGTTTCTTTTGGAAGCCCAGAATGTCGGTATAAAATTTCAGGGCCTTCTCCTGGTCGTCAACGAATACGCTTGTCAATTTGATTTGCATGGCTAATCCTCTCTGCTTCGTCTTTTGAAGCTCTCGAAATTTTCGTGATGCATCTCGTGTGATCGGCAACAGCCCTTGGGGGCCTGATCTGTGCCCACCGATCTGCAAAAACCATAACCAATTGGCTATTGATTGTCAAGCGGATTTTCAGAGCATTCTTTCGCAGCATTCCTTCGTTGCTGCGAGCCCCGGCACGGAAGTTTCTTCGAACCCAGCGACCTCGCGCGACGGCGGTCACAGCATCCCGGCGCCCGCGCAGATTACACTTTTGTTCATGTCCATCAGCCGCCGTAAATTTATTGCCACCGCCGCTGTCTCTCTTGCTGCAACCCGCCTCCGTGCGCAAGGCGGTGCGGCAGCGCAGGTCACCCTCACGATTCCGGCTGAGGCCACCGGTAGCCATATGCCCGCGGACTTCGTCGGTCTCTCCTACGAGGTGCAGCAATTGACTGACCCCAGCTTCTTCGCGCCCGGCAACGTCGGCCTGATCGCCCAGTTCAAGGCGCTGTCCGCGCATGGCGTGCTCCGCCTGGGCGGCAACACCAGCGAGTTCGCGTGGTGGAAGCCCACACCCGAATCCCCAGAGCCCGAGCACCCGAAGACCCGCGAAGTCGAAGGCGAACCCAAAGCCCAGTATTACCCTGTAACATCGGATGCCATTCGCAACCTGGCCGGCTTTCTCAAGGTCACTGGCTGGACGTGCCTCTATGGCATCGGCATGGGAACCAATACGCCCGAGCGAGCAGCAGAAGAAGCCGCGTACGTGGCAACCACCCTCGGCGAAAACCTGCAATATTTTCAGATCGGCAATGAAGCGGATCTCTTCGGCCATCACTTGCGCGATCCAAAAACCTGGTCCGCAAAAACCTATCTCGACGAGTGGCTCACCCTTGCTCGCGCCGTCTCTGCCCGTGTCTCAGGCGCAAAGTTCGGCATGCCGGATGTTGCCGGGAACGTCGGCTGGCTAACGGAGATCGCAAACCTATGGCCCTCCGTCCAGAATCCACCTCACGTCACCACGCTATCGCACCACTACTATTTCGGAGGTCCCGCAACCAACCCCGATGTCAACATTCCCAGGCTGCTGAACCCAGCTACCATGGCCCGGGTTCAAAAGACCGCGGATACCGCGACAGCAGCGGCGGCCAAGATGGGCGCACGTGTGCGTATGACGGAAGGAAACACCTGCTATCGCGGCGGCAAGCCCGGAGTCTCCGACGTATTCGCGGCGGCGCTATGGGCTGCGGATTACTCCCTCCTGCTCGCCTCCAATAACTATTCCGGGGTCAACTTGCACGGCGGCACAGGCAAGTCCGTCGCCAACTCCGTCGGAGGCTTTCTTCCCGGTGACGTCCTTCTCCATGACGCGGGCGCGACCCCCGAGCAGATCGCCACTCATCCTCACCCCTTCTATACCCCCATCGCCACTTTCGGCTCGGAGTATGTGCTGCAACCGGTAGCCCATGGCTTGAAATTCGCCGGGTCCTTCAGCGGCGCATCCTTTTTCACTGGCGACTTCACAACGCAGCTTCAGGCAGCGGGAGTCGACGCCACCGCCTATGCTGCGTTGATTCACGACGGTAAGGTCGCAGTCATCATCCTCAACAAGGACGCGGAGAAGGATGTTGAATTGACATTGGACTTTGGAAAGAGAAGAGCCGGCAAGATTGAAGTCGAAACACTTCATGCCCCCTCGCTCGAGAGCCGCGAAACGCATATCACCCCTTCATCGCAGCCCGCACACCTGAAAGAGGGCAAGTACACCGTAACCGTTCCGCACGCAACCGGCTACCGCCTGACCTTGAGTTAGGCGTGCCCGTCTACGAGAACCGCGTCACAGTCCAAAGCCGCCACCCGCACACTGCGGCCGACCCCACCATCACTGCACCCAGAGTCCAAATCCACGCCGCATTCATCGCCAGCGGAGGTACCTGCGCATTCACGCCGAGGTAAACAAACACCCCCGCCGCCGCAGCCAGAATCGCGTAGTCCCACCATCCCCGTGCGTCCTGATCGCCCCGCGCCGCCTTCTCGCTTTCTGCCCCGTTATAAGCCCCCAGCACCCGTGTGTAATCCAGTCCGTAGCGCACGCACTCCCGCTCCAGAGCCTGCTTCGTCGACGCGTTTTCCCGCTCGCTCGCAATCGCTGTGCTCACCGCAAGGGCCCCCAGAATCATCACCACTGACCCCGTCACCACCAGCAGCCTGTGCGCTGCATTCGCGTGCGCCAGTTCCCCAAATACCAGCGCGCCCCAAGCCAGCCCCCAAAGCTGGTTGGTATTCGAGAGCGGAATCGCCCTCCCAATCCCCAGGTACTTGGTCGCAAACTGCTGGCATAAATCCCCGATGACCCACACAAACCCGCCAAGAAACAGCCAGAACAGCAGATGCCTGATCTCCGGCGAATGAAAAACCGCCGCCTTTGTCCCACCGTCCAGCGCCAGCACCAGTGCAAAGCAAGTTCCCAGCTCCCCAATCGTGAACACCGTAACGAACGAGAGCGGATTCATCCCGCTGATATAAGCCTTGCGATAAGGGATATACATCGTCCCCCACAGCAGGCTCGCCCCCGCCGCTGCAAGCACGCCGCTCAGCGCTCGTCTTCCATGTGCGTCGCTAACGCCATGGATCGTGCTGAACCCCAGCATCACCGCCGCCGCAACAATGGCCAGCGCGCCCACCACCACCTTGGCCACGTTTCGCCCGCTCGCGCCTTTCAACTCGCCAAACAGCAACCGACCCCACAGAATCCCCACCAGCGAATTCGTATTCCACAGCGGAAACGCGATTGTCAGCCCCACGTCGCGGATGGCGAAAACGGTAAGTGTGTTGGCCACGGCCCACAGCATCCCCGCCAGAATCGCGTTCAGGATCAGGTGCATGTTCCGTCCCAGATCGGCGAACACATAGCGCGTGCCTTTCAGCAGCGTCGGCACAGTCCACCGCGCCGTGAAAACTCCCGCCACCATGCACAGCGAAATGGCATAAGGCGACAGTCCGGAGTTCACCAGCTTCGTCGGAGCCTCCGCCGCTCCCAGCCAAACGCCAGCCGTCAGTGCGCACACCACGCCCAGCCCATGACCGCTTCCACGCAATTCCGTGTTTCTGTTTGCCGTTCCGGTCATCGTGCCTGTCCTGTCCATTAGTGCAGCGTGATCAGTAGCGCAAGTCCGATGCAGAACACGATCAACGGAACCAGGAAGTGGCTGTCGGTAAGAACTGCTGTAGCTTTTCGTCGAAGTGTCATTGGCGTACCGATTCTCGCATAACCGGCTCAGGCCCAGCGACGCTCGAACCCCCACTCAAATGCGATACCCTCGAAAGAGCACCCCGATTGGAACTTCATCTTTGACTGGAACGCCATCTTGACACCCATATCCATTCCTTCTCCCCGACCCTTTCACCACCCAACGCCCGGCAGCCCACTCTCTTGCGGCAAGGTCTCCCTTGAGGCACTCTCCAAGCGTTACGGCACACCGCTTTACGTTTATTCCGGCGACCAGATGGTCGAACGCCTCGGCCTCTTTCAGCAAGCGCTCGCGGGCAGGGAACACCTCGTCTGCTACGCGGTTAAAGCCAACTCTGCCCTCGCCGTCCTCAAGCTCCTCGCCGCCCACGGCGCAGGTTTCGACATCGTTTCCGGAGGCGAACTCGAGCGTGTGCATGCCGCCGCGCCTGAAGCCCTGGACCGCGTCGTCTTTTCCGGCGTCGGGAAAACCACCGCCGAAATCGACCTCGCCCTAAAGTCCGGAATCCTTCAGTTCAATGTCGAAAGCGAAGCCGAACTCGCCCTGCTCGCCGCCCGCGCCACCAGGCTCAAAACCAAGGCCCGCTTTGCCCTGCGCGTCAACCCTGACGTCTTCGCCGACACCCACCCTTACATCTCCACCGGTCTCCGCGAGCACAAGTTCGGCATCGATATCCGCCACGCCGCCCGCATTTACAAGAGTGCCGCTAAGCATCGCTGGCTCGAAGCCTACGGCGTCAGCGTCCACATCGGTTCGCAGATTCGCTCCGCCGATCCATTTGGCGCGGCCATGCAGCGCGTCAGCAAGCTTGTAGCAGGGCTCCGGCGCGATGGCATCGTCCTCCAGGCCATCGACGCCGGTGGCGGCCTCGGCATCGATTACCATGGCGGCGCGTTCAACGCCGCTGCCAAAGTAGCAGAATATGCAGCCGCGCTGGAGCAGGCGCTGGGCAGCTTCGAAGGCCGTCTCCTTCTCGAACCCGGCCGCTTCCTCGTCGCCCATGCCGGCGCTCTCGTCGCCCGCGTGCTGCAGGTCAAGCACAACGGCAAAAAGACCTTCGTCATTACCGACGCCGCCATGAACGATCTCATCCGCCCCGCGCTCTATCAAGCGCACCATGACATTGTTCCCATTCGCCTCCGTCGAGGCAGACCGCGAACCGTCGATGTTGTCGGCCCCGTCTGCGAAACCGGCGATTTCTTCGCCCGCGACCGCAAACTACCGCCCATCGCCCCCGGCGACCTCATCGCCCTGCTTGACGCGGGCGCCTACGGCATGGCGCAGAGTTCCAACTACAACACCCGCCCCCGCGCTGCGGAAGTGTTAGTCCAGGGCTCCAAGTGCCGCCTCATCCGTCGCCGTGAAAACATCGCCGACCTGCTTGCTCCGGAACTGCTCTGAATCTCCGAGCTACTGACTGCTGTCAAATCGCGCTATTATTTCACCATGAGCAGCGCCCTTGAATCCCGGATTACCATCGAGCCCGGCAAGCGCTCCGGCCAACCCTGCATTCGTGGGCTGCGGATCACTGTCTGGGACGTGTTGGGCTGGCTTGCCTCAGGCGCGACCCAGGAGCAAATTCTCGAGGACTACCCCGACCTCGAGCCGGCCGACTTTCAAGCAGTTTTTGACTTCGCCGTCAAAATGGGGCGGCGTGTCGCGTTTTGAAGCTTCTCCTCGATGAGAATCTTTCTCCTCGGCTACTGCACCAGATTGGGGATTTGTTCTCAAACTCACTCCATGTCCGCACCGTGGGCCTAAAGCAAAAACCGGATAGGAAAATCTGGGATTTCGCTCGTGCCAACGGATTCGCTATCCTCACTGCTGACGCCGATTTCAGCGATCTAGCAGTTGCCTTGGGCCAACCTCCTAAAGTCATTCTTCTGAAAGGTTGTGACTACGGAAATGAAATTGCAGAGAAACTCATCCGCAGTCAGGCCATTCGGATTGCAGACTTTTTGGATGATCCTGAGCGAGCGGTATTGATTCTCACCCAGAAACGACCGTCTCGGTCGAGTTCTGAAACTCCCCCAACCTCCGCCCCGTCCTGATAAGGTATCTCGCGGAGGATTTTTATCATGCAAATGGGGTTGAAGGCAGCGTGCGCCTTGGCCATGACCGCGCTCGTTTTCGGATTGGCTGCCACAGTTCATGCGGATTCGCTGACAGTAAAAACAGAGCAGGGCAAGGCCACGGGTAAAACCATCAATGACGGCAAAGTCAAAGCGTTTCTCGGACTGCCTTATGCAGCTCCGCCGGTAGGCGACCTGCGCTGGAAAGCGCCCGAGCCGCCAGCCAAATGGAAGGGTGAGCGCGACGCCACCAAATTCGGCGCTCACTGCGCCCAGAACCACGTCTTTGATGACATGGTTTTTCAGGACGCGGGTCCCAGCGAGGACTGCCTTTTCCTAAATGTTTACGCACCCGCAGACGCCACCAAAGACAGCAAGCTACCCGTCATGTTCTGGATTCACGGCGGCGGCTATTCCGGCGGTGGCAGCAACGAGCCCCGCCACAACGGCGACTTTCTCCCGCTGAAGGGCGTGGTCCTCGTCACCATCAACTACCGGCTGGGCATCTTCGGTTTCCTCGCCACGTCCGACCTGGCCAGGGAGGCCAACGGAGCAGCAGGGAACTACGGCCTCATGGATATGGTCGCCGCCCTCCAATGGGTCAAAGCGAACATCAAGGAATTCGGCGGCGATGCCGACAACGTAACCATCTTCGGTGAGAGTGCCGGTTCCTTCGCCGTCTGCACCCTGATGGCGGTGCCCTCGGCCAAAGGGCTCTTCGCCAAAGCCATCGGTGAAAGCGGCGGCGCATTCAGCGATGTGCTCCCCATGGACACTCTCGAAGCGCGCCAGAAGAAGGATGACGAATTTGTTGCAACGCTCGGCGTCAAGTCGCTGGCGGAACTGCGAGCATTGCCTACCGACAAGATCCTCGACGCCGTGAAATCCAAGCGCAGCGGTTTCCCGCCAGATGTGGATGGCAAGTTGCTCACCGAGCCTGTGCCGGAGACTTATGCCGCTGGCAAGCAGGCGCACGTACCCCTCCTCGCCGGCTGGAATCGCGACGAGGGCAGCTGGCTCGGCAACGGCGTGACAACAGAAAAATGGAAAGGCATGGCCGCGGGAATGTTCAAAGATCGTTCCGCCGAATTCCTTTCGATTTATCCCGGAGCCACGGACGAAGAGGCAATCGAATCCGCAGGAGCTTATGGCGGGGACTCCTTCATCGCATTCGGCACCTGGAAGTGGCTTGAGGCGCACAGGAAAACAGGCGATAGCCCTGTCTACCGCTACCACTTCGAGCTACGCGCTCTGCCGAGCAAATTCCACCCCGGCAGCTTTGCCTTCCACTCCGACGATATTGAGTACGTCTTCGGCACCCTCGACACCCGCCCGGGCGAAACCGTTCGTTCGGAAGATCGCAAGCTGAGCGAAGAGATGATGAGCTACTGGACCAACTTCGCGAAAACAGGCGATCCCAACGGCCCGGGCCTTCCGACTTGGCCCAAGTACGGCGCGGATGATGCGTTGATCCATCTCAACGATCCCATAACCGCTGGCCCGGATACTCTGCGTGCCCGCTACGAATTCCTCCTGAAAGGAATGCCGGCCTCGCGCTTCTAGAACAACCGGGGATTCCATAGACGAAAAAAGAGCCGCCATTTGGCGGCTCTTTTTTCGTTCAAGAAACCACTGGGAGCTAGCGGCTAACTCCGGCAGCCGCGGAAAATCCATCCACCTGAGGAGCAGGTATCGTCGTCACAGGCGGCGGCGCTGCAAACGTTGAGTTCTTCGCATTGATCGCCGTGGAGTAATCCGGCCCCAGTCCAAGCTTCAAGAGGGCTCGCGAGTCCGGCATCAGCTTGGTCTGCCAGCCCTGGTCCGCCTGGTACTTCTGCATCGCCGCCTCGGTCGTGGCGTCCCATTTGCCGTTGGCGTCGCTCGTCAGGTAGTGCTGGCGAATCAGTGCCTGCTGAATCTCCGTCACGCGTGCCGGATCAATGGCTTGCTGGCCGTGCAGCCTATGAGATCCCTTCGTGGGAGGGGCCTTGTGCAGCGAGTGCGCCCGCCGAGTCGCGGTTGCGCGATGTGTGTATCCGGCAAACGCCGGAACTGTGGCCAATACGGCCAAAAGCAAAAGTGCCAGACTTGCTCGGAATGAAAGCATGCTGGTTCAACCTCATCTAAAAACAGATTTTCCTGGACTTATCTTCAAACCTTAGCGGAATGTCCCGCATTGCGACAAGCGAAAAAGCAGCCCGGTTCCCGAATTCTGTACAAATTCGGGCAGAACGCCGGCTACGGAAACTTGCCCGAGCGGCGGTATCCTGCCGCAGAAAGCTAAGATTTCCTCAACCGGCGTCCTTGCGATCTACTCCAGCGTGCCACCCAGGTAATTGATTCCATTGCCCGGATGCCGCGGATCAACTACCTCGAATACCACGTCATCTCCGACCTTCAGCTTCCCAACCACGGCATCGTACTGGTCCTTTGTACCCGTCGCCTGCTTGTTGATCCGGATAATCACCAACCCAGGCTCAAGTCCCTGCAGGTCCGCAAATGAGCCGGATCGCACCGACTGAATCACCACTCCCGAAAGATGCAGCTTCGCAGCCGTCGCTTGAGAAACCTCGCGGACCACCAATCCCAGCTTGGTTTCTCCCGCGTCGCCCTTGTCGTCCGGTCCACCTGGGACCTGATCGCTGGCCTGCTCCGCAAACACCTTGTCCAGGTCCCCGATCGTCACCGTCGTGTCCCCTGGTTTGCCGTCACGCACATAACCCAGCCGGATGCTGCTTCCAGGCCTGCGGCTCGTAATCTCGTTTACCAGGTCGTCCCCGTCCTTGATGGGCCGTCCGTCAATCGTCGTAATAATATCGCCAACCTTGATCCCGCCCTTTTCCGCGGGACCGCCGGGCTGAACCTGCTGTACCAGCACGCCTGCCTTGAAGCCGTAAACGCGGTTCACAGCCCCTGAAAGCCCCTGGTTGAACCGGATGCCGATCGACCCGCGCGTTACCTTGTGCCCGGCGCTGATCAGGTCGTTGTAGACATTTGCCACCGTATTCGATGGCATCGCGAAACCAATCCCCTGGTAGCCGGCAGACTGCGTATAAATCGCCGTGTTCACGCCGATCACATCACCGTTCATATTCAGCAGCGGACCGCCGCTATTTCCCGGATTGATGGCCGCGTCCGTCTGAATAAAGTGCTGGAACTCGCCGCTCGCGCCCTTCTCAATCGTCCGGTTCTTGGCCGAAATAATGCCCGCGGTCACCGTCTGCGCCAGCGCGAACGGGCTGCCGATCGCCTCCACCCAGTCGCCCACCGCCGCGGTGTCGGAATTGCCCAGCTTCACAGTCGGTAGCGGCGTGCTCGTATCAATCTTGATCACCGCCAGGTCCGTCGACTTGTCCACGCCGATCACCCGCGCCGGCCGTCCTTGATCCTGGTTGTCAGGGTCTGTCGAAAGCTTTACGTAAATCTTGTCGGCCTTCTCAATCACGTGGTTGTTGGTGATGATGTAGCCCTTGGGGTCCACAATGAATCCCGACCCCAGCGACTCGCGAACCTGCCCGTCGTCCCCGCCTTCCTGGTCCGGCGCCTGCCCGCCAAAGAAGTGGTTGAAAAAGTCCTGAAAGTTGCCCTGACCTTGCCCCTGGCCCTGATCGTCTTCCTGATCGTCGTCGCCGGGGTTCTGCGGATTCGGCATCGGCCGTGCGTGCGGATTTCTGCGTCCCTTGTTCTCCGACTGCTTCGGCAGCGTCTCCGTGTTGATGTTCACCACCGCCGGACCAACCTGTTTGGCAATCCTCACAAACTCGTTGGGAGCCACACTGGAGTTGACCACGCTCAGCGGAGTGGCGTCGGCGCTCGGGTTCTGCTTCTCCTGTCCACGAACACCGTGCGCCATGAAAGAACCGGCCACAACCGTGACCGAGAGGGTAGCAAGCAGCAAAAAGACTGTAGCGAGCCGGCGCGTACGCAGCCGTTCAAAAAGCGAGTTCATGAATTCCGTAACCTCGTCGGGGTGAACTGCCTTGCGGCAGGATGATTCAATGCACCAACTACCAGTATAGCGAGTCGTGGGCGAACCCGTCTTGCGTTCCTACATCGATCCATCGAGATCCACGACCCTCGTTGGATGCAGGGACTCCTCAAGATGCGGCCTGACGCAAAGCAATCAAAACAGGTCCCTGGCCGAAAAGCAGCTTCCACTTCTATAGACGGAAGCCCGTCCAAAGAGACGCAGAAACAACGTGGTAACATCCCTCATGGGTTCCCCCAGCCGCAACAACCTGCTCTACGCAGCGGCCGTTCTAGCTGCTGCATGCGCTGCACAAATCTGCATCGGGCAATCGCCCGTTCCTGCTCCGCCAAGCCCCGGCAGCACCAGCCCGAGCATTTTTGACCGCCTCAACGCCATGATGGCCGGAGGCAAGAGTGCCTGGACCCCGGAGCAACTCGCCACCATGGCGCGCCTCCGCGAAGCCGCCCTCAAGGATCCCTACGCCCTCAATGAACTGCGCCATCTCACGGATAACATCGGTCCGCGTCTCAGCGGCTCGCCCCAGGCTCAGCAGGCCGTCGACTACGTTGCCGCCGAAATGCGCACCCTCGGAGCTACCGTTACAAAAGAAAAAGCGACCGTCCCGCACTGGGTTCGCGGCCTTGAAACCGCCGAAGTCGTTTCCTGGCCCGGGCAGACTCCCGGAACCGCCCAGAAACTCGTCCTCACCGCGCTCGGCGGCAGCGTCGCCACGCCCGCCGAAGGCCTCACCGCCGAAGTGGTCGTGGTCGATGATTTTAACCAGCTCCATGCCCTCCCGCCCGGTGCAGTGAACGGCAAAATCCTGCTCTTCAACCACAAGTTCGACAAGGAACTTGCCGCCCAGGGCAAAGGCCTGGATGCCTACGGCGGCGGCGTGATTTATCGCGGATCAGCTCCCATGGTCGGCGCGTCCGTCGGCGCGGCGGCGGTGCTTGTTCGCTCCGTTGGCGGTGCGGATTTCCGTCTCCCGCATACCGGCCTCACCGCGTACACCGATGGTGTGCCCAAAATCCCCGCCGCGGCCCTCTCCTCTGAAGACGCCGACATGCTCAAAGACCTCGCCGCACAGGGCCCCGTTCGCCTTCACCTCACCCTTACGCCCCAAACCCTCCCAGACGCGCCAAGCTTCAACGTCATCGCCGACTGGAAGGGAACTGAGCACCCTGAACAGGTCGTCATCGTCTCCGGCCACCTCGACTCCTGGGACCTCGGCACCGGCGCAATCGACGACGGCGCAGGCGTGGTCGTTTCCATGCAGGTCATCCACCTTCTCAAGGACCTCGGCATTCATCCCCGCCGCACCGTCCGCTTTGTTGCATGGATGAGCGAAGAAGAAGGCTCTCAGGGCGCAGCCGCCTATATGGCTGAGCACGCCGGAGAAGCCATGAACCACATCGGCGCAATCGAGAGCGATCTCGGCTGCGATCACCCCACCGGCATTTATTACTCCGGCAAGCCCGCGCTCGGCCAGTGGTTGCGCCCGGTCGCCCAACTCCTCGACCCCATCGGCGCCGAGACCCTCGTCGAAGCGGCGGAAACCGGCGAAGACATCTCCGGCCTCACGGAAAAGGGCGTGCCCAGCTTCGCTCCCGTCCAGGACAGCCGCTTCTACTTCAACTACCACCACACCGCCGCCGATACCTTCGACAAAGTCGACCCCCGCCACCTGAATGAGAACGCCGCCGTCATGGCCGTTCTCGCCTACGCCCTCGCCGACTCCGCCGAGCCCGCGCCCCGTTAGGCCCCAAATTTTTCCGCGGATCTGCTATCGTGAAATTGCGCAAAGGGCGCATCCGGTCCGCGGAAAGGACAGAAGTCCACCTGCAACAACACAATCTCCCGAACTGACTTTCAGCCCTCTACACGCGGACCTGGGCACACGAAAGGAAGTTCGTCATGCCGGTGCAACCCCTCCCGCCTAATCCCAGCCTCGACCACCTGAAATACCAAGCCAAAGACCTCCGCAAAGCCCACTCCGCTCACCACCCCGAAGCCGCTCAACGCATCCGCGAATTCCACCCGCGCTTCCAAGCCGCAGCCGACGCGGAAATCCTCTCGGCTCCATTCAGCCTTGCCGACGCGCAACTAACCATCGCCCGCGAGCATGGATTTCCAACCTGGCCGCGTCTCAAAGTCCGCACCGAAAAACCCGCTCCTGCAACTCAGCAGAATGCGCCCCACCACGAGCGCATCGAGGACCCCCTCTTTCGCCGCGCCGTAGATCTCCTCGATGCCGGGGATATAGCGGGTCTGAAGGCACACCTGAATCAACATCCGCATCTGGTCCGACAGCGCGTCGTTTTCGAAGGGGTAAACTATTTCCGCAATCCGACATTATTGGAGTTCGTAGCTGAGAATCCCATTCGCCACGGCACTTTGCCGCCCAACATCGTTGCCGTCGCCAGGACGATCCTCGATGCGGGTGCGGATCGATCCGCGTTGAACGAGACGCTGGGTCTGGTTTGCTCCGGCCGTGTACCGCGTGAGTGCCGCGTACAACTGCCCTTGATCGATTTCTTGTGCGATCAAGGAGCCAACCCCGAGAGCGCAATGAGGTCAGCCCTCGGTCACGGCGAGTTTCAAGCCGCCGATGCGTTGCTTCTCCACGGCGCCAACCTCGACCTGCCCGCAGCAGCCGCCTTAGGCCGCACCGAAGATTTCCGGCAATTGCTTCCGCTCGCAACCTCCGACGATCGTCACCGCGCACTCGCTCTGGCTTCCCAGTTCGGCCGCATCGAAATCGTCAGGATGCTGCTCGACTCCCGCGAAGACCCAAACCGATACAACCCAGTCGGGACGCATTCGCATTCCACACCCCTGCATCAAGCCGCCCTCGCCGGGCACGATGCCTTAGTGCGCCTACTCGTCGAACGCGGCGCGCGACTCGATCTGAAAGACATTCTCTGGCATGGAACCCCCGCTGACTGGGCAGCCCACGAAGGCCGCACCGAGCTCGAGGCCTGGCTCCGCGCGTGGCAAAGCGCAAAGCCTCAACCCTGACCCGTCAGGAAGTCGGTAGCTGCACGATTTCCCATGAAGAGGCGGAACGAGGATCGGGCGGTGCGGGCACGAATCGCTCCAGCGCCTCGATGCCGAGTGCAAACTCTTTGATGGCCAGAGAGCGTTTTTGCGCCGACGCCTCGGGCGCTCCTCGGAAAGTGGGGGATTCACGACCTCGGATGCCACATCGAGGTATTTGTCGGTGGCAGTGAGTTCCAGTTTGATACTCTTCAACTGTTTGGTGAGGTGCCCAGTTCGCACAAATCGAGTTTTCGGAACCCATTGAGTTTCTCGGGGCGGAAACATTTTCCGCCAGTGGGGAACCATGTAGTTCAATACTCGGCGCAGCGTAGCCTGCCATCATTGGCGTCTACTCGTCCCGCGTGTAGACCTTGTCCTGGATCTCGCAGTTGAGATTTGTAGAAAATCTTTGTCCTGCGAACGTAATGGCACCGTACGTACGGGCATTGGCCCACGAGCTCTTGGTGAGTCGGCATGTGCCAGGTATCGCCGGTCCCGACGACGGCGAAGCCGCATTCGTAGAGCATCGGAGTTTCGCCTGGAAGGGGTTCCAATACTTCCACCATCGCGTTGCTCCTAGTGGGCGCATGCGACCCTTCTTGTCGGCGATCATCGCGGGCAGCCGAAACACGCAATTGGCGAGCACCACCCGCTTGGCCAGTTGCTGGCCATCGATTGTTGTGGGTCCCTCTATCTTCTCCGACGCGAGCCGGCGCAGCAGGATACGGGTATGCTCAGGAAGATGGCGCAGGCGAGGGCCTTCTTGCAGCCACCGTCGCATTCAAACCGGACATCGCAACAGGTCGGCACAAGGTGGGGGCGATCTCCTGATTACGTGTGGGATCACTTCGCGAAGAATCCGGATATACTAACTTTCGATAGGCCAGCGGAAAGGGGTAAGACGGGTGAGAGGGGACAGCGCCGATACTTTTCGTTCACCGTCCCTGAGTCGGTTCAATTGCGAGAAGAGGCTCGCATGCGCGTCAAGCGGTAGCTTCACCGGCCCGCTCGGGTTTTTGTACAAATTTGTACCAGCGGGCAGTCAGTTGAACGGTTTTGATTATCTGGACCATTTTGACGACCTTTTAAGAGTCGATAACTTACTTGTTTTCAATAGTTTAAATGACATCTGTCTCATGAGCCCCGACCACCCCGAATAATGCTGGAGTTCATTGCATGCCCCACCAGCCCTCGCCTCACCCGGAAGCTGAAAAAATTCGTGAGTTCCTTGTGGAAGCCTACCGCGACTTCAACGCCCGTCGCATGGAAGCCGTCCTCGCGCGCATGCAGCCTGATGTCGACTGGCCCAACGGATTGGAAGGTGGGCGTGTTCAGGGAACAGATGGCGTTCGCGTTTACTGGAAACGCCAATGGTCTCTTATCGATCCCATCCTTGAACCTATCAAGATCGACGTCGACAACACAGGCAAAGCCAAAGTCAGGGTTCATATGATCGTTCGCGATCTTCAGGGCAACCTCGTTCGCGATGCCACGGTCCATCACGTTTACATCTTCCGCGATGGCCTTATCGATCGCATGGAAATCGTGTAATTGAATTACTACAGCGCATCAGAATATCCGTCTTCCTAAACAAGCGCAGCGAATCGGGGTCCCCAGCATCGGATCTGTGGGGACCCCGATTCGCTGCGCTTGTTTAGGAAGACCCAGCGTCTGAAGCGTTGAATGCCGGAGCTACTTTCGAAAGACCTGGAGCATAGTTTCGCTTTGTGCCTGGTTTACCTGGGCAAGCGTCTCCTGCACGATTTCACGGTCTTCAAAGCTGCTGTTGTGGAGCATTTCGGACAGGCGGAAGGCGGTGTGGCGGAGGAGGATCTCAGAATCCTTGAGGCGCTTGTTGTCGTCGGCCATGGTGAGATGGATTTTGTGCGCAAGGGTCTGAATGCCCTTCAGCATGCCGGTGGCTTTTTCCGATTCGCCGGCGTTGTACTGACGGAGGCTGACCTCGGTCATCTGGTGCATGAGCTGAGCGTACAGGAAACATTGCTCGCGCGGCTGAGCCTGGCTGGCTTTGAGTGCGAGGGCATCGATGCTCTGCTGATCGAACAACTTGTCATCGAGCCCGGAGGCGCACAGGGGGACGGTTGTCACGGTGAGGAGGACGAGAACTGCCATAGAGACATGAGCCCGCATGTGGTACCACCTCCGCTGAAGCCGTCTTGATCCTTAAGCCGAGACTATGGCGCATTTTAACGGAGAACGCAAGGGAAAAATTGTGATCTCCCGCACCAAAGTTGCAGATGGGAAACCCGGACCGCTTCTGTTATTGGCATGATCGCGCAGGAGGAATCTATTTGGTGAGCAATTGGATACGCTGGCGAGCCTGCCATTCCTGATTTGGGAACTTTCCTGCCGATGCTTCCAGAAAATGGCGGTAGTAGGTTACGGCCTCCACCTTCTGGTGCAATGAATCATAGGATGTTGCCCAAAGGAAGTAGGTGGAGGGGACTTCTGGAAGATACTTTGACCGCATGGTAAGGGCGTGCAGCGTGATGGAAGGCTGGTTGGTTTTGGAGGCGGCGAAGGCGAGGCCAGCCCACCCATCGGCGTTGGCGGGGTCGAGCTGCGTAGCTTTGTCGAAGGCGGCGAAGGCCTCAGGGAAGTGGAACTGGCGGGTTAAGTTCTGGCCGTGGGCAACGAGCAGGTCAGGATCTTTGGGGCTGGTGGCGAGCAGGGTGATGTAGTAGCGGTCGGAGCCAGCGGCGTCGCCGGATTCGGAGAGGATCTCAGCCAGCATGCGGGTGATGGCGGCGTTTTCCGGGTGGAAGTCGTGCAGCTTCTGAATAAGGGGCAGGGCTTCCGCCTTGTCCTGTGCGGCGAGGACGGAGGCCAGTTGCGCGGTAAGGGCGGGGTCGTTTGGAGCTTGCTGGAGCGCGGCGCGGAGGAGGGTCTCGGCTTCAGGAAACTGTTTGGCCGCGATGAGGAGATGGGCGAGGCCGGCGTTGGCGGGGACGGACTTGGGGTTGGCGGCCAGAACGCGCCGGTAGGCTTTCTGAGCGGCGCCGAATTCGCCGGCCTGATCGGCTAACGCGGCGGCGAGGAGAGTGTCGTCCGGGGTTTCCGGGGAGAGTTGGAGGGCTTCGAGGAGGTCGTTCGACGCTTCCGTAGGGTCGTCCTGGCGATCGATCTGGGCGAGGGCGCGCCAGGCGCGGGCTTTGGCGAGAGGGCCGACGGCACCGGCGTCGAGGTTGGTTGCGAGGGCGAGTTCAGGGCGGGCGTCTTCGAATTTACTCTGGCGGGCGAGAAGAAGGCCGAGCGAGACGTGAGCTTCGAAGGATTTTGGGTCGGCCTCAATGGCCTGGCGGTAGAGGGTGACTGCGTCGTCGAGGCGGTTCTGGGCGTCGGCCACGTAGCCGGCGTCGAAGAGGGCTCGCGGATCGCCGGGGTGGTCGGCGATGTAGGGGGTGAGCCTGGCTTGAGCGGATTTCCAGTCGGAGATAGCGATGGCGGCTTCGGCATCGGCGACTTCGGGGGCGATCTCCACAAATTTCCCGTCAGACCTTGAGGTCGTAGTTTCTGGGTCTGGCAGGGGATTCGCATCTGGCAGGGACGCGGGGGCGGGAGATTTGGATTCCGGAGCTCGGGCGGAAGTCTGCGAGAAGGCGGAGAGCGAGACGAAGAACAGGACGAAGATGGCGGAACGACGCACGTATTACCTCAGCTACCAGTTTAATGGGCGGCTGGGGATTGGACGTGGAGTAGGGATCTGGGTAATCGTCAACGCCGGGCACGGTGAAGGCACGCTACTTGTTGTGGGCGAGATTCTGCGTGACTTTGTATTTGCCTGGACCGCCAGTAATGGCAATCGGAATAACCGCACCGGCGTTTTTCTTTTTGAAGAAGGGAATCAGCGGTTTCACCAGCAGCGACTTGAAACCGGTGGTGGTATGGGAGATGTCGGACTGCATGGTAAGGTTCCCGGTCAAATTGACGGTGCTGGTGTGGAGGTTGAAGGAACCGCTTAGATCCACTGCCACGCCGGGCGTTTTGAAGGTGATTCGCTGCGTGGAGAG
The DNA here is from genome assembly GCA_049518435.1 of Occallatibacter sp. GTDB lineage: Bacteria > Acidobacteriota > Terriglobia > Terriglobales > Acidobacteriaceae > Telmatobacter. The sequence goes on along the minus strand of JBEKRU010000007.1, from coordinate 38,641 downwards.
GACACCATTGCGTATCTTGACTGGGCCGCTTAGAGACGATACAACATCCGATGAATCCGAAGCCGCGGTTGAACTTGAAGATTTGCCGGCTGAGTCTGTTTCCCGAGTAGGAGCCTTGATGCCTTGAGCGCGCTGGCTGAAGGCTGAGAGTTTCTTCTCGGTAGCTTTGTCGGTAAGGCGCTCGGCGGGAGCGTCGAACGATCCATCGACTTTAAGCCGCTGAAGAAACTGCAATCGATTGCCGTCGGGGTCGAGATGCGCATGACTATGAAGGGCCACTGCGCCGGCCAGAGGAATCTGATCGTGGATGAAGGGATGCAGGATGTCCTGCACGCGGCCCGCGGCGGCAATGTCAACATCGGCAACCTTGGGGGAACCCACGATGCCGCCTTGAACGTGAATGGTGGTTGCGCCTGTGGTTGCATCGATATCATGAAGGACGAGATCACCGTTGAGGCCGTTGATGGTGCAGTGAACGGACGCGGTGAAGGGCGTGGGCTTGCCGGTGCTGACGGCAAAATCGGGGGTATTCGAAGTGGCATCGGCATCAAAGGCAGCCAGGGTGCCGTGGAACTGCCCTTTGGAAGCGAGCGTTCCGCTGATGCTGCCTATTTCGTGGAGGTTGACCTGGGCGAAGGTGAACTGGCCCGATAAAGGAGTGGCGCCGAGATTCTTTGAGTCAAGCGGCCCAAAGTTGCCCGTAGAGAAGATGTGGCCGGTGGGCTTGGCATTCCGCATATCGACGGCATAGGCGAGCGGCTGGCCCTTCTGCAGATTGCGGATGGTGAGTTCCTTGATCGGAAAAGAAAAACGGCTGCCGTTGACGCGCATGATGTCGAGGGTGGAATCGTGAAAGCGGAGTTCCTCAACGACGGCGGAAGGACCGCCAAAATCCGCGCTGCTTCCGGGGGGAAAGTCCTTGTGATTGGCGTCGCTTCCCAATGGCGGGATGACGATGTGCAGGCCGGTGATGTCAACCAGACGCACAACCTTGCGCAGCATCAGGAGATCGAGCCAGGTGCCTTGAACCGAGACGCTTTGCATGGTGCCAAGCGGGGGAAGGTTGGGCGCGGAGTCGCGAGAGAGCGTGATGTCTGTGGCCATGAAGCCGGGGTTGGGGAAGTAAATGCGATGATAATGGTCGATTTTGACGTGGCTGCCGAGGACCTCCTGGAGCATGGGCTGAACATTTCTGTACCGAAAGGGCCAAATCGCAGAGATTAGGTAAACGGTTACCACCGCCAAGACTGCGATGGGTGTGCCAAAGCAGCAGGTCCGGAAGGTAATTCTGCCGGTCCAGAACCTTGTTTCGATGCGCGGTTTGGAAGGAGCGGGCGCCGTGGCTGGCGCTGTAGAGCTTTTCATGGAAAGGAGCTCCCGTCAAAGTTTTTTGGGGCGAGTTGCTGAACGCTTTTGCCTCGACGGGGCGCATCGGGCGTTGGACTGAATTCGTATCTGACCGGCTGCTGCGTGCGAAAGCGAGCGTAAGGCCTGTAAGGGGGATGCGATGGCGCGACCTGGGGTTGCTGCGCATAGCGACCCGAAGAATTCCCCACCAGCCGAGGACGATGATCTTATGCATGCAAACACTGGTTAGAAATTGAGCGAACTTTTGCGTTTCGGGTCGAGGGGATTGACCACTACAAGCGCGTGATGGATGCGGCGCTGGAGGCGGGGATTCGTCCGTTCTGCACGATGTATCACTGGGACTTGCCGCAGTGGGCGGAGGATAAGGGAGGGTGGCCGAATCGCGATTTGGCGGGATATTTTGCGGACTATGCGGGGATTTTGGCAAAGGAACTGAGCGACCGGATTACGGTGTGGGCGGCGTTCAACATGCCGTAGGCGTAAAGGCAGTGCGCTGCATTACGGGACGGAGATTGAAGCGGAGACGGGGGACACGAACGGGCGCGAACCATATACGCGATTCCATGCGGTTATGCCGACGGACGGTCCGCGGACGCATGCGGGATTAGAGATTTGGCCGAAGGGAATTTATGATCTGGTGACGCATATATAACGGGAGTATAACAGTCCGATCATTGAGATAACGGAATGTGGATGCTGCTATATGGATATGCCTTATGAGAAGGAGGGCGGTAGAGTTCCGGATGAAAGGCGGACGGCGTTTTTCAAAGGGATATTGGCGGAGTTGGCACGGGCGATTGCGGATGGTGCGATGGTGCGGGCGTTTCATGCTTGGAGTTTGATGGATAGCTTCGAGTGGACGGATGGCTATAGCCGGGGATATGGGCTGACTTATGTGGACTTTCGCGACCAGAGGCGGATGGTAAAGGATTCAGGACTTTGGTATGGACGCGTAGCGGGGACGAACCGGCTATCGCATTGAGAACGATGAGAAATGTGTGCCAGGAGTGGGTGGGGGCGTGTGGGGATGGAGATAGCGAATAAAAAACGTGAGGAACCTGAAAGGAGAAATCAGGTTCTGGCCGTTAATGGTAAGAGGATGGGTGGTGCGGGGTACGCGGAAGCTTCCAGTGGACCGGATTGGCGTGAACTTCCCCAGAAGATTCCGCGGGAGTGCGTTGCCCTGATCACGAAAATTGCAAATGGGTGAGAGCGATTGTTGGCCGGTACTGCGAACGCTCTTGCTTCCCCCAAGCCTGAATGGAGTGAAACCATGATTCTCTGCACAATGCAGCATATTCCCCTGTCTTCTGCATATCTCTGTCAGGATTGCGACTGCGTGGGCAACTGCTCAATGCAGTGCCCGGCCTGCGCCTCGGGTGTGCTGATGGGCTTGGCGGGCGTGCTGGAGCGGAAGGTTGAAGAAGACCTGGAAAGGGAGTTTCTGCCTGATCCTCGCACCGAGAGCATTAAGGGATTCGGAGGGTGGACACGATACATCTTCACGGTTGGACAGGGCATCGAAAGACCCCAGGAGATGATGCACATGGCGATCCCTGAAACGACAATCGGAAAGATTCCTGTGGACGAGACTTTGGCGGCGGACAAGAAGCCCACGTTCGTACCGGTAAGGCCGGAAACGACGGACGCGGAAGCTGAGAAGAGGATCGACGAAGTGGCTAACAACGCGGCGCATAAGGCTGCCAGGACGGAACAAGAATTCGACACCACCAATAGCAACCTGTTCACGAAATAGCGGGAATTTGCACGCGGGGCCGCGCAGGAGTCTTGCACGGTCTTCCGCGGGCATCGCAGTATGCCGGGGCGGCGAGTCCGCCTGGGAAGAGCGCGCGGGCAACCTGCGCGAATTCAGTGGCATCGAAGTTTCGTACGACGCGGTAAAGGCCTATGGTTTGGCCCTGTTATGGTGTCGTTTCTGGCAACCTGTGGGGAGGGAGGCCGATGGCAATGACTTATGGGATGATGGAACATTTTCCATTGACATCTGCTTATTTGTGTCCTGATTGCGAATGCGTGAGCAACTGCGCGGACCAGTGCCCCGCGTGCGCATCGCAGGTGGTGATGAGCCTGGCGGGAGTTCTGGACCGCGGGCCGCGAGCGGCAAAAGCGTCCGAATCAACATATCCTTATCTTGCTTCAATGGTGGCTTAGAGCTACGCAGAATAAATCTCCCAGCAAATTTGTGAGGGGCGTTGCGGCAATCGCGACATTCAGCGCAGTCCCGTGTTCTCACCTGCAGACACAGCTACAGCCGCATGAGTGGTTGCCTGTGGTCTGACTTCCTCACTTGCAGCAAAGAGGTTCTTTCGGGGCCGAATGACTCGCATAGAGGGCTAGCAAGCCCTGCGGGGAAGCCGGGTGAAAAACGCAAGAATTGGAAAGATGGGCCCTATGCAGGGCAGCGGAGACGGTAGTATTCTTCCGCCAGTGCAAAACCACTCCCCTCAAAGGAAGGTAAGACAGAAATGCGAATTTTGAAGCTTCTCCCTTCGGCAGCGCTCGCGCTGCTTGCGCTCCTAATCCTGACACCGGCGCCCACGGCGCATGCCCAAGAACCAGCGTATCTTCACGCACTTTCCGACCTGCGTTCGGCTCGCGCTTATCTTCAGTACGATAACCGACCAGAGCACATGGAGCGTAAGGCGCACGCGATCGAACAAATTGACAAAGCCATTAACGACGTCAAGGTCGCAGCGATGGATGATGGCAAAAACCCGTGGCATACGCCGCCGCCGCAAAGCGGAGGAGGCGATGGATGGCCGATTCACTCCGCGTACAACCTGCTGAAGGAGGCGCTTCACGATGTGGACCACGGGCATGATCGGCCTGAGAATCACGGACTGCGCGAGCGCGCGTTTGAACATATTACCGCTGCGATCGATATCTTGCATCCGGCCCTCTAGGACTGTTTAGCGATTTGCACCATGGGGCGGCGGCGAACCTTCGGGTTCCTGCCGCCTTTGTGTTTTTGTGGAAGGCGACGCGTGCGGGCCGCCCGGTGAGAGCGCGGTTACGGAACGCCCTATAATAAAGAATGGCTGGTTGTGTCTCTAACCTCACAGAGAGGACAGGGGCGCCCCGGACCAATTTAATTCGGTGTCTTCCCTTTGAGCTTATCTGAAATAGCAAATGACGCGATTGTGATCCGCGGGGCGCGGACGCACAACTTGAAGAACATATCCTGCGATATTCCTCATGGAAAGCTGACCGTGGTCAGCGGAGTTTCCGGGTCGGGGAAGTCGTCGCTGGCGTTCGACACGATTTATGCGGAGGGTCAGCGGCGATATGTTGAGTCGCTGTCCGCGTACGCGCGGCAGTTTTTGGAACGGATTGAGAAGCCGGATGTGGATCTGATCGACGGGCTTGCTCCGGCGATTGCCATCAAGCAGAAAAACACCACACGGAATCCGCGGTCTACGGTGGCGACAGCGACGGAGATCTACGACTACCTCCGCCTGTTGTATGCGCGCTGCGGGACGGTGCATTGTATTTTCTGCGATGGCTTGGTGAAGCGGGACTCGGTGGATGAAGTGGCCGAGGCGGTGATGGCGCTGGGTGAGGGAACGCGCCTGCAGGCTCTTTTCCCGGTTGTGACGGCGACTGTGGAACCGGAAGCCGCGGTGAAGACGGCGAAGCCTGCAGGGCGCGCGACGAAGACAGCCGCGAAGGAGAAGCTCGTGGCGAATGGTGGGGACTCGCTGCACACGAAGACGCTGAAGGCGCGGCTGACGGAATTGCGGAGCAAGGGATTTAATCGGCTTTCTCAGCAGGGAAAGATTGTTGAGTTTTCGACTCCTGAATCGCTGCTGGAGCTGGACTTCAAGCTGCCGGTATTTGTGCTGCTGGATCGGATCGTGGTGAGCGCCGAAAATCGAGCACGCATTGTGGATGCGACGGAGATTGCGTATCGCGAAGCGGGCGAGGTTGTGTTTGAGGAAGTTCCTCGTGAAGAAACAGCGGAGCGGAAGCGCCATCGGTTCAGCGGCGCGTATGAGTGCACAAGTTGCCACAGGCCGGGGAAAGATCCAGAACCGCGACTGTTCAGCTTCAACAATCCGTTCGGGGCTTGCCCACGGTGCCAGGGATTTGGAAACACTGTTGATTTCGATATGAACCTGGTGATTCCGGACAAGGGGCTGACGCTTGCTACGGGGGCGGTTGATCCGTGGGAGCGGCCCAAGTACCGGACCTGGTTCACCGACCTGAAAAAGCATGCTGCGGAGCTGGGCGTTCCCATGGATGTGCCGTGGCGGGAAATGCCGGAAGCCGCACGGGAGACGGTACTACGTGGCAAAAGCAGCTTCGCGGGCGTGTTTGGATTTTTTGCGCAGATGGAGAAGAAGAAGTACAAGCTGCATGTACGCGTGATGCTGAGCAAGTATCGCGGGTATGCGGAGTGTCCGGATTGCCGAGGCCAGCGACTGCGGGCCGAGGCGCGCAGCGTGCGGCTGAACGGGAAGAATATTTGCCAGTCGACGGCGCTGACGATTGCGGCGGCGAAGGAGTTTTTTGAGGGCCTGCGGCTGACGCCGATGCAGGAGGAAATTGCAGGGCCGATATTGCACGAGGTCCGGCAGCGGCTCAGCTTTCTCGATGCAGTCGGCCTCGAGTATCTGACGCTGGACCGGTTGGCTTCGACGCTGTCTGGCGGTGAGGCACAGCGGATTCAGCTCGCGACTTCGCTAGGGTCGCGGCTGGTGGGGGCGCTGTATGTGCTGGACGAACCGTCGATCGGGCTGCATACACGGGACACGGCGCGGCTGATTCGGATTCTGGAAGAGTTGCGGGATCTGGGGAATACGATCCTGGTAGTCGAGCACGATGCGGACGTGCTGCGGGCGGCGGATCACTTGCTGGACCTGGGTCCGGGAGCGGGGGAGTTTGGTGGGAAGCTGCTGGCGGAGGGAGTTCTGGCGGAGATTGAAGCCAACCCCAATTCGCTGACGGGGCGGTATCTGTCCGGGCAAATATCAATTCCGGTGCCGACGCGGCGACGGGAACCGGGCCGGGAACGGCTTGTGCTGAAGGGAGCGGAAGCCAACAACCTGCACGGACTGAATGTGGAGATTCCGCTGGGCATGCTGGTGGCGATTACTGGAGTTTCAGGGTCGGGAAAGTCGACGCTGGTGCACCAGGTCCTGTACAGGGCCGTGGCGCGGGCGTTGGGACAGACGGACGGGGCGGACCCATCGAGTGTGTTCAAATCGCTGACCGGAGTGGAGCGGCTCAACGATGTGGTGCTGGTGGACCAGACGCCGATTGGACGGACGCCGCGGTCGAATCCGATTACGTACATCAAGGGATTTGATTTGGTGCGCGAATTGTATGCGGCGCAGCCTGAGGCTAAACGGTTGAGCCTGACGCCGGGACATTTCAGCTTTAATGTGCCCGGGGGACGGTGCAATACCTGCGAGGGCGATGGGACGGTTACGGTGGAGATGCAGTTTCTGGCGGATGTGGAACTGCCATGCGAGGACTGCAACGGGACGCGCTATCAGAACAAGGTTTTGCAGGTGCAGTACAAGGGCAAGAACATTCATGAAGTGCTGCAGATGACGGTGAAAGAAGCGCTGCGGTTTTTTGCGGGACAGACGCGGCTGGTGGAAAAGCTGGCGGTGTTAGATGAGATTGGGCTGGGATATCTGCGGCTGGGGCAGTCAGCGACTACGTTGTCTGGCGGCGAGGCGCAGAGGGTGAAGCTGGCGGCGCATTTGGCGCAGGTGCGGGCGGCGAACGCGAATGCCAGGCCGAGTCAGGCGAGCCGGGTGCTCTACATTCTGGATGAACCGACGACGGGATTGCATTTCGACGACGTGTCGAAGCTGCTGACGGCGTTTCGCAAGCTGATTGACGGGGGCGGGTCGCTAATTGTGATTGAGCACAACCTGGACGTGATCAAGAGCGCGGACTGGGTGATCGACATGGGTCCGGAGGGTGGCGAAGGCGGGGGACGGATTGTGGCGGAGGGGACGCCGGAGGATGTGGCGGGGTGCCTGATGTCCCATACGGGGAAGTGGCTGGCTGGGGTGCTGTAACAGTGTCTTTTCTTTTTCACAGTTCGGTCTGAACTTTGTCAGGTTCGCGGGTGGAGAAGCACCAAGCGTTTGCGTGCAGCCAGCAGGTGTCGTCCTTGACATGATTGTCGAGGCGGAAGGACTGTACGGGCTTGCCCTTATCGCGATCGAGCCCTTCCGCGAGCTGGGCAGCGACGGCGGGGTCGCACGCCCCGGTGAAGGGAATGAAGAGGGTTCCATAGCTGAGTTTAGCGCCGAAATTGTCTGGGCTTCGACGCGTGAGGAGGGCCATGGCGCCTGCGCCTTTTTCCGGGGCGAGGGGAAATAAAAGCTTGCCGTTGGGATTGAGGGCGGTGAGCCAGGAGGTCTGGGGATGAGTTGCGCCGGCGCTGGCGACGATGATGTCGGCTGGGCCAAAGGGGCCACTGGAGCCGTCGGCCTGGAGGACTTTGACGTGCGGCCAAGGGGCGAGCGCTGCGCGGGCGCGTTCGGCGAGCGCGGAATCGATTTCAACAGCGGTGACTTTGCCTTGCGAGCCGGTGAGTTCGGCCAGGATGGCACTGTAATAGCCGGTGCCGGAACCGAGGTGAAGGACATGGTTGCCGGGCTCGACGCCGAGCTGGTCGAAGAAACGCGCCCACATGCTGGGCTGGCCGTTGTTGATGGACTTGGTCTCGTCGAGGGCGATGAGGACGTCGTGATAGACGTGGCGGGGGTCCGCGTCTTCGGTGGTGAAGAAGCCGTCCAGACCGAGCACGCGCCATGGACCGGGACCTACGAAGCGCTCGCGGGGCACGGATGCGAAGGCAGCGAAGAGAGCGGGTGAGGCCATGCGCGTGGTGAAGCGCAGGTCTTCGGCATAGAAGTTGCGCGCGGCTTCGAGAGAAATGTCCATGCGGGCGCCGTTCCGGGGCCACAGCTTCCAAGGAGAATGATAGGCGCGTTGGCGCGGAAGGCGCGCGCGGATCTGCAAGGGATTTGCCATGGAGGGTATGGATTGAGTAGAAAGGGTGGTGCCAGTTACCGCTAAAGTGAATAGGTGAATGAGTCAGGGGTGAGCGTTGAGCATTTCTACGGGGTCAGTTGGATCAGGCGGGGCCAGATCGCTGAGTAAAGACATTGATGCGCCGCTGATTCCGGCAGGACGGATGCTGCCATTTGTGCTGGTGACGGCACTGTTCTTTTTATGGGCGATACCGAACAACTTCAACGACATTCTTATTCGGCAGTTCATGAAGTCGTTCGAGATTAACCGGCTGCAGGCGGGGCTGGTGCAGTTTGCGTTCTACATGGGTTATTTTTTTCTGGCACTGCCGGCCGGCGAGATCATGCGGCGGGCGGGGTACAAAACGGGAATACTGATTGGGCTTTGCCTGTACGGGTCAGGGTGCATCCTGTTCTGGCCGGCTGCGCTGGTGGGGCAGTACTGGTTTTTTCTTACGGCGCTGTTTGTGATTGCAAGCGGCCTCGCGTTTCTTGAGACTGCGGCAAGCCCGTTCATTATTCAACTGGGCGATGCGGAGTCTGCGGCGCAGCGGGTGAACCTTTCGCAGGCGTTCAATCCGCTGGGAAGCATTACGGCGGTGCTGATTGGGAGCCGATTTATCTTCTCTGGGATTGAATTGAAGCCGGACCAGGTGGCGGCGATGCAGACGGCTGGTACCTACGCCGAGTATTTGAAGGGCGAGACGCTGCGGGTGGTGGTTCCGTACCTGGTGCTGGGGTTTCTCGTGCTGCTGTGGGCTGTGATGATTGGACGGACGGCGTTTCCGCACACGGGGATGGACTACTCGCGGAACACGCTGGAGAAGGATGCGTCGAAGCCGTTAATGAAGCGAAAACATTTTGTGCTGGCGGTGGTGGCGCAGTTCTTGTATGTGGGCGCGCAGGTGGGTGCGTGGAGCTGGCAGATTCCTTACGTGCAGACCTACACGGGGCTGGGTGAGCGGAATGCGGGCTACTGGCTGACCGCGGCCCTGGTCGCGTTTACCACGGGGCGGTTTGTATCGACATGGCTACTGAGGTTTGTGCCGGCTTCAAAGTTGCTGGGGGCCTTTGCAGCCGCAAATGCGGCGATTTGCACAATGGCGGTGCTGCGGCCCGGATGGCTCGGCGTGGGATGCCTGGTGGCCGTGAGCTTCTTCATGTCGATGATGTATCCGACAATTTTTGCGCTGGGTGTGAAGGGGTTGGGGACTAAGACGAAGACCGGCGCGGGCGCAATTGTGATGGCGATTGTGGGCGGAGCGGCGATTCCTCCGTTGATGGGCCGCGTTGCAGATTTGGCGGGAGTGGCAATTGCGTATTTGGTGCCGGTGGTGTGTTTTGTAGGGGTGGCGCTGTATGCGTGGCTGGGATCGCAGCCGGAGGCGGAGGAAGTGGAGGCAGATCCTGCGGTGGCGCTGGGATAATGGCGGGCTTGTTGGATGCGCGTCTTCCAGATGGAAGATGGCGGGCCGGTGCATGATGCGCCGGCCCGCTTCGTTTCTATTCGGCGATGACGGGGTTGGTGAGGGAGCCGAGTCCTTCTACGGTGACGGTTACGGTTTCGCCGGGTTTGAGCCAGCGCTTGGGGGTGCGGCCCAGGCCTACGCCGGGCGGTGTGCCGGTGGAGACAATGTCGCCGGGGAGCAGGGGAGTTATCGAGGATAAGTACTCGATAAGCTCGGGGATTTTGAAGACAAGTTCGCGAGTGTTGGAGTTCTGAAGCTGCTCGCCATCGATGGAGAGGCTTATCTGCAAGTTGTGCGGGTCCTCGATCTCGTGGGCTGTGACGATGGCGGGGCCGATGGGGCAGAAGGTTGGAAAGCTCTTCGACATGGACCACTGCGATGTGGCGAACTGGACGTCGCGGGCACTGACGTCGTTGACGATGGTGTAGCCGTAGACGTGGTCGCGCCAGGCGGAGGCGGGAATGCGGTAGCCGCCTTTGCCGATGACGAAGGCGAATTCGGCTTCGTAGTCGGGCTGGGTGGAGTTTTTGGGAAGGACGATCGGGTCGCCGGGACCGATGATGGCCGTTGGCAACTTGAAGAAGACGACCGGGGTGGTGGGGATGGCCATGCCGGATTCGATGGCGTGGTCGCGGTAGTTGAGGCCGATGGCGAAGACGCGTGGCGGGTTGGTAAGCGGGGCGTGGAGGCGAACGTCATTGAGGCGGTGGGCTGCGAAGGCGCCGGGGTGATGGATCGCGTTGAAGCCGGCGGTGATGAGGCCAAGAGTGTCGACGTGACCTGAGGCGGTGAGATCAGCAACAAGGTTGTCTTCTTCGAGGAGGGCGCCCGGGAGGATGGGGCCGTTGGCAACCGAGAAGGATATGAGTTTCATGATTGCTCCGTTCTGTATGTGATTGGGTGCGCTAGCTCAAATTCATGCAGCGGCCTTATTGGGCAGTCCAGCCGCCATCGATCGTGAAGAGGGAGCCGGAGATAAAGGCGGCTTCGTCGGAGGCAAGATAGCGGACCATGGAGGCAATCTCATGTGGGCGGCCGAGGCGGCCGATGGGTTGGCGGGCGCGGAGTTCTTCGCGGGTTTGTTCCTTGGTGTCTTTGTGGAATTTGTCGAGGTAGCCTTCGACGAACGGAGTTTGCACGGTGCCGGGGCAGATGGCGTTGACGCGGAGGGTCTTTGGATAGTCGACCGCGAGCTGGCGGGTCATGGCGACGATGGCGCCCTTGCTGGTGCAGTAGGCAAAACGCTGCTTAATGCCGACGAGGCCGGAGACGGAGGCGATGTTGACGATCGAGCCGACCGCTGGGCAGTTGGTGTCGGCGGCGAGCAGTAATGGCAGGAAAGCACGTGTGACGAGGTAGACGGCGCGGACATTGACGTTGATGAGGCGGTCGAAGTCTTCGGGCTCTGTAGTCTCGATGGATCCCACGTGACCGATGCCGGCGTTGTTGACAAGGATGTCGAGACGGGTGAGGCGGGAGACGGCAGCGGTGATAGAGGTGGGGCTGGTCACGTCGAGTTGGACAGTGTGGGCCGCGGGTCCGATGGATTGGGCGAGAGCTTCGGCGGCCGGGAGATTGAGGTCAGCGATCCAGACTGTTGCGCCGGCGCGGGCGAGCTCCTTTACGGTGGCTTCGCCGATGCCGCTGGCGCCGCCGGTGACGAGGGCGTGGCGGTTGTCGAGACGGAAGACGGGGTCTGGATTCAGGGGAGTTTCGCGGAGATTTGGGGTGGAGGCATTCATGGATGGCTTTAAGCGTTCATTGACACTGTACCGCATCGGCCGGAGCTGAGGGCTTGCGCCGCACGGAGGTTCGGATTTGTGCGTGTTGCGTGATAAGGTTTCTGGTTGGAAGCGGTGACCCCACGGAGGCAGATCTTTAGCTCCAACCCAAGAGATGAAGATGGCCGATTCGGGTCCCGAATCCGGCAAATCAAGGTTGCCGCGATGTAGATTTGTTGTGAGTTTAGACTATTCATCGGGAGTGGCGGGAGTGCCTAAAGGGAAACGGATTCGATGAGCCAGAGTTTATTCGATTTGAGCGGAAGAGTGGCGGTGGTGATCGGCGGTTCGACCGGGCTGGGCCACGCGATTTCGCTGGGACTGGCGGGCGCGGGCGCCGATGTGGTGCCCAGCTCAAGAAGGCTGGCGCCCGTGGAGACGACCGCCGCGGAGATTGAGGCGCTTGGCCGGCGAACGCTGCGAATTACGAGCGATGTGACGCACCGGGATTCGATTCAAGCGCTGCACGATGCGGTGATGAAGGAATTCGGCAAGGTCGACATTCTGGTAAATGCTGCTGGAATTACGCAGAAGGGGCCGACGCTGGACGTGGAGGAGGCGGACTGGTCGCGGGTGATTGAGACCAATTTGACGGGGACATTGCGCGCCTGCCAAATCTTTGGAAAAACGATGGTGAAGGCGGGGTATGGGCGTATCGTGAATATCGCCTCTCTGACTTCATTTGTGGGGTTCTACCGGGTAGCGGCGTATGCGGCCAGCAAGGGCGCGGTTGCTTCATTTACCAAGGTTCTGGCGATTGAGCTTGCACAGAGCGGCGTGACGGTGAACGCGATTGCACCGGGACTGTTTCCTACGGAGCTGACCGCGCCCATTATCATGGGCACGCCGCGCGGCGAGGAACTGATTCTGCGCTCGCCGATGGGGCGGTTTGGCGAGCCGCGGGAAGTGGCGGGGACAGCGATTTTTCTGGCGTCGGAGGCTGCTTCGTTCCTAACGGGAGAAGTGATTGCGGTGGACGGCGGGTTTTTGGCAAGTGGCGTCAATAGATGAGGCATGAACCAGGGGACTGGGGACTGCGAAGGTTGCAGGTTGATCGACGGTTTGGGAGCGCTATGAGGGAATCGGTGGAGAGTACTGAGGTATTTGCGGATCCGCCGGCGCTGCCGGGACGGTGGACTGTTTGCGCCATGCTTTTTGTGGCCACTTCAATTAATTACATGGACCGGCAGGTGCTGGGGATTCTAAAGCCGGTGCTGGCGCAGAGTTCCATTCACCTTGCGCCGCTGCTGCCGGGATGGCCGACGGTTGAGCAGTCGATCAGCATGAGCGAGCAGCAGTTCGGCTATATCGTGAGCGCGTTCTCGATTGCGTACATGACGGGCGTGATATTTGCCGGCCGGCTGGTGGACAAGCTGGGATGCCGGCGCGGCTACCCGATTGTGACGGGTGTATGGAGCCTGGCGGCGATGGGTCACGCGTTGGTGACTTCGGTGTTCGGGTTCGGCGTTGCGCGGGTGCTGCTGGGACTCGGAGAGAGCGGGAATTTTCCGGCGGCGATCAAGGCGACGGCGGAGTGGTTTCCGCCGAAGGAACGCTCGCTGGCAACAGGGATCTTCAATTCCGGAGCGAATGTTGGAGCGATTCTGGCTCCGGCAGTGGTGCCATGGGTGGCGCTGCATTTTGGCTGGCGCTATGCGTTTTTGACGACGGGATTGTTCAGCGCGACCTGGATTCTATGGTGGTCGTTGAAGTACCGGACGCCGCGCGAATCGATGGAGTGGACGCGTGGAGCGGTGATTGTGCCGCCGCCGGGGCCGCAGTTGGCGTGGTGGGAACTGCTCCAGTTCAGGCAGACGTGGGGGTTTGCGCTGGCCAAGTTTATGACGGATGCGGTGTGGTGGTTTTACTTGTACTGGCTGCCGTCGTATTTCAGCTCGCATTTTAAGCTGGATCTTTCGCATATCGGGTTGCCGCTGATTGTTGTGTATAACGTTTCGGTTGTGGGCAGCGTGGGCGGGGGGTGGCTTCCACGCGGCTATGAAAAGTTGGGACTGAATTTGAAGAAGTCGAGGCTGGCGGCGATGCTGACCTGCGCGCTGTTGGTGCTGCCGATCGGATTTGCGGGCGGGCTTACGTCGGAGTGGAGCGCGGTGGCTTTGTTGAGTCTGGCGGCGAGCGCGCACCAGGGATGGTCGGCGAACCTGTTTACGACGGTGCCGGATATGTTTCCCCATGCGTATGTGGGGACAGTGGTGAGTTTCGGCCAGGTGGCGGGCTCATTGGGCGGAGCGATTTTTGCTGCGGTGGCAGGGAACATTCTGCAACTGACGGGAAGTTATGTGCCGCTGTTTGTCTATTCCGGGTCGGCTTACCTGGTGGCGCTGCTGTTGCTGCGGACATTGGCTCCGGGATTGAAGCGGGCGATGGCGCAGGGATAGGTGCTGTCAGGTATCGATGGCGATGGGAGCCAATGATGAGTGAGTCGCGGAAGTTGCGGATGGGGATGGTCGGCGGTGGACCGGGCGCGTTTATTGGACCAGTTCACAAGATGGCGGCGGAGCTGGATGGGCAGATCGAAATGGTGGCTGGAGCGTTCTCGCAATCGGCTGAGCGGTCACGCGCGGCAGGTGAGTTTTTCAAGATCGATCCGAAGCGGGCTTACGCGGGTTACGAGGAAATGCTGAAGGCGGAACGGGATCGGCCGGACGCGATCGACTTTGTGGTGATTGCGACGCCGAATCATTTGCACCTGCCGGTGGCGACGGCCGCGCTCGATGCGGGATTTGCGGTGATGAGCGATAAGCCGGCTACGGCTACTTATGACGAGGTATTGGAACTGGAAGCGGTGGTTGCGAAGGCGGGACTGCCTTACGGCCTGACGCATACTTACGCGGGCTACTCGCTGGTGCGCGAGGCGCGTGCGGTTTGCGCGAGTAGTGCGCTGGGGCCGATTCGCAAGGTGGCGGTTGAGTATTTGCAGGGATGGTTGAGCAGTCCGCTGGAGGCGACGGGGCAGAAGCAGGCGGCGTGGCGGTCTGATCCAGCATTGAACGGGCCGGGCGGGTGCATTGGGGATATCGGGACGCATGCGTTTCATTTGGTCGAATATGTGACCGGGGCGCGGGTGACGAGCTTGAACGCGGCGTTGCGGACGGTGGTGCCGGGGCGGCGGCTGGATGACGACTGCAATGCGCTGCTGCGGATGGAAAATGGGGCGACAGGAACGCTGATGGCGTCACAGGTGGCGGCGGGCGAGGGGAACGGCCTGCGGCTGCGGGTGTATGGCGAAAAGGGATCGATCGAGTGGCGCCAGGAGGATCCAAACCGGCTTCGGGTGAAGTGGGAGGGCGGACCGGAGGAGGTTCGGTACGCGGCTGGAGGGTATTTGAGCGCGGGTGCGCGGGCGGTTACGCGGCTGCCGGGCGGGCATCCCGAAGGGTATATTGAGGCGTTTGCGGTGTTGTACCGGGAGTTTGCGGAAGGGCTGACGGGATTCAAAGCAGGGAAGAGAGATGCGCTGCCGGAGACGCTGCCGGGGATTGTGGCCGGGGTGCGCGGGATGCGGTTTATTGAGCGGGCGATTGAAAGTAGCCGGACGGAGAGCTGGGTTGAGTTCTAAACCGCAATCCTGATTTTGGGTGAACCATGACAGGCACCAGACCGTCGATCATTTTCCCGATCATTGGAGTTGTAACAACAATTCTTGCTGTTTGGGCAGGGCTCGCGACTCTGAATACGTGGTTCTTAGTCCCCGGAGATGGCTTTATTTCGCTTAAGGGGCGAATCGCGATGACGATAATGTTCGCCTTGGTTTCAGTTCTACTTGGTCTGTTCGCAAAATGGTGTTTCGTACAACGGAATCGGCGTAAGCAACATTAGTGGAGATTTGGAAAATGAAAACGATTAAGGGACCAGGAATTTTTCTGGCGCAGTTTGCTGGGAACGATGCGCCGTTCAACACGCTTGAAGGCATGGCGCACTGGGCGGCGGGGCTGGGGTTTGTGGGCGTGCAGATTCCGACGTGGGACAGTCGGCTGTTTGATTTGAAGCTGGCTGCGGAGAGCAAGGGATACTGCGAAGACGTGCTGGGCGTGGTAGCCAAAGCGGGTCTTGCGGTAACGGAGCTATCAACACATCTGCAGGGACAGCTTGTGGCTACTAATCCCGCATACGACACGCTGTTTGCGGACTTTGCGCCGGCGGAGTTGAAGAACGACTTGAAGGGGCGGCAAGCATGGGCCGTGCAGCAGTTGGAGTTTGCTGCGGCTGCAAGCATGAACATGGGCTTGTCGGCGCATGCTACTTTTTCAGGCGCGCTGGCGTGGCCTTATTTCTATCCTTGGCCGCAGCGGCCCGCGGGGCTGATTGATGAGGCGTTTCAGGAACTGGGTCGTCGATGGCTGCCGATTCTGAACGTGTTTGACGAGGCAGGCGTCGATGTTTGCTATGAGTTGCACCCGGGCGAGGACCTGCACGATGGCGTGACCTTTGAGCGGTTTGTGGACGCGGTAGGCGGTCATAAACGTGCCAACATCCTTTATGATCCGAGCCACATGATCCTTCAGCAAATGGATTACCTGGGATTTCTGGATGTGTACCACGACCGGGTCCGGGCGTTTCATGTGAAGGATGCGGAGTATCGGCCGAGCGCGCGGAGTGGTGTGTATGGCGGCTATCAGGACTGGATCGACAGGCCGGGAAGGTTCCGGTCATTGGGCGACGGTCAAATCGACTTTGGGGCGATCTTCTCGAAAATGGCGCAGTACGACTATCCGGGTTGGGCTGTGCTGGAGTGGGAGTGCTGCCTGAAGCATCCTGAGGATGGTGCGGCCGAGGGCGCGAAGTTTATCAAGGAGCACATTATCCGCGTGACGGAGCGGGCGTTCGATGACTTCGCCGGGAGCGGGGCGGACAACGAGAAGAATCGGCGAGTGCTGGGACTGTCGGATTAGCGGATCAGTCCGCCCCTGTAATTGGACCTACAAGGGAATCCCGGCGGAGCGATAAATCTCTGTGATGTAGCGCATGTCACGGAGGCCTTCTTCGCCGGGGCTTTGGGGCTCCAGGTTGTTCTGTACGCAGTGAGAGAAATGCTCGGCTTCAGCCTGGAAGTGCGAAGGGTCGCGTGCTGGGTTGGGCTCGTCGATGTCTGCGCCGTTGACGTGGCCGCGGAGATGAAGGCCTTCATAAACAAAGGCTTGGTCGACACGGAGCCATCCCTTGGATCCGTAAACATGGAAGTAGCCCGGCATGTTGGCGCCGTAGGTGGTGTTGCAGGTGGTCAGGACGCCGGAAGGGAATTTCATGGTCCATGAGACGTTCTCTTCCACTTCGGCGAAGCGGGGGTCGTGGTGGTTGGTGGAGGCGTAGGCAGAGATGGCCGAGGGCTCCTCGCCGGTGAGATAGCGGCAGGCGTTGAGGGAGTAAATGCCGACGTCAAACAGCGGGCCGCCGCCGGCGAGTTTCTTGTTGGTGCGCCATTCGTTGGGTCCCATGTTGAAACCAAAGCTGCTTTCAATGGCCTGTACCTGGCCAACGCCGCCGGAGCGGAGGAGCTGGATGGCGTGCAGGTTGGTGGGCTCATAGTGACAGCGGTAGGCGATCATCAGCTTGACGCCGGCGGCCTTGCAGGCGGCGATCATCCGCTCGCAGTCGGCTACGTTGGTGGCCATGGGCTTTTCACACAGCACATGCTTGCCGGCCTTGGCGGCGCGGATGGTGTACTCGGCATGCATGGAGTTGGGCAGAGCGACGTAGACGGCGTCGACGGCGGGATTATGCGCGATTTCGTCAAAGTTTTCGTAGTTGTAGATTGAGCCTGCGGGGACGTTGTACTGGGCTGCGATGCGGGCTGCCTTGTCGGGGTGGCCGCTGACGAGCGCTGTGATCTGCGAGTTGGTTGTATTGAGCGAGCCGCGCATGAAGTGATCGGCGATGCGGCCGAGGCCGATTACGGCGTAGCCGGTTTTCTTCTGCGCTGGTTGCGCGGTGAGAGCGGGGACGAGGCGGCCGGCGAAGCCCATTGCGCCAAGCTTGGCGAAGTCTCTGCGTGTGAATACGTTCATGATTGGAAGCCCTCTTTGCAAACGAGACTAAGCATAGTGGACGTTGGTGGTCGAGCCAAAGTTTTGCGCGGGTTGGTGGACTCG
The DNA here is from genome assembly GCA_049518435.1 of Occallatibacter sp. Lineage (GTDB taxonomy): Bacteria > Acidobacteriota > Terriglobia > Terriglobales > Acidobacteriaceae > Telmatobacter. Next base: position 20,894 of record JBEKRU010000007.1, on the reverse strand, counting down.
GATTGGCCGCCCAGGGGCGAACTAGAATTGTAGGGATGAAAACTCTGATTTTGGACGGACAGGCGCTGACGCTGGCGGAGATTAAAGCGGTGGCTCTGGATGGGTTGGCAGTTGGGATTGCTCAGGCGGCGCTGAAACGCGTGGGAGCGAGCCGGGATCGGATTGAGGGCATTCTGGCTGAGGGGCAGACGGTGTACGGGGTAAACACCGGGTTTGGGAAGCTGGCCGATGTGCGGGTTCCGTCGGACAAGCTGGCGCAATTGCAGACGAACCTGGTTCGCAGCCACTCAGCAGGAGTGGGGAAGCCGCTTGCCGAGGCGGAAGTGCGCGCGATGCTGCTGCTGCGGGCCAATGTATTGGCCAAAGGGTTCAGCGGATGCAGGGCGGCAGTGGTGGAGCTGCTGGTGGCGATGATGAATGCCGGCGTGCATCCGGTGATTCCGGAAAAGGGGTCAGTGGGGGCGAGCGGAGATCTTGCGCCGCTGGCGCACCTGGCGCTGGTGGCGATTGGCGAGGGTGAGGCGTTCTACAACGGCAGCCGGATGGCTGGTGGTGAGGCGCTGCGACTTGCGGGACTAACGCCGCTGGCGCTTGAGGCCAAAGAGGGTCTGGCGCTGCTGAATGGGACGCAGGCGATGACGGCGGTGGGAGCGTTGGCGGTGATGCGCGCGCTGCGGGTGGCGAAGGTGGCGGATCTCGCGGGCGCAATGAGTCTCGAAGCTCTGATGGGAACGCCGGCGGCTTTCGATGTCCGAATTCATGAGGCGCGGCCGCACACGGGGCAGATGGCGGCAGCGGCGCATTTGATGACATTGATGGCAGGCTCGGAGATACGGGAAGCGCATCGGGAGCACGATTCGCGCGTGCAGGATGCTTATTGTTTGCGGTGCATGCCCCAGGTGCATGGGGCCGTTCGCGGCGTGCTGGAGCATGTGCGTGGGGTGCTGGAGATTGAGTCGGGGTCGGCAACAGATAATCCGCTGGTGTTTCCGGATGCTGATGGGAACGGCGGCGATGTTTTGTCCGGTGGGAACTTTCATGGGGCACCGCTGGCGTATGCGTTCGACTATGCGGCGATTGCGATGACGGATTTGGCGAGCATGACGGAGCGCAGAATCGATCGGCTGCTGAATCCGGATATCAACGAGGGGCTGCCGCCCTTTCTTTCGCCCGATCCGGGGTTGTCGTCGGGATTCATGATGGCGCAGATTGTTGCCGCGGCGCTGATCAACGAGTGCCAGGTGTTGGCGCATCCTTCGTCGACTGGGAGCATTCCGACGAGCGGAGGGAAGGAGGATCATGTGTCGATGGGCATGACCGGGGCGGTAAAGCTGCGCCAGATTGTGGAGAACGGGGAGCGGATAGCGGCGATTGAGCTAATGTGCGCGGCGCAGGGGTTGGAGTGCCGGAGGCCGCTGAAGGCAAGCGCGGCCATGGAGCGGGCGCACGACGCTGTGCGGGCTGTGGTTCCAAGGCTGGACCAAGACCGGGTGCTGGCGCCGGAGATTGAGGCGCTGGCTGCAGCGGTGCGGGCGGGGGCGTTCACGGAGTGGTGTGATTGAGGTATGCTTTACTGCGGAGTCAGGGGCTGAGCGACGCTAGTTTGCCCGGGGACGGGCTGGACACCCAGGGAACTTCGGTTGCGCCGGCGCGGTGATTGGCGGTGTCGACGATCGCCAGGCGCCAGAATGCGGCCAGTGATGGGAGGCCGGGGAGTGTCGCAGGGCGATGCACTTTGCAGATGTTATAAGTTAACTATTTTAGAATGAATTATATAGAACTAAGTTGCGGCTTCATGTACAGGTGGAAGTTAATTCGCGCTTTGCTCCAGTTTGCTATTGATTTTTGAAGAAAAAATACGTAAAATAAGACCTTAGAGTTACCTCTGGAGCGACAGGTCCCCCGCCCGATTCCGAGGACTTAAGTTCAAAATCACCCTCCATTAAGGACACCAATTCGATGGCAAAGCGTCGTGGAAATCCGAATTGGGGCAAGCCGGAGCCCATCGGCCCGGTTGTACCCACAGTGACCTCCTTCGAGCAGATTGTGAAGGAGTTTAAGCTCAGCCCGGACCAGTATATCCGGTCCACCCGCCTGCGGGAGTGGGCTCGGCGGAACAAGAATTCCAAGTATATCCCCGAGGCGCTGTTGGAGGCCTGGGGCTTTGAGATCGAATCTACGTTGTAGGCAATGGGTTTAGGTCGCACGCAAAGGCGCCGCCTTCGGGCGGCGCTTTTGCGTTTGGACAGTGGTCAGTGATCAGTTGGCAGTGATCAACACCTCCGGCGGTGCCCAGCTATCGGGGCAAAATGTCTGCCTGGAGGGTGAGCTGCTCGAAGCGAAATGTCACCCTTGAGGGTGAGCTACATAGGTAAAAGTCTGCCTATGAGGTGAGCGAACCGGCCGAAACATCACCCTTTGAGGTGAGATATCTTCCAAGAACTTACCTCGGAAAGTGAGGGGAAACTTGTTTTTTCTGTTGGGAACTGGATGAATCAGGGCGTGGAGTTTGCCCGCAATTCCCGACATCGTTGAGAAAGTGCGCTGATTGTGCACGAGATAACTGCTTAACTCATTGATTACTTGTTGTTTATTCGGATGATGTTGTCTGTGCAGTCGCGCTCCGAAATGGCGGATTCCCGGACGGGAGTGTCTGTAACTTCGTATAACTGTTGAATTTGTGCCGGGAGTGCGATTCGGGGCAATTGCGGCGACTTCGAGCAGGCTGAATTGGGCAATGGTTAAGTGGCAAGTGAAGTGTACCCGCCGCACAGGGGTCAGGGATCAGGGGTCAGCAAACCTGGGTATGCCGGGTCGCGGTTGGGGTTCGGGGCGGCCGGCCGTTGAGTCGTATGTGTCAATCAGGGCCGCTTGTGGAGATTGTGCTCTCCCACCCTTCGCAAAAGCCTCGAAGATGGGGCACCCTCAGTTGTGGGGATGGTTGAAATTTAAAGACGCAGGATGCGCCACCCGCCTTTCTGCTGCGGCTTTCCGCCTCTGCTACAACGGATGTATGGACAAGGGCCGCCTGGAAGCGTTCAGCGACAGCGTCATCGCTGTCATCATCACCATCATGGTGCTCAATTTGAAGGTTCCCGCGGGGGGGAACATTACGGACCTGCGCTCCGTTGGTCCGGTGTTCTGCAGCTATGCTTTCAGCTTTATGTTTGTCGCCATTTACTGGAACAACCACCATCACCTGCTGCAAGCCGCCACGCGGATCAGCGGCGGCGTGTTGTGGGCTAACCTGCACCTGCTGTTCTGGCTTTCGTTCGCGCCGTTTGGAACGGCGTGGATCGGCGCGCATCCCACGGAGCCCTGGCCTTGCGCGGTGTACGGCATTCTACTGTTGCTGGACGGCGTGGCTTATACGATCCTGGCGAGAGCGCTGATCAAGGCCGCTGGTCCAAAATCGATTTTGGCGCACTCAATCGGGTCCGACCCCAAGGAAAACCTGTCGCTGGTGATTTATGTTGTGGCCATTCCGCTTGCCTTCGTTCGCACCTGGCTTTCCGGAGTTTGCTGGATGATTGTGGCCTTCATGTGGTTGCTGCCCGATCGCCGCATTGAGCGTGTTCTCCAAGACGAGCCAACCGGGGAGGATTGAAGGGGCGGGGTGACTCCGGTGCCGGTGGTTGATAGCGGGGGAGAGTGCGGCTAACCTCCCCGGTCCCTCCGCCGCGGCGGAGGGACCGGGGGCACCCGCGGTTGCTGAGGGCCGGCGCGACCTGCCTCAATATCGAAATTTTCACTTGCGATTCAAGGCGGGGATGATTTAGTTTGCAATTGCAGTTTCTTCCCCCCAATCAAATCTCTATTTTGCGGCGCTGGTTGCCGCACGGCTATTTGCGATTTTGCTTCCCCGTGCCGATCCTAAGGAGCGTGTGCCATGTTTTCGCTTCCCAAAGTCTTGCGTCTGTGGGTTCTACTTGTGGCCGGCGTCGTTGCGGTGACATCGGCGATGGCCTCGCACTCTGCCTTCACCACCATCGATGCGCCGGGGGCGGGTACAGGTAATTTCCAGGGAACCATCATCGTCGGCATTGACGCGGCGGGGGACGTGGCAGGCACGTACAGGGACTCGAACGGCGTGCAACACGGATATGTACTCCCGGCCGGCGGCACGATCACCACCTTCAGCGTGACAGGCGCAGGCACCGGCGCATGGCTGGGAACGAATGTCGTCGGCATCAATTCATCCGGGGTCATTGCTGGAACGTATAGCGACAACAGCCAGGCAAATCACGGTTTCGTGCGCACTGCCAACGGCACGATCAACACTTTTGATGCTCCGGGCGCGCCCACCTCAACCCGGACGCGGGGAACCGTGGTGACAAGCATCAACGACTCCGGTGTGATTGTCGGCTACTACGTTACAGGGATCTCCGGGAGTCCTTCGGCAACACACGGCTTTATGCGCGCCGTCGACGGCACGATTACGAACATCGACGACCCAAATGCGGTGACAACCGGGATTAGCGCAAGCAACGGTACATTAGCCACCGCCATCAACAATTCAGGAGTCATTGCGGGATCTTATCGAGATGGGAGTGGGATTGCGCACGGTTTCGTGCTCTCCGCCGGTACGTTCACTAATTTCGACCCTCCGGGCGTGGGCACATGCACCTCGAACGGCGTGGGCGGCACGAGTGTGCAGAGTATCGACCCGGCGGGTGACGTGGCAGGAAATTATTACGATACAAACTGCGCGCAACACGGCTATTTGCGCACAGCCAATGGCACGATCACCACTTTCACCGTTTCCAGCGCGGCTACAAGCTTGTGTCCCACTTCGGGGCCGGGTTCGCTTATCTGCGACACCCAGGCAACGGGCATTGGGCCGGCGGGAGACATAACCGGCGGGTATGTTGACTCGAACGATGTTGTGCATGGGTTACTGCGCGCCGTGGATACGGGAAACATCACATCCTTCGATGAGCCGAACGCGGGCACCGGTCCGGATCAAGGAACGGAAGGTTTCAGGATCAACGCGGCGGGGACGATTGCGGGAGTTTATGCCGATAGCAACGGTGTGCTTCACGGCTTTCTATATACCCCGGCGCTAACGGGGACGACCACCACGCTCTCGCCCGCGCCGACGCCGAATACTTCTGTCTTTGGAGAGCCGGTAACGCTGAGCGCAACGGTCTCCTCCAGCAGTGGTGCGCCGCCGAATGGAGAGAGCGTCACATTCCTGAGCGGCGCATCTTCTCTGGGAGCGGAAACGCTCAGCGGAGGCGCGGCCAGTCTTACGACCACCGCGCTGCCGGTAGGAACGGATTCCATCACGGCAGTTTACGGCGGCGACTCAGACTTCGGCGGCAGCACGTCTGCGGCGGTGAACCAGGTGGTGGGCAAGGCGGGCACTAGTGTGACCCTGGGCTCTTGGCAGAACCCCTCCGCATCCGGTCAATCCGTGACGTTCACGGCAACCATTTCGGGACAGTTTGGCGGAGTAGCGACCGGATCGGTGACGTTCAACATTGGAAGCACGAGCCTGGGGAGTGTGGCTGTCTCCGCCAATTCCGCGAGTTTAACGATCACGGGGCTTCCCGCAGGCACCGACACAATCACGGGTGTGTACAGCGGCGACTCGAATTTCGCTGGCAGCACGTCGAATGCGTTGAGCCAGGTGGTGAACGCACCACCAGTCGGAGTCTTCGGCGATACCGCCATTGGCAACGTAAGTGTGAGCGCCAGCAGCGGGCCGATTCCTCTGACGATTACCTTCAATGCGGCGGAGACTCTGGGCAGCATAGCGGTACTCACCCAAGGTGCGCCCAACCTGGACTTCACCAATGCCGGCGGAGGAACATGCGCCGCTGGAACGGCTTATACCGCTGGTGAATCCTGCATGATCAACGTGAAGTTCTCACCGAAGGCGGCTGGGGCACGCTACGGTGCGGTGCAGCTATTGGACGGGGCTGGGAACGTATTCGCAACGGGATTGCTGGCGGGGACGGGCGTGGCGCCTGAAGCTGCTTTCCGGTACACGTACGGCAGCACCGCGCCGCCAGTGGTCATCTCCAGTGCGGACATTCCCTATGGGGATTATATGACCGTCGATGCGGTGGGCAATCTGTATCTCACCAACAACCAGGCGCCCTACTACAGTGGAGTGGCAAATGGATCGATTGTGGAGTTCCCGGTGTCGGGCTCCGGGTTCGGCGCTCCGGTTGTGCTTGGTTCGGCGCTGCCGTACCCTCAGGGTGTCGCCGTCGACGGGGCGGGCAACATCTATGCACTGCTGGATGCGGACGCGAACTACGACCCGTATTCAGGCAGCATTCTAGAGTATGCCAAGACCGCGGCCGGGTACGCGCCGCCCGCAACTGTGGCCAGCGGATTAAGTTATCCCAATGGGCTGGCGATGGATGGAGCGGGCAACCTGTTCTTTGCCAGCTACAGTAATGGTTTCAGCAACGGTAACAACATTCCCAATACCGGTGGAGTGCAGGAATTACCCTGGACGGGCGCGGGCTTTGCATCGCCGGTCACCCTGGCAAGCGGACTGAATTTCCCCGGCACTTTGATTCTGGATGCCGCCGGGGACATTTTCGTAACCATCCAAAGCGACACCAACAACGATGCCAACAGCGGCGGCGTGGTGGAACTTAGCAAGAGCGGCGGGGGCTATGCTTCGCCGGTGGCTGTTATCAGTGGGCTGAACACTCCCACGGGAATCACGGTCGATCCCGGCGGAAGCTTGTTGGCGATCGCCTTTCCCGATGCGGCCAATACTAACCTTGGTACGTTGCTCGAATTTCCCTCGACATCTGCGGGCTACGGTGCGCCGGTCGCGCTGGTGTCCGGGCTGACTCAACCGACCGACGTGAAAACGGATAGCTCTGGAAACATACTGATTCTCGCGTACAACACGGATGTGTACAGGATCCCGCGGCCGACCGCACCGTCGCTGGTGTTTGCGAGCACGCCAGATGGCGAGGCCAGCAGCAATAGCCCGCAGACGGTCACGCTTGAGAACATCGGCAACGCCCCGCTGACCTTCCCGGTTCCGAGCTCGGGAAACAACCCAAGCATTTCGGCGAACTTTACACTCAACAGCAGCGGGGAATCGGCCTGCCCGGCGGTGACGGCGAGTTCGTCCACGGCTGGGACGCTGGCTGCTGGCGGGAATTGCGTGTTGGCGATCAGCTTTACGCCGACGGCGCCTGCAACAGGGACTGTCACCGGCTCACTGTCTGTCACAGACACCAACCTCAACGCGGGTACGCCGAATTACGCAATCCAGAGCATTCAATTGCAAGGCACAGCCATCGCCGGACCAAGCCCGGCTATCCTCCTATCTCCGACGCCGGGGCTGACTACGGTGCTGGGCACCAGCAATGTGTCTTTCCAGTGGACCTCGGGGACTGGGGTCTCCGTATACCAGCTGAACCTCAGCGCCATTGCACCTGGTGACGGCGAACTCTTCACGTACAAAGGCACGGCCACATCCGCGACTGCGCCGAGCCTGCCTGCGAACGGCGTAACGGTGTACGCACGGCTCTATTCGTATCTCAACGGAGCCTGGCAGTATAACGATTCCGTTTATACCGAAAGCGGTACGCCGCTGGCGGTACTGCAATCTCCCACGCCGGGACTGACAACTGTGCTGGGCACCAGCAATGTGCAATTCCAGTGGACTGCCGGGACGGGGGTTTCCGTCTACCAGCTGAACCTGAGCGCCATTGCGCCTGGCGACAGCGAGCTGTTCACGTACAAAGGCACAGCTACTGCGGCGACCGCAACGAGCCTGCCAGCAAATGGAATCACATTGTACGCAAGGCTCTATTCCTATCGCGCAGGAGCGTGGCAGTATAACGACTACGTCTATACCGAGAGCGGAACGCCGCTGGCGGTACTGCAATCTCCCACGCCGGGACTGACAACTGTGCTGGGCACGAGCAATGTGCAATTCCAGTGGTCCGGCGGGACGGGGGTGATCGACTATCAGCTGAACCTGAGCGCGATTGCACCTGGCGACAGCGAGTTGTTCACCTACAAGGGCTCGGCTACCTCCGCGACCGTGCCCACTCTGCCTGCAGATGGAGTAACCGTGTATGCAAGGCTCTACTCCTATCGCAATGGAGCGTGGCAGTTCAACGACTACGTGTATACAGAGAGCGGTGCGACGGCTGCGGCGATACTGACATTCCCTTCGCCGGGTGTGGGCACGGTGCTGGGCACAAGCAATGTGCTTTTCCAGTGGAGTGAAGGCACGGGAGCGACGCTCTACCAGCTGAACCTGAGCGCTGTTGCGCCTGGTGGAAGCGAACTTTACTTATACAAAGGCTCGGCCACTACCGCGACTGCACCCACGCTGCCCGCGAACGGCGTAAAGGTCTACGCAAGGCTCTATTCGTATATCGACAAGACGTGGCGGTTTAACGACTACGTGTATAGCGAACAGTAGGGCCGCGGACGAATTTGTGAGCCTGGCCGGAGCGCAGGGAGATGGTGGATTCCGCGCGGGCTGTTGTTCGCGCAGAATTCACTTGTTTGCTTAGAGCTGGAGGATTAGGCTTTTTGGTAATAGTTCTTCTGTTACCAAAAGGTTGTGGAAATGGGTACTTCGAAGGCTGCGCTTCTTCTGATAGGGGCGGGACTTGTGATAGCGGCGGGACTTGCGTTCAGTTTTGGCAAGGCTGCGCAGGCACAGGCGCCGACTTTGAGCGTGGATGCGGGGTCTGGGCAGCATGCGATCAACCCGAACATCTATGGCATCGCCAACTACGGGCTCAATGTGGCCTTTGCGCAGGAGATCCAGGTCCCGAATATTCGCTGGGGCGGGGATGGAACGACGCGCTATAACTGGCAGGTGGACTCGAGCAATTCGGGATTCGACTGGTACTTCATGGGTGGGAACGGCGAGACGACGCCGGTGCCGAGCGCCTCGGTCGATCTGATGATCAATACGTATAAGCCGGCGTCCGCCTTGATAACGATTCCCATTATTCCGTATGTGAACAGCACCGCGGCGTGGACGTGCAGCTTTCCAACTTCGATTTATGGGGCACAGCAGTCGACCAATCCTTACGTTCACCCGAATGGCGAGAACTGCGGCAACAGCCTGACGACGGCCGGCGTGCAATTGACTGACAGCGATATTCTGGCCAACCACATTCCGAACACGGTGAGCCTGCAGCAGGGGTGGGTGGAGCACCTGGTGAGCACCTTTGGCACGGCGGCGAATGGCGGCGTTCCGTTTTATCAACTGGACAACGAGCCGGGTGGGTGGGCAAACACGCACCGTGACATTGAACCGACAGAGCCACCGTACGGCACGATTGTTTCTCTTGGCGAGCAGTATGCGACAACGATTAAACAGGTTGACGCGACGGCGATGGTGTTGGGTCCCTCGGACTTTACGCTGGGTGGATGGATCGGCAATCCGAGCGCGCAGAACAATCTTTATGCCGGGCAGTTTTATCTGCAGCAGTTTGCGGCCTACGACAAGCAGAACGGGACGCGGAGTCTGGACTACTTTGACGAGCACTACTATCCGCAGTTCACAACGCCTGCGACGCAGCTTGCGTCCACGCGCACGTTCTGGGATCCGACTTACAACGGTGGGACGTGGGTGGAGCAATACTATTTCGACGGACCGATGCAGTTGATTCCGCGATTTCACCAGTGGATCAGCCAGTATTATCCGGGGACGAAGTTATCTTTCTCGGAATACTCGATTGACAGCGGCAACAAGTTGATTACGGATGCGCTGGCGGAGGCTGACCTCCTGGGTATCTTTGGGCAGCAGGGCTTGGATTTTGCGAATATGTGGACCCCGCCCGCGTCCACCGACCCGATCGCTTATGCGTTCCGTCTGTTCAGGAACTATGACGGGCAGGGAAGTCAGTTTGGGTCGAACGGCGTTTCAGCGGTGAGCAGCAATCCGGGGAATCTTTCTATCTATGCAGCGGTACGGGCTACGGACGGGGCGCTCACCATTGTGGTGATCAACAAGACTACGGCGGCAATTGAGACGTCCGTGTCGCTGGCTAACTACGCGGCGGCAGGGACGGCAGAAGTTTACAGTTACAGCAATGCGAACCTGACGCTGATTACTTCTCAGGGATCGACGCCGATTGTTAATAACTCGATCAGTTATACGTTCCCGTCTTACTCGGCGACGGTGTTTGTCGTGGTGAGTTCGCAGGCCGCAGTGCTTACATTGCCCACGCCAGGACTCAGCACCAAACTTGCCGCAACAGCCGCGTCGTTCCAGTGGACAGCCGGAGCAGGCGTCTCAGAGTATCAACTCAGCCTCGGCACCACCACGGGGGCAAGCGACCTCTACGTATACAAGGGCACGGCCACTTCCACCGTCGTTCCTACCCTGCCCGCGAACGGCGTAACGGTCTATGCAACACTCTCTTCAAAGATCAACGGAGCCTGGCAGTCGAACGCCTACCTGTATACGGAAAGCGGCACGGCTGCACCGGCGGTCCTCACATCTCCAACGCCGGGCGTTGGCACCGTGCTGGGTACAACCAACGTCTCTTTCGGATGGTCCGCAGGGACCGGGGTCACTGAATATCAGCTCAACCTCAGCGCCATCGCGCCGGGTGACAACGACCTGTTCACATACAAGGGCACGGCTACCTCCGCGATCGCATCCGCCCTGCCGAAGAACGGCATCCCCGTTTACGCACGGCTCTATTCCTATATCAACGCGGCGTGGCAGTACAACGACTACGTCTACACTGAAAGCGGTACGTCTCCGGGGTTACTCACATCCCCAACGCCGGGACTGGGCACTGTGCTCGGCACCACCAATGTGACCTTCGAGTGGACCACAGGGGCCGGGGGCGCCGTCTATCAGCTCAACCTCAGCGCCATTGGGCCTGGCGGCAGCGACCTGTTCCTGTACAAAGGCACGGCCACCAGCGCCACCGCGACCACCCTGCCGGCAAACGGCGCAACCGTCTACGCAACGCTCTATTCAAATATCAACGGTGTCTGGATTTCGAACGCCTACGAATATACCGAGAGCGGCACACCCACTCCGGCCACACTGCAATCTCCAACGCCGGGATTGACCACCATTCTGGGTACCAGCAGTGTGCCCTTCACGTGGTCTTCCGGGGGCGGAGCGACTCTCTACCAGCTCAACCTCAGCGCTACTACGAAGGGTGCAGGGGACCTCTACTCATACAAAGGCATTGCCACTTCCGCAACCGTGCCTACGCTACCCGCAAACGGTGTAACTGTCTATGCGACGCTTTATTCCTTGATCAAGGGGGCGTGGCAGTCGAACAGCTATGTGTACACGGAAAGCGGATCGCCCACTCCGGGCGTACTCACCTCGCCCACGCCCGGGCTGAGCACCATATTGGGCACCAGCAATGTGCTGTTCCAGTGGAGCGCGGGAACTTCAGCCACCCTTTACCAGCTCAACCTCAGCGCGATTGCACCAGGCGACGGCGACCTGTATTCATACAAAGGCACGGCACTCTCCGCCACGGCTCCAACGCTGCCCGCAAACGGCGGAACGGTGTACGCAAGGCTCTATTCCTATATCGACGGAACCTGGCTGTATACCAGCTACACGTACACGGCCTCGCCGGCGCAATGACGAGTTGTTGTCCCGCGGCTGCGGCAGGTGGTAACGAAGGGGACGCGATGGCTAACTTGTCTCGTATCATGAATGCCCTGATTGGGTAAGGTAACGGCATGCTGGGTTACCTTAGATTCCTTTCCGCCGGTGTAAGTGTTCGCTGGATTGATCAATAAGTTGCCGGGGTGGAAAAGCAGCCTGATCGGCTCCCTTCTACATCTTTTGGTGCAGGAAGAACAGCTTGCCCTAAAAGAATTTGAGGGTTAAACTCCCAATAGTTTCGATTGACCTATCTGGACGATCTAAAAGCTTATAACCCAGGGTGGCGCCAGATCGCCTAGAATCTGATCTCCTCCGGGTGGTTGAGTTTCGATGATGACGCGTTCTCTCACTGCACTTGCAGACCCTGCTTGATGGAAAGACTTTGTGTGCTTCCTCGTCTACCCCAGTAATTTACACAGCAACTCTTGCCGACGCGGAAACGCGCCTTGGAGATTTCGAATCATGAGACTGCGTTGTTCTCGTTCAGCACACATCGGCCTTCCCTTTCTTGGTATTTTCATGCTCTTAATGCAGTTCGCGATTTCTGTTCCAGCTCACGGACAGGATGCAGATTTCAAGCTTCGCGAAGCTCCGATATCGAGAGACGTATCCGCTGATTGCACCCCGATGGCAGTCACCCGCCTGACTGCTGTACCGGACGAAGAGCACCTGATGACCTTGAACGGCAATGTGCACCCGTTGGCGCGGGCGGAATTCGATCGCGGAGCGGTGCCGGACGAGCTGCCGATGGAACACATCATCCTGATGCTGCAGCGCACTCCCGATCAGGAGATGGCGCTTCAGGCGCGCATTGACCAGATGCACAATCATCAATCGCCCCTCTTCCACAAGTGGCTGAGCACGGAGCAGGTCGGTTCCTGTTACGGGGCGGCGGATGCGGATATAGCCACGATCAGCAAATGGCTTCAGAGCAAGGGCTTCAAGGTGGACTCGGTTCCCGCGGGCAAGACCCTGCTTATTTTCTCAGGAACCGCGGGGCAGGTGCGCGCGGCTTTTCACACTGAAGTGCACTACCTGAACGTCGACGGCAAACAGCACATTGCGAATATGAGCGAGCCGCAAATCCCGGCGGCATTCGCGCCCGTGGTTGCGGGGTTTCGCTCGCTGCACGACTTCTTCCCCAAGCCGACCATGCGTCCTTTGGGACTGGTCAAGCGGGATCCCAAGACGGGCAAGACCCACCTGCTGGACCCCAAAAATGCGAGCCCGCTGGAGAAACTTGCTTCGAAGTCCAAAGGCAGTCCTAATCCGGACGTGTACTTTTCCGGCAATGGCGACCAGGATCTGGGGCCTCAGGACTTCTACACCATTTACAACGAGGCTCCTCTTTTGAACGGCACTTCCTGCGGCGGCGCGGCTTGCAACGGCGCTGGTCAATCGATCGGTGTGATTGAGGAAACCGACGTATGTGCGGGCCAGAGCGGAACGTCGCCGGACGATTGCGCCGGCGCGGACGATCTGAGTGCGTTCCGCTCGCAGTTCGGCCTGCCCGCTGCCACCGTTAACTACCTGTTCGGCATTCCGACGTATTGCTCCGATCCCGGCGTTCAGGGACCGAGCGGAACCACGGAAGAAGGGGAGGCCGACCTGGATGTGCAGTGGGCGGGTGCGGTAGCGCCTGGCGCTTCACTTTACTATGTTGCCTGCGCGAGCACCGAGAGCTCATCCGGTGTCGATCTGGCGGCTACCTATGCGGTCAACAACCTTGCATCCACACTTTCGTCATTCAGCGTGAGCTACGGGATTTGTGAATCGACCCTGCCGGCATACGGATTTGGCGCTAACAGTTTTTACAATGCGCTTTGGGAGCAGGCGGCTGCCCAGGGCCAGACGGTGGTGATCTCGTCCGGCGACAGCGGGGACGACACGTGTGACCGAGGCGCGGAGGCGGCCACGTCCGGCTGGAATGTGAACGGGCTTGGTTCCACCCCGTACAACGTGGTGACCGGCGGAACCGATTTTACCGACAATTATTCGACCGGAAACGGAGGTCTAGCCGCCAACCCCTACTGGAATTCTAACGACACCACGCCCTACGGATCGGCGCTCTCCTATATTCCGGAAACGACCTGGAACGGAACTTGCACAAGCACCCTGTTGACGAACTACATCTCGGTCCTTTTCAACGCGAACTACACGCCGGAAGAGGTTTGCAATGGCGAAACCCCGATTGGCTACGACTGGACCACTGTCGGTCCGGCCGGAGGCGGAGGCATCAGTTCGATTTACAGCATTCCGACCTGGCAAAGTGTCTATGGCGTGGGGCTTTCGACAAACTACACTTCTTCCACGATGCGCAATGTTCCCGATTTGTCGATGTTCGCCTCGAACGGGGTTTGGAGTCATGCGCTTCTATCGTGCGAGTCGGATGCCGGAAACGGCACTGGCGGCAGCGCTCCCTGCGACTACAACGCCACGGTCGAGCCCACAGATATGGCGGCCGGCGGCACTTCGTTTGTCGCGCCACAGATCAACGGCCTGATGGCCCTAATCAACCAGGCAAATCCTTCGGGAATTCCCGGCCAGCCCACCCGGCAGGGACAGGCCGACTACACGTTTTACGCGCTTGCTGCTCACGAATTCGGCACTCCGGGCGCGGAGAATGTCTCCACCACGACGCCGAGCGTGCTGACCTGCGAGTCAAACTATCTGGCTATCGCCGCATACAGCTCGGTGTTTCCATCGTGCATCTTCTACAACATCAACCGGACACCGCTTATTGAAGAGCAGGAATGCTCCGGGACCGACAGTACGTACTGCATTGTGGAAGGCAACCAAATGCCGTGTTTTACGGGCGACACCAATTGCTACACCGCAGTTTCGAGCGACGCTGTCGGGGAGCTTTCGACTTCGACTACGAGCTTTGAACCGGCGTGGTATCAAAGCGCGGGCTATAGCGACGCAATCGGCCTGGGCAGCGTGAACATTGCCAACCTGGTGGCAAACTGGAACAGCAGCACGTGGATCACGCAATACAGCAGCAGTACGACGCTGGCCACAAGCGCTTCATCCATCGCCGCCTCCGGCAGCGTGACGCTAACGGCGACGGTGACGGCTACGGGCCGTGGCGGAACGGTGTCTCCGGCGGGCGTGGTTGAGTTCTTTATAGGCTCGACCGCTGGAAAACTGCTCGGAAATGGGCCGATCGTTCAGACTTGCACAGGCTCGGGTGCGAGTATCTCGTGCGCGGGCGTGGCAACTCTCAACGTGGCTGGTTCAGCACTTAATAATGGCAGCAACAGCATCGTTGCCTATTTCGAGGGCGACGGCGCGAACGACGCACCGTCCACTTCCGCGCCGCAAGAAGTCACGGTTACGGGTTCGCCAGCGGTGCTGCAATCTCCAACGCCAGGACTGACGACCATACTGGGCACCAGCAATGTGATCTTCAGTTGGTCCGCCGGTTCGGGGGTCTCCGAATACCAACTCAACATCGGCACCGTGGCGGGGGGAGAGGACGTGTTCATGTATAAGGGCACGGCGACTACGGCTACCGCGAATAGCCTCCCGGCAAACGGAGTGGAAGTCTACGCAACGCTTTATTCAAAGATCGGCGGAGTGTGGCAGTCGAACGCCTACGTGTACACGGAAAGCGGCACGGCCACCAAGGCTGTGCTGCAATCTCCCACACCGGGACTGGGCACCATTCTGGGCACGAGCGGGGTGGTATTCACATGGAGCAAGGGAGTGGATGTTACCGATTACCAGCTTAACCTGAGTGCGGTTCAGGCGGGTGGCAACGAGCTGTACACCTACAAGGGCACGGCTACTACCGCGACCACGGGCAGTCTTCCGGCAAACGGGGTAACGGTGTATGCAAGGCTCTACTCGTATCTTCAGGGGGCCTGGCAGTACAACGACTACCAATACACGGAAAGCGGAACGCCCACCAAGGCTGTTCTCGAATCTCCCACGCCGGGGGTGGGCACTGTGCTGGGCACCAGCGGGGTGGTCTTCACGTGGAGCAAGGGAGTGGATGTTACCGATTACCAGCTTAACCTGAGTGCGGTTCAGGCGGGTGGCAACGAGCTGTACACCTACAAGGGCACGGCTACTACCGCGACGACGGGCAGTCTTCCGGCAAACGGCGTAACGGTGTATGCAAGGCTCTACTCGTATCTGAACGGCGCCTGGCAGTACAACGATTACCAGTACACGGAAAGCGGAACGGCCACCAAGGCTGTTCTCGAATCCCCCACACCGGGGCTGGGCACTGTGCTGGGTACGAGCGGGGTGGTCTTCCAGTGGAGCACGGGGACGGATGTCACCGTCTACCAACTCAACCTCAGTGCCATTGCGCCGGGAGACAATGAGCTGTACACCTACAAGGGCACGGCTACTACCGCGACCGCGAACAGCTTGCCCGCAAACGGCTCGACGGTGTACGCAAGGCTCTACTCGTATCTCAACGGAAGCTGGCAGTACAACGACTACGTTTATACCGAACAGTAGTGCGGGGCGCCGTGCAGCAAGTGTGTCGGTAATTACGGCGTGATGTGCACGATGGCTGCCTGAGGACGAGGGGCAGCAGCGAAGGCCCGGGCTTGAATGCCCGGGCCTTCGCTGATTTGGGACGGCGGATTTTGGCGTTTGGGGTAGGGATAGGCGAGAATGAGGAGGACACTATGCCAGACAATTCTCGCATTTTCGAACCTCCATTTACCGACGTACCGGGGGCGCTTGAGGAGATCAAGCGCGGGCGGATGGTTGTGGTGGTGGACGACGAGGATCGGGAGAACGAGGGCGACCTGACTCTGGCCGCCGAGTTTGTGACTCCCGAGGCGATCAACTTCATGGCGCGGTTCGGGCGGGGACTGATTTGCCTGACGCTGACTGAGGAGCGGGCGGACCATCTGCGGCTTTTTCCCATGTCGCAGCAGAACTCATCGCGGTTTGGGACAGCGTTTACAGAGACGATTGAGGCGCGCGAGGGCGTGACTACGGGGATTTCGGCGGCGGATCGGGCGCTGACGATCCGGACGGCAATTGATGCGGCTTCGACCTTTACCGATCTTGCCCGGCCGGGGCATGTGTTTCCGCTCAGGGCGCGCAAGGGCGGAGTGCTGGTGCGGGCGGGACAGACGGAGGCGTCGGTTGACCTGGCCAGGCTGGCGGGGCTGAATCCTTCAGGGGTGATCTGCGAGATTATGCGGGACGACGGGGAGATGGCGCGGATTCCCGACCTGATTCCGTTCTGCAAAGAGCATGGGCTGCGGATGCTGACGGTGGCGGAGCTGATTCGCTATCGGCTGCGGCACGAGCGCTACATTGTGCGAGCGGGAGAAAGCCGGATCCAGACGCGGTATGGCGAGTTCCGGATGATTGCGTACGAGAGCGCGGTGAATGGCGGAGAGAGCCACATTGCGCTGGTGAGGGGCGATCTTTGCGAGGATTGTCCGGCGGTGCATAGCGGGCCGGCCGTGACGGCGGTCTCCCCGGTCCCCACGTGCAAGGGACCGGGGGCACCCAGCGCGGGATGCAACCGCGCGGTGCTGGTGAGGGTGCATACGCGGTGCACGGCGGGCGATGTGTTTGCGGCCGACTGCCGATGCCGGGAGACGCTGGACCAGAGCATGCGGATGATTGCCGAAGAGGGTTGCGGGGCGTTGTTATACCTGCACAACACTTCGCGGGGATTTGAGTTGGAGCGAACGGCGGCCGCGGAAGTGGCGTTTGAGCCGGAAGGGAAAGCGGCAGGAGTTGCGGGCGCGGGACGGCTGATTCTGCACGAGGAGTTGCGGGCGCGGGAAGGCTCGCAAGCGCGGACAGGGCGGATTCTTCGAGCGATCGGACTGGGCGGGCAGATTTTGTCGGACCTGGGGATACGGCGGATTCGGCTTTTGTCAAACACGCCAATGCATATCCCGGCGCTGGAGGGATTTGGATTAGAGATTATTGAACAAGTGCCGATACACGTGGAAGAGTGCCGTTGGGCCGAAGGAGTGGTTTAGCGTGCGCGAATCCGGTGCATTTTTTGTTGACATGTCTGTTTCACAGGGTATCAATTATCTTTTCGGGCAAATTTGCTGGCACGGATTGAGCCTCCACGAAAAATGCAGCGAAAGAAGTGAGGTTGACTGCCGTGACCAATGTGCCGTCTGTGGTTGATCAAGAGAGCCTGTATGCCCTGAGTTGGAGTTACGCACAGGACGGGAAGATTGCCGCAGACGCCGATAGCGGGTTGGTGTTGGATGTGAATCCCGCGATCGAGGCTCTGCTGGGCTATTCACGGGCTGAGCTCATCGGGAAGCATATAACGGCACTTCACCCTGAGGAAGAGCATGAGCGGGCGGCGGCGGAGTTTGTGGTGGCGAGGTACCACGCATCGCCGCATTCGGGGTTTCACGTTCAATGCAAGGACGGCAGCATTAAGCCGGTAGCGATCTGGTCGTCAGAGCCGTTGGTGTTGGAAGGGCGAACTGTGGCGATCGCCGAGATCCGCGATATTTCAGAACAAAAGCAGAAGGAACACCAGCTTTCAGCTCAGAACTGGGCATTGTCGGCGTTTTCGATTGCCGCGCTGGCGCTGGGGCGTGCGCGCACCGAGGAGGGGCTGTTGCAGTCGATTTGCGAGGCGGTGACCGCGGAGTCGGTTTACGCGTTGGCGTGGGTGGGCATTGCGGACGATGGGCCTGACAAGAAGATCAGGGTTGCGGCTTCGGCGGGGCGCGCTCTCCATTACTTGGATGGCATTGAATTGAGTTGGGCGGACGATATTCCCGCCGGACATGGTCCGGCGGGAATCAGCGTGCGGACCGACACGGTGCAGATCCTGGAAGATTCGGAGACTTCGGAGGCGTTTGGGCCGTGGCGGGAGCGGACGAGGGCGGTTGGGATCCGTTCGTGCGTGTCGATTCCACTGCGGATTGAGAGTAGCTGGCGGGGCGTATTGATGGTTTATTCGGTGCGGCCCAATGCGTTTGGAAGCGCACCGATTGAGGTGTTTCAGCAATTGGCGGACCAGGTTGTGCACGGCATCGAAGCACTGGAGCATCGACAACAGTTGGAAACGGAGCGCAGGGACCGGGAACTTGCGCAGAAGAGTTTGACGGAAGCGCTGGTGGCATCGGTTTCCGCGATGGTGACGGCGATGGAGATGCGGGATCCTTATACCGCGGGCCACGAAAACAGAACGGCGGATATCGCGTACGCTATCGGCAAGGAGATGGGATGGCCGGAGGGTCGGCTACAGGGATTGCGGATGGCGGCGATGGTTCACGACATTGGGAAGATATCGATCCCCTCCGAGTTGCTGAACAAGCCGAGCCGTTTGAGTCACGAAGAGTTCGAACTGGTAAAAGGGCATCCTGAATCGAGCTACGCCATTCTGAAAGACATTCCTTTTACCTGGCCGATTGCGGAAATTGTGCGGCAGCATCATGAGAAGCTGGATGGGTCGGGTTATCCGCAAGGGCTGAAGGGGGATGAGATTCTGGACGAAGCCAAGGTGCTGACGGTAGCGGATATAGTGGAGGCGATGGCCGCGGCGCGTCCTTATCGTGTGGGACTTGGGCTTGAAGTGGCGCTGGCAGAGATTCAAAGCCAGGCGGGAACGTTGCTGGACGCGGAAGTGGTGGAGGTTTGTACGCGGCTCTTCCGTGAGCGGCGTTTGGTTGTTGCAGGATTGATGTTGGGATAATGGGTGTTTCTGTGAGGCGAGGGCGTGGTGAACGCAGGTTCTTCGAATATTAATTGAAGTAACAGGAGTTATTATCCATAGAAGCCGAAAACTGGTCGCTATTGACCACTTATATCGAGATTAAGTCTGTAAGATCAGCAAGACAGTCCAAGGGATCACGAGTCCAGCGGCAATTCGCGTCATCACTTATCGAGCTGGGGAATGATCTCCGCGCGCGATATGCACGGTCACGAAAGCGCTCACTGAGACCAACCTAACTCGCAACTTTACCGGCACGACGGAAGGTTCTGGCTCAATGAGCGTTCACTTAGTAAATCCAAGCGACAATTCATTTGGTACGGCGGTAATTACACCGCGGTGGCTGTTTGTGCTTGCGGCGGCGACTCCGAAGACGGCGGGCGATCCGATCCTGGTGGATGAGTCGCTGGAGCCGATTGTGCCGGAGTCGATTCAACCAGGCGACATTGTGGGTGTGAGCGTGCACACCGGAAATGCGCTGCGTGGGTACGCGGTGGGGCGCATGGCGCGCGCGCGTGGTGCGTGGGTAGTATACGGCGGAATTCATGCCACGTTGTTTCCCGATGAGGCGCTTGAAAAGGGCGAAGGGCACGCGGTGGTGAAGGGCGATGGAGACGTTGCCTGGGGCCACGTGGTTGCCGACTGCCTGGCGGGAAAGCCGGAGCGCATCTACGACGGCGGGCGGATTGAGGGCAGCCAGTTTCTGGCGGCGCGCTGGGATCTGATGGATCCGGCGAGATATATGTGGGCGAGCGTGCAGACGATTCGCGGATGCCCGAAGCATTGCTCATTTTGCAGTGTGTGGCGGACAGATGGGCAGAAGCCGAGACAGAGGAAGTTTCAAAGCGTGGTGGATGAGATTGTGACGCTGCGGAGGCTGGGATTTCGATACATTGCGCTGGCCGACGATAACTTCTATCCGGTAACTCTGACGGACTTGCGGCAGGCGCGGGAGCAAGGGAATACGGCGAAGCTCGAAGAGTTAACTGCGATTCGCACGGAGCGTTACCAGCTAATGGAAGAGCTGGCCAAGCTGCCCAAGGACATGGTGTTCTTTACGCAGATCACGATGGAAGCGGGCGAGGACGGCGACTATCTGGATGCCATGCGGCGGGCGAACATTAAAGGCGCTCTGGTGGGCGTGGAGGCGGTAACTCCGGAGGGGTTGAAGGCCGTATTCAAGGATTGGAACTGCAGTGGGGATGCGCTGGCGAAGCGGCTGCAGACGTTCAAGGAGCATGGCGTGCATGTGCTGGGCTCCTTCATCTTCGGATTGCCTTCAGACAAGCCGGAGACGTTTGACGCGACGGTGGCGATGGCCCTGAAGGCGGGCGTGACATTTGCGCAGTTTGTGATGATGACGCCGTTTCCGGGGACAGTGGACTTTGGGAAATGGGAAAAGGAACAGGCGACACATCCGACACTGGTGGGTGATGTGCCGATTACGCGGTACTGGATGATTCCGACGGAAGTCAGGCCGAAGATGTTTACGCCGCATCCTACGATGAGTTCGGATGAGATTCGGGAGCGGACGCAGAAGGTGTGGGACAGGTTCTATAACTGGAGTGCTATCTGGGAGCGGTCGGCATGCACGCCGAACTTACGGTCACGGAT
>JBEKRU010000006.1:0-139016 GCA_049518435.1 Occallatibacter sp. | reverse complement strand
TAAACACATGTGTGAAACTCGCCGCGTTCTGCGCAGGGATCTGTGCCGGCTGGCAGATCGGCGAGGAACGCCTCGTCAAACTCACGCCCCGCAAACGACGTGGGTAGCTTCTTTGGGTCAACGCAGACAACGCGCGCCCGCAGGCCTCCGGCGATCATCGTGCGCGCCAGCTCATTGGTGGGAATCTGCCAAAGAGGAAACAGCGGTTCGAGGCCGGTTGGCTTGAGTTTCTCTTCGCGATAAGCGCGGACATCAGTCAGAAACAGGTCGCCAAACGCGATGGCATCGATGTGCTCGTTTACTGCTCGCTGGCAAGCCTCCGCCATGCGTGCCTCGTAGATTTCGTTGGAGCAGGGCCAGGGCAGCGGCACATCCCATAGCGGGAGCCCTGCGGCTTCGGCCTGCGCTTCCAGTATTGAACGCCGCGTGCTGTGCATGGCGACGCGGTCGAATTCGGTGTTGATGGTAGTGAGAAGGCCCACCACTTCCACGTCCGGCTGCCGGCGCAAAACGTGCAGCGTCCACGCACTGTCTTTTCCGCTGCTCCACGACAAGAGAACACGCTTCATAATGTGATGATAGCCGGAACTCATCGCTTAAGATGCGAAAGAGAATCCGGCCCCAAATCCATTTTGTGGCTGTCGACTTGAGTGAGGGAATATGGACCTGATTGTTCTGATTAGTTGGAACAGTTACTTCTCCACAATGGCAAGCGCAAGTGCGACCCTGACGGGCCTTCTGTTTGTCGCGGTATCAATCAATCTGACCCGAATCCTGGAGATACGAGGGCTTGCCGGGCGCGCAGTCGAATCTCTGATGCAGCTTTTCGGCGTATTAGCCATGGCGACCACGTTTCTGATTCCTGGACTGCACATGCATACTCTGGGAATTCTTGTCCTGGGGATTGCGCTGCTTGTCTGGGCTCTGCAGGGGTATGTGCAGGGCAAATATTTTGCAATGCGGACAGGGAATCCGCTGCACTGGATTCTCTCGAGGGTTGTGCAAACACAACTGGCTTGTATCCCGCTCCTCGTCTCCGGAGTTCTTCTGCTTTACGGATACCCGGTTGCTCTCTATTGGGCAGCGGCCGGCTCAATCCTCTCCCTCGCCGCAGGCATTGCAAATGCGTGGGTTCTGCTGGTAGAAATTCTCCGTTGAGCCAGGAAAACATGGCGGCGCGATTGAGCAACGACGACACGTTCATCGGCAGCCGGTTCGCATGCCATAGAATCACAGGGAACGCGTCCGGACTCGTCAGAGGTACCGAATTGCCGGTGAACCCTGTACAAAAGAACGATGGGAAGGTTCCCTCGCCTGTGACTCGCGATGCGAGCAAGGTGTGCGGGACTGGCGAACTGGCCGATCTGACCCGCGCGTTTGATTGGAGCAAGACCTTGCTGGGTCCGATGAATCAATGGCCCGAGGTATTGCTCAATCACGTCAACACCCTGTTGAACTCCCGCCACCCGATGTTCCTATGGTGGGGCAAAGATCTCATCCAGTTTTATAACGACGCTTACCGGCCAAGCCTGGGAGCGGGCAAGCATCCGTTCGCCCTGGGACAAAGGGGTGAGGAATGCTGGCCTGAAATCTGGCCAATCATTTACCCGCAGATAGAAGCGGTGATGACGCGGGGTGAGGCGAGTTGGCATGAGAATCAGCTTGTGCCCATCCATCGCAACGGCAGGCTGGAAGACGTCTATTGGACCTACGGCTACAGTCCGGTCTATACCGCGGAGGGGGAAATCGCCGGCACCCTTGTGGTTTGCACGGAGACCACGAACTCCGTATTGGCAAAGCACCAGCAGCAGCGAGAGATGGAGCGGCTTGCCGATCTGTTTGAGCAGGCGCCGGCGTTCTTCACGTTGCTCAGCGGACCGGATCATGTCTTTGAGATGGCGAATGGTCCGTATAAGCAACTGATCGGCCGCCAAAACATTGTAGGCAAACCGGTACGCGAAGTGGTGCCGGAGGCCGAAGGACAGGGTTTTCTGAAATTGCTGGATGGGGTGTATCACACGGGTAAGCCCTATGTGGGCCGTGGCATTCCCATCCAACTCGCCCGCGCGCCCGATCATCACCTCGAGTTGCGCTACCTGGATTTTGTGTACCAGCCCAGGCGGGAACAGGATGGATCCGTCTCCGGCGTCATCGTACTCGGCGTCGACATGACAGATGCCAAGAGGACCGAACAGATTCTCCTTCAGTCAGAAAAGCTGAACGCCGTTGGCCGTCTTGCCAGCTCCATTGCTCATGAAATCAACAATCCTCTGGAAGCGGTGACGAACCTTATTTACCTGGCGCAGAATGTCGCAGTAAATCCGGAAGCCCAGCAGTACCTGAAGACAGCGGAGATTGAGTTGCGAAGGGTTTCGGCGATTGCCAACCAGACGTTGCAGTTTCACAGGCAATCGACGAGTCCCGCTCCGGTCACTGCTGCCAGCCTCATCGATTCCACGCTGCCTCTCTACCAGGGCAGAATCTCGAACGCCCATGTGAATGTGGAGCGGCGTGATTGCGCATGCCGGCCTGTTACATGTCTTGACGGCGAGATACGCCAGGTGTTGAGCAACCTGGTGGGCAATGCGATTGATGCAATGCACGGCCAGGAACGGCGCCTCTTGATTCGCAGCCGGAACAGCACAGATTGGCGAACAGGGCGAAACGGGATTACGCTGACGCTCGCGGATACGGGTTCTGGGATGTCCGCCGAAACAATCGCCCGTATCTTTGAGCCTTTCTTCACTACGAAAGGCAACAAAGGCACTGGATTAGGACTATGGATCAGCCGGGAAATCATCGAACGCCACCAGGGAACACTGAAATTGAAATCCCGTCAGGCAGCGCATGGGTCCGGAACAGTGTTCACTCTCTTCCTGCCATGTGAGAGCGCAACCTCTGATCTGGATCAGCCATAAAACAAGCGTACTTTCAGTTCCGCAATCAAACGGCCTGCCGATGGAAGCCGGCAGGCCGTTTTGTGATTGCCGCTGCGAGTGGCCTTACTGGATCGTCAAATCCGCCGTGAGCGGCGTGTTCTCACTCGAGTCCCCGAGCCGGATTACGAACTTGCCGGGGTCGATGGTCCAGTTATGCGCCGCTTCATCCCAGTAGCTGAAGGCGCGCGCATCCAGGCTCAGTGTGACGTGTTTTGTTTCGCCTGGGGCGAGGCGGACTTTCTCGAAGCCTTTCAGTTCCCTCTCCGGACGCTTTGCTTTCGCCGATGGATCGGAGACATAAAGCTGCGCCACTTCGGCGCCCGCGACGCTGCCGGTGTTGGTGACATCGAAGCTGACCGGGACGGTTGAACCCACTGCGGCCGTCGCCGGAGCTTTCAGATTGGAGAAGCTGAATTTCGTATAGCTCAGACCAAACCCAAACGGAAACAGCGGATGCTTGCCCGTTGTGGTCCAGTAGCGATAGCCGACCATGAGCTTGTCGTCGTACTTCACATGCGGGATGACGTAATCGACTGCAGGCTTGCCGGGTTCAGTCACGTGCAGGGAGGTATCGGCGCCTTTTATGGGGTAGTAGTACGCGTAGGACGGGTCTTCTTCCCAACTACGATCGAAGCTAACCGGGAGCTTGCCCTCGGGATTGTGCTTGCCGAAGATCACATCGGCTATGGCAGTACCGCCTTCCTGGCCGGGATAGTAGACGTCGAGCAGCGCAGGTACCTTGTCGAGCCAGGCGCGCGTATCCGCTCCCACGCCCCCGGTCAGCGTGACGATGGTGTGCGGATTAGCTGCCGCGACAGCTTGAATCAGCGCGTCCTGTCCCCATGGCAACTCGAAGGTTCTATCGCTTCCTTCGCTCTCGGTTTCGCCAGTAAAGCCAACAGCGACTACGACGGCATCGGCCATCTTTGCGAGTTCAGTAGCTTCGCCCATCACCAGCTCCGGCGCATAGGCGATGCCAAGCCCGAACCGCGAGCCCCGGCCTGGCACATAATCGGCCTGCACATTCACGGTCTGGCCGGCTTTCAGATCGAGCGTCCAGAACGGAGCGATTTGGCCTTCGGCATGCGGCGGAGTCTCCAGTTCCTTGCCATCGGCGGATACCTTCACGCTTGTGCCCCAACCGCCGACAGCCGTCAAAACCAGGTATTTCCCGTCCTTGGACGCTTTGTAGCTCGCGCTGTAGCGGATAACGTGTCCCGGAGCGCCGCCTCCTCCCTGCCCGCGCCGGCCCTGTCCAGCGTCGCCAAACATCGGCGACGTCGCCGTCTCCGGAGTTCCGCTGAAATCCTTGCCGGCATACGTCGAAACAGTTACCCCGCCGTCCCAATGCGTGCGGCGAAGCACATCTGTGATTTCCGGCAACCCACGGCTATACAGCACATGCACGTTAGGGCCGGCGACATTGGCAATCCCTGTCAGTGTGCTGACCGGCTCAAACGCCTGCGCATCCGACGATCCACCGCCGCCCGTAACTGCGGGCCACGCATTGGGCCCGATAATTGCGATGGTCTTGATCTTCCCCGGGTCCAGCGGCAGCAGGCCACCTTCGTTCTTCAGCAGAGTGATGCTCTCGAGTGCCCCATCCAGCGCAATGGCGCGGTCGGCAACGGAATACGTCGAGTCGGCCGGATCAAACTGCGGACGATCGAGGAATCCGTAGCGGAGCGCGGTGCGAAACAGCCGGAGAACTTTGTCGTCGATGGTCGATTCCTTCACTGTTCCATTCTTGACCGCATCCACCAGGCCCGCGGCGTTCATGAAGCGCGGGCTGGGCATTTCGAGGTCGAGGCCGTTGTTGGCCGCGCCCACCGAGTCGTATGTCGCGTCCCAGTCGGACATGAGGATGCCTTGAAATCCCCACTCGCCCTTCAGGACCTTGAGGTTGAGGAACTCGTTCTGCGTCGCATGCGAACCGTTAATCAGGTTGTAGGAGTTCATCACCGCATCCACATGGCCCTGCTTCACTGCGGCCTCAAACGCGGGCAGATACAGCTCGCGCATCGTGCGTTCATCCGCTTCCGAGTCGACGTTGTGCCGGTTGTATTCCTGACTATTCAACGCGTAGTGCTTCACTGTGGCAATTACACCCTGGGACTGCACGCCCTGAATGTACGGGACCACGATTTTGGAGTTCAGGAAAGGATCTTCCGACAGATATTCGAAATTGCGCCCGGCAATGGGAGACCGGGCAATGTTCACGCCAGGGCCGAGCAGGAAGTTGACATTGCGCGCTCGAGCATCCCTGCCCAGACCCTCGCCGATGCGGCGCGCCAGCTCCGGATCCCACGAGGCAGCCAGGCTTACACCGCCGGCATAAGCCGTCGTCGGTCCCCACGTGCGCACGCCCACCGAGGCGTCCGACATTTTGAACCGGGGCAGCTTGATATCCGGAATGGCATGGGTATACATGCTATCCACGCCGCCGATCAATTCGATTTTCTGTTCCAGGCTGAGCTTCGCAACCATGGCCCGCGCCCTGGCCTCAATCTCAGGTGAGGCCGGCACGGGAGCCTGTGCCCTTACCGCTACAGATGCAGCCAGAATGCCCGCGAGCAGGGCGCAAACCAGGCCCGGAAAACCGGGTCGGCAAAGTGATTGAACAGCGTATTTCTTCAGGTTTCTCATAACCGGTGAAGCCTAATCCATTCGATGGACAAATGTATAGTCGCAGGCTCACCTCGACAAGCGTTGGCGAAACGCAGGCATGGCCGAATGTGATTCGAATCACAATGGCGGGTACTTCGTGTCACTGCTTCGCATTTCCACGAGAGCGCAGACTCGGCACCAATAGGTAATTAAGGCGAATCGGCACTGTGTCGCAGCGGGAGGCATGAATGAGCTTTGCAGCCGGTATGAAAACCATCGTAGTGGCGACGGACTTGCACGGTCAGTCGGAAGCGGCGCTTGAGTACGCGCGCAAGCTGGCAGCCGGATATGGCGCGCGCATCGTGCTCGCTCATGGTGTTGACCCGGTGGACTATGCTGCTGTCGACTCCATTCCGGGCCGGGTTCTGAAGGGACTGACGGAAGAGGCGAGATCTGCGTTGGACAAACTCGCCGGCGACCTTCTCCGCGAGGGAATTCCCAGCAATTCGGAGATCCGGCAGGGCGCGGTGGCGCAAATGCTGGTGGATGTGGCCAGGCAATACGGAGCGGGTTTGATTGTCATTGGGACTCGGGGAATGCAGGGCGCGGGGCCAGTGATTGTAGGCGCAATCGCTGAGCACCTGGTCCGACTCGCCCCCTGTCCGGTGATGGCTGTTGCGGCCGATTGGAACGCGGGCGAGTTCCGCCCGACTCCGGGAGGACCGGTGTTGCTCGCGATGGAGCGCAACGAGGCGGCAGTGGCAGCGGTCGAGACCGCCTATTCGCTGGCGGAAACTTTCCATCGCACGCTGATCGTGCTGCATGCGCGGGGAGCCGCGGAGGCTTCGGCATTTCTGAATCCAGGCGCAACCAGGCTTGAAGAGTTTGGCATCAAGCCCAGCGGGCGCTTTCCGGTGCGTTTCATCGTCAAGGATGGCAACCCGGCCGACGCCGTCGCGGAGGCGATTGCACAGTACCATCCAAGCCTGCTGGTCGCCGGCGTGAAGCGCAGCAGCGAGACGCCGGGATTGCATGGGACTGCATTTCAACTGCTGGCCCGTTCACGCGTACCCGTCGTCTGCGTTCCACCCGCGCCGGTGGTTGCGGTCAGCGCGGAAGTTTGTACCTCGGCTGAAGCCAAATAGCGCGGGTGCTTCATCGGGTATCCCATTTTTTTGCGGGAGTTGGGCAGCGGAAAACAAACCGTTTTCCCCTCCGACTTTGAGTTATTTCTCCGGATTTGTTTCATTGGGTCACCTTCGTTGCACCTTTGGCAATGGTTCTTCGCAAATCCGCATCGTCAAGCGCATTTGTCCAAAATCGACCGGCAGGTGAACCGAGAGAGGATTCACCACCGCATCAAATTCGGACAGCGCAACGGGAGATGGAACCATGCAACCTGAGAAGCCGTCGGGACAAATGGAGGGGGTGGCGGCTCGCCCGCTTGCAGAGATACTTAGCTGCCCTCCGGAGACCGGTCATCTTCTGAATGCCGCGTCTGCGTGTATTGACTTCGAGCCCGGGGCGATCGTATTCCGTCAGGGCGGCACTTGCCGCGGACTGTATGTGGTGGTTTCAGGGCAATTTCTGCGTAAGGCGGAAAGGCTGGGGTCGCGGCTATCGCTGGGGCCGGCGCGTCCCGGCGATCTTCTGGAACTGGGGGCCGCACTCGGGGATGGCCTCCACACCTATACACTGACCGCGCTGACGCCAGCTTCGGTATTGATGTTGTCAATGGAAGCGCTCAAAGATGCCTTCAGCGATCATCCTCCCATGCGAATGCGGCTGCTTGAGGAGTTGGCCCGCGAGGTCTCACGGGGCTATTTCGCCATTTGCCAGAATCACAATCGGAAGCTGCGCGGAAACAGCGCGGAGGCGACTCTTTAGCCGGCTCTTCTGAGCTACCTGGCCATTTTCCTGAAATGGGGCTTTCCGGGAATCCGGAGGAAAGTCAGCGAAAAGACCTTCGTGACCCCTATGGGGGATTTTGCCCCACAGAATTGCGCTATACTCGAGTTTAGTCCAGCGAAAAAAGTATGGCGTCATTCCACCCTCATCACCCGCCCGAAGATTGCATCAATTGTGAGCATCGCCATCTGCGAATGTTCTGCAATCTCACTCCTGAGGCGCTGCGGGATTACGATGGGATCGGCATCATGATGAGCCACGCGCGGGGCGCCAAGCTGTTTACCGAGGGCGATCAGGCGCGCAACGTCTTCGTGATTTGTTTTGGCCAGGTGAAGATCTCTTCCACCTCGCGCGACGGCAAAACCATGATTCTGAAAATCGCCGGGCCGGGCGACGTGATGGGTTTGAGCGCGGTCCTGGCCAACGTGCCCCACGAAGTGACCGCCGAGGCCATCGAACCATGCCAGGTAAAGACGGTGCGCAAGCAGGAATTTGTTGATTTCCTGGGCCGCCACGGCATTGCCAGCATGCATGCGGCGCAATCCCTCTCCGGCGAATATCTCACCGTGTTCCACGACGCCAAGCGTCTGGCGCTCTCGGGCTCGGCGGCGGGCCGTTTAGCCCGGCTGCTCCTCGACTGGGGAAACTCGGCGGCAAACGGCAAGCCGGAAATCCGCTTCACCATGGCGCTGACGCACGAAGAAATTGCCAACATGGCCGGCACCTCGCGCGAAACCGTGACCCGCCTGCTGAACCAGTTCCGCCGCGATCAGTGGATCACCATCAAGGGCGCCAGCATGACCATCGTGAAGCCCGACCAGCTCGAACGGCTCACTGCCTAGCTTTCACCCCGCACGTCTCCTCAGAAGTCCCTCACCGGCGTCTGCCCCTTCAAATGCAGCACAGTGCGGCGCATTTCGCCTGCGACCGGCGCGGCCTGGGCCTCGCGCAGTGTCATCACCGGGCAGCGCGCATGCGCCAGCACCCGATAGATCGTCCGGTCGCGCGTCAGATTGGCAAAGGCCGACCGGTCAGTGGCTCCCAGAACAATCAGATCCGCACGGTATTCGGCGGCTGCGGCCAGAATCTCGATGGATGGATTGCCATGGACAACGTGAGGCACAATCGCGGGGCAGCAAGGTCCGTTTTGCTGTGCGCCTTCCATCTCGCTGGCCAGGCGGCTCAGCTCATGCAATGCGGCGGTGTCCAGCCCGGCGGCCTGGCCGCTCTGTCCCACTTTTTGCTGGGATACTTCAAGGCTCTCACTACCCGGCAGGGCGGGAAGCACGTGCAACAGGAGTAGCTGCGCGCCCCGGTTTGCGGCGATTCGACAGGCCAGGTCCGCGCTTGGCCGAGAACCCGGCTTGAGCGTGGTGGCGTGCAAGACTATGCGTTCGGCTGCCGCGGCGATCGCCCGATCCGCAACATGCGCCTGCGGGCCCACCGTGATCACGGGCTGGTTCACCGAGCGCAGCACCTGCTCCGCCACGGAACCCAGCAGCAGCTTGCCCAGCCGGCTGCGGCTGTGGGTGCCCAACAAAACCCGGTCAGCGTGGAACTGGCGGATCACGGTGGCGATCTGATGCGCCGGATGTCCCTCGCGCACCAGCGCGTCGCACTCGATCTTCTGCCGCCCCGCAAGCGCGCAACAGGGTTCCAGGGCCTTCCTGGCAAACTCAAGCGCGCTTGCCGGGTCATAGTAGGGCATGCCCACTGCATCGGTTGCCGCAGATGCGCCGGTGGCCAGAACATGCAGCAAAAGCAGCCGCGCGCCGGTTTCAGCCGCTTGTTCAAGAGCGAACGGCATCAGCCGGCCCAGGTCGCTCAAATCGGTCGCCACCAAAATCAGTGAAGGATTGATCAGGAAAGGATTGATCGGCGCAGGATTCGCGCACGGGTCCGGGGCGGCCTCCGAGAGAGAATACTGAGGTGGTTCCGGCATGGAAAAACCTCGCTCAGCAAAGGTTCCCACTCTCCGACCGGTTGGGATGTGCGAGCGCACACCGCTGTGAGTGATCCTGCTCACATATAAGAATCCTCCAATGACGGCGGAAGACCCTCGCCACGCCCACCCTAAATGTCTTCTCACACTTGGCCGATACATTCAGCAGATACAAAAGATTCACAGCTCGTTTCTTGCGGGGTGCCGTCCGTGGTGGCTCAAGTCGATGCAGCATGCGTGATCAAGGCCAACTCGCAATTCTGGGAACAGATGCTGGCCATAAACCTGGGCGCGCCGCTGCTTCCCGGGAATTCCTGTCTCGGCGCGGGCCATTTTGGCGGCAGCGTCAAACTCTCCGGCAACTGGAACGGCCGTATCGAGCTGCGCATGTCGTGTCCATTGGCTTACCTGGCGACTTCGGCCATGATGATGCAGCCGGAAGAAACCGTGGCCGAAGCGGACGTCCTGGACGCGGTGCGGGAGATCGTCAACATGATTGCCGGCACCATTAAATCCTCGCTCCCGCGCCCCTGTTCGATGACCGTGCCCGAGTCGGCGGTGGCCCCGGAAACCTGGTGCATCGGACCCTCCGCTGAGGACTCCCTGGTGGTGGCTTTCCGCCACGTTACCGGCGACCTGATGGTGCGCGTCTGGGAACAAAACTGTCTTGCACCGTAGTCCGGGTGTGCGGAATCCGCCCGATCCGGATTGAACTTCGCGCCCCTGGTCCACCCCATCCAATTGGGGCCGCATAACCCGCAGCGATGCGATTTTTACCCAATTTGTCACCCTCGCTAAAAATTTATTTTGAATTTCCTTATGGCTTTTTAATGCGCTTGCTTTGTATCTTTACCTATGGAAGTACAACTGCAAATTTTCCATCCTCGTAGACACCCAAAGAAAAAATAATCCTTTGTGCGTTCATGGGCGCCCGCTCATCTGTACTTATTTTCCATTTTCGCGGGGCTCTCGAAAGCAAAACTCTACCTGCAACATCTGGAGGACACACGCAATGAAAACCGGGCAAACTCGAAGTGTATTTACCGCCTTGCTGTTGGTTCTAGGGGTGCTTTTTGCACTGCCGGCCAAGAGTTTTGGCCAGACCTTTCGCGGCGGAATCAACGGTACGGTCACTGACCAATCGGGCGCGGTTATTCCTGGAGCAATCGTCGAAGCCACGGAAACGGCGACTAATTCGTCCCATAAAACCGTCAGCTCCAGCGCGGGTGAGTTCAGCTTTCAGGACCTTCCGCTCGGAGCCTATGAGATTTCAGTGACGGGGACGGGGTTCAAGTCGGAGAAGATCTCCGGCGTCAAAGTCACGGCCGGCGTCATTTACACGCTGCCTGTAAAGTTGGCCATTGCGTCTGCGGGAGAAACAGTAGAAGTAAATGCATCGGGTTTGGCGCTCGATACTACATCGACCACGCAGACCACCGATATCCCCGAAGTGACTGTTCAGGACATTCCATTGAATGGCCGTGACTTTACCCAGCTGATTGGACTCGCCCCTGGCTTTGCCGGCTATTCGCTGGGCGGCTTTGGATCCGTCAACGGCACACGCGGAAACCAGGTCAACTGGCAAATTGATGGCGCTGACAACAATGACTGGTGGCACAATATTCCGGCCGTCAACCAGGGCGGCGTTGAAAACATTGCCGGCGTCACTCTTCCCATTGATTCCATCGCTGAGTTCAGCCTCCAGACTCAGTCCTCCGCTGAGGTAGGCCGCAATCCGGGTGGAAGCGTCAACCTGGTCACCAAGTCCGGAACTAACAACCTTCACGGCTCGATTTACTACTACGAGCGCAACCAGGCATTAGCGGTAACCAACCCCTTCAGCGTTTCAGGCAAGCAGCCCCTGGAAAACGTCCAATGGGGAGCATCGCTCGGTGGACCGTTCTGGAAGGATCACACCTTCTGGTTCACCAACTTCGAAAAGCAGAAGTTCAACATATCCACCGGCGCGACAGGCTATGAGCCGAATCAGTATTACCAGGCGGCCGCAACGGCTGTTCTGAAAAACGCCGGTGTTCCGGTCGATTCAGCAACAGCCAGCCTGATTCCCCTCCTCTGGCCTGCCAATCTGTTGGCCGGAACCTCGCCGGGAGGAATCCAGGGCCAGGCGCCTGAGTTCGGCTACAGCTATAACGGCGTTGCAAAAATCGATCACACATTTAACAGCAAGCAAAGTGTGTACGCGCGTGCCTTCATGGGACAGGGAAATCAGACCGCTCCAGTGAACACAACGGCCATCAACCCGTACTTTTTTGAAATCGGCCCGATCCACGTATACAACTACTCCGCCGGCCATAACTGGTCGATTACGCCGTCCCTCAGCAATACCATCACTGCCGGCGTCAATTACTTCCACCAGACGTTCTCCGACGCCAATACCAACTTCGGAGCTGTTGCCTCGGATGGTTTCATCACTGGATCTCCCTTCCAGAACGCTCCCAACATCAACATCGGTTATGACTTCGAGCCCACCGGCAATACGCCGCCTGAGGGTCGCCAGGATATTACCGGCCACATTGACGAAGCGCTCAACTGGACCAAAGGCCGTCATCAGCTTCGTTTAGGTGGCGAGTACCGGCGGTCTCAAGTGGACGAGTTTTACCATCGCCACGCAATCGGCTCATTCAATTTCGTCGGCAACCAGGGTCCGAACGGCGACGGCTCCGTGCCATGGAATACATCCGATCCGGACGTGGCGGCTCTCGCGGACTTCCTGGCAGGCTTCCTCACGAAAGGCTCAATTGCTGTCGGCAACCCAGAGCGCCTCGTTCTCTCGCACGCATTCGACATCTTCGGCCAGGACAGTTACCAGGTGACGTCGGCCCTTAACGTGAACTTTGGCTTCCGCTTCGACTATATGCAGCCGATGACCGACAACAAGAAAGATCTGTCGGTATTCCGCCCCGGACTCACCACGACTGGCCTCGCCTTCGTCGGTCAGGACATCAGCTCGATCTACGCACCGGATTGGAACGCATTAAGCCCGCGCGTCGGATTCAGCTATCAACCGAAATCCATCCATGGCATGGTCGTTCGCGGCGGCGGCGGTATGTTCTTCGATACGCCGAACGCGAACCCCTTCCTCGACAACCGGCCAGGCAACAGTGCCCCGAACGGACTCGAGGGCAATCCAGGAGGTTCCAGCCCTGTCTTCACGATCACGACCGGCGCTACCACCGTCGTTCCTGGCAAGGAAATCATTCCAACTACCACGCTTGCCTGCCTTCCGGCAAATCCATGCGGGGTATTCAGCGTGGCCAACAACTTCCGCTCCCCGTACAACATAAACTTCAATCTACAGATCGAACAGGCGCTGGGGAGCAAGGCATTCTTCCAGTTTGGATATGTCGGCAGCCAGGGACGCAAACTCCTGAACCTGCTCAACATCGATCAGCCTTACCTCGGTGGAGCGCCGGGACCTTACAGCGGCAATTTCGGCGGCAACTACTACTCGGATATCAACCAGGTGGAGAGCATTGGCACCTCGAACTACAACTCTCTGCAAGCCGTCTTCCGCACCACAAGCTGGCACAGCCTTACTTCGCAGGCTGCCTACACATGGGGCCACAACCTGGATGAAGTCACGGCCTATCGTGGTGCGCTTCCACAGGACAGCTACAACTACAAGAACAACCTCCCCGGCGACGTCGGCGATTATGGCAATTCCGACTTCGATACGCGCAATTCGCTGGTCGGCTACATCAACTACGATATTCCCACCCTCGGCGGACCGAAGGTGCTTACCGGCGGCTGGTCGTTGAACTCGGCATTCGCCTTCAAGGGTGGCCAGCCGATCACCATCTACAACAGTGGCGATACAAGCGGTACCAACGAATACACGCAGCGTGTAAACCAGGTTGCCAATCCGTTTCAAGGTATCAGTCACTCAATCCAGACCACCGCCAGCGGCAAATTTGTGCAATGGCTCAACCCCAACGCGTTTGTTGCTCCACCAGCCAACACATGGGGCACCATCGCCCGCAACAGCATCTTTGGGCCTGGCTATTCTGACTTTGACATGTCGGTGTTCAAAAACACCCAATTCTCTATCCACGACTTCCCGGTCAATGCCCAGTTCCGCGCGGAGATGTACAACCTGTTTAACCGTGTGAACCTGGCCAGCCCGGCTTGCACCCAGCTTTGCAACGACTACTTCGGATCCGGATCAGCGTTCGGCACCTCCGGCGCAACCATCGGTTCCGGCAACTACTCACCGGGCATCGGCCCCGGCGAGCCCTTCAACGTTCAGCTTGCACTGAAGATCATCTTCTAAGGGCAGATGGCAGGTTACAGATGACAGATGACAGTTAGCCGCTGGCATCTGTCATCCTTACCAAAAGAAGCCCCGCCCATCAGGCGGGGTTTCTTATTGCTCTCCAACGCCTGATCAAGATCGCATCGGCAGTTCAAAACTGTAACCTGTCATCTGTCATCTGTAATCTGCGGGTTCCACTATGCGGTACTTAACATCAAAGTGTGATCCTTAACACAGTCGGTCATCCGCCGCAGGAAGAGAATGAATCGCAGGGCCAGCCCGCTTTTGCCGGCCGCCCAGGAGATTCTATACATGAGCGATCTTGCTACTTTGGCCGAAGGCGTTGCCCTTGACCCGCTGGTTGGCCACCCCGCCGACTTCCACGTTTTTCACAAGTTCCTCGAGCGCTGCAAGGGCCTTCCCGCCATCACCACCGCCGTCGTCTGGCCGCTTTCTGACGTGGCCCTGCGCGGCACCGTGGAAGCCGCTGTGGAAGGGCTGATTGAGCCCACCCTGATTGGCCCGAAAGCGGAAATGAATGCGCTGGCCGCCAAAATCGGCGTAGACATCAGCAAATATGCCGTGATTGAAGCCGAAACCGAGCGCAAGGCCGCCGAATTGGGCGTGGCCGTGTGCCGCGCCGGCAATGCCCAGGCCATGATGAAGGGCAGCCTGCATACCGACGAGCTGATGAAGGCCGCGATGAAAGCCGACACCGGCCTGCGCACCTCGAAGCGCATTTCGCACGTGTTCATTATGGACACGCCGGCCTACGCCCGCACGCTGCTGATTACCGACGCGGCCATCAACATAGTCCCCGAGCTCGAGGACAAGGTGCACATTGTGCAGAACGCGATTGACCTGGCGCACGCGCTGGGAATTCCCGAGCCCAAGGTTGCGCTGCTTTCGGCGGTTGAAACCGTCAACCCCAAAATCAAGTCGACGCTGGACGCCGCGGCCCTGTGCAAGATGGCCGATCGCGGACAGATCACCGGCGGCATTCTTGACGGCCCCCTGGCCTTCGATACGGCTGTCAGCCAAAAGGCCGCGGGAATCAAGGGCCTGGTTTCGCCCGTCACGGGGCAGGCGGACATCCTCGTCGTTCCGGATCTCGAAAGCGGCAACATGCTGGCCAAGCAGCTGGAATATCTGGGCGGCGCGCAACTGGCTGGAATCGTTCTGGGAGCGCGCGTGCCCACGATCCTGACCAGCCGTGCGGATTCGGCGGAGACGCGGCTTACCAGCTGCGCGGTGGCCGTTCTGCTGCACTATGCGTCGCATCCGGCGGTCAAGGTCTAGGCTCCTCTCCGGACTGGGGAAACAAACGGGCGCTTCCCCTCAAGGATGGCGCCCGTTTTGCGTTTGGACGGCCGCAGCACCTTCTGCGAGACTCATAGCATGGCTCAAACCCTACCCGCCCTCATCTTCGACCTGGATGGAACGCTGACCGACTCGATGCCGGGGATCGTCGGTTGCCTGCACAAGGTGCTGGACGCGTGGCGGATTGACCCGCGTGGTCCCCTGGAACGTTTCGTAGGGCCTCCGGTGGAAGAGTGGACCATGGAGTTGCTACCCGACGGGACTGACGAGGCACGAGCCGCCCTGGCACGCGACTACCGCGGCTGTTACGACCGCGAAGGCTGGAAGAACAACTCCGTCTATGCCGGGGTGGCTGAGATGCTGGCCGAGCTGCGCGAGCGCGGATTTCCCCTCTACGTGTGCACCTCAAAGCAACAGCATTTTGCCGTGCGCATTCTGGATCTCTTCGGTCTGTCCGGCCTGTTTACGGCAATTTATGGGGACAAGGCGGAGTACGCCAGCCACAGCAAGGAAGATTTGCTGGGCAGATTGCTGGTGGAACACTCGCTGAAGCCGGCGGATGCATGGATGATTGGCGACCGGATCTTCGATATCCGCGCAGGCCGCGCCAACGGCGTCCGCTGCCTGGCTGCGGCATGGGGCTATGGGCCGCCGGAGGAATGCGCGCAGGCGGATGCAGTGGCCGTCACGCCGGCCGAGGTGCTCGAACTGGTATCCGCGGAGACTCCGTCACCCAACCCCGGCAGCCCGGCAACCCTCGTTGCCTGAATCACCAGCGAATTCAACCAATGTCAAAATTCTTCGCTCGGCATGAGCCGAAGATGGAACCAATACCTGCCGCCGGGCATCCAAAGCACTACGCGGGAGACAGGCTTGAGTCGCGTCCGTTCCGGGCGCCTGCAAGCTGGTTCACGCCCAAGGAGCTTTCCATGTCGACACATACACACACGGAATCGAAGGCAGCCAAAACGAACGTTCCAGACGGCTTCGATGCGGAACAGATTAAGAACCTGTCCAGCGTGTTGAACGCGCTGGCGGCCGATGTTTTTGCCCTTTACCTGAAAACCAAGAACTTCCACTGGCACATGAGCGGGCCCCATTTCCGCGATTACCACCTGCTGCTGGATGAACACGCCGACCAGATTTTCGCCATCAGCGACGATATTGCCGAGCGTGTCCGCAAAATCGGCGGCACAACCATCCGTTCCATCGGCCACATCGCCAAGCTGCAACGCATTGCCGACAACGATCAGGAGTTTGTGCCGGCGCGGGACATGCTTCTGGAACTCCACGCAGACAACAAGTCACTTGTCGAAAGCTTCCGCTCGGCGCATGAAGTCGCCAGCAAGGCCAACGACTACGCCACCACCAGCCTGATTGAAGTCTGGATTGACGAGGCCGAACGGCGCGCATGGTTCCTGTTTGAAGCCACGCGGTAGATGTTTGATTGATCGGCTCGAACAAACGCCTTGCAAAAAAATGTCCAGGTTTCCATGCGGAGACCTGGACATTTTCTTTCCCCCCACAAAACTTAGTCCATCGACATGCTGAGCTGGTGGCGCACATCGGCGCCGCGCACCCAGAAAATCACATCGGTGGCTATATTCGAAGCATGGTCGGCAATCCGCTCCAGGTTGCGCGAGACCAGGATGCCATTCATGGCCTGCTGCGTGAAGCGCGGGTTGTCCTGAATCATCTTCAGCAGATCAGAATGGGCGCGGCGGTTCATGCGGTCGATCTCATCATCCATTTCGCGCACGGTGTCAGCCAGACGGGCATCACCTTCAAGCAGGGCCTGAACGGCGGAGCGGATCATGCGTCCGGCAAACTCGCCCATGGCCGCAAAGTCTACAGGCAGATCGACTTCCTCGGCGTTGAGGATCTCCTTGGTGCGGCGGACGACGCCCATCGACTGATCGCCGATGCGCTCGAGATCCCCATTGATCTTGATGACGGCGAGAATGAAGCGGAGATCGATGGCCATGGGCTGTTCCTTGGCCAGGAGCTCATAGGCCATCTCGTCCAGTTCGCGCTGGGCGCTGTTGATTGCTGCTTCATTCTGTTTGACGTACTGGCAGAGGCCCTTGTCGCGCTGCAGGTATGCATCAACCGCGGACTCAACGGCCTGCTGTGCGAGCGCGGCCATGGCCAGAAGCTTGTCCTTCAGTTCGGCGAGTTGCAGTTGAAAGTGAATGCGCGGCACAGCCAATTCTCCCGTATCCCTGATAATGCATCATCGCATGTTACCGTTGTGCAAATTTCGTAATGAGCATCACACTTGTTACCGGCGAAGGAGCCCGACGAGCACTTCCCCGCCCCACTTAGGATTAGACGTGCCTCGGCCCGTGTAGCCACCCAGGGGAACAGCTTGCCGCTTTGCAACGTGGAACACAATGGCGAATTCGTGGTAAACATCGTGAACAGACGATGAATTGGGAAGCGCGTGCGACGCATTCGGCTGGCGGGGCCGCGGTAAGAAGTACTCTGATTTTTGGGGCCGGGAGGCAGAGAAATGCAGTTTGAGCTAAGGCAAGCGACGGAGATGCTGGCGGGAACACCAGGCGTTTTGGATGCGCTGCTGCGGGGAAAGTCCGCAGCGTGGCTGAACGCCCGGAAAGCGCCGGACGCATTCAGCCCGGTGGATGTGCTGGGGCACCTGATCCACGCCGAAAACACTGACTGGATTCCGCGGGTGCGGATGATTCTGAGCTATGGGGATTCACGGACGTTCGAGCCGTTCGACCGGTTTGGCTTTCACGAATTGACCGCCAACAAGGATGTGGGCGAGCTGCTCGATTTGTTTGCGGCGGCACGAAGGGAGTGCCTGCAGGCTCTGAACGATCATGCCGTGGGCGACGCGGAGCTTGGGCTGTATGGGGCGCATCCTGAGCTGGGCCGCGCCACCATGCGGGAGCTGCTGGCGGCGTGGGTGGTTCACGATCTGGGGCATATTGCGCAGATTGTGAAGACCATGGCCGGCGAGTATCGGGAGGCGGTGGGACCGTGGAAGCCGTACTTGAGCATTCTGGAGTGATGGGACCTTACGACGAGACCTGCAGGCCGAGGTTCCGACTCTTCCCTGCTTTATCTTCCGTTTTGGAAGGCTGAAGTGCGCAAGTTTATGACGCCGACTGCAAAGCAAGAGATTCAGCTTCAGGCTGGATGGTCTGCACCCTGCGCCGTCCAAACAGTGTGCGGCGCAGGGTGTACCGCTCGCCGTCGTCGCCAACCACCATTGCTTCAAGAGTATCGGCGATGCGGATCATCTTCGCAGTCTGCGCCTCATCGGGATTCTCACAGACGATCTGGTCCTGCCTCCAAAGAAAGCAAGAGCTGCCATGCCATTTGATGAACGCCAGGCGAAAGATTGTGCCGTTCTTGTCGCGCACGTCCACATACTCCGTGCTCGACCAATCCAACTCCGGGTCCGACTCCACCAGGTTGGCCACTTCCCTTCGAACGATAGGCACCTTCGCCGCATCCATCCAATTGGGCGTTCGGACAATATGAAGGCTGTAACTCAATGGGAAGCACCTCGCACAAGCAATTTGAAAGTTTCCGCGGCATCCCGCCGTGCCGGTTTGGCAGCAGGCCATCGCAGAAATGCCGCTAATTGTTAGTAGGGCGTCTTCGAATTTTGTGACACGGTTTTTATTCGGCGCGCTCCAGGCGCCGCTCCTTGAACTAGAATTTGGAACTTGACGAGATCATTGTTGCAAACACGGAGCGAAGATGACTACGACATTTCCCATCCATCCGGAGCATACCGCGACACTGAGCATGGATTGCCAGACCGGCATCGTTTCCATCTATGCCAAAGACGCCTTCCTGACTCGTGCCGCAACTGTCCTGAATCATGCGCGTGCCGCCGGCATGACCGTGATCCATGTCCAGGTAGGCTTTCGTCCGGGACTGCCCGAAGTCAGTTCCCGCAACAGTCTTTTCGGCGCTGTTAAATCTTCACCGCAGCATCAACAGCTTTTTCAGCCACCGCTCAGCGCGATCCCGGCCATCATCGCTCCGCATGAGGGTGAGGTTGTAATTACCAAGCATCGCGTCAGCGCCTTTGCCGGCACCGATCTCGCCATGATCCTTCGCGCCAATGACATCGACACTCTGGTTCTGTTCGGAATCGCCACCAGCGGTGTTGTCCTGTCCACCCTGCTTGAAGCTTCTGACTCCGATTTTCGCCTCGCCGTCATTAAAGATTGCTGCGCTGACCTCGATCCCCAGCTTCACGATTGTCTTATCAATAAATTCTTCCCCTCGCGCGCATCGGTGCTCACAGCGCAGGAATTCATCGCAGGCACATAGCCGCAGGATGTGAAGATCTTCCGGGTTCCAGTCCGATCACCGCCCACCTCGCATTGAACCTGGCCGGTATTCTCTCGTTCGGGTAATATCTCGGTGGTGTTCCGAAGCATCAACGAACGTTCCGAAATAGCCGGGGGACTTTCTCGTGCGATCGACCTTGATTTATCTCCTGCTTGCCGCCCTGGT
Source organism: Occallatibacter sp. (assembly GCA_049518435.1). Taxonomy (GTDB): domain Bacteria; phylum Acidobacteriota; class Terriglobia; order Terriglobales; family Acidobacteriaceae; genus Telmatobacter. The sequence goes on along the minus strand of JBEKRU010000006.1, from coordinate 119,527 downwards.
TGCGTCTGCGGAAAAACCGCATTCTCCGGCGTCCGCCGCTCCGGTTGTCCATCTGGCAGGCGGAACACTCGTGGGGAAGCAGCATGGCAGCCTCTCCGTTTTTGAAGGCATTCCCTTCGCCAGTCCACCGGTGGGATCACTGCGCTGGCGTGAGCCGCAGCCCGTCGCTCCATGGAAGGGGACGCGAGACGCCACCGCACCCTCGCATCCCTGCATGCAGCCCCTCCAGGGAGTCGACGCTTTCATTGCACCGCTGGCTGAAGCATACGGCGTCCCCTATTCACCGGAGACGCTTGACCCATCGGAAGATTGCCTCTATCTCAACGTCTGGTCCACTCAAATGCAGCCGGCCGCGAGGCTTCCGGTCATGGTTTGGATTCACGGCGGCAGCAACAGGGTCGGCAGCGGCGCGGAGCTCGGTTACGACGGCAGCTCGCTGGCCTCTCGCGGCGTCGTCGTGGTCACCATCAACTACCGTCTTGGCGTGATGGGCTTCTTCGCGCATCCTGAGCTCACTGCGGAGTCTCCGCACCACAGCTCCGGCGATTACGGAATTCTCGATCAAATTGCGGCGCTCCAGTGGGTGCGGCAGAACATATCCCAGTTCGGCGGCGACCCCGCAAACGTGACAGTCTTTGGCGAATCCGCAGGGTCAATCGATGCCATGATGCTGATGATCTCGCCGCTCACCGCAAATCTGTTTCGCCGGGTGATCGCGGAAAGCGGCCCTGCTTTTGGCCTCGGCCCGTCGCAGAATCTTGCAAAAATGGAAGGGTTGGGTGAGGCCGTCGGCAAAGAGGCAGGCGGAAAACCGGGCGTGCAACTCGAAGCCCTGCGCAAGCTACCCGCCGCGCAGGTGGCGCAGATCGAAGCGCGCCTGATTGCCACCGAGTTCAAGGGCTATGACCCCAACGCGACGATCGTGGATGGCTGGGTTCTTGCGCAGTCGCCCGCAAGCTCATTCGCCACGGGGAAACTCCAGCACGTCGACCTGCTTGTCGGCCTCAATGCGCGGGAGTTTTCCGCGTTTCGAGTGGGAGCGGCCGCGGCAGCAAAGAAGATGCCGCAACCTGCCGTCAAGCCGCGCCTCGGCGATCAGGTCAAGGCCTTCGCCGATATCGCATACCCGTTATACGGCAACTGGACTGACCTTACGGTGGCAACCTACATGGCTAAGATGATTATGCACGGCGATCCCGCCATCGACCAGGCCAGCAACGACATCCTCGCGGCGTGCCCCAGCGGAGCGGAAGCCTCGCTCACCACCAGCGCTGGACAGCATGCATTCGTATACCGGTTCGACCGTTCCATTCCCGGCAAAGGCGAGTCCACGCTCGGCGCTTTTCACTCCCTTGAGATTCCCTATGTTTTCGGCACGTTCAATGCACGCACCTTCAACTGGCTCCCATTCACCGCGACAGACCAGAAGCTTTCGCAGACTGTGCAGTCCTACTGGACAAACTTCGCCAGGACAGGAGATCCGAATGGCCCCGGTCTTCCTCAATGGCAGCCATGGAACTCCGATAAGGAACCGTACATCTCTTTCAGCCAGAGTGGCGACGCTGTCCCGCAACAGAGCTTTTCGCCGCCTTTTTGTCATCTCTCACCCGACCGACTAAAGAAGCAGTTAGTCAATTACTAACTGCGAAGAACAGGTAAATCTTTGCCCCATTCATCGCAGCTTTTAGCGATGAGTGGGTTCTGATGCGACAAAGCCAGTGCGAGCCACCCACGAACATCCGCCGCACCGCAGGCGCCCATTACATCGAAAACTGGGCCGACCTACCGGTTGTGGACCGCACCCATCTGGGCGGATTGTCTACGGTACACACAGAAGGCTGGCTGCCCATGCAACTGCCCCCGCCGCCACCAAATGGCAACGGGACCATGAACTTCGGAAGCCTGCCCACAATTTTTACAGTCTTGGGGAAACTCGGCCTCGAGCTGGATCGGCAAGATGGAATTCTGCCGGCGTATACCGTTGAACGGATCGAGCGCCCATCCCTCAACTAAGTGCGAGGGGGTTCAGGCGTGGACCGGTGGCGGGGAGGTAAAGAAGACGCGCGACACCTTCTCGACAAGTTCCTTGGGATTGAGAGGCTTGTGAAGCAACTCGAAATAATTCCCCCCTTTATACGCTTCCTCAAGCAGGTCGGCAGATGCGGCCTGTCCGGAAAGAAGCAATATCTTGCATCCGGGGCACAGCAGAGATATCTGGATGGCGAGTTCCACGCCGTTCATTTCGGGCATCATCACGTCCGAAAGCAGGATGTCAGGGGCGAGCTGCCGGGCGGCCTCAAATGCATCACGTGGCCGGGTGAAGGCCCTGACATCGAATCCGTCCATTCGGATAATTGCCGCGAGAGTTGAAGCGATGGCCGGTTCATCGTCCACAACGTAGACGAGTCGCCTGATCGGGAGCTCCTGGGTCGACGGAGAAGTGGGGAGGAGCATCATGCGGAACCCTCCGGAAGAGCGATCTTTCGAATTATGCCACAGCCAATTTGGAATTAGTATCCTTTGGCGGACAAAAGTGCGGTGAAGCCTGTGGCTGCGCGCTCTTGATGGCGGACTGAGCCACATCCCGGAAGACTCTAAACCGCCGACATATCCTCGCCCTTGGCTTCGCGCCCGAGCAGCGCCAGCCCGGACAGCGCCAGCGCCACCACGACCACCGTTACCGCAAGCACCGCCGGATAGTTTCCCCAGCGTTCGGCGGCGAGCGCCTGCGCCTTGCCATTCCATGAAGTAACAAGGCCGCCCAGTTGGTAAGCCAACCCCGGCGCTGTGGCGCGCACCGGCGCCGGCGAAAGCTCGGTGAGATAGGCCGGAACCACGCCCCATGCGCCCTGCACCATGAACTGCATCAGCACCGCGCCTGCGCCCAGCGTCCACGCATTGTGTCCATACGCATAAAGCGGAATCACAGGAATAGCGAGCAGCGCCGCAGTAATGATGGCCCGCTTGCGCCCCCATTTCTCAGAGAGCGTGCCGAAGACAAATCCCCCGGCGATGGACCCAAATCCGTAGAGCACGCCGATGAATCCCACGGTTGACGGGGGCAGCTTGGCAGCCACGGTCAGGAATGTCGGATACAGGTCCTGCGTGCCGTGGGAGAAGCTCATGAACGCCGTCATCAGCAGAATCAAAAACAAAAACGTCGGCAGAAAATCGAGCAGCTTCGCGGGCTTCGGCGCGTTGGGTCTCGGCGCCATTGCAATTCCTGAACGCCGCTTCTTCGCGCCTGCGATCCAAACCGGCGACTCCTCCACGCGCGCCTGCACATAGAAGACGAGCAGCGCCGGCACTGCGCCGAGAATGAACAGCCCACGCCATCCAATCCCCGGCACAACCAACCCGGCGATCGCGAACCCGTGGAAGAACACCGCGAATGCCGCGGAGGCCAAAATCGACCCCATCGCGTAGCCCTCCTGCAAAATGCCGGAAAACGTCCCACGCCCTTCTTTGGGCAGCGTCTCAAACACCAACGCCGCGCCTACGCCCCACTCCCCGCCCATGGCCAGGCCAAAGAGCGCCCGCAACGCCAGCAAGGCCCCCAGGGAAGGCGCAAACGCGCATGCCAGCTCAATCACAGAGAAGCTGAGGATGTTGGCCATCAACACCGGACGTCGTCCATACCGATCCGCCAGCATGCCAAACACAATGGCGCCCAGCGGACGGAAAGCCTGCGTTAGAAACACCGCGCCGAGCACCGCCGAGGGCTTGGTATGAAACTCCGCTGCAATGGCCGGCACGCAGAAGATAAGGATGAAGAAATCAAGCGAATCCATTGTCCAGCCCAGGAACGCGGCGACAAAGGTGTGGCGCTGCGGGCGGGTCAACCTTTGGAAGTGGCCGATGACAGTGGAAGGCATAGGCGGCAGCATATCAGAACGCGTGCATACCCTGTGATGCGCCATTCTCCGCGCGCGCCACGGCCAGGTGTCACGCGTTTTTTATTCGCTCCATCGTCGCTGCGATGATCGTGCTGCGTCTATGCCTCACGCAGCAGTTCGGTTCCATATTTGGGAGCCAGCGCAACTACCTTCTTGATGAACGCCGCTTGCTCATCCGGATCGAGCGGCGGAGGCGCCGTGGTGCGCGTGGCCACCGGCACGCCGACCTCCATAAACAGCTTCTCCTGCCCGGCCGGAGAACAGATACAGATAAGGCGAGCCGGCAGGGAGCTGACATTGTGAAACTGGTGCGGGGCGTTGGCCGGAACATGCAGCGTTTCTCCCGCATGCGCCGTAGTCTTGTTGCCGCGGAAGGTGGCCTCGATCTCGCCATCGAGGACGATGAAGGTTTCCTCGAAGTTGTGTCGATGCGGAGGCGGCCCGCCGCCCGGCGGAATGTGCATATCGATCACGCAGAACCGCCCGCCCGTGTCCTCTCCGCTCACGGTCAATGTATACGTGTCGCCCACCAGCCCAATGTGCACCGACTTCGCGGAGTCTGATTGCGCCACGACGAGTGTGCGAGTCAAATCGTCCGCGGGAACAGGCGGATAACTCTGCGTTTCTTCAGTCATAGAGTTCTTCCTTTGGTTGGCGGCGAGGCCAGAACGCTGGGAATACGGGCGGCTTAAGCAGTTGTCCGTCTACTGAGGAGATGCATTGTGAGGCCGATTCGACGCCTGCCCATTGATGAATGCCGAAATCTGAACACTCCTGACAGAACGCTGTCAGCAGCGCTGTTGCATGCTCTTCCCATGAACAGACCCATCAACTGGTTCGAAATTCCGGCGCTTGACCTCAATCGGGCAAGTGCGTTCTACGAGAACATTCTCGCAGTCACCCTCAACCGCGGCGAAGAGGGCCCCGCCTCGCTCGCCGTGTTTCCCTTTGATCGCGACCACGCCACCGGTGGATGTCTCAGGCAAGGCCCGGGAATGAAGCCGTCCGCCGAGGGCGCTGTCGTTTACCTCAACGCCGGGCCGTCGCTCGATGCTGCGCTGGCCCGCATTGCCCCGGCAGGCGGCTCCATCGTCCAACCCCGCACTGAACTGCCGCCGGGCGTGGGAGCATTCGCCCATATTCTCGACACCGAAGGCAACAAGGTAGGTCTCCACGCCTACGCCTGAACCCGCCGTGCCCAGGCGAACCAAACAGGTCCAACACGATCCTGTTTGCGTCGGGGCTGCTATCGTGTCTCCATGCGCCGCGCCGACCGGCTCTTCCAGATCGTGCAACACCTGCGGGCCCGGCGGCTTACGACCGCCGCCGAGCTCGCCGATCTGCTTTCCGTATGCGAGCGAACCATTTACCGCGACATCCGCGATCTTTCGCTTTCCTCCATTCCAATCCAGGGCGAAGCGGGCGTCGGCTACCGGCTTGACCGATCTTTTGAGCTCACTGCGCTGATGTTCACTCCGGATGAAGTCGAGGCGGTTGTCGTTGGTCTACGCATGGCGCAGGCGTTTGCCGGCCACCGGCTCAGCGACGCTTCCGTAACCGCGCTGGACAAGGTGATTCTGGCCCTGCCCAAACATCGTCGCGCCGAGGTGGAGCGTTCGCAGATCTACGCTCCAGCGGTTCATGCGCACGGCGCCGTCGACCCCATGCGGGAAACGCTGAACGCCGCAATCAACGACCACGCGATTCTCCGCCTCACCTATGCCGACGACGGCAGCAAGCAAACCTGCCGCAACGTCCGGCCACTTGCTCTCAACTTCTGGGGATCCGTTTGGACGCTGGCTGCGTGGTGCGAACTTCGCGTGGATTTTCGCAATTTTCGACTCGACCGCATCCGCGGCTGCGAGCGCACCGGGGACAGGTTCACCGATGAAGCAGGCAAAACGCTGAACGACTTTCTGCGCGCTGCCGGTGTCCGGTAGACTCCAACTACCTGCCCTCTAACCGCCCAAAACGGGAACCCGGCCCCTGCCGCGTGATTCGCGTCACATATTCTGGCTCAACACAGTGGGAATATTCCCGCATGCGCGTCAACCTCATCACTCAACCTTTCGGTCACCCCACGTCGAGCAAAGGCAAGATTCCTCTCTCGCTAACGATTCGCCCCGCCTGCGGCTTGCCAGGCGAATACCAATTCCCAATTGATAGTGAGGCCTTGATGCGTATGCTTCGGCAACAGACCAGCCTGCGGGCCGCCGTGCTCGAAAGGTTTGAAGGTAAGCTGAGGGCCCCCATTGGCGCACGGCTATTGGATGTGGAACTCAGCGAGACCGTCCTTACCGAAATCGGCTACTTTATCGACTAGGACCGACGGATGATTCCGCGCGTCGCGCCTGGTGCCGTCGCGCCTTCATGCGGTTGCCGCAACCCTTCATATTGCACCAGCGGCGGGTGTGGTTTTTGCTGGTATCCACAAAAAGCCACCCACAATCCGCACTGCAGCAGCGTCCAATTTTCTTCATCGCAGGCGAAAACAGGAGTTCGCGTGCTGCTTCTTCAAGAAGCCACAACGGCATCCGCACATCGTGCTCTGCATTGGACCATCGCCACTCGGGCAGGTCGCCGCCCCATCCGAGCTTCCGATGCCGGTCCGCGTCGCGAAGATAGCCCTCAAGGTCCTCGAGGCTCGCGGGAAAAGGCGCTTCGCCCTCGATGCAGCGATAGAAAATGGCCGCCAAAGTCTCGCGCAAGTCCTTCACCGCGTCGAGCACCAACGATTGATCCTCTGGCGTGCAGGATTGGTTCAGCTCTAGACTTTGCTCCTTGGAAAGAAACCTGGCTTGCTCCAGAAAGCGCAACAGGTCCGCATAGCTGCCCAGCAGTTCCTCAGGCCCACTCAGACGAAATCGAAAATCCAGCGTGTTCACCAGATCCAGAACCACGTGCTCCGCGAGCAGTTGGAACGGTTTGGGCGCATTGCCAATCATCGTTCTATTGTAACCCTCTATTTCGATTTTACAAGTTAGATGAATTTATGTATGCTAACCACTTATGAAGCTTTTGAAGGTTATGCGGAATTTCTGGAACCGAATTCGCAGGATCGACGTGCGGGTCTTCGCAGCCTTCTTCGCAATCTATGTGCTGTGGGGGTCCACGTTTCTTGCCATTCGGGTCGCGGTATTGTCCGCGCCCCCCTGGTTTTGCGCGGGCACGCGGTTTTTTCTGGCCGGCATTGTGCTCTATGGATTCAATCGCTTCCGCGGCGGGCCAGCACCATCTCTGCCGGAGTGGCGGAACCTTTTCCTGCTTGCTTTTCTGCTTTTCGTCGTCACCTATGGTGCGCTCTTCTGGGCCGAGATATCCGTTCCATCCGGCATGACTTCAATTCTTGAAGCCACGATTCCGCTGATGACCATTGCCCTTGAGGTCTTTGTTTTTCGTCGCTCCAGGTTCCAGGGAAAGCATGTTGTGGCAGTGATCCTTGGCTTTGGCGGAGTTGTGGTGCTGGTGGCCCACAGCGGGGCCGGGAGCGTTGGAATCCTGCCCATGATCGCGATCCTGGGTGGATCCCTGTCCTGGTCGCTGGGCTCCGTACTCACCGGCTCGCTCCGTCTACCCCAGTCCCGGGGAATCGCGGCCGGGGCGGAGATGATGATTGGCGGAGCCATCCTGCTGGCAATGTCCGCCGCTTCGGGCGAGTTGCACCCCTTACCGCACCTTAGCCCGCGAGCCCTGTTTGCCGTCGCCTACCTGGTGGTTGCCGGATCACTGATCGGCTTCAGCGCCTTTGTATGGCTGCTGGGCCGCATGCCCGCTACCCGCGTCTCCAGCCACGCCTACGTCAACCCGGTGGTGGCACTTGTGCTGGGCCACTTTATTGCAGGAGAAGCCGTTACGGCACGTATGCTCGTCGGCGGCCTTCTTGTCCTGGTGAGCGTGGTTCTGCTGCTGGCCAAGGCTGAAGCAAGCGCAAAGCCTGAAGCAATCCGGAACCAACCAGCCGCTATTCCACCCTCAGCCAAACTGGTAGAGCTCGAAGATATTTGCTGCAACGAATAACCTCCGCGCCTCCATCGACGGCTATCCCCACTGACGACCGGCCACCGAACCCGGTAATATTTGTTGCAACGAATAAATAGGCTCGCGCGTCTGATGGACATACGGTTCATTCTGCGCGGCGCGCTCCCCTCAGTTCCCTGCCCCCGTGCACACAGCAATAGCTTTCAACAATCCAGCGGCCGAACGGCCCGGCACCGAAAGGAAATAAAGCGATGAAGAGATTGGCAATGGTATCTGGCATTCTGGCGCTCGCGGCTCCCCTGGCCATGGCGCAGACCTCCACTTGGGTTTCTGACCAGGCCCACAGCGACGTAAACTTCAGCATCACCCATATGAGCATCTCCAAGGTGCACGGCAGCTTCGGGAAAGTCGCAGCCACGATCTCCTACAACGAAGCAGACATCACCAAGTCGGTGGTCTCGGCCACCATCGACGTCTCCACCGTGGCCACCGGCCAGGCGCCTCGCGATAATCATCTGAAGACCGATTCGTTCTTCGATGTGGTCAAGTTCCCTTCCGCAACATTTGCGAGCACCAGCGTAGCCAAGGACGGCAACAAACTGAAGGTGACCGGCAATCTGACGCTTCACGGTGTAACGCAGCCAGTGGTTCTTGAAGTGGAGGGTCCAGTTGGTCCGGTGGCGGGGATGGATCACAAGCAGCACGCCGGTTTTTCCGCCAGCACCACCATCAGCCGCTCGGCCTTTGGCATCGGGCCCAGCTTCCCGGCGGCCGCCATCGGCGATTCGGTCGACCTGACCTTGGATCTCGACGTAATTAAGCAGTAGACCGTGCCCGCGTGTCAGGCCGGGAATGGAAGGGGGAGATTGTAGATGACAAGCCTGAAACTCGAAATCGCGCAGGAGCCCCCTTTTTCCAGCGTTGAGGAGGAGGCTCTGCTGAACGTGATGCGCAGTTCCGATTGCCTCCACCGCGCATTCCACCAGAAAACCCGCCAATGGGGCGTGACCTCCACGCAGTACAACGTGCTGCGCATTCTGCGTGGATCTCAGCCGCACGGGCTCACTTGTTCGGCCATCGGCCACCGGATGATTACCGCCGAGCCGGACATTACGCGGCTGCTGGCCCGGATGAAGGCGCTGAAGTGGATAAAGCAGGAGCGGGACACGAAAGACAGGCGGGTGGTGTGGACGCACATCTCAAAAGCAGGCCTGGCGCTGTTGAATGAGATGGATCCGGTGATTCTAGCGGCTCCCGGCGACCTGCTGGGGCACCTTAAACCCGAGGAGCTGACGGAACTGATCCGCCTGCTTGAGCTGGCAAGAAAGCGGTGCGGCGATCCGCAGGCGCCGGTCAGTTGCTCCGGAAATCACGATGAGGCTAGCGTAGCGTGCGACGCCGGCTGAGGATCGATTTTCTGCATTTTCGGGTGATATCGACAAGGCCTGCGTGGAGAGAAATTCTGAAGCCTGTTACCGGTCGATGACGGTCTTGGCGACCTGTTCTTCGTCCGCATCGGTCTGAATAATCTTGTTGTGCAGGCAATAGAGGGCCAGTTCAAGCCGGTCGCTGACTCCCAGCTTGTCATAGATCTTGCGCAGGTAGTTTTTGATGACCTGTTCAGTGGTGTTCAACTGGGACGCAATTTCCTTGTTGCGTTTTCCCTGGGTAATGCATGTGATGATGGCCAGTTCCTTGGGCGAAAGGCGCGGCTGGGTTCGCGGCGTGACCAGGGCTGCGGCCTGCGCGCGATAGGCTTCAATCACCCAGTTCACCGACTGATTGTCGATCCAGGTTTCGCCTGCGGCGATTCTGCGCACACACCGGACAAGCAGGTCCGGCGAGATGGAACGCGAGATGATGCCCCGCACGCCGCGGCGATAAAGCTCGACCGTGTGGTTTTCATCCGCCGAAGTGGCCTGGACAATCAACCTCACATCCGGGGCAATCCGCAACAGATCGGGGATTACGTTGGCGGTACCGTTCAGCAGACCACCTTCCATCAGAACAATGTCAGTGGGAAACCGCTCCACGGCAGAACGCAGATTATCAATCGAATCAGCCTGGGCCACAACCCGCAAATCATCCTCCAAGCCGAAAACCTTGCGGATGCCGACACGGTAAATTGCCTGTGAATCCGCAAGAATAATGCGGATCGTGCCCGGCTTTGCGGGCACCTCAGGTATCTCGACTTCTGCTTGTTCGTCCAAGAAATCCATAGTTGGCTGGCTGCCAACCAAACCCGGCCATCACTGCTCCGCGAGTCGGTACTCGTCGATCGTGGCAGCAGCCAGGTATTGAGTTTGGCCTAAGGAGCAGCGTACCACACGTCCGACACAATGAACTAGTACATCCCGGGGGGTACCGTGCACCTTACGTGGCATTCGGAGCGAAAAACGGATGGCCAGGCCGACCACCAGAGGCCGGTCAAGTTCAAAAAGAATGCCGGTAGACGAAACATCAATGGAACGGGCGGCAAACTCTCCATCGACCGTGGAAAGCAAGACCGGCAATGTGATCGGAAAGCGAACAGCGCAACGCACTTCCTGCGCCAGCGTTGGGGGCTCTACCTGGGCGGAGTACGCTGTGCGCGCCGCATTCGAAGGGTTCTGAGGCTGCATCGTGTAGCGGACCGGATCCTGAGCCAAACTCTAGTCGACTTTTCAAGTTAAGCCCACGGCACCAAAGTTTCGTGGAAGGTAACCAAGTATGTACTGGCCGCGAGATTACGTAATGGGAAAGAATGCAGCCGAGGCACCCACCCATTCCTGATTCCGGTTGTGATCAACCCCCATCATCTTGCCCCGGCCCAGTCGAACCAGGGAAATCGCGGGGGTGAGATCTCCGCCATCGGGCCACAGGTAGAGGATCCGGATTTCAGCCTGGGTAAGTCCGTGCGGAGTCTCGATGTTGGGGACAAAGTACATGCGCTGCTGGAGAAGAAAGTCTTTCCTCTGATCTGCGGGAATAGCCTGCAGCTGCGCCTCGGTGGGGTCAAACTGGATTCCCTTGCCGGCGAAGGAAAACAAGGGCTTAAGCAGCAGTGCGCTGTAGGTTGTGTCCGGGCCCGCGGGCGCGGGAAGGCTGACACCGGCGGAGGCGAGCCGCTGCCTTCCATCGGCGTGGAGAAAATCATTGAGGAAGACGGCGGGAGGGACCACTGCGTGACCTGGGACGGGCCCTCCGGCGACGGAACCAGCCAACCAGGGAATGGCGAACTTGCTGATGAGGAAGTACCAGTTGGGATGGCCGGCCCATTCGACATCCCAGGGATGGGTCAGATCGAACGGGAGCTGCACATCGCGCGCCATGAGTTCGTCGGCGATGGCGCGGTTGTAAATGCGATGGATGGGAACCAGACTGCCGGCGCCAGTGCGGTAATGCAGCTTGTCGCCGATGGGCTCGAGGCTGCGAATATCCACGACAGCAATGCCCAAACGCCGGGCGGTCGCTTGAAAGTCGGGCAGAGTCTTCTGGTTCAGTGGATCGAGCTCGGTAAGGACAACATTTTCAGGTTGGTGCGCGCCCAGGATGGTCCGGCTCAGCAACTCCCAATAGCTGGTTTCGTTGAGCCCCCCCAGGAACCAGCCAAGCTCTTCGCTGAGGCCAAAAACCTCGCGGTATCCCGAGCAGAGCGCCGCCTGATACCCATAGACGGATGGAAACGCCTGGATTTCGACCAGCCTGGGGACAAGTTCGCCCGCAGCATCCTTCACCAGGGCAAAGTCGGCGGTGAGGAAGTGGGGACGGGGCGTCTCGCCTGCAACTCGGAATCCCGAGGGAATAGCAAGGCGCGCTGCGTCCAGGTAGGTTGGATTCCCGAGAAGCCTGCGAGCCAGCTCGGCGCCGGCCTCCGCCATCTCGTTCAGGAGCTGAAGCGGCACAAAGATCGGCGTTTCCGCAATGCGGAAATCCACTTTCGTCTCGCAGAGCTGTTCCTGGAGCGCCAAAAGCTCCTCATAGCTGTTTTGCGTGAATCGGGCATTGAACCGGGTTCGCAGCTTTGGAATCAATGACTTGCTCCCTGCGTTGGTGTGTGCTCACAAAGCGGCCCCGAGTGCTGCCAAAGGGCTCCCGCGGCCACGTCCTGGGCCACGGATCGGGACGCTGGTGACCTATGATAGCCCGTCCAACCGTGCCGACTGGCGACGGTGTCCTCCCGCGTAGACTGGTTAATTTTTGGATATATCACAAAAACAGCGGGTTACCGACAGAGCCCGTGGAAAGGGTTGCGAACCATGAAAAGGGTGTTGTACAAAAAATATCTAAAGTGGTTACTTTTGTGGTAGCCTATGCTCCCCATTTGGGTTACCCTTGCGTTGCAACGTATTTCGCCCTATAAAGGAGCACTCTTCCATGAAGTCCACTTGCTCGACGATTTGCACGATGATTTTTGGAGCTATTCTTTCCACTACTATTACCTCTTCCGCTTTCGCGACACCGGTCACCATTGGTGGCGCCCGCATCGCCGTGCTTGATTCACCTGGAAGCCCCATGCCCCCGCTTCCCCCGCCAACCACGGGCGGCGGCAGCATCGCAAAGCTTGATTCGCCTGGAAGCCCCATGCCTCCGCTCCCCCCGCCAACCACTGGCGGCGGCAGCATCGCAAAGCTTGATTCGCCCGGAAGCCCCATGCCTCCCCTTCCCCCGCCAACCACGGGTGGTGGCAGCAGCATCGCAAAGCTTGATTCGCCTGGAAGCCCCATGCCCCCGCTTCCCCCACCGACCACCGGTGGCGGCAGCCTCGCTTAGGAACTAACTGGCCAATGGGCCGAACTAGACATTAAGCTGTCGACGTATTCATCTGGGCTGGATTACGGAGCGATGTATCCAGTCCACCTAGGCAATACCTTCGCAATCAGGAAGCCAGACCATCGCCGTGCGATTTCTGCTGTCCGCTGCTAAACTTACGTAATCATTGAGCCGATGTATCCGGTTGGAATGCTGACGTGACTTTGGACAACCAACTTTGGTTCGCGACGGTTTTGACTGAGGTAGTGATTCTTTCGCTACTCATCTATCGGCGCGTCTGGCAGACTTTGCCCGTGTTTTTCGTTTTTTGCGCGTGGGTCCTGGTGAGCGACACCGGGAACTACGTTATACGGCAATATTTTACGCAAAGTTACACCACCGTCTACTTCATCGAGACGATCCTTGATTCGGCCCTGGAATTCGGTGTGCTGGTGGAACTGGCCTGGTCGGTGCTGCGTCCGATTCGGGCCTCCCTCTCGCGGAAGACTCTGTTCGTTGTGGCCGCATTGATCATTGCCGCCGGCGCAGCACTTTGGCCTTTCTCGGGAATTCGCGACCTCGGCCAGTACCCTCCGATCTGGCGCAATCTGGTTCACATCCAGCAAACCGCCTCATTTTTGAGAGTGCTTTTTTTTCTGCTCCTTGCCGGGTGCAGCCAGTTGCTTTCCATTGGATGGCGGGACCGGGAATTGCAGGTGGCAACCGGGCTTGGCTTTTACTCCATCGTCAGCATGGCAGTGACCGTGCTGCAAACGCACCGGGGCATGGGGCAGCAGTACATCCATCTAAACCAATTCGATTCAGCCGGCTACGTCCTCTCCCTCGCTTACTGGGCGTTTTCCTTTGCGACCCGGGAGGCGGAGCGGCGCGAATTCACCCCACAGATGCAGAGCTTTCTTCTGGCAGTGGCCGGGACAGCCCGAACCGCGCGCGTTACGCTGGCAGAACCGCCAACACCCATTAACCGCGGTCCGCGGAAGAGGTAACGCCACGCAACCATTTTCCCTGGTTTCGCTGGAATGCCAATCCCGCTGTGGAAATCGATTTTTAAAGTTACCAAAGTTCACTGACCCTTTGGGTACTCTTTTTTGACACGAAACGGGAAAACGATAAGATTTATGTGAACAAATTTGGTTTTTTCTGCTACAAGTAATAGGAACGGGAAAAGCCAACTACGGTGTTCTTAAAAACCGAGTGGTTACTAAATCTCGATTCGAGGGTAACAATGATTCTCCTCCTTGAATTATCGGCTCTGGGAGCCGTTGCCTTGGTCCTAGCGCGGTGGCGAAATGGCCTCCGAAAGCGGAATGCTCAATCATGGGACTCCCTGCTGGCCAGGCTGCGTCCCGATTGGAGCGCCCGGGAACTCAGCGACCACTTTCTTTGGAAAGAAGGTCTCAGTGCAACGCCGGAGGATGCCTGGCAGCGCATGAAGGGGCCGAATGGTCTCTGGGTGATGTATCAGAACGCCCGGGTGATGATGGAAATGGCGGAATATGCCAGCCGGAATTCTGAGAGCGTAGACCGAGTGCTTCTGGAGACCCTGCGCAGTGACGCCATGCAGATTCGCCTGTGCGTGATGATGGCCCTTGGCCAGTACGCCTTTTCGCAGGCTAGCGAAGGTGTTCGCGTGAATGCCTTCCGGGCAGCCTCAATGTACACGGGCATGGCAGCGCGCATGACCCAGCTGCTGCAAGAGCATGCGGCCATCATTGTTCCCGACTTCGTCGCGGCCATGTAAGAACAAGGTTTTCTCCGTAAGACAAAAAGCCCCGGCTTCGGCCGGGGCTTTTTGCGTCTGGCAGCATGCGCTTCTCAGACCGGATTGGAATTCAGGAAGGCATTGATGCGACTGTATTCGTCGTCATTCAGCCGCAAATCGAGCGCCGGGGCCAGCCCGGTCACCTGGCTTGCACTGCGGCCGCCCACGATGGCTGCGGTGATCGCTGGGTGGCGGAGGGTCCACGCCACAGCCACTACGCCGGGGCTGACTCCGTAGCCGTTGCCGATTTCGCGCAGCAACTCGACGAGGCGCAGGTTGCGGCTGAGGCGCGGCTCGTTAAACTCCACAGCGCGCCGGCGCCAATCGTCCGCCGGAAAAGCGGCAACCCGTTCGGCCGTCATGGAGCCGGTCAGGAGGCCGGAAACCATGGGCGAGTAATTGATGACGCCAATGCCATTGTCCTCCGCGTAAGGAAGAACCTCTTCTTCAATAGCCCGGCGCAGCATGGAGTAAGGTGGCTGAAGGCTGGTGATGGGCGCGATGGCCTGGGCACGTTTCATCTGCGCAACGGAGAAATTCGAGACACCGATCCAGCGGATTTTTCCTTGTTCTTTGAACTTCGACAGCGCCTCCCAGCCCTCCTCAATCTCCTCCTCCGGATTCGGCCAATGGATCTGATAAAGATCGATGGTCTCAACGCCCAGGCGGCGCAGCGATCCTTCCAGTTCTTCGGCCAGCGAGCCTGCCTTGAGGGAGCGATAGATAGAGCGGTCCGCGTGCCAGCGCATGGAGCACTTGGTAAAAACCAGCGGCTTGGATCCAGAGAAGCTCTTCAGTGCCTGACCGACAACCTCTTCCGAGTGGCCCAGACCATAGATGGCCGCCGTATCGATCCAGTTGATCCCTTCATCGAGCGCGCGGTGTATAGCGGAGATGGATTCCTGGTCGTCCTGGGGACCCCAGGCAAATTCCCAGTTGCCGCCGCCAATGGCCCACGCGCCAAAGCCGATCGGGGTGAGATGAAGGTCGGAGTTACCGAGTGTGCGCAGCGAGTGCGGAGCAGTGGTGTTCATGACATCAGTTTAGATGCGCGACGATGGGCCGGGCTGCAGAAACTGACGGGGCGCGATGCATGTGAAAATTTGGTCGCCCTTACGTTTTCAAGGCACGGCAACATAGAATTGTGGGGTTTCTTCAAGGAGTCGTTGAATGTCCAGAATGGTTATTGCTGTGCTTTTGATCGGAGCTTGCTTTCGAGCGCAAGCACATGCGCAGGCGACCGCTGCAAGCGCGCCAAGTGTTCCGGCTCAACTTCCTGGGAAGGGTCTTGCCCAGCACGACTTCATGTATGCAGGAGAATCCCACGACCGGCGCATTTTCATCGTGCGCGGGGGGAAGATCGTGTGGGAATACGACGATCCAACGGGCAAGGGTGAAATAAGCGATGCGGTAATGCTTTCGAACGGCAACATTCTGTTCACGCATCAGTTCGGCGTGACCGAGATTAACCCGGGAAAAAAGGTGGTGTGGAATTACGATGCGCCTGCGGGACACGAGGTGCATACGGCCCTGCCGATTGGCAACGAGCATGTGCTGTTCATTCAGAACGGCGACCCGGCCCTGGTGAGGGTGGTGAACACAACGAGCGGCATAACCGAGAAAGAATTCAATCTGCCTGCCAAGCGTCCGGTCAGTGTCCATGGACAGTTCCGGCATGCACGCCTGACGGCGAATGGAACGCTGATGGTGGCGCACATGGATCTGAACAAGGTGGCGGAGTACGATTTCGATGGCAATGAGCTATGGTCTTTCCCCTCGTCCACACCCTGGGGAGTGACTCCGCTGCCCAACGGCAATGTGCTGATCATGGATCGCGTGGGGGCGCGTGAGGTTACGCGGCGAGGCGACTCGGTGTGGAATTTCAGGCCGACGGATGCGCCAATATACAAATTCGCAAACCTGCAGCAGGCCTGGCGACTGCCGAACGGAAACACTGTAATCAATAACTGGGTGAATGAGTGGAACACCACTCCGGAAAGCCGAGTTGGGACGCTGCAGGCGCTGGAACTGACTCCGGCGAACGATGTGGTGTGGGCTCTAGCCGCGTGGACTCCGCCCGCGAACCTGGGGCCGGCCACGACGATTCAGTTCCTCGATGCACCGGGAGCAGCGGAAGACGTGCACTTCGGGCCGATCCACTAGCAATCTGTTTAGAGCGGTTCTTCAATGAGCGTCGAGTCTCAAACTTCATGCAACGTGGCTTTTTCTTGAGGCTCTCCAGCACGAAAAAACTCCCGCCCGTTCAAAGCTCGCCGTGAGCATGACCTTTCCAGCGGGTCCTACGAAGGGAAGTAGATCCGCTAGGGGGCAGCGATGGTTTTGGCTGCCAGGTTCCATCCGCGAAGACCAACGGTCGGTTTCCCCTCGCCACCCGGGAATTCGACAGTTATGGTTCGCTCCTCGCCGGGAAGCAGCGAGACGTAATTCTCGCTGTAATACGCAGGCAGAATGCGCCCGCCCGTCCCAGCATCCTTGAGCGTGAGCTTGACCATGAGCGCCGGGGCAGAACCGGAGTTCGCAATCTTGACGGTTGCCTTGCGTTCCCCTCCCTCCGCGGCAATAGTCGCCGAGGTAGTCAGCGTCGCCTGCGGCAGTCCATTCAACTCGCGCAGACTGGCTTCATCTTTGGACCACCAATAGAGGTTGTCGCTGACCGCTGCGCCTGCGGCATCAGTCACCTTCAATACGACAAGCACCGTGTGCCCATCCGCCAGCTTGTCCAGATCGGGCTTTCCGACGGAGGTGCGATTGTTTGCGGCGGCCTCGATCTGGTTGGTCTGGTCGCTGAGAACCTTGCCGTCCAGACTTACAACACGGACCTCGACCTTGTACGAGCGCGCGTCGCCCAGATTGATCAGGTCGACCGAATTGTCGACGAGATTGAGCTGCGCGTGAACCGGCTCGCAGGCCTTCTGCGTGCCAAAGAAACTGGACTGCGTATCGTAATCGGAGCTGAGGAAATTCCACTCCATGCTTGGCCATGCGGGCTGCGTCATCCAGATCATGCGGCCCGAGTTGGGCTGCCAGAGGTGCGCTGCAAAGCCTTCGAAGATAGCGCGGTGCGCGGCGTAATCGATCATCTGTGCCTTGCGCTCGAAGTCTTCAAGGCCGGTCGCCGCGCCAAACTCGGTTTCCAGGTGGGCCATGAACGGAGCGACGTCGCCGTTTCCGCTTTGATGCCAGTCGTGATAAGCCCAGGTGTCGCTGACAGGCCAGCGATCGGGCTCGGGAATGAAGGCCTCGATGCTCTCAAGCGTAGGCACGCTGGGGATGCCGAGTTCGACGCTGAATCCGCGATTGATTTTGTAGTACGTATCGAGCGTTTGCAACTGGTACGGGCCGGAGTTGCGCAGGTTCACCTGGTTGGAGCTGCCAGTGTAGTAGCGTGTGTGATCGAGCGTGCGCGTCAGGTTAGCCAGCCCTTCGTTGATGATGGGCTGCGGCACGCCTTCATTACGCCCGCACCAAACCACGATGGATGGATGGTGACGGAAGCGGAGAATGCTGTCGCGCGCGTTGGCCAGGAACAGCGCTGGATCCTGTGCCTCGATGTTATAGCCCTGCGTGGATTCCCAGAAATCGTTCCAGACCATGAGGCCGTACTTATCGGCCAGCGCGTAGAAGTTCTCTTCGCTGTCCTGTCCCATCCAGTCGCGAATCATGTTCACATGCGCGTCGCGATGCAGACGGAAGTAAGGCTCCAGGTGCTCAATGCTCACGCGCTTGCGGCTGTCATCCATGCCCCAGTTGCCGCCACGCGCGGCAATGCGCACGCCGTTGACTTTGATAACGAGGTCAGTGCCCGGCCAGCCGCCTTCAACAGGCCGGATGGACGGTGAACCCTCCGCGCCTGCTGCGAGCGAATGCACCCATGCATGGCGCATCCAGTCAGGCACAGGCTGCCCCTGGTTGGGCGTCTGGTCGTCGATCTGGCGAATGCCTTCGTGCGTTTCGTTGATGAGCGGTAGTCCTTCATCGTGTGTGCGGCTGGGCAGCACTTCCACACGGCGCAGATGGCCGGTTGCGTCGAAGAGGGACGTCTCATAGCTGAGCTCGCGCATGCCGAATTCAATTTGTTTCTGCGCGCTGAGTTTGCTGCCCTCCATAAAACTCACCTTCAAAGTGTGCAGCGCAGGGTCGCCGTAGCCGTTGGGCCACCAGAGTTTTGGATGCGACACCTTAAGCTGTGCGAACTCTTCAGGCTTTAGCCGCTGAACGCTCTCGCCCGGCTCGATACGCACGTGCTTCGTCACCTTGACATCGTCGAAGCTTGCTGTGAGTTCGCCTTCAACGGCCCCATTGCCGGTGTTCGTCAGCGGCGCTTCAATCTCGATGTCGGCTTCGCTGCTGTCCGGCTTGGGCAGCGTGGTGATCACGTTCAGGTCGCCCACCTCCACAGCGCCGGTCGCCGTGAGCGTCACGTCTTGCCAGATGCCCGTATTGCGATCGCGAATGCCGGGGATCCAGTCCCAGCCTTCAGTCGCGGAGAATGTAGGCCCATCGATCACCTGGATGCCACCGTTATCGCCCGGCCCGCCTTTGATGGACTGCTCGTGAGCAATGCCCGGATGCGGCGGCGGGCTCACGCGCACCGCCAGCACGTTTTCCGCCTGCAGCAGCGAAGTCACATCGAAGTTGCCGCGAATGAAGGCGCCTGTGAAGTTACCGAGCTTGCTGCCGTTGAGCCAGACTTCGGAGGCATAATTTACGCCGTCAAAAGTGAGCGTGAGGTGTTGCCCGCGCGATTGTGGCGGAGCGGCAAACGCAACCCGGTACCAGTAATCCTGGTGCGCGAGGCTCTCGGGAATGGCAAGGTTATTGAGTCCGTAATCGGGGTCAGGATAGATGCCACGATCGACCATCGTAGTGAGGACTGTCCCTGGCACAGTGGCCGCGAGCCAGTCTTTGGTTGCGACACCGGGCTTGGAAAGCGCTTCGCCGGAAGCTGTGCTGTGAGCCTTGATGTCGGGTTCGGCCGCCAGCTTCCAACCGCCGCGGATGCGCCAGGTGCGGTCACCAATAGGCTCCAGCTTGGCAGTGGCAGGAGGCAGCGGTTTCGCCGTGGGCTTTTGAAAAGCGCCCTTTCCGCGAGGCAGAGTGGAGGGGTCCTGCGGAGCGGTGAGCCCGACCATGCTGGAGGTCTGGACGGCCCAGTGATGCGTTGCCTCTTCGTAGTTGGGCAGCCCGAAGTCCGGCTTTGCGGCAGCTATAGCCTTCACCTGCGCGGCAGTCAGCGCCTCGCGAAAAACTTCCAGCGCGGCAATCTGGCCGCCGAAGTGAAGGCTCTTGAGAGCCGCGACGGTTGCGGGCGCCATCTCCAGCCGCGCTGCAACGGCGCCCTGAGTCAGCGCACTCGAGACCGCTTCGTCCCCGTCTGCATAGAGAGTGACGGAATCACCATTGCTCACAGCGACTGCGAGATGCCACTCGGTCATTGCATGCGCGGTTTTCGAAGCGAGCAGGTGGTTAGTTCCCTGCCCCCGGCCCAGCCACAAGCCGATGTGTCCGTCCTCGACTCCGATGAAGCGCGCGTCTTCCGCTGCTGGGTCGCCAATGCCGGCGAGCAGAACCGTGCCGGCGAGCGGCTCGGAAGGCCGAAACCAGAAGGCCAGAGTCCACGCAGAATGTCCTGCGAGAAGCGCATCATGCGAGTCAGACTGCCGGCCGCCCATGCCCATCCGGTCCAGCATGGCCGCGGTCCGCGGATCGATCGGCGACGGCGGCGTAAGCGGCTTGCTGAGGCCCGGCCCATCAACTAGAAACGTCGCGTTGTAAGGCCCATACGCTTCCACCGGAAACGATTGCGCATTTGCGGGTTGGGGCACGAGCCACGCCATGCAGGCAAACGCCGCACCGAGCGGCAACAGGCGCTGAGCGATATGCAGGCGCGCAAAAGGAGATGATTCTTTGCTTCGATTTTTCATGGCGTCCTAGACGGGATTGGCTTGTAGCTTGTCTTCAGCGGAGGGCGCAAGGTCGCTCTCATTGTGCGTTTCAAACCAGCGCACACCCGCGCCCACCAGGGCCGCATGGTCGCGCAACTCAGAAATGCGCAGTTCTACTTCGAGGCCCTTCAACTCGGCCATGGTTGCGGAAAGGAAAAGCGCCGAAGATTGCGAGATGCCTCCGCCGAGAACAACAACACGCGGAGCGAAGGGCCACAGCACTGCGCGCATGGCCTGGCCCAGGTTGCGGCCGAACTCGTTGAAGGCTTCCGCCGCAGCCGGATCGTGAGCTGCGTCCTTCGCTATCTCGGCCACTTCGCGAAGGTTCCCGGTGCGCTTCTGATAAGCGCCTTGAATGAAGCGTGTGGAGACGAGATCCTCAACGATTCCGCCTTGATAGGGAACGTTCCAGATTTCGCCATCAGGCGGAATGCCGGGACCGGTCGTGATCACATGGCCATCCACGGCAAAGGCCGATCCGACGCCGGTACCCAGCGTGAGGCCGACCGCGCGTGATACTCCACGCACCGCGCCTGCGCCCACTTCCCCCAGCAGAAAAGCATCCGCATCGTTGAGAGAGCATACCTGGCTGGGATTCCAGCCGAAGCTTGCCGCTAGCGCCTGGTGCACGTTCACGCCGAATAGATAGGGCAGCTTGTGCTTCATGCGGCTCACGCCGGAAGCGTAGTCAAACGGCCCGGGAATGGCCAGCGCGGCGCCTGAAGCACTTTCGCTCACAGCGCCAACCTGGATGCCAAGTGAGTGCAGCAGACCCACAAAAGCGTCGGCGGTTTCAATGGATGCGTGTGCAGCACTGATAACGGAACCAAGCCGGTAATCGCCGCCATGGCAAAGCGCGGCAGATATATGGCTTCCTCCAATATCGAAGACTAGAACGGAATGATCCAATCCGGTGGTCACTCAAACCTCGCGTGCGATAACGGTATCACCAGGCGCTAGCGATGCGCCACGACAATGATGCTCTGAGACTATTCTGTGCAGACGCGCGAGGCTGTCAAAGAGTTGCGTCTTCCAGCAACAGCAGGCGCTCGGGTGCAAGCTGAATGCGCCAGGGTTGCGGCTGCGCGCTGAGTGTGCGCCAAAGATCCTTGGGCACATCGGCCTGCAAATGAGGCTTGTCACCTGCTTGCGGCTCTGTGTGGAGACGCAGATAGAGCGTCATCTCATGCGGAGCCTCGCTGGTGCTCACAACCCAGCAGGGAAAGCTGTTTTCGCCGCGCGATTCAGGCCCAAACGTGATTTGATGGGATCGCATGCCGACATGCGTCAGCCTGTGCGGCACCGGCACCGCCGTTTGCAACTCGCAGACCAACTCGCAGCTCCAGGCATCCACGGCAATGCGATCTGGGGCGATGCGGCGCGCAGGCACAATGTTCTTGCAGCCAGTGAGCCGCGCAGCCGCCACCGTTTGCGGGCGCTCGAAGAGCTGATGCTTCGGCCCGCTGGCTATCACTCGACCGCCGTCGAGCACCAGCAGATCCGTGCAGAAGCGGAAGGCCTCTTCCATATCGTGCGTGACAAACACCACGGCTCCCCGATAATCAGCCAGGGTTTCGCGAAGCTGCTCTTCCATCTGCCGCCGCAGGTGCGGGTCGAGCGCCGCGAAGGGCTCATCAAATAGCAAAGCATCCGGCTCAATGGCCAGGCAACGCGCGATGGCCGTGCGCTGCCGCTGCCCCCCGGAGATTTCAGAGGGATAGCGATCGGCCAGGTCTGTAATCTGCATGCGCTGCAATTGGCTCGCAATGCGTGCCCGCCGCTCGGCGCGTGGCAGTCTGCTAAGCCCGAAGCCAACATTCTCGGCCACAGTTTTATGCGGGAACAGGGCGTAATCCTGAAACACAATGCCAATTTTTCTGCGCGCCGCGGGCACGTTTTCATCAGTGGCGCGATCAAAGAGCACGCGGCCATTCAGAACAATGCGGCCTTGATCCGGCTTGACGATTCCCGCAATCATGCGCAGCGTCATGGTTTTGCCCGCACCGGACGCGCCAAGCAAACCAACCGCGCCATTCACGGCGCGTAACTCGACCCTCAGATCGAAGTTTTCCAAGTGCTTTTCAACGCTCATTTCAAGCGCCGCATCGGTCGACGTATTTGGCTTGGATGCGACAAGCCCATCGGAAAGTACAGAAACTGGAACAGAATTGAAATGCTTTCGCACCGGCCGTCGCGTGCGGCTTTCCCGGTTCAGCAGGCGAATGATGGCCAGCGAGATCACGACAATGAGGCCAACCGACAGCAGAGCGATGCGCATGTCACCATCCTCCACCGCGGAAAAAATAGCCATGGGCATGGTCTGTGTCCGTCCTGGAATGTTGCCGGCGAGCATAAGCGTTGCGCCGAATTCCCCCAGCGCGCGTGCAAAAGCAAGCACCGTACCCGCAAGCACTCCAGGGCCAGCCAACGGCAGCAGCACGCGGCGAAAAACGGTGCGTTCGGAAGCGCCCAATGTACGAGCCGCATCCAGCAGAGTAGGGTTCACCTGCTCAAACGCTCCCAGGGTAGTGCGATACATTAGCGGAAAGGCCACCACGGTTGCGGCAATCACCGTTGCCGGCCATGAAAACACAATAGTGTATCCAAGCTCCCCCAGCGCATGGCCGATGAAGCTGCGACGCCCCAAAAGCAGCAGCAGAAAGAAGCCGACCACGGTGGGAGGAAGCACCAGCGGCAACGTGAGAATGCCATCGATCCATGCCCGCAGGCTGCCATGCATTCTGTACATCAAGAGCGCCGCAAGCAAGCCGAGAAAGAAGGTAGCGATCGTGGCTGCGCAGGTTGTGGCAAGAGAGATGTACAGCGGCGACAGATCGGAAGGCAGCGTCACGGTGTCGCTATTGTAAATCCGTACCGGACGAAGATTGCCGAAGCCGCCGGCGCACTAAGAAAGTCGACAAACTTGAGCGCCGCTGCCTGGTTGCGGCTGCCCTTGATCACAGCCGCGGGATAGAGAATCGGGTCGTGCGACGACTCCGGAGCCGTGGCCACGACTTTCACCTTGCTTGAAGATTTCGCGTCCGTGCCATACACAAGTCCCGCGTCCGCATTGCCCGTTTCAACGTAGGTCAGCACCTGGCGCACATCTTTGGCGAAGACGATCTTCGTACCCATTTTGTCGAACAGATGCAGTGCAAGCAGCGTCTGCCTGCCATATTGGCCTGCGGGAACAGCCGCCGGATCACCGACAGCAATCATCTTCACATCGCCTGCAACGAGCCCCTGAAAGCCACCCAATTTTGAATCCAGCGGCGCAATCAGCACCAGCGTGTTGCGAAGAAGATTACGCCGCGAACCCGCAGCAATCAGTCCCTTGGTTTCCAGGTCGTCCATCTGTTTTGCAGCGGCGGAAAGGAAGACATCGACCGGCGCGCCCTGGTCAATTTGCGCAGCCAGGGTTCCCGACCCGGCGAAGTTGTTGCTGAACTCCACATTGGGCTGGCTCTTCTGGTAAGCCGCTTCCACCTCAACCAGCGCATCTTTCAGGCTGGCCGCAGCTGAAATAGTGAGACTGGTTTTATCCTGCGCCAAACACGTGCTGCAGACTACTGCAAACAGAAGCACCGAGACGCAAAAGCGCGAGGGCACGCAACGCAGACTCGACTGGATTATTTTCGCAATAGATTTAGGCAGTGCGCTGTTCAAGGCAAGCTCCTGATGTGGCCGGGGGGAAAGTTACGCCGCGATCAGGAAGCGCCCGTCGCGCATAATCTGTTCCTGCCCTGCTTCAGATTCTAGCCAGATATTGAAGCCCAGGCCAACCACATCAATATGGGTGCCAGAGCGCCACGGTGCGCCGGTGTGCTCGCCGTATGGATTACCGAAAGCGATATGGATGCCGGGAAATTTTTCGTCCTGCAGGATGTTACCGATAACCCTCTCCACGCCCAGGTTGGTGCCGATGGCAAACTCGCCCACGCGGTCGGAGTTTTCATCAGTGTGCGTGTAGGCCCAGAAGTCCGCCTCAAGCTGCTTGTTCACGCTCCGGCAGCTAGCAATGCGGTTGCCGGCAATCTCAATGGTTAACGGGGTCGAAGCCAGCAGCCCGTAGCGCGCGCAGAGCCAGTCGCCCACCACGCCATCCACAACGAAGGTGCCATTCACTTCGCCAGGGGACGTGAAACACTCGCCACCAGGCAGGTTGCCCCACTTCTCCGGTGAGATGATGCCGGAGGTCTTGAACCACTTATAGCCGGGATTCATCTCGGCGGTAATGTCGGTTCCCGCTGCCGTGGTGGCGCGAATGCGGGTGGCCTTCTTCACGCGATCCAGAACTTTCTGCGAGAGCCGGTCAACCAGGTTGAAGTCGGCCCTCATGCCCTGGCACATGATCTCGGGCGTGATGTTCACCATGTGCGCGTGACGCATGTGGCGGCGGTTCACCACGTCGGTCATCTGCATTCGCGAGTGCAACTCGTTGGTCTGCACCTGCACGGCAAAGATGGAAACCTGAGAAGTTTCCATGTCGGCCAGCACCTCGGCGGGCATATCGATCAGCGGCCGCGGCGCCAGGTCTTCCAGGACAAACACGTTCCAGGGGCATCCACGCTCAGCCAGTTGCGCGCCCAGCGCGGCGGCAATCGGCTCGGTGACGCGATCGGTAATCAGCGTAACCTTCTCTGCCGGGTCAATGCGCAGGCACGTGGTGACAGCCGAGAGCGCGCCGGGTTTGAACTCGGCGGGATAGTCGATGGATAGAAGATTCCTTGAAGCTGGAGTCATGCCTGGGATATGGGCCCTCTCTAGGCTTGAAAACGCAGTGCGTATTCCGAGAGATTACCGGAAAATTCATAGAAATGAAATGGCCAAATGGTAGCGGAGGGCGGCGATTCCCGTTTTGTGATAGAAGGGAGTTTCCTTGAATTGAGGGCCGGACAGGGGGGATTGTTCAATTCGTGGGGCATGTTTACTACAGGAAGTGGTTGGATCGGGTCGGCGCTGTGTTCACCCTGGTTGTCGGAGCCGCATCGTCCACGATTGTTTGGAGCGATCTGTTACTTCCTCCGCACAATGGAAATCTAACTCGATTGGTTGTCTCGGCAGCCTTGCTGCTCTATGGTATCTACCTGACTGCAAATGCTTTCATCTCTACCGTGACGTTGTTCGCAGGCTCCATTGAAGCACGCACGGCCTTCGGCCGGAAGAGCCTTCAATTCAGCGAAATCCGCGGGAGACGAGAATATATTTCCGGAGCGGGTCGATACAAGACGCCGTATTTCAGCCTTGTTCCTAAAGACAACGGACTCAATACTCTCGCATTTGAGCAGGCCTACAACTTCGACGAAGCCTTTTTTCGCTGGTTCAACCATCTTCCTGACCTTGACGCCGCAGACGAGAAAATGGAGAAGGACTAAGAGTTGGGCGGGGTGGGGGTCCCCTTCGAAGGATCCCGCACCCCTTCAGGCCGCCGTGGTTTAGGCGCGGGTATGGTAATCCGCCCAGGCCGCTTTCAGTTGTTCCGCCGCTACCTTCGCCGGAACCTTGCGCATCCCCCGCACGCGATCTTGCCACACCATCAACGCCGCAATTCCCGCTGCCATACCACCCACGTACATCGCGATACGAATCATCTGACTCCTCCATTACCAGCCAACTAGGATGCACTGAGAGGTCAGCAAGATGTCGGCCTCCACAGCGCAATCAGTGCTTTCTTCAAGGCGTCCCTAAAATCCTGCTGCGGACTCGAATGGACAACAGAACATTTCGCCGGCCTGCCTGCTCCGACGGTATACTTGCTCGCACCCTGCGTTTATCTCATGGGATGGACACAGCGAATCTTCGGTATCGTTTTCATTGCCCGGGGGCTTTGGAGAACAACGTGGTTCCAACAAACTTGCAGTGGACGAGACTTCCCCTCTTCTTCGATCCTGCCGCCCTGCGGGCAGACCTGGAGTGTATCGAGGCGGGGGAGTGGATTGCCCATTTCAATCAACAGGATTATGAGGGCGAATGGAGCAGCGTGGCGCTGCGCGCGCGGGGTGGGCGTGCAAACGATATAGTGCCCATGGGCGGCGTGGAGGAGTACGAGGATACGCCGCTGGCCAGGCGATGCCCCCATTTGAAGGCGGCGATGGACGCGTTCAAGCTGCCAAAGAAGTCCGTCCGTTTGCTGCGCCTGCATGCCGGATCTAAGGTGCGGGAGCACCGCGACCCGGATCTGGGACTTGGCGGAGGTGAGTTGCGTATCCATGTGCCGGTAGCAAGCAGCGACGAGGTGGAGTTTGTGGTCGCCGGCCGGAGATTGGTCTTGCGCGAAGGAGAGGCGTGGTATATCGACTCCTCGCAGCCCCACCGAATCGATAACCGCGGGACGAGCGACCGCATTCACCTGGTGATTGACGGATTAGCGAACGAGTGGGCGCTCAATCTCCTCGAGCGCGGGCTCAGCGAGATGGTCACAGAGACCTTTGAGCCGGCGGGCGTCGAGAGCTTTCGGCAGTTCGGGGAAATGGTATTCGAAGATGCGGAGCTACAGGGCCAGTTATTGGCCGTTGCCGACCGGGGACAGTTTGTTGAAGCGGTGTTGGCCGCGGCAGCGCGACGCGGGTACGCGCTTGAGGCCGCGGTGGTGGAGTCGGAGTGGAACCGGCGGCATCGGGAATGGCTGGAACAGGGGATGTGTGCATGAACCTGCGTGGATGGATTCCGGTGCGCATTGACTGGCGCGCGTCGGGGCCGCGAGTGGAGTGGATGCTCCTCGGCAAAGAGCGGCTGCTCGATCCGTTCTTTCACCAGACGCTGCAACGGCAGATGATGAAACCATTTCACCAGCTCTTCCGGCGTGAGACGGGGCTGGAGGAGATGGAAGCATGGACGGAGGCGGAGCCGGGCGCACCGCTGAAGGGCATTGTGTACCACATGTCGCGGTGTGGCTCGACGCTGATCGGCCGCCAGCTGGGCGCCATCGAGCGGAACATCGTGGCTTCCGAGCCGGCGCCAATTGACGACGCGCTGCAGTTGTCGCAGAAGCATCCCGGGCTGGGCCGCGCGCAGCAGGTGCGGTGGCTGCGAGCGATGGCGAGCGCGCTAGGGCAGAGGCGGAATGGGGAAGACGCGCTGTATCTGAAGACCGACTGCTGGCACGTCCATGATCTGGACCTGATGCGGGAGGCGTTTCCACAGACGCCTTGGATCTTTCTCTATCGCGACCCGGTTGAAGTGATGGTTTCGCAGGCGCGGGCTCCGGCGTCCTGGACGGTTCCCGCAATCGTGCATCCGAAACGGCTGAGAATGGAGATGAGCGATTGGGACCCGAGAGAGTTGGACGTTTATCGAGCACGGGCTCTGGCTAAGATTTGCGCATCTGGCCTGCGTGCTGTGCAGCATGCAGAGGGTGGACTCCTGGTGAATTACAACGAACTGCCCGACGCCATGTACCTCCGGCTGCTGACGCATTTTAATCTCCGCAACGAAGACTTGGCCACGATGCAAAAGGCGGCGCTGCAAAATGCCAAGTCCCCCGGAGAACGCTTTTCTAAAGATGCACGCCAGAAACAGGCGACGGCCGGCGAGCGTTTACGCTCTGTGGTCGCGGAACACCTGCTGCCGGTCTACATGCAATTGGAGGCGGAGCGTGCGGCGAGGATGGAAGCCGCAGGCATGCAAGTCAGCGCGTAATCCAGGGCTGAAGCACGGCCAGCACCTTCGCGCAGCTCTGCCCGACTGTCTCCAGGTCTGTGTGGCAGTGGACGTCGGGCGAAAGCGGAACTTCATACGGATCATCAACGCCGGTAAAGCCACGCAGTTCACCGGCCCGCGCTCGCCGATAAAGGCCTTTCGGATCGCGCTGTTCGCAGACTGCAAGCGGCGCATCGACAAACACCTCAACCCAGGAAACCGGCGAGCTCGCACGCAGTTGGTCGCGCACGCTGCGATAGGGCGAGATAACCGCAATCAGAACGACAGCGCCTCGCAGCGCGCTCTCCACCGCGAGTTGATAGACGCGGCGTACATTCTCTTCACGGTCTTCACGGGAAAAGCCAAGATCGCTGCACAGGGTCGCGCGCAGCCGATCCCCATCAAGCAAGCCGCTGCGAACGCCCAGGGCTTGAAGCGCGCCAGCCAACTCGATTGCCAAAGTACTCTTGCCGGCGGCGCTGAGCCCGGTGAACCAGACTATGCAGCCGGAGGTGTTGATGCGCTCAGCGAGTGGCTTCACGGCCTCACAGCCCCGCCTCCGTCTCCTTCGCCATGTAGTCGACGACAGCTTTCAAGTCGTGATTGCTCTCTTCAAAGACCTTCAGCTGTCGATCCGCCCCGGTGCCCGTTTCCAGAATCCTGCGCACACCGTTGATGGCTTCACGGCTGCCGAGCTCGTCCACAACCGGGTCGATGAGCGCGAGATATTCCTCAAGCAGATCGCGTAGCGGCAACTCCTGCTGGCGCCCGAAGTCAATCAGATTGCCATCCAGCCCGTAGCGCACGGCGCGGAATTTGTTCTCCATCAGCAGCGGGCGCGCGTACTGACGAAAGCGCGCAGCGGAATGTCGCACGCGCGCACCTCGACAGTATTAAAGAACGGATGCGGGCGAATGTCCCACCAGATCTTTTTGGCGTTGTCGATGCAGTTGGTGCGCACCAGCAGGCTCACGTAATTCTCAAACTCGGAGTAACTGGAGAATGCGTCTGGAATTCCCGTGCGCGGAAAGTTCTCGAAGACCTTCGCGCGATAGCCCTTGTACCCAGTGTTGATGCCCAGCCAGAAGGGCGAGTTCGTAGCCAGCGCCATAATGTGCGGCAAAAAATACCGCATCGAATTCATGATGCGTATGGCCGCTTCCCGGTCCTCAATGCCCACGTGTACATGGAGTCCGAAGATTAGGTTGGCGCGGGCCACAAGCTGCAGGTCCTTCACCACCTGGTGATAACGCGGGTCGGGATAAATTGACTGCGTGCGCCAGTCGGCGAAGGGATGCGTAGCGCCGGCCACCAGCTTGAGGCCATGGTCCGCGGCCAGCTTGATCATCTCCCGGCGCAGTTCGTAGATGTCCTCGCGGGCCTCGTCGATGTTGCGGCACACGCGCGTGCCAACTTCTACCACTGAAGTGTGCATCTCCGCTTTGACGCGCTCCTGCAGCCGCAGCTTGCCCACGGCCAGCATCTCCGTCTCAATGTGCGAGCGCAGATCGCGCGTCACCGGGTCGATAGTCTGGTATTCCTCTTCAATGCCAAGCGAGAACGATGGGCGCATACGTACTCCTGAAACAGCTTTGCGTCATTGTACGGGACGGCGGGGATCGATCAGGTGTCATCACATAGGGGTTTTGCGCGAATTAGCTATTGCCAGGCATCGAACCAATGAAGTTTGAAGGCTGTAACAACCAGGAAAATGATTCCGACCCAGGCAGGAATGACACACCCGCCCCAGGTTTGGAAAAAGGAGTGGATCTTCGCATCGCTGGGGTTGGTGGGATCGTACCGCACACGAACCGCTTGGCCTTCGGAAAATCCGGGGGGACTGCTCGCAACGTCTGAGGTTACCGTGATCGACTCGCCGCTTGCAGTCCGAAATTGAAAGACAGGCGCGTATTCGTACGAACCAAGTCCACCACCACTTCCGCTGCGTTCCAGGCGGATTACCTCGCCGCGGGTTTCAATGCATTGACTCAAGAACCTGCTAATCCGGAAATAGGAGATAACGGACCACACAAGGCAGCATACGCCCAGAGTTGCGATTACGAATTCAACAAGGGATTCCATCTTGTTCGTTCAGGACCTGAGGATTGAAACCATTGTACGTAGTTGGCTGGGTAGGTCCGATTCCATATCTGAAGAAGTATTCGCCTTTTATTCGCTTTTATGCTAGCCTGCTCTAGTCGCGATGAGCCTCTTCTCCCAACTCGCCGCCCAACCCACCCACGAGGAACTGTTTCCCGGCGCAGTCCTCATGCGCGCCCTCGCACTCCCTCAGGATTCCGAATTCTTCTCCGCCATGGAGACGGTCCTGGAAGCCGCCCCGCTCCACCACGCGAAAACCCCCACCGGTCTGCCCATGGGCGTCATGGTCTCCGACTGCGGCACGCCGGAAGCCTTCCGTCGCCGCTGGGACCCCGCCAATCCCGCAGTCCGTCGCCTCTGGCCGCCCGTTCCTCGTGTGCTTTTAGATTTCTCCCTGCGCTGCGCTGTGCGCGCCGGCTTTCCGCTCTTCCGCCCCGACACCTGCCACATCAATCGCTACGAAGCAGGCATTAAGCTCGGCATCCATCAGGATCGGCACGAATGCGACATGACCCAACCCATCGTCTCCATCTCGCTTGGCCTCGAATGCGTGTTTCTGCTGGGCGGCCTGCAGCGCACCGATCCCACCAAGCGCATCCTGTTGGAGCATGGTGACGTAATCGTGTGGGGCGGCCCTTCGCGCATGCGCTTTCACGGCGTGCTGCCGCTGAAGCCAGGCCATCATCCCATCACCGGACCGTACCGCTACAACCTCACATTCCGCAAAGTCGCCGCGTAACAAAAAACCGTCATCCAGAGCGACCGCAGGGAGTCGAAAGCCTGCCCTGAGCGTAGTCGAAGGACCTACTTCCTGGCGTTAGTCTTTTGAATCCGAATCCTTAGGCAGCTCAAGATAGACGAGCCCGAATTTCGTCTTACCGTCCTTCAACTCGCTGATGCCGACTACCCGATAACGCAACGGTGTCCCGGCACGAAGCTCATGATCGTTGGAGTTGTCCCCATTGCCGTTGATCGTGATCCCTCCATTCTTGCTTCCGCTGCACGTCAGGCCGCTCTTCGTCACCGTAAGTGCACCGACCGGTTTGCCCTTGTCGCACTCAAGCACCTCGCCGTAGTGAGAGAGCGGCTTCCGGTAGTAGTCAAGAACCCGCGCGGGCGAATCGGTGGTCGAAAACTCGGCGACAAGGAGGCCGAAATGGAAGCTGTTCAGGCCAAAGCCGAGGTTCGCCGCAGACGAATCTTTGTCGCTGTCTTTCCAGGGAGCCGCGCCGGGATAAAGCGGCAACCCGATATCCTTCGCGGTAGCGTGGGAGTTTGCGTGCAGATCAAGGTTGAAGCCGGAGTCCTGAGCGGATGAGCAATGGACGCCGACGAAAACAAGGACGCCCAGAACAGCAACCTGTAAGGGGAAACGGAAGCGATTGATCACGAAGACACTCTCCTTCACACGGACTGAGGGAGATACGACGGTGTGCACGGGAAAGTTCCGCTTGGCGAAGCAGTCTCAGTCAGGCAGCTGTCCTATGCGGAAGGCGGTTCTTTTACCTTAGTTGCCTTCTTCTTCACAGCCTTCTTCACCGCCTTCGCCTCCGCCCCCAGAAACGCCGCCCACCGCAAGTCCGGCACATGCGGCGCCTTTTTCGCCTTGGCAATCGCCATGTCCGCAACTTCTTTGATGATCCAGTCGAAGTTGGCCTGACCTACCGAATGCAGGTCCGCATCCGGCGCCGGATTCATGAAGTCGATGGCATAGGGAATGCCGTTCTCCACCGCAAACTCCACCGTGTTCAGGTCATACCCCAGCGCCTGGCACAACTTCAGTGCATCCTGCTCCACGCGTTTCAGCAACGCCTTGTCATACTTGGGCGGATTCTGCACATAGCGCTCGTGGTGCGGCTTGCGCGGGTCGTAGGGCATAATGTGCACTTTCTTCTGGTCCACCACGTAGCAGCGAAAATACTCATTGAAATCGACAGCCTTCTGGTACAGCATGCAAAGGTCGCGCGACTGATCGTAGGCGTGGAAGAACTCCTCGCGATTGTGTATGTGGTACACATCGCGCCAGCCGCCGCCGTCTACGGGCTTCATAAATCCGTGCTCCCCCACATAGGCGAAAACGCTGTCCCAATCCAGCGGATATTCCATGTTGCGCATGGAGCGGTCGGTGGTGCCTTCAGGGTGCTTCTTGTGCGGAAGAATCACGGTGGCGGGCACAGCCACGCCCATCTTCGCAGCCAGCGTGTAATTGAAGAATTTGTCGTCGGCGCTCCACCAGAAGGGGTTGTTGATGATCACCGTTCCGTTGATGGCCGCGTGCTTCAGATAGGCGCGATAGAAGGGAATGTCGTGCGAGATGCGATCCACGATGACCGAGTAGCGCGGAGCCTTGTCCATATGTACGGCGCCGGTCTCCACAAACTCGGCCTGAATGCCGTCGATGTTCCGCGCGTTGATGTGCTCCACCAGCGCACCGGGAAAACTGTTCTCCATGCCGAACAGGATGCCGATCTTTTTCATAACGCCTTTTGCCTCCGAGCAGCGAGATGGCGTGCCCGCCGGCAACCCCGGCGTACGAATGCACTTCAACAGTCTACGGCACATCGTTCTCCAGTTGGTCTACTTGCACAAGCCAGTTTGTAATCCGCGGTTCAATGGGCTGTCGCGCATACAATGATCCGGTGCCCGGTTGGGGCTGAATAACCGGCCCAGACGCCGCCCCAGACGCCTTAAGGAGACAAACCATGGCTGAGCAGGACAAGTCGTTTTTCAATCGCCGCGAACTCGCGCGGAGCGCCATGATCGGCGGAGCTTCCGTACTGCTGGGCGGGGCTGCGCTGGCCGCACAAAGCGCGCCGGGAACGCCGGGCACCGGCGAGGTGCTGGACGCCCGCAAAATGGGAGCGGCCGGCGACGGCAAAACCGACGACACGGCAGCCCTGCAGCGCGCAATCGACGCGGCTGCTTTAACCAGTGGCGGAGTGTTCCTGCCGCCCGGCGTCTACCTCACCAGGGAACTCCACGTGCGTCCTGGCATAGCCATCATGGGCGTTGCCGCGTGGAACTACAGCGGCCCAGGCGGCTCCGTGCTGCGCCTCGCGGACGCTGAGCAAAAGTGTCTGCTGAATCTCACCGATGCTCGCGGCTCCTCGATCGAAGGCCTGGCCCTCGACGGACGCAGCCTGGGCACCAACGTTCATGGCATGTTTGTAGACCGAACCGCTTATGCGAAGCACGAAGACGGATTCCGCATTGAAAAATGCCAGGTTCTTT
Organism: Occallatibacter sp.; assembly: GCA_049518435.1. Lineage (GTDB taxonomy): Bacteria > Acidobacteriota > Terriglobia > Terriglobales > Acidobacteriaceae > Telmatobacter. The sequence goes on along the minus strand of JBEKRU010000006.1, from coordinate 86,204 downwards.
GGTTCAGCGGAGACGGCTTGAACCTCTCTTGCGTGTGGTGCTTCAGCGTGCGCCACTGCATGCTGGCCTATAACAAGGGCGACGGCATGAACCTGCGCGGCTGGGACGGATTCATCCTCGACAACTGGTTTTCCGGCAACAAAGGCGCGGGTTTTGCGGCGCGCCATGAAAATGCTTCAATCACCTTCACCGCCAACCGCATCGAGTGGAACGGCACGGAAAATATGCTCATCACCGGCGGCGATGGCTATCAAATCACGGGCAATTTTTTCGACCGCGCAGGAACCGTCGGCATTGCCCTGAGAAAGGGCAGTCGGGGGTGCACGCAGGTCAGTATCACCGGCAATTTCATCAAACGCAGCGGCAAGTTCGCCACCCCTGACACTCACGACTCCGCGCAGATCCTGCTGGAAGGCTCGACCGGCGTCACCTGCATTGGAAACAGCGTTCAATCCGGGCGTGACGACGGAAATGCGGGCATCTGGAGCCCCTCCTACGGAATTATTTACCAGGGCCTTGAGAACTGTGTCATCCGCGACAACGTGCTCCACGACGGCGCGCTGAAACAGTTGATGCTCGATCTCGGCGGACACGCGCTAGGAGTCGTGGTCGGCGATAATCCGGGGCGGCTGAATGTGCCCAAGCCATAGCGCGGCCGCCTGATTCAGTCAGTCATCACCGGGACTTCCTCAATTGCCGCGCCGAAGTCTTTCGCGCTGCGAAATTCCCTGCGCGCAACCGATTTCAACAGGGCCGATTCACACTACGTTCATCCCTGATTCACAGAAGCGTCAACGCGCGTCTGTACCCTCGCACCCATGAGGAACATACGATTTAATTGCAGGATCTTCTTTCTGGCAGGCCTCTTGGTTGCATTCTGTGGCGCAAACGCAAGAGCGCAGTATGAGGATGGCAGTCTCATCGGCTCCATCCATGACGCCACCGGTGCGGCTGTTCCAAACGCTTCCGTCACCGTCACCAACATCAATACCGCCAATGCGATTACGGTAACTTCAAACGGATCCGGCGACTACGAAGTTCCATCGCTGCGCGTTGGTGTCTACAACATTCAGGCCGTTGCGCCAGGCTTTACGCCCGCAGAGGCCAAGGCCATCACCATCACCGTGGCCAGTCGTCTGCGTATCGACCTCACGCTTAAAGTCGGCAATGCGGATGCGACCACGGTCGAGGTCAGCGATGTCTCGCTGCAATTGGAAACGGAAACCAGCGAACGCGGGCTTGAAGTCTCCGAGTACCAGACCGAGTCCCTGCCCCTGGTAAGCCGCAATTATTCTGACCTGCTAGCTCTTGTCAGCGGTTCACGCCAGGCGCCCACGGCGGCCACAACTACCGCCGTCACCAGCCTCGTCCGCGCCGGCTCGTACAACGTGAACGGCCTGCGCAGCATGTTCAACAATTTCCTGCTCGACGGCATGGACAACAATGCATACGGCGAAAGCAATCAGGGCTTCGACAACCAGATTATTCAGCCCCCGCCGGACTCCATCTCCCAGTTCCAGGTGGTCACCAACAATGAGAGCGCGGAATACGGCCGCTCCGCCGGAGCCACCATCAACGTGGCGACCCGCAGCGGCACCAACCACTTTCACACCACGCTGTACGAGTTTCTCCGCAACACCGATCTGAACGCATTCGGCTATATCAAGGCGCAGAGCGGCACCCACGCTTTTCCCAAGCCGGGCTTTGACCGCAACCAGTTCGGCGCCGACTTCAACGGCCCCATCTTCCACAACAAGCTCTTCTGGTTCGTCGATTACGAGGGTTTCCGCCAGACCCTCACACCCACCGTCGTGCTGACCGTCCCCACGCAGAACGAAATCAACGGCATTCTAGCCGTCGACGTGCAAGACCCCTACAAGCCAGGCGTGTACTACAAGGCAGGCACATCGATTCTGAACTCGACCGACGCGAGTCCCACCGCTAAGCAGATTCTCGGCTTCTTCAACCAGTTGCCCGCACAGTGCATCGTCGCGCCGGGCACGTCCGGCATCAACACATCGACCGGCGAGGATTCCAACGACTGCGCAACCAACGCCCCGTTCACTGACAACGCGGACAAAGGCGATCTTCGCCTCGATTTCCAGCAGAGCGACAAGAGTTCGTGGTTCCTGAAGGTCAGTGACCGCAAGGAAACCGGCATCAACTATCCCACGCTCCCGTTGCCTCTCGACGGCCAGACCAATGGACGGATCAAGATTCTCGACCAGCAGATCGCTCTTGGTTACACCCGCCTGATCGGCACCAACAAAGTTCTGGACGCCCGCCTTGGCCTCTCCGAAACAAGGGCTGGCAAGTTTACCCTCTCCATTGGCGACAATGCCATCACTATCCCCGGCCTTCCCACCAACACGGTGGTCGCCGGCGGATTGCCCTCCACCAGCGTCTCGGGCGGCTTCACAGCCTTTGGCCGCCAAAGCACCAATCCGCAATGGCAATACCCTTCCCTGCTTGATCCCAAGGTCAATTTCTCCTGGGTCAAGGGTAAGCACTCGCTCAAATTCGGTTACGAATACGAGCACATCTGGATGCAGGTGCAGGACTCGAATCCGCTCTACGGATCATTCACCTATGGCAAGGGCTACAGCGCCTGCCCCGCCTCGGCTGGATCAGCCTGCGCAAACCCTACAGCCGCCACAGACACCTATTGGGCCGACCTGATTTTCGGCACCACCAACTCCTACGCGCTCGCCACCTACTTCAAAGCCCACCTGCTGCAATCCATGGACAACGTCTATGCCCAGGACGACTGGAAGGTCAACTCGAAGCTGACCTTGAACCTCGGCCTCCGTTGGGAGTACGGTGCGCCCTACTCCGAGGCCAACAACGACCTCTCCAACTTCGACCCGCAAACCGTTTCCATGCTCACGCTCACTCCCGGCGCCACTGCCAGCCAATTCATCACGCCTTACTCCGGCGGCGGCGTTTACGGAAAAACGCTGGTGAACCCCTCGCTCGGTGACTATGCCCCACGCGTCGGATTCGCCTGGTCCGTCACGCCTTCAGTTGTGCTCCGCGGCGGATTCGGCACCAGCTACGTCCATTACACCCGCGCCGGTTCGGGCGACATTCTGCCCATCAACGCACCCAACGCTTTGTTCGTCTCGGTAACCCAGCCGGGCACTGCCACCGCCGCTGGATACCGCACGCTCGACCAGGGCTTCCCTGCAAACCTCGCCGCCGGCTCCAACTTCAGCCCCGGAACCGACAACGTCACCTACATCCCCAAGGGCACCAAGGACAGCTACGTCGAAAGCTTCTTCCTCGACGTGCAGAAGTCTCTGGCCAAGAACACTCTGCTTGACATTGCGTTCATCGGCAATCACGGCCTCAAGCTGCAAGGGTTCGACAATGCCAACCAGGGTAATCCGGCACTGGGCGTCACCACCGGTTCCAACGAGACAGGCTTCAATCGTCCCTATCCAACCTGGGGTGGCCTCGTCGGCACAACCTTTGACTACGGCGACATTACCCAGGCTCTGAACGAGTTCTACTCCCACTACGACGCGCTGCAAATTCGCTACGAACAGCGCTTCGTGGCGGGCCTCACCTTGCTGAACTCCTTCACCTGGGAGCACTCGCTGGACAACGCCAGCGCCTCGCTCGAAGGCAACACGCCTTCCCCGCAGGACGCCAACAACATCAGCGCCGACTATGCCGAGTCCGATTACAACCTCCCCGTAGCCAACATCACCAGCCTCGTCTATGACGTTCCTGTGGGGCATGGCCGTCAATATCTAGGCAGCGCCAACCGAGTGCTCGATTCCATCATCGGCGGTTGGCAAATCAGCGGCGTGAACACCGCGCAAGCCGGCACGCCCTTCAACGTGGGCTATACCCCTAACTCTGCCAACGTCGTATCGCCACAGATCTCCGCAACCTATCGCGGAGCCAACGAATACCGGCCCAACCGCGTCCCTGGCGCGAATTACGTCCTCTGCCACTCCGGCCACTCTTGCCTGGCAGACCGCAGCGCAGCCAACGGCAGCATCCAGTACATAAACCTGGCGGCCTTCACGCTGCCGGCAACCAAGGACGCCAGCGGTAACCTGCTCAGTCCCTTTGGCAACGCGCCCCGTAACCCCGCCCGCACCCCGAACTTCTTTGAGACCGACTTCGATCTCAACAAGCGGTTCAACACCCCGGTCGATGGCCTGAAAGTGGAGTTCCGCGCCGAGCTTTACAACATCTTCAACCACACCAACCTTTACCTGCCTGCCAGCGGTTTGGGCGGCACGCTCTCCACCGCCACCAGCCTCAACAACCCCACCAGCGGCGGCACCATCACCGGCACCTTCGAACCGCGTATCGTGCAGTTCGGCTTGAAGGTTCTTTACTAACCAAACTCATATCCCAACTGAAACACCCCGCGCGGCATCCGTGCGGGGTGTTCTCTTTTCAGCCATCGCCGACTACTTGTGATCGACCTCACTTTCTCTATCTTTCCCTATGACTAAAATGTTCCGTTATCCGATCTGTACCGCGTGCGGTGGCCGGAATTGCACATCGCACCTCGGAGCATTCGGCGAGAATCAGCTCAAAAGGAGGCGCAATGCGTTACCGAATATTGACAGTCCACCGGGAGTTCGGCAGTGGCGGCGGCAGAATCGCACAAACAATCGCCGCCAACCTGGGTTGGAAACTGCTTGACAGGGACATCATCGACGCTATCGCGTACCAGGCCCACGTCGACCCAAAAGAAGTTAACCGCTACGACGAGCACGTGGACCCGTGGCTGCGCCGCATCAATCAGCAGGCCATGCGTTCCGCTGCCCTTGCAGCCGGCCTGGAACTCCGCGACAACGCTCTCTTCGACGCCGACGAAATGGTGCGCGTCTCGGAAAGCATCATTCATCAGGCCTATCACGATGGAAACTGTGTGATTGTTGGCCGTGGCTCGCAATGCGTTCTACAGCACAAGCCGGATGCCTTCCACGTCTTTGTCTACGCGCCACACCGTGACCGCATCCTTCGCCTTCGCAAGCGTCTGGCCGAAGGTATTGATGTAGAAAAACGCATCCGCGCCGTGGATGAAGAGCGCGCCAAATACCTTCAGCAGAATTGGGGAAAATACTGGCTAAATCCCCACCTCTACGACCTCATGATCTCGTCGCGGGATGGCGAGGACGAGACCGCGCACATCATCCAGTCCGCAATGACCGGCGCGTTGGACCAGGTACTCACTTCGAAGTAACATCCCAGTCGAAGCTGAGTCCCGCAATCAGCGCGTTCAGCTTCGCCTCGGCCGCCTGCTTCTGCTGTTCCAGGTCCGCAGTCTGCTTACGCGCCGCCTGCAACTGATCTTCAGCGTGGTTCAACTCGTCCACAAACCGCTTGGCGGCGTCATTACCCTTCAGCGCTGTCAAATTATCCCGATCCCGCGCTTCGTCCGTTGCCGCCGTTTGCTCGTTCTTTTTCGATCCATCGATCCGCTGATCCAGATCTGCCAGAGCCGCCTGCGCATCAATCACCGGCTTCAACTTATCCAGTGCGTCAGGCACACGCTTTACTAGATCAAGCAAATAGCCGGTCTGGTTCAGCGTGGCATTCAGGTCCACCCGCTGATGCTCCGGCCCATGTTCGCGCACCTCAAGCTTTGCGGTCGAGTGCGCCGTCACCGGCAACTTGAATCGATAAAGATTGGGCGCGGTCTCATCCGCCTTCAACCCATCGTCGAGCGACCACCCATTCGTGCGTCGCGGATGCTCCAGGAGCACCACGCGATCCACATCGGCGGAGTTAGTCGCAGAGTAAGTCACGGAAGCCACATCCATGTGCGTCTCAATAATCACGCCCTTGCGAATTTCCACGTGATGCAGCGTGCTCCTGCCGTCGCGGTCTGTAACTTTCACACGAACAGCCTGGTCCGCCGCATAACTCAGCAGCCGCTTTTCACCGGGATGAATTGGGTCCAGAAGTCCTTCACCGGCAAACTCCCCGCTCTCAAAGATCGAAAAGCTCCCCGAGTCCAGCGTCAGCTTCGAAGTGTTCTCCAGCCAAACCGCCCGCAATGGCGTGCTCTCCTGCTGACTCCACAGGGTCACATGCTCTGCAGGTAGTTCTTGCTGCAGAATCGGAACCATCGCCGACTCGTTCTTGTGGATCGTCACCGGCGCAGTGAGCGAGTACTGAAAAAAATCGTCGAAAGCATTGGTCGACACATCACCTTCACCAATCGCATCGGAAGCGCGATAGACGCCACCGCCCACCCCGCCACCTGAAAGCGACCCGATGGCCGCGGAGTCAGTGACAACCTCCGCATCCGCCGAACTCACCACGGCCCGCTGCTGCATGAAGTTGCCGTGCAGTTGCTGGTTCAACTGCTGATTGTTGGATAGTTGCGCAAAATTGCGGCCACTCATCACCTTCGCTTTGGACGCTTGCGTTACCATCTGCTCATTGAATGTCCCCGCAATCACTCGGTCATTCTTGTTGTTCTCCGCCGCCTCATGCGTCTGCGGCGTAGTCTGTTCCTCGGTCGCAATCGGAATCTCCGGCCGCCGCGTATACAGCGGCTGACTCAGCGGCTGAATAAAGCTCTGCGGCGCGCCCGCCACCAGCGATAACTGCACATTGTCCCAGTCCGCGCCCACCGTGTTATCCACCACCGCCCAACCCTGCATAGTGGCTTTTCCCGTAGCCTCGCGCGGAAACACAATCCGGTAAGTCGACTTCCACACGGGAACCTCGCTGATATAACTCACTCGTAACTGCCTCTGCCCCTGCCCCAGCGCATCCAGCGTCAAGTGCCGCAATCCTGTCGAGTGCGTAGTGCTCAGCAACTCCAGGTACCGATCAAGCTGCCCCTGCAAGTTCGTATCCAGGGGTCGCACGCTCAAAGCCGGCGTCAATTCAATTACCCGCACTCCGCCCGACACCGCCACCAGCGTCAAATAGTATTTATCCACCGTCGAATCGCCAGTCCCCGCCTTCTCCGTCCGCGATTCAATCGCCATCAGTCGTCCGGTAATCGTCCCGCCCGGCCCGCCCGTCACCTCAACCCGCTGCCCCCGCAGCGCCTGAAACAATTCCGTCGACGTCGGATCGTCGCTCATCCCCAGCGAAAGCGTCTTCAACTGCTCCGCCAGCGGCGTAGTCGAGTTATAGTTCACGCCGCCAATTCGACCGCCGCCCTCGTCCAGCACCGTCAGCGACTGCAGCACATCATTCAACTGCGGCGAAGTAAAGTCAATCGTCACCCGCTGATTCCCACTCACCGACCCGGCATGCTCAAAGTAACCCACGCCGTTCTTGTAAAGCACCACCTTCCGCACCGGCAGATCCTTCACGGATACGGAAGCAATTGCACCAGCTGCCGCGGTCTTCGACTCCGCAGCAGGCTTCCCCGGCGTCTGTGCGACGAGGGCACACGTAAACACACCAACACACAAGACTCCAGAAATCCGGCGCATCAAAACCTCCTCAGGCGAGTCAACGGAACACTATCTCCTTTGACCCCGCCGACCCGAAAATGGTTCCCGCTCCCTCAGGAATCTTTGTGTACGCCCCCCATCCTTCGCGCGAATCCTCAAGCCCTCAAGCCGATTTTGAAAGCCAGGTACCGGTTCACCGAACCACTGGCATTATGCTGAAAGAATCAGCTCTAGTAAGCTTCCCGCTTCTCTCATACCCCGGAGGTTCCAATGCATTCCACGCGATTTCGCGTAGCCCTCTTCTTCGTCATGCTGTCGCCCTGTGCTCTGCTCCCATCTCAGCTCGCCTCGGCGCAGGCAGCCCCGCCCGCTCCAGCCGCGCCACCCAGCACATCGAGCTACGACCCGCGCATCACCTTTGCGCCGCTCACCCTGCCCGATCCCGTCAACGCCTACCGCTCCAGCAACGGCGCACCCGGCCCATCCTACTGGCAAAACGCAGCCGACTACGAGATGCACGCCGACCTTGACACCCAGGCCAAAATCCTCCGCAACGATGAGGTGATCACGTACACCAACAACAGCCCCGACGCCCTTCCCAGCCTCTGGATCCAGATGGAGCAGAACCTCTATCGCAAAGATGCGCGCGGTCAAATCGTCAACGGCGCGCTCATGCGCCGCATGATGCGTATGGCAGCAGGCGGGCCGACGCCTTCCACCGAAGGCTTCGAACTCGATACAGTCGAAATCGGCTTCGGCCCGAAAGCCGTAAAGGCCGATTACCTTATCGACGACACGCGCATGCAGGTGCGCCTCCCCGTCCCGCTCGCGCCCAAAGGCGGCACCCTCAAGCTGCACATCAAATACCACTACACCATCCCCGGCGTATGGGGCGGCCGCACCTCGTGGGGCATGTCGAAGCAGGGCGAGATTTACGACATGGCGCAATGGTATCCGCGCATGTGCGTCTACGACGATCTCCGCGGCTGGGACACGCTCCCCTACATCGGCGCAGAGTTTTACCTGGAGTATGGCAAGTTCGACTACTACGTCACCGTCCCCAGCAACATGATCGTCGCGGGCTCCGGCGAGTTAGTGAACCCGAAAGATGTTCTCACACCAACACAACTGGACCGCTTCGCGCAGGCCAAAAATAGCGACAAAACAGTAGTGATTCGCACCGCCGCCGAAGTGAACGATCCCGCAAGCCGCCCCAAAACCAGCGGCACCCTCACCTGGCATTTCCACATGGACTCAACCCGCGACGTAGCCTGGAGCGCCAGCCCTGTCTTCGTTTGGGACGCAGCGCGCATCAACCTCCCCGGCGGAAAGTCCAGCCTCGCCGAAAGCGTCTATCCCCCCGAGAGCGTAGGCGAACAAGCCTGGTCGCGTTCCACCGAATACGTCAAGGACACAGTCGAGCGCTTCTCGCGCCAGTGGTATCCCTATCCGTGGCCCGTGGCCATCAACGTAGCCGGCTTCTCCACCGGCATGGAGTACCCCGGCATCGTCTTCGATGGCATCGAGGACAAGGGCAAAGTCCTCTTCTGGATCACCGCGCACGAGATCGGCCACGACTGGTTCCCCATGATTGTCGGTTCCAACGAGCGCCGCAATGCCTTCATGGATGAAGGCTTCAACACCTTCATCGACATCGGCGAGTCGGCTGAATTTCAAAACGGCGTCTACGGCCCCAAGCGCGACTCCGAGTACTCAGCCGGCGGTGAGCCACCCGACACAATTCTCAAAGTGCTGGATAACTCCGACGCGCCTAACATCCTGACAAACGCGGATGCACAGTCGTGGCAGATCGGTCACCCCGTCAGTTACTTCAAGGGCGCGTATGGCATGGTGTTACTGCGCGAGCAGGTCCTCGGCAAGGAACGCTTCGATTGGGCCTTCCGCAAGTACATTCGCGACTGGGCCTACAAGCACCCATCGCCATCTGACTTTTTCCGCGCCATGTCGAGCGAAGGCGGCGAAGACCTGAGTTACTTCTGGCGCGGTTGGTACATGAATAACTGGCGCTTCGACCTGGCAGTTACCGCCATCGATGGCTCGCAAGTAACAATCTCAAACAAGGGCCAGTTAGTCCTTCCAGCAACCGTTGAAGTGCAGTTCACCGATGGAAGCAAGACCCGCTTCCGTCTTCCGGTCGAAGCATGGGAGTCCAGGGGCGACATGCAGTGGGCCGGAGACAAACCAATCGCATCAGTAACCGTAGATCCGGATCACATGCTTCCCGACGACGACCGCACCAACAATACGCTCAAGGCTAAGTGATTCATGGAAACATCCAGGAGACCAGGGTTTGAAAGGGCACGGATTCATCCGTGCCACAAAGTTCAGTCCTATCAGAAAGGCTTTAGCCGCTGAGGGATGTTTTCCGGGGAAGTTATGCAGACCCGGACAGCTTCTTCAACTGCGCGAGGTGGTTTAAGTCGTGGCCGGCCATGGTCTCCACAAGGGTAAGGAACGTCATAGTCCCGCGTTCAGGATGTGTGACGGGGCGATCAGCCGCGGCGGGAAGCGCAGCCCCGATGAGCCGCAGGTTCCACCCCCGCAGCGTCATGAAGGCCACCAGCGCCTGGCTGGCGGGAATGCCGGGATACGTCGCAGCCCACTTATCCTGATCGAAAGGCTGAATCATCGGCGCGTCTTCAGCCAACGTCTGCCGCAAGCGAAATCCGAAAACCAGTTCGCAATCGGCAAGGTGGCACACAATCTCCGCCGGGCTCCATTTGCCTGGAGCCGGTGGCGTTGAAATCATCTCTGGTGCGAACCCCTCAAGCAATCCAGCGATCGCGCCCGGCGTTTCCTGCAGAATGACCTCAAGCGGACGTCCATCCAGAAACTTGTCATAAGGATTCAGTTCACTCATCGCCGAAACTCCTTGATTAGTTCTTGACTGTCATCTGTAACCTGTAATCTGTCATCTGCTTCAAAGATAATGCTGCACCATCTTCTCCCAAGTCGGCCAGTCGTGCGAATTATACGTGTCCCACACAAACAACTTATGCGGAATGCCCTTCGCGCTCATAATGCCGTCGAGCCGCTGGTTCTGTCCCAGGCATTGATCGTCCCATCCGGTGGCCAGCACATAGGCGTTATGCCGATAGCGGTCAAAATACCATGCATCGCCCATGTTAGGCAGATAGTCCAACGGCTGGTTGAAGTAGCAGTCCTGATCGTAGTAACCGCCCAGAAAATTCCTCAGGTCGAACGCTCCCGACATCGACAGAAATCCTGAAAACACATCCGGATGGCGAAGCGCAATATTCACCGCATGGAAGCCGCCAAAACTGCATCCCAGGCTCACCAGGTGCCAGTCGTGATTCTTCAGGCGGACCAGCGGAACCACCTCGTGAATCAGGTAATCCTCGTATTGCACATGGCGCGCAATGCGCCAGCGGGGCGGCACCTGCTTGTTGTACCAGCTCTCATTGTCCACTGTGTCCACGCAATAAACCTGCACTTCACCAGCGTCGATTTTTCCGCCCAGCGCCCCAATCATCCCGCGGTCTTCAAACTCGAAGAACCGTCCGCCCGACGTGGGAAACACAATCACGGGCAGCCCGGCATGGCCAAACACCAGCAGTTCCATATCCCGCCCCAGCCGGCTCGAATACCACTTGTGATACTCACGATTCATGCTTTCCCCCGCCGTGCTCGTCCCTGTTCCCTATTCCCTATTCCCTGTTCCCTGTCTTTTTGGAGAACTGCCGATTTCTTGTTAATGTAACAGCCTGGGCACCCATTTTTTCTGGCGTATCTCCCGCCAACTGCCGATGAAACAATAAAGGAACGCAGGGATTGAATTCTGAAAGCCAATCGCCTCACGCGCAACCGGGCTCGTACTCACCAAAAGCCCTGCTCGCAGCCGGCGAACCCACTCCCCATCCGCGCCTGCGCATGCACCGCGCCTTTCCGAGCCAGATTCTCCCCGACAAGCGCGACGTGATCGTCTACCTGCCCCCCGGGTATGAAGAGCACCCGCACCGCAGCTACCCGGTTCTTTATCTGCAGGATGGTCAAAACCTCTTCGACCCGCGCACCTCGTTCATCCCCGGCCGCACCTGGGAAGTCCGTGAGCACGCCGATGCCGCCATCGAGGCCGGCGAAGTCGAGCCCTTGATTATCGTTGGCATCTACAACACCGGCGACCGGCGCCTCGCCGAATACACGCACGAGCGCGATTGGCGCATGGGCGGCGGCGAAGCCAACGACTACGGGCTTCTGCTCACGCGGGAGCTGCTCCCGTGGATCGCCGACCACTACCGCGTCCGGACCGACCGCGAATCCACCGGTCTGGGTGGATCATCGCTCGGCGGCCTCGTTTCCCTCTACCTCGGCCTGCGCTACGCCACCTGGTTCGGCAAGCTGGCCGTGCTTTCGCCCAGCGTCTGGTGGAACCACAAAAGCATCCTGGGCTATGTGAACGAGCGCGCGCCGGAGACATGGGATCGCCCGAAGGTGTGGCTGGATGTAGGCGACCATGAAGGCCGCCGTACCGTGCAGGACGTGGAGCAATTGAACCGCCGACTCAAGGCCAACCACTGGCTCCCAGGAGAGACGTTGCACTTCGAAAAGATCCACGGCGGCACCCACGACGAAGCAAGCTGGTCACACCGCGTTCGCCCCATGCTCAAATTTCTTTTCCCCGCCGAGTAGACCTGACCCTCCGTAAAACTTGCCCCCAACCCCGTTTTCGGCGATACTTAGGTGTTGTGTCTTGCGCGGCTGGGCACTCATGCCTGGCCCTTGATTTGGCTGGCTAAGCATGAAGCAGCAGACCGCCGACCGGGAAAACCCCCAAAAGACCAACAGATCACAGGAATCGAAAGGAATCGTATCGCCGTGGTGATGATCCGTTTGGCGCGTTTCGGCGCCCGCAAGCAGCCCTACTACCGCATTGTGGCCATCGAGAAGGACCGCGCCCGCAATGGCCGTTCAATCGAGGTCGTCGGCACCTACAACCCCCGCACCAACCCCGCCACAGTCGACCTGAAGCACGACCGCATCGCCTACTGGCGCAGCGTCGGAGCCCAGTTCTCCACCATCGTGGAGAAGTTGGTAGCCAAGACCCCGGCACCCGCCGCGGCCCCGGAGCCAGTCTAAGCCTGAGCCCGTCGCGGCCTGACAGCGTCTCGCCCTGGAACCCCGGGGCGTTTCCTCGCTCCGTACCGGCCGCTGATCATGCGGGATGGACGACTCTATCGCGTTCATCCGCAATTTTCTTGCCTGCCCTGCTGACTTCCGCTGGTGCATGCTGATACTATTCGCGCATCGATCCAAGGCACAGAAAATTGGACGCAGCAGGTCAGAGGCAAGAGCATGACCCCAAACGATATGGTCGAAGTCGAAGAATTGGTCCGTGAAATTGCGCGGGCTTTAGTGGATGAGCCGGCAGCCGTAGAAGTAAGCTCTGTGGACCGTGACGACAACACCGTCCTCAAGCTCCGCGTCGCTCCGCAGGACGTAGGCAAGGTCATCGGCAAACAGGGGCGCACCGCTCGCTCCGTGCGCACCATTCTGGGCGCCGTCAGCATGAAGCTGCACCACCGCTACACGCTCGACATCCTGGAAGAAGACGACGAAGCCTAGCATGGCGCCAGACGAATGGGCGTGGCTGGCGCGCATCCGCCGCCCCCAGGGCCGCAAAGGTGAAGTCTTCGCCGACATCCTCACCGATTTTCCTGAGCGATTCAGCGACCGCCGCAATCTGTGGCTCATCCCCGACCCCGACTCACCGCGCCCCGATTCGCCCCGAACGAAAACCAATCCCGCCCCGGTCGTCGCCGAACTCACAGACCACTGGCCCCATAAAGGCGGCATGGTCCTGCATTTTGCGGGCGTCGATTCAATCTCCGCCGCTGAGTTGCTAGCCGGCAAAATCGTCGCTATCCCGCTCGCCGAACGCGCGCCCCTTGCGGACGACGAGGTCTACATAGCCGACCTCATCGGCTGCGCGCTTGTGGATGTGGCGGGTCCGAAACCGCTGCTCATCGGCCAGATCGAGTCCGTAGACCGCACCGCCGGCCCAGTAGCCCTCCTCGTTGTCGAAGGCCGGTCAGGCGAAATCCTGATCCCCTTCGCCAAAAGCTACCTCCGCAACATCGACCTAGCCGCCAAGCGCGTAGAAATGGCGCTGCCTCAGGGCCTAACCGACTTGAACGTTGCCGGTAAGGGCTGAGGAGGAGGTCGTCACGAATGAGTTTCGATGTATTTGTCCAGTCTTATGGAGAGACGCAAAAGTCTGGTCTACCTGTCGCCACTGTGCGCTCGCAGTTTCCCATCGTCCGAGAAGAGTTGGAATTTAATAGATGGATAATTCAATATGCCCCGAACGATGGGTGCGACATTTTTGTGGGTTTCTGCAAAGACGACAAAGAGAGATTAGTCGATTTCATGATTTCACGCCCATGCGGGGACCTGCGCTTTTGGTACGGACTATTCAGCATTCTTCAGATGGGGAAAATTGTAATCTTCTGGCCCGGCAGTCCTCCGGTACTTGCCGCTGGCGCCAAACCGGAAGACTTGCCTGCTGGAATGGTGGAAGCGTTGGGTGAAGCGGTTTATGTCGGGTCCGGCGCTGAGCTACTCAAAAGCGTGCAGCAAACTTGACCGCCAATTCAAGCGGACGAACGTTGTGGAGTCTGGCATCGATGTATCGTTGAACGCCGAAGGTCCCGCTATCATCAGGAACAGCATGCGCTTCGAAATCCTAACCATCTTCCCCAACTTCTTCACGAGCATCTTCGAGAACGGCATCCTCCGCCGCGCCCTCGCCGAAGGCCTGGTAGAAGTGGGCGTCCACGACCTGCGCACATTCACACATGACCGCCATCGCACAGTAGACGACCGCCCATTCGGCGGCGGCGAAGGCATGGTCCTAAAACCCCAGCCCATCGCCGACGCCCTCGCCTCCCTCGAAATAGCTCCCAAGGACGTAGATGTGCGAAGGGGCACGACTTCAGTCGTGCCATTGACAGCTTTGGATGAGGACGGGGCTTTAGCCCCTGCGGAACCCCGTCCCACCGTCATCCTAATGTCCGCCCAGGGCCGCCCCTTCACCCAATCCCTGGCCCGCGAAATCGCCTCCCTCAGCCGCGTAGTCCTAATCTGCGGCCGCTACGAAGGCGTAGACGAACGCATCAACCAGCTCTATTGCGACATGGAACTATCCATCGGCGACTACGTCCTCAGCGGAGGCGAGCTAGCCGCCGCCGTAGTCATCGACGCAGCCATGCGCCTGCTCCCCGGCGTCCTCGGCAACGAGGCCAGCAGCGAATTCGAAAGCTTCGGCATCCCCGACGCCGAAATCTCAACCGAAGTCGAAGGCGTTCCCCGCTCCCAGCACGGAGCCGGCGGCCTGCTCGACTACCCCCACTACACCCGCCCCGCCGATTTCGGCGGCCTCAAAGTCCCCGAGCCGCTCCTGAATGGCGACCACCAGGCCATCCGCCGCTGGCGTCGCGAGCAGCAACTCCGCAAAACCCTCACCAACCGCCCAGATCTGCTCGATCAAGCCAAGCGTTCCGGCGCACTCAGCCGCAAAGATCTGGAATTTTTGGAACTCCTCCGCTAACCCCGCCAACACGCGCACGCCGCGGCTAACCCCGCCTCCTCACTTGAACGGCTGCACCGCCGCCGGCTGCTCCGCGCCAACCTGCCCAACCTCAATCGCCGCCACAAAAAAATTCTCCCCGCGCGTCGGACTTCCCGCCAGCCGCCGCATCATCGCCAACTGCCCCACGTGCGTCAGAGCGTCGGCTACCGGCCCCTGCATCAGCCCCTCGATCGGCGCATGCACCGGCTCTTCAGAACTCAGGTACGCGTCCAGCGCCCCAAGAGCTGCAAAGAACCGCGCCTGCTCTTCCGCCCAGGTCAGCGGCTTCGACGAATGCCAGCGCTCCTGCCCCGCGGCAGCACTCAGCGCCCAATCAAACAAGTCCCCCATGTGCGTCAGGATCGCGGCCGGCCTTCGTCCTACTCCGTCAAACTCCGCGAACCCCTCCGGCGCGCCGTCCAACGCCCGCGCCGCCCGGTAAGCCAAGGTGGCCAGCGTATGACGCAGCAATCCCTGTTTCTCATCCATACCGCAGAATATAGCGCAATCCAGCCCTGTTTCTGCTTGAATTCTGTCCAGGAAACTGAGACCATGGCGGTTTTGAGCTAAGCGCGATCATCCTGACGGAATTCGCCTCGGTCAAGAATCTGCAGCCATCCGAAGACGGTTATCGAGACGAGGGCATAGAGCAGATTAGGAATTGTCGTATGCCTGCCGTCAATGAATCGAGCTGTTGCCGCCTGGGCGCTGATTACTGGGGCGCGGCAACAGTGGCAGAGGGAGCTGAAGCATCCGCAGACCTTTTTGATATTAAAGCTTCACGAAATGGATAATTGGATCTCGGTGAATGGTCTGCATGTCCCGTTCGATTACTCGGAATCCAGCCTCGGAAATGGAGGCGCAGGCCCTGTCGACTCCGAAGTGGTACCAAGCACTCGGGTCAGAGTCGTTCGCCACGGACTTATCCAGCGGAGGATCAGTGAGCTTCGCGGGGAAGAGACTCATGGAAAGCCGGAAGGCCCACCTTAGGAGTACAAGCCGCTTTAGTGAGAGTGCTTTCCACAGAGAGCGTCCCTTATAATCAGCTTGACACGCATTAAACTTGTCGTAATCTGCAATCATCAAGAAGCCATTGGCGCCAGGCTTCATCTTTCGGCTCAAGGAATTTATATAGCTGACGCACATTTCGGGTTTCAAGTGACAGAAACAGCCGAATGAGAAGAAATAGTCCGCCGAGCAATCCGGAATACAAGATAGCGAGAAGTCGTCGACGACTAAGTGCTGCAGGTTATTACGTGGGCCAACATAGTCCCAGAATCCCGCATGTTCAGGCGTAACGACATCGACCGCATAAATCTGCTTCGGGCCTAAATCGGCGATGGCCTTTGTCCACGCGCCGCGACCTGGGCCGATTTCTATGACCGTTGTATCTGGACGAATATACGGCATTATGCAGAGCCGATAGGTCAAGTATAGAGAGCTATGAAATCCAAAAATTCCGTAGGTCGATGTTGAAATTGGATCGGCTGGATTACCCTCGAAATACCCGCCCTTCCAAATTCCGCGAAATCTCTCCGCAACGCTTTCGCTCATCGTCATCCATCTCCCGTTATGGGTTCGCTGGTCTTGGCTGGCTTCCGACTCTGCCGACGCGTTCTCGATGTGCCCGCACCGCCGCCGCGTCCCCCTTCCGGAGTCCGCATGCGACGAAGACTGTTAATCGCAGCTTAGCAGATTACCGTTCCAAAGCGATCATGACGATAGTGTCTTAAGTCTGCGTTGACGAAAAACAGCTAACGGCTGCTTTTTCTCTCCATTCGCCCTATCGTCAATCCATGCCATCTGGCCGCATCGTTGTCCTGCCGCTTGCGGCGTGCGTCATGGGAATTACGATCGGTCTCATGTGTGAAAGCCTCCCGAATGCAATCCACGGCCAGCGAGATTCCCGCCCCTCCTCCCATCCAAATTGAGCCCGTAATTAGGCGCGAAATCCCGATCTCTGCTAAACTAAAAGTTCTGAGTTCAAACGCAGGAAAAGCCAATGTCCATTCATCCCGTAATGCAGCGCCTGGCCGACAAGCTGAAGCGCACCGACCTTCCCGCATTCGTCCCTGGCGACCAGATTCGCGTCCAGGTGAAGATCAAGGAAGGCGAAAAAGAACGCCTCCAGGCCTTTGAGGGCTTGGTGATTGCCATCAACCGCGGCGCACAAGGCACCTTCACCGTGCGCAAAATGAGCTTTGGACAGGGTGTCGAGCGCATCTTCCCCTTCAACTCCAAGGTCATCGACAAGATCGAGAAGATCCGCAGCTACAAGGTTCGCCGCGCCAAGCTCTTCTACATCCGCGGACTGCGTGGCAAAGCCGCCCGTCTCAAGGAAGTGGACCGCGTCACCGGCAAAGTCCGCGCCTAAACCCCGCTCAACCCAGTTTCAAACAAACCCCCGCCTCGGTTGGGGGTTTTGCTTTTGTTCTCCGTGTCGTTCGCAGGAGCAGAGGTTAAGAGCCAGAAAGACACGGGCGCTTTATCAGACGGTTTGAGAGCCATAGCACAACGGCAAACAACGCCCCCGAAATGGCCGAAAGTGCGGGAATCACGAGCGGCAGGAATATCAAGTCCTGGCCGTCTCCCAGAATGGCACTCGCTCTCGCCGCGAATTCGCACCGACAAGGGAGACGCCCATCCATGTTGTCGATCCAATAGAAGAATGCACTGGACAGTAGCCACGTTGATAAACCCGCGACGACCGGAGCGATGGTCTGCGCTCTCTGTGAGAGCGGAATAGCTGTCATCCAGCCGACGAGAGCTATTAAGACGGCGATGGTTGTCGCGTTCCACAGCGCATTAGAGTCGAAGACGAGGGTTCTACCGGAGTCGAACGAGCTTAATGGCTTCGCAAGAACATAGAGCGTCGATGCAAAGGCGAGCCAAAGGGGCAGTACCCCGATCATGATCGGCGCAAATCTCTCCGTCGCTTCTCGTGCTTTCATTCATATCCTGACAGTGTGACGTCTCGCTGTGGCCAGCGTATCACTTGCGGGCTTTTCCGTTGTGGACTTGGCGGGTGGTCCGTTCCCGATGATCGTCCCAACCAAGCCGAGGGTGCCCCCGGTCCCTCGCCGTTGGGGACCGGGGCCACGCATGAGGCCCAATCCGGTCTCGCCCCCGCCGCAACACCTCCTGCGAGCGTCTGCCGCACTGCAAGTGCCGACCGTCTGCACACCGATGTATAGCGAATTTAGCAATGTTATCGAAATCCGATAAATCTGCTAAGCTCTGCGTCTCATCGCATAAGCCCGGAAAGCCTCAGGGCCGCCCACTATTCTTCCTCGCGATGGTTATACTCTCAATTATGGCTTCGTCCCCTCGTTGCAGCTTCGCGCTGGAAAACGCCGCTCGCAAGTCCGGCTTCCTCCAGATCGCCGGCCTCGACGAAGTAGGCCGCGGCCCCCTCTTCGGCCCCGTGGTGGCAGCGGCAGTAATTCTTCCAAAGGGCTGCCGTCTGCAAGACCTCACCGACTCCAAGCAGCTTTCCGAAAAGAAACGCAACGAACTTGACCCCGAAATCCGCCTCAAAGCCGTAGCCTTCGCCATCGCCGCCGTCGACGCCGAAACCATCGACCGAATCAACATTCGCCAGGCCTCGCTCCTCGCCATGCGTCTCGCCGTCCAGCAACTCACCCTCGCCCCCGACTACCTCCTAATCGATGGCATCGATCAAATCGACTGGCCATGCCCCCAACAGCCGGTAATCCAGGGCGACTCCCGCAGCCTCTCCATCGCCGCCGCCAGCGTCCTCGCCAAAGTCCACCGGGACCGCCTCCTTGTCGAACTCGACAGCCAATTCCCCGGCTATGGCCTCGCCAGCCACAAAGGCTACTGCTGCCCAGAGCATTTTGCCGCCCTCGCCCGCCTCGGCCCCACCCCGCTCCACCGCCGCAGCTTCCGCCCCATCGCGCAAACCGCGTTACAATTCCCTGATCTCCAAAACTAAGCTGGAGGCTTCCCGTGGCGTGCCGGCCTTGCCTCTCGATTCCTTGCCTCTCGATCCTCTCCGCCGCCTGCCTCCTGCTGGCCGGGTGCAACAAGTTCCAGCACAAATCCCCCGACCCCACCAAGGGCGTTGTCACCGGCATCGTCCTCTGCGCTGACACCGGTAAGCCCGCCCGCTTCGCCACCGTCACCCTCACCGCCGCGCCCAAAGCCGGAGAAAAGCCCGACGAAGGCGACCCGCTCTCCGCGGCTGAAATCTCCATCACCGACCTCGATGGCCGCTTTCGCATCGAGGCCGTACGCCCCGGCCGCTATTATGCCTTCGCCACCCTCGAAGGCTATCTCGATCCCGCCCTCGCCCTCGACCCCGCCAAGCTGAAATCCCTGTCCACCGGCACAGAACAGCACCGCTACTCCATCGAACAGTGGAAGGATCACCTCACCGAAGTCACCGCTTCCCGCGGCCGCGTCTCCGAGATATCCATGCAGATCGAACGCGCCGCCGAAATCTCCGGAACCGTCACCTACGACGATGCCTCGCCCGCCATCGGCATGCACTTTCAGCTATTCCGAAAATCCGCCAAAGGAGACCTGACCAACGTCGGCCTGCCGCTGCTCGATTCCTGGACTCTTCACGCCGAGAGCGATGGCCACGGCCGGTATAACCTCACCAATCTGCCCGCAGGCGAATATGCCGTCTGCACCCTCATGCCCGCCGAATCGGAGGATGCCGCCCCCCGTGTCTGCCTCGGCAACACCTTCCGCAAGCGCGACGCAAAATCGGTGAAGGTCGAAGCCGGAGAAACAGCGACTGGTGTTGACATCGAAATCCCTCTTTCCGGCCTACACTCGGTAGCTGGAATCGTCACTGCCCTGTCCGACGGTCACGCAATGGCGCGTGGCAATGTCCGCCTGCTCTATGCCGACGACCGCGCACCCGCCCGCGAAACTACGATCCAGGAAGACGGGACCTTCAACTTCGAATACGTTCCCCAGGACAAGTACGTCCTCCAGGTCTCCGGCGCGGGAGACGCGCAGGCGAAGCAACAGGATTCCGCGGCCGAAGGCTCGAATGCCGGCGCAATTGCGCCATCGGAGATCCACTACGCCGACAAGGAAATCCCGCTAACCGTGCTCAGCGATATTTCCGGTGTCGCAGTCGCCCTCTCGCCCGTCACCCCTGCCAAGCCCGCAGGTCCGTAACACTTCAGTTCTTCCCACGGTCCGTATACAAATTAGTGTTGGGTGCCCCCGGTCCCTCGCCCTTGGGGACCGGGGAAACCTCGATGCTAGACCGCCGTCTTACGCCCCTTCATCCACTTCTGCCCCAAACTCCACACCGGCCGCGCCGCCAATAGCACCGCCAGCACCACCGTCAACCGCAGCGGGCTCAGCACGCCCGTCTTCACCTGCCACCAGTAATGAATAATGCCGCAAACAGCGGCCACGTACACCAGCTTGTGCAGCCGGTTCCAGTTCTTCCCGCCAAGCTTGCGAATTGCCCAATTAGTCGATGTCAGCGCCAGCGGAACCAGCAACAGCCACGCCGCAACTCCCACCGTGATGAACTTGCGCCTGGCGATATCGTCCAGCATCGCCTGCACATCAAAATTCGAGTACAGCGCAACATAAATCAGCATGTGCACCGTGCCGTAGAAAAAGGCAAACAGCCCCAGCAGCCGGCGAAACTTGATGAGCCAGTTCAGCCGCGGAGACATCCTGCGCACCGGCGTAATCGCCAGCGAAAGAATCAGCAGCAGCAGCGTGTTGTAGCCGGTGGTGAGCGCAAGCTTTGAAGTCGGATCCGGCCCCAGGTTATTCGTGACGGCCCCATAGACCAATAGCGCCGCCGGCCAAAGGCAGGCCACCCACGTCAGCGTCTTCAATACGATCAGCGTAGTTCGATTCATAGTGCGCGAGCGCCGCCCGAAGCTTTCTTCACCTTGCTCTTCTTTCCTGCGGAAGCGGCAGTTGCCACGCCCTTCTCCGCGGTCCTGCGCGGCCTTTGCTTTGCTGAAACCGATTTGATGATCAGCTGATGCTCCCCCTGCGGATCGAACCCCACCTTAGCTCGTGTCTCCGCTTCGCGCATCAGCGCACGCACCGCCGGGTAATGCACCACGTCAGCCGAGGTCAAAACCACATGCTTCGCCACACTCCCGCTTCCCTTCAAAATCTTGTCAGGATCGGGCAATCCCTGAGCCTGAAGAAAGAACAAGCTCACCCACTTCGGATAAAGCGCAATCGAAAAAATCGCATCTGTAGCCCGTTCAGTGGGACCAAACCCGATCACCAGAGCGTTGTAATTGTCGTACACCAGCTCAAGCGCCGTAGGATAAAACTTCCGCATCTCCCCGCGAATCACTTCGGCAAGCGCAGCAATCTCCGCATCGTACTTCGCCAGAAATCCAGCAAGCTGCGCCTCCGCACTTTTGTCCTGCGCCATACAATCTCCGCACAAATTCGGGATCTGACAACTGTGAACTAAGAACTGTGAACTGTTTTCAGTAATCCCTCTTCAAATTCATCCCGTTATACAGAGAAGCAACCTGCTCCCCATATCCGTTAAACATCAGCGTCGTTTTCCTCTGCGCATAAAACGGCAGCCCAATCCGCCGCTCCGTCTTCTGACTCCAACGCGGATGGTCCACATCCGGGTTCACATTCGAGTAGAAACCATATTCATTCGACGCCAGTTCATTCCACGTCGTCGGCGGCTGCTTATCCAGAAACCGCACCCCCACAATCGACTTCGCCGACTTGAACCCATACTTCCACGGAACAATGATCCGCACCGGCGCGCCATCCTGGTTCGGCAGCACCTCGCCGTACAGGCCAAAGGTAAGCAGCGCCAGCGGGTGCATCGCCTCATCCATCCTCAGACCCTCCGAATAAGGCCACGCAATAGTCGATTCCGAAGCCCACTTCTCCACCTTGCCGTTGTAATAGGAAAGAAACTGTACATATTTCGCCGTCGACAGCGGCTCGCACTGCTTGATGAATTCCGAAAGCGAGTAGCCTACCCACGGAATCACCATGCTCCACGCCTCAACGCAGCGGAACCGGTATATGCGATCTTCCAGCGGTCGCAGCTTCAGCAGCGCCTCAATGTCGAAGGTCTTCGGGTTTTTCACCTTTCCGTCGACTTTGATCGTCCAAGGCCGCGTCGGCAACCCGCCGGCGTTCTTTGAAGGATCGCCCTTGTCCACACCGAACTCATAAAAGTTGTTGTAGTGCGTAATGTCTTCCAGGCTGGTCAGCGTCTCGCCCGTGGTGCTCAGCGGACTCTTCACCGTGTCCAGCTTGGTCCCCGCCATTGCGCGAATGCGCGGATCAAACACTTCGGCCACCCGCGATAAACCCAGTGCCGCCCCGCCCACAGCCGCCACACCAGAGATGGAATTCCGCAGAAAGCGCCGCCGGCTCTTCTGCCTCTCGTACTCGTCTTTTGAAGTGATTGCCGAAGATGGAATATCCGCCGGTTTGCCTATCAGCATCGAGAACCTCGCCTTGGGGAAAACTACTTACTGCTATTAGACACTTCCGGGCATCCCCACGTTACAAGATACGTCTCGGCCTCCTCATTCGGATTGGAACAAGGTCCTTCACTCGGATTGGATCAACGTTGGGTGCCCCATCCATTTCGCGCATTTTGCGAAATGGGTGGGAGACCACGAACTCCACGTTCCATTCACGATGCCCTTCCGAACGGCCACTTCCCATCCCGCTTCGCCCTCCACAAATAAATCGCCGTCCCGCTCACCGCAATCCCCACCGCAACCGCCAGCCCCTTCAGCGCATTCACGCGATAAATCAGCAAGTAGATGAACCCGCCCATCGCCACCAGCGGAGGCAGCGGATACAGCGGCATCCGAAATGGCCGCGCCAACTCAGGCCTCTGCACACGCAGCAGCATCACCCCCACATGCTGCAGAAAAAACTGCAGCAGGATCCGCGTAATCACCAGCAGCGTAATCACCTGCGTCAGCGTCAGAAAGCAGAACGCCGAAGCCACCAGCCCCAAAGCAATCAGAGATCGGTGCGGAATCCCATGCTTCGGATGCACCGCAGCCAGAAACGCAAAGTAGTTCCCATCCCGCGCCGCCGCATACGGCACCCGCGAGTAGCCCAGCAGCAGCGAGAACACGCTGGCAAACGCCGTCCACATAATCAGCGCCGCCATCACCCGCCCCGCCCACACGCCAAATGCCGACTGCGCAATCTGCGCCACCAGCTGCAGTCGCGCCGTAGCGGAGCCTGCCGCACCCATCGCCGCATCGCGCACTGCAGGCAACGCCGCCATGTTCATCAGCACATAAAACGTCGCGACAAACAACACCGAAAGCAGAATCGCCCGCGGAATCGTCCGCTCCGGTTCCTTCACCTCGCTGCCGAGGAACGTAATGTTGTAGTAGCCCCAGTAGTCGTATGTAGTAATCAGCGTAGCCTGCGCCAGTCCGCCCAGCGCCAGCCCAACTCCCACCGCAGGGCCCACCGGCATATGCCATCCGCCCGCGCCCGCAGCCTGCGAGAATCCCGAAACAATCACCCCTGCAATAGCCGCCATCACCCCTGCAAACAGCACCCTCGCAAGCCGCGTCACCTGGCTCAGATTCCGATACAGCAGCGCCGTCACCAGCAGGCACGCGCCCGCCGCCGCAAAGTTCGCATAATGCAGCGCCGGCAACGCGGCAAGCGGAGCCTGTTCCAGCCCCGGCCAGAACCACGCCAGAAAACTCGCGAGCCCGATGCACCCCGAAGCAATCGAAAGCGGCGCGGAAAAACTCAACTGCCAAACATAAAGAAAGCTAAGCCAGTTCCCCGCGCGCTCCGGCCCGTAAATCTCCCGCAGAAACGCATACGATCCACCCGCCCTTGGAAACGCCGCCCCCAGTTCCGCCCACACCAGCCCATCGGCCACAGCAATAGCCGCGCCCAGCAGCCACGCCCACACACTCAGCCGGAACCCCGCCGCTGCAATCACCAGGGGCAACGTAATGAACGGCCCCACGCCAATCATCTCCAGCATGTTGAACAACACAGCCGACCGCAGGCCGATACGCCGTTCAAGAACTTTGCCTCCGGTCGAAGTTGATGTCAGGCCAGTGCTCAACGCGGCTCTTCCTCCAGCCACCGTCCGACATGGTTTGAGAGGACCGTGTCGGAGGCTCTCGCTCCCTTGTTGAGAGCCTGATTAATCAGGCTGAATTCAGGGTTGCGCCTAGCGATTCGCAATCGCCCCTCCGACGATGAAGCAACAATATCGATCATGGCGAATTCGCTTGCCTCCAACCAGACAGGCTCTCACGCCAGCCTGCTCTTTGGAGATGCGACCACCGCCATATGATCGCACGAACTTCGGGCGACATAGCGGATATTCGAGTTCGCACCAGGATTACCTGGAGTACCGTCCTTAATTCCTTGAGCTTTATTCATTATTGCAATTCTCTAGGGATTCAGCCTGTTCTGGCGGCTGGCTGGACGCTCTCCTCCGAAGTTCTGCTCTATCTTCTCCTTGGCGCGGCCCTTACGATGCGCGTCAGCGTGATCGGCTCGGGCTGCTACCCCGGACAGGTCGAAAACCACAATTCAGTGAGTAAAGAAAGCTGCGCCTTGCACGCCCGAGCGACACTATCAACCTCAGCCGAAGAAGCCGCCTACCGACCGCTCTCATTCAAGAGGATCAAAACGGAGCCACTGTTGGACCTCGCGGCGCCCTTCAGAACAGAGAATCCACCGATCGATCTCTGTAAAATTGTCGAGTTCTTTGATCATCCACGGATTGCGCGCCGGGATACCACGCGGTAACGCTGTGTGTCGCGGAAGCTTTCTCGATGAGACGATTCATTTCGCCTTGGAGGTCGGCGTAGATATGGGCGTGAGTTTCAACAACGATCAAGGAATCGCTCAGAGCAGTAAAGACTTCCTTAGTAAGTAATTCGAATTCAGCGCCTTCGATGTCAATGAGAAACATCGTCTCTCGCGATGTAATTTGGTTTTTCACGAGCACATCCGCAAATCGGCCCGATGCAGTACCGAGGATGGTTATTTTATCTGCCACACCGTTCTTATTAGCTAGTTGCGCGATGGCCGCACGGTACTCGGGAATTGTCTCAAAAGCAACGGATCGCTCTACTCTGCCACTGAAGAGGAGCCCCACTGCATAATATCCGTCCGCAGCTCCGACATCCACAAAAACACGGTAGCGAACGGGAGCCCCCACGAGGTTCTCAAGGACTTCCTGCTCGTAGAGACCAAGGATTATGACGCCTTGTTCTGATCGTCCCCTGCGAGGGTTGTCTAACCAATGCATCCCGGCGAATGGGGCAGTTCTTCTTAGTCCAACCTAGCGTGGTTGCGGGGCTTGTCAGACGACTGCGCCGTCAAATGACGGGCCGGACGCAGGAACGGAGCTGCACACCTGCAAATGAATCAGAACTCCGCGCCGCCCATCAAACCAAGAATCCCCACCGGCCACACTCTGCTGAAACTAAACAACTTAGTTTATGCTGGATTAATAGGCTCTCGTTGTAGCTTCGCTTAGGTAACATTTGCCGAAAGATATCAGAAGAATATAATCTAAGCCACTCGTTGCAAATCAACAACTTCACGATATTACAAGGATTAACTTGGCAAAAATTGCTTTGATCACCGGCATTACCGGGCAAGATGGAGCCTATTTGGCAGAGTTTCTGCTCCACAAAGGCTATGAGGTTCATGGAATCAAGCGGCGCAGTTCATTATTCAACACAGATCGTATTGACCATCTCTATCAAGACCCACATTTGGGTGACAGAAAGTTCGTTTTGCATTACGGCGATCTAGCTGATTCCTGCAGCCTTTTGCATATTATGCAGAAAGTTCAGCCCGATGAAATATACAACTTAGGCGCACAGAGTCATGTCGCGGTATCCTTCGAGCAGCCAGAGTATACGGGAAATATTGACGGGCTGGGAGCTCTCAGGATATTGGAGGCCATTCGAATCCTTGGAGCCGAGAAGAAGACGCGATTTTACCAGGCCTCTACATCGGAGCTCTATGGGTTAGTGAAGCAAAGTCCCCAGACCGAAAGAACGCCATTTTATCCAAGGTCCCCTTATGCGGTGGCTAAGCTGTACGCATACTGGATCACCGTAAATTACCGTGAGGCCTATGGCATATACGCCTGCAATGGCATTTTGTTCAATCATGAGTCGCCGATGCGGGGCGAGACCTTCGTAACACGCAAGATCACCAGGGCTCTCGCGCGCATTAAGCTCAGACTGCAAGACAAGCTGTATTTGGGAAACTTAGATTCTCTCAGGGATTGGGGCCACGCGCGCGACTACGTGGAGATGCAATGGCGGATGCTTCAGCAGGAAAAGCCTGAAGACTTTGTAATCGCAACCGGTGTGCAACACAGCGTGCGCGAGTTTGTGACCTTGGCTGCCGAGGAACTTGGCATCAAACTTACCTGGGAAGGCCATGGGGTAGAAGAAATGGCTGTGGATCAGAGCGGCACGATAGTAGTTGCAGTAGATCCAAGATATTTTCGCCCATCGGAGGTCGGAACCTTGCTGGGCGACCCAAGTTATGCGCATGAACGGTTGGGCTGGAAGCCCACGGTGAGTTTTGAAGTTCTTGTAAAAGAGATGGCCCAAGCTGACTTGGTTGCGGCAAAAAGAGATCAACTGGTCAAGAAGCACGGATACGACGCCTATGACTATAACGAATAGTTCACGTCTCGCCGGCTCTAAAGTCTATGTTGCGGGACACAAGGGGCTGGCAGGTTCGGCGCTCGTGAGACGGTTAGAACGTGAAGGCTGCGCAAAGATCGTAACCAGGCCCCACCGGGAGCTGGATCTGGCCGATTATGCGGCGGTGGTTCGTTTCTTCGCCGAAGAACGCCCTGAATATGTTTTCCTTGCCGCGGCAAAAGTTGGCGGCATCTTGGCCAACAAAACACGTCCAGCAGAGTTTATTCACGAAAATTTGGCCATTCAGACGAACTCTATCCAAGCGGCACATCAATTTGGTGTCAAGCGGCTGTTGTTCCTTGGTTCAAGCTGCATCTACCCGCGGGACTGCCCCCAACCGATCCGGGAGCAATACATGCTCACCGGGCCCCTGGAACCGACCAACCGCCCCTATGCTGTAGCCAAGATCGCCGGTATCGAAATGTGTTGGGCGTTCAATCGCCAATTTGGAACGCAGAACATTGCAGCAATGCCCACAAATCTGTATGGTCCCAATGACAACTACGACCTGAGCAGTTCGCACGTTCTTCCCGCCCTGTTGCGAAAAATGCATGAGGCGAAGGTCGCGGACGCAGATGAGGTTTCGATCTGGGGCACGGGTACAGTGCTTCGGGAATTCCTTCACAGCGACGACATGGCGGACGCTTGCGTATTCCTGATGAATCTGCCCGATGAGGTGTATTGTCCCATCGCACGCTCGGAGTCGGCGGCCCCCTTGTTCAATGTTGGCTGCGGAGAAGACCTGACAATTAGGGAACTCGCGGAGCTTATTCGCAACGTGGTGGGTTTCAAAGGTCGGCTGGCGTTTGATGCTTCCAAGCCTGATGGGACGCCCCGCAAGCTGTTGGACATCTCTAGAATGAAGGACCTTGGGTGGCAGGCGAGTATCCCCTTGCGTGAAGGGTTGGCTGAAGTGTATCGCGGATACTCTATCCTCAGTTCTACGGCGCAAGGGACGCCGAACGATTCAAAGCGGTTCGGTGCATGATCGGGTCATTGGTAAGAAGACTTCGAAAGTTATTCCATTCGCCCGCTCCGGATGCCGCCTCTTCGACGGCCTTGGATTCGATAGCGGTGAGCTTAGTGCGCAGGTTGAGCAAACGGAGATCACTCACGCGCGGCTTCTCTGAGCTTCTGTGTTCGATTGTGAGAACCTCAGCCATTGGGAACCAATGATGCCGTTCTCTCAAATTATCCCACTAGCCTAAGTCGCTTTCACTTCGACGGATTGTACACTGACCTCAACCATGGTCCGTTCCCTACTCAAGTCGCGCATCCCCGTCTCCGCCGCCCTCGCAGCTCTGCTCCTCGCTGCCCTGCTCCCTCCAACTTTGTCCGCTCAACAGCTGCCTCCGCCACCCGACCCCGCACGCGTCGATGCTCCGAGTACTCTCGCGGAGCCGTCAAGCATCGTACTGCCCATCGCGGAAGACCGAGGCGCCGCCGCTCTCGAGCGTTCCCTCCGCCAGCTCTCCACCACCGCCAGTCTCATGATGATCGTCGCCCACCCTGACGACGAAGACGGCACCCTGCTCACCTATCTCTCCCGCGGCCTCGGCGTCCGCTGCACGCTCCTCACCCTCACCCGTGGCGAAGGCGGCCAGAACGCCATGTCAGCCGACTCCTACGACGCCCTCGGCCTCATCCGCACCAACGAATTGTTGAAAGCCAGCGAGTACTACGGTGCAAAACAACTCTGGGGAACAGAGATCGACTTCGGCTTCTCGAAAACGCAGGAAGAAGCATTCGCCCGCTGGGGCCACGACCGCGTCCTCTACGACGCCGTTCTCGCCGTCCGCCGCGAGCGCCCCCAGGTCATCGTCTCCACCTTCGTCGGCGGCATCACGGACGGTCATGGGCACCACCAGGTCTCCGGCGAGATTGCACAAGAGGTTTTCAAAGCCGCCGCCGATCCCACCGTCTTTCCCGAGCAGCTCAAGCCCATCGACAAGGGCGGCCTCGGCCTCGAGCCCTGGCAGCCACTCGCCGTCTATTCCATGGTCCCCTTCGCTCGTATCGAAGACGGAAAAATGTTCGACTACGCAACAGGCAAATGGGCCCCCGCAAAATTCAAAAACTACGTTACAGGCGAGTGGACTGAAGGCGCGCCCTCCACCGACGTCACCCTCCAGGTAGGCACACGCGACCCCGCCCTCGGCCGCAGTTACAACCAGATCGCCCGCGAAGGCTGGGGCATGCAGAAGTCGCAGTACGGCGGCGCAAATCCAGCACTCAGCGGCCCATCCACCACCAGCTATCATCTCTGGGCCGTCGCGCCTCAAGCAGTCGCCAAACCCGGCGCAATTACCACCAACAATTCCCTCTTCCACAACAGCAAAGTCGACATCGACACATCCGTCTCCGGCCTGGCCCGCCTGCTCGGCCCCAATCCGCCCCAGGAAATGCGCGACGCTCTGAACCAACTGGACCTCGGTCTCCAGAAGTTCAATTCGGAACGCCCAACCCTCACCGAAATCGCAGCCGCCCACAAGTTGGCAGCCACCTATCACGACGCGCGCGTCTTGCGGCAAATGTGGGTTTCTACGAACATGGGCCTTTACAACAGGCCGGGCTTCCCGGAATTCAGGGCCGGAGCCAGCTTTGCTTTTGAACTCGACACAAAAATCGACCAATTCCAATCCGCCCTCAAAAATCTCCTCGGCCTCGACCTGATCGCCTTCACCACCAAATCCACCAAAATCGAAAACACCGGCTTCCGCGGCGGCGGGCCCGACGAAACCCCGCGCAACGTCTATCCCGGCGAGGAGTTCAACGTCCGCATCCACACCGCCCACGCCACTCTCGAAGTCCACCTAGAGAAGACCTGGCTCGAATCCCCAACCGGCCCTTCGTGGCAGCATCGCGAGCCCATTGCCACTGCGGGAACCGACACCAGCTCCGACGCCATCTTCAAGCTCACGGTCCCCGCCGATGCCCAACCCACCCAGCCCTACTTCACCCGCCCCAGCACCGAGCAAGCCTATTACGACCTCACCCAGCCCCAGTATCGCGAGCGCTCCTTCGCCCCTTGGCCCCTCGCCGCCTGGGCCGAGTTCACCTTCGACGATCTCCCCATCCGCATCGGCCAGGTTGTCCAGACCATGCAGCGCGTCACCGGTCCCGGCGGCGTCCTCAACCCCCTCGTGGTCACCCCGGAAATCGGCGTCAGCATCGACCCCCAGGCCCGCCTTCTTCCGCTCAATGACTCGCCTCTCCCGGTTCGAGTAACCATCCACGCACAAGCGGCAGCAGGCGGCACCGTCAACCTGAAACTTCCCGCCGGCTGGACCGCCCAACCCACTACCGCCCCCTTTCATCTAACCGCTGCAGGCGACTCCGAACCCATCCTCTTTTCGGTCACCGCCAATCCCGCCAGCAGCAGCGCCTTCAGCATCAAGGCAGTCGCCCACACCGGCGACCAAGCCTTCTCCTCCGGCTGGCAAAGCATCGGCTACCCCGGCCTGCGCCCCTACAACCTCTACCGCCCCGCCGAGTTGAAGACCCGCAAGGTCGACGTAAAGCTGGCCCCCGGTCTCCGCATCGGCTACGTCATGGGCACTGGCGACACGGTCCCCACAGCCATCGAAGGCCTCGGCATCACACCCCACCTGCTCACCGTTGCCGAACTCGATTCCAGCGACCTGTCCGCGTTCAATGTCATCGTCATCGGCATCCGCGCCTACTCCGTCCGTCCCGAACTGGCCGCCGACCAGCCCCGCCTCAAAGACTTCGTCGAACGCGGAGGAACCCTCATCGTCCAATATCAAAGCGGCAATTTTCCCGCGCCCTATCCTCTGTCATTAGGCGGCAGCGGCGAGCGCGTCGTCGACGAGCAAGCACAGGTCAGGCTCCTCGATCCCGCGAATCCGCTGTTCACCTCTCCCAACACCATCACCCCCGCCGACTTCGATGGCTGGCTCGAGGAGCGCGGCCACGGCTTCCTCGAATCCTGGGACTCCCACTACACCCCTCTCACCGAAACCGCCGACCCCGGCCAGGATCCCCAACGCGGCGGCCTGCTCGTCGCGCATCCCGGCAAAGGCACCTACATTTATGCTGCCTTTGCGCTCTATCGCCAGCTTCCCGAGTTGGTTCCCGGCGCATACCGCATCCTCGCCAACCTCCTCAGCGCCGGCACAGATTCGCAGAGGTAAATGCCGCACCGCATGCTGTCCATCTCTCGATGGAGGAATCCCTCCTCCCATAGGCGGTTGCTGGTGCCTGCTATAGCCCCTCATGCTCATTCACAACCATGAAAAGTCTTCAAGTTTCTTTGTGTCTCCTGCTTTGCTCAGCCAGTGTCTACGCCCAAAATGCTCCCACCCCCACGGCTCCCCCACCCTCCGAGGGCCTCTACGCCTGGTGGTCGGCCCGCACCAACGCAATCCAATCCAAACAGCCCGCATGGCCCCCACCCCTGGTCACAACCTACATCGGCCTCTTCCAGGTCATCCGCACCGACATGATCCGCCAGATTGCCCCCGCCCGCACCGACACCTGGAACTTCGACAACAGCAAGGGCTTCAACCTCATCCCCACCGGCCATACGGAAATCGACATCAACCTGCCCCCATACATCGAGCACAACACCACCGCCATCGATGGTTGGGGAGATTTCTCCGTTTTGGGAAAATACCGGCTCGCCAGCGGCAACGCGAAGCATGGAACCTACGTGGTAAGCACATGGGTGCTGGCCACATTCCCCACCGGCACATACAAAAATGGGTCCACCAAGCCAAGCCTGGCGCCCAGCGTCGGCCTCGGCAAGGGATTTGGCCACTTCGATGTGCAGACCTCCATCGGAGCAACCTTGCCCACAGGCAATCCAGCTACCACCACCTCAGGCCGCCCTATCGCCTGGAACGCAGCCGCTCAATATAAGATCGGTAAGCTTTTCTGGCCGGAGCTTGAAAGCAACGCAACCTACTACCACGGCGGCCCCAACGACGGCAAAACCCAGGAGTTCGTTACCCCCGGCATCATCATCGGCAAATGCGGCCTGCACCCCACCGACCCAAAATCGCGCCCCGGTTTCGCATTCGGCGGGGGCATGCAAATCGCCACCAGCAAGCTCCATACATACAACCATGAGCTCATCCTGACTGCGCGGTGGATCTACTAGCACGGACAATGGAAATATCCTAC
This sequence comes from Occallatibacter sp., assembly GCA_049518435.1. Taxonomy (GTDB): domain Bacteria; phylum Acidobacteriota; class Terriglobia; order Terriglobales; family Acidobacteriaceae; genus Telmatobacter. Next base: position 54,369 of record JBEKRU010000006.1, on the reverse strand, counting down.
GTGCGAATGCCGGGGAATCACTCCCCGGCATTTGTCGTTGATCCCTCGAACAGTGCGCGTCCTCTAAGTGCCAAGGTCTCCTAGCCTATCAACGATGTTACAAACGTTTATATATTTCAGTTATGTGAATCACCTCTTTTGGCAACTGTTAAAAATATGTGAATTCGTCAAATATTCATCTACTTCTGCCACTCTGAAATACGGAACGAAGAGGGGACATCCGCGCTACTGCGGCTCTTGCCCTCTCGCTTTCGACGTACACCTGCATCCCTATAGAAGGCAACCCAACCCCAGGGTTCACGCTTTCAAGCACGCGGGAGTACTGTGCGTTCGCTGCGTTACTGAGCGCATTCACGATTCAACCTGTATTTGAGAGGAAAAGAGAGGCTCAATGAACTTCAAGCTCAATACCGCTGCCGCAGCAATTTTGGCGGCCAGTATGATTGGCTCGCCTATATATGCCGCCGACGGTGCACCGCCGGCAAAAAAGCATGTTACAAAAAAGGCGCCCGCGAAGCCCGCAGGCCCAACCGTCGAAGAGCAGATTCAGTCTCTGCGGCAGGAGATGCAGGGCCAGATCGACGGGCTCAAGTCCAACCTGGCCGACAAGGATGCCCAACTGAAGCAGGCGCAGCAAGCCGCAGCCGACGCGCAAGCAGCAGCATCCAGAGCGCAGGCAGCAGCCACGGCCCAGCAACAGGCGGTTAGCGATAATGCCGCAGCCGTTACCACGCTGCAGACCACCGTCACTGACCTGAAGGGCAATCAAACTTCATTGGCCACCACCGTCTCCGACGAGACAGCAAAAATCAAGAAGGACATCCTCAGCCCCGACGTTCTGCATTACAAGGGCATCACCCTCACCCCCGGCGGCTTCGCGGCGGCTGAAACCGTGTGGCGCTCAAAGGCTACAGGCGGCGACATTCCCACCGCATTCAACGCGCTTCCCTACGAAAGCGCCGATGCCTACAAGTTGAGCGAGTTCTATGGCAGCGGCCGCCAGTCGCGCATCTCCTTGTCCGCCGACGGCAAGACAAGCTGGGGCACCCTCCGCGGCTACTACGAGGCTGACTGGCTCGGCACCGGCATCACCTCCAACAACAACCAGTCCAACAGCTACGTTCTCCGTCAACGCGTCATCTACGCCCAGGCTGAGACCAATAGCCGCTGGGCCTTCACCGGCGGACAGATGTGGTCCCTCGCAACCGAAAACGGCAAGGGCATCACCGCCGTCCCCAGCAACGAGCTCACACCGCTCACCATAGACCCGAACTACGTTGCGGGCTTCGTCTGGACCCGCCAGTACGGTTTCCGCGTCGTCAAGAGCTTCAAAAACGTTGCCTTCGGCGTGTCGGCTGAAAATCCCCAGCTCCTCTACACCGCATCGCTGGCCGGCAACGAGCCCTACGCTGTCCTCGGCAGCGCCGGCGCCAACGGTGGCAACTACAACGCTGCCATCAGCACCTGCACACCTGCTACCTCCATCGTCAACTACACCAACCAGAAGGAAACTGACTCGGCCGGCAACACCATCGACGTCGCCGTCCCCGTCTACAAGACGGTCAACGGTTGCGCCGACATCGCCACCATCTCCTTCAACCAGGCTCCCGATATCATCGCCAAAATCGCTCTCGATCCCGGCTGGGGCCACTATGAAGTCTTCGGCATCACCGGCTTTGCCCACGAGACCGTCTATCCCGGCGAAACCACCAACGGCAACCTCTACGGCAACCTCACTGACATCGCCACGGGCAAGGCCGTTGCTCCAGCCCTCACTACTGCGGGATATTTCAACAATTCCATCGTGCTCGCCGGCATTGGCGGCAGCCTTCGGGTTCCCGTCATTCCCAAGGTGCTCACCGTTGGCGCCAAGGCCCTCTACGGTGGCGGCATGGGCCGCTACGGCGACTCCACACTCGCTGACGTAACCGCCAACAGCTGGGGTGGACTTGAAGCAATCAAGAACCTCTCCGGGCTCATCACGGTCGAAGCCAATCCCAGCCCCCGCCTCACCCTCTACCTCAACTACGGCGGCGACTATGCCGGCCGCGACGACTTTGCCAACGCCGCTTCCACCACCCTGGGCGCTCCCTCTGCGGAGTTCTGCCCCACCACTGCCGGCGCCTTCACCTGCACCACCACCCCAACCGCAGCCAATATCCTGGCTGGCGGCGCATGGGGCGGCCACTGGGGCGCTCCCTCCGCAGCCGCTGTAGGTTACGGCTCGCGCGTTCTCTCCAACTCCGCCTGCAACACGCTGGCCGCACCCGGCTACAACGGCGGCGGTTCCACCGGTTACATCCCCGGCGGCTCCTGCGGCGCGCAATCCCGCGACGTCCAGGAAATGACCGGCGGCTACTGGTATGACATCTACAAGGGCGAGCACGGTCGCCTGCGTCAGGGCGTCCAGTACGGATACGCAGTCCGCGAAGGCTGGTCAGGCGCTTCAGGCATCGGCGCCAAGGGCATCGACAACATGTTCTGGACCACCTTCCGCTACTACCTCCCTTAACCCAAAGCAACACCAGACAACAACAAAAAGGGCAGCCCACGCGGGTTGCCCTTTTCATTTGGTCAAGCAAGGCACCCCAATCTCCCACAGAATCCGAGTCAAGTCGAGGGTGCCCCCGGTCCCTCGCTTTTGGAGACCGGGGAGGTCGGAGCAACAAGCCGGCTCGCGCCTCCACTCCAACAGCTTCCAGCCTCTCTCGCGGGCCGTCCACTCCGATTCGATCTCCACAGTTCCGCGAGCACCCGTCGGATAGTGGCGGAAGCTTGACCACCTCCAGTCCTCCGGTGATGCTGACAATCCTCGTACAATCGGACTTCGATGGATGTAGCGCAATTTCTCGACGAACTTCTCGTGTTTCGAGGCGTTGAAATCGTAGGAGTGAGCTTGCCAGAAGGTCTTCCGCCAAGTCGCATCTGTTTTACTTTCGATTGCCAAATCGATAAGAGATAGAACCACTCATAAAGGAGACCGTCCGGATCCCCACAGCGCGCTCGATCGTGCCGCAATCGAAATCATTTGCCACACCGTCGATTCCGGGCGCGCACGATGGTGGCGCGTCCCCAATTTGCCAGCCGGGAGCAAAAGTTTCGGTGGTCTGGCCAGTGTAGCCACGAGCGATCATCCCATCGACGCCAAGCTGCAGGCGACCGTCAAGAAACGACCGTACCAACGCGATCCGAGTTTCACCTACAGGGATGGCTTCGTACTGCGCCGGGTGCTGGGTGTTTCCGGCGTCGAGGAACTTGTGGCCAACGTATTCGTATTCCGCCCGGGCGCGCAACCCAAGCGGCAGTCGATCCATTGTCGTTAGCGCGTCGAAGACGGTTCGGGGAGCTTCGGCCGCCGGCAGGCCCGTGTCATCGTCGCGAGCGTCGGCCTTCGACAAGATCGTCTGGACAGTACCAAAGCTGAACCGGTGACGCACGCCGGCAGTCAGGAACTTTAGCGTGCCTGGGCCTTCGTTTTCCGCCAGACCCGTATCGGGATCGATCTTGGCCAGTGTCGCGGTGGTTGTCGTGCGGCCAAGAGTGAGCCGGACGTCGGTGCCTCCCGTCTCTTTTTCCAGCACCAGTTGCTCCGAGTGTGAGCGCTCAAAAGGAGATGCCAACGTCGAGGAGCCGATGCTGCCGGCAGCGGCGATGCGCGGGTCTTCCGTGAAAAACGCCTGCCCAATGCTCAAGGAGGCCGAGGGCAACAATCGCAGCAGACCTGATCCCGGCGTCAAGGTAAGCGTTGCCTTGGGACTTTCAAAGCCTCGCCAGAAATCGAACGATTGATCCGGCTTCACCACGTCTCCGTTATCCATCTCCACCTGCTCATGCCGCAGGCCCCCATACAGATGAAGATGCGAGCCGAGGTCGGCGCGGGCGGCTGCAAACGGAGCCAGCTCGCGGATCGCGACGTTGTTTGCAAGCACCTTAACGAACGGTCCATAGACCGCAGGGTCGGCGGAAAGATAGTGGTCCAGGTTGTCGCGGTGGATGTCGTCCTGGTTGTAATCAATACCACCGATGAGCTCAAACCAGGGAGCGAACCGGTGGGAGTCACGCACTTGTCCTGCTTCAACCGTGCGAAATTCGCTTTGCCGAATCAGGCCTTCGCCAAAATTGGAGAATAGCGCGAGGTTGTAAGTGCGAAAGAATCCCGAGATAGAAATTGTGTCGGCGGGAGCCGCTCGCCATTCATCATTCACCGCAAGAATGCCGCTATGCGTCTGATCCATCTGGCGCGGGTCAATCGTGTCGTTCAGTTGGAGCCCGTAACCCAACGGAACAAGATTGCCCTCATGCGATTGGCCGTAATAGCCGATGCTTAAAACCGTAATCTCGTGCGAGCCACCGTCAACAATGCGCGATGCGTTCCATTTGTACTGCTGCCGATGCTCAAGCGCGCGCAACAAGCCATTGCCATAGTTGACCTCAATCGCGAGCCACTCCTTCTTGTTGGCATCGGAGGGCGCGAGCCCCGCAGTCGCATCGAGATCTCTGTAGTCACCCGTGACCGTGAGGGACCGCCGCACCTTCGGCCGCAGTTCGTAAGTCGCTGCCAGGTTGAGTGCATGGTTCCCCTCCAAAACACTAAAAGCGCCGCCATCGGTCTGCACACTGGCTAACACCGCGGAGACGTAGATATTCGGGTCAGCATACCCATTACCGTGAGCGTTCGCTGAAAGGTTATTCGAAGCAAGATAGTCACCTACCGCAAAGTACTGGGCGATGGGCTCGCCGTGGTCGCCGGCCACACCAGGCACAAAATACTGCGGAGCCTTGATGCCGCCCGAAGCCGTTTCAATGGGCATCCCGGGAATGGATACCGGAGCCCCCGGCCGCCCGGGATTCGCGTCCAGCAGCTCTTCGCGAATCATCACCTTTTCAGATGGGTCCGGACTTGCAATATCGATCCTGCCAGCCTTGCCTGAGACCACAATCTCTTCAGTGACAGATGCCACCCGTTCCAGACGAAGGGTAAGCTCCATGGCTGCATTGCTCAAAACCACACGCCGCGAGAGTGCGGAAAAGCCGGCCGCTTCAACACGCACCGTGCAATCACCTGGAGCAGGAAGCTCCAGAGTAAACCGCCCGCTTGCGTCAGTCGCGGTTGAATACTGTTTGCCCGAATCGAGATCGAACTCCACTCGAGCACCAACCACACCCAGCAGTGTGGGGTCAAACACTGTGCCCGTAACCAGAACCGTTGCCGATTGCGATTGCGCGGAGGCGGCCGCAAAAGTGAATAGCGAAGCAGCAAGTAAGATCACTTCGATAGCAAATTTAGCTCGAATCGCGGTCCCCACTCCACGGTGTAATCCTGGCCAGTAACAATTGCCGTTGCTATCAGTTTAATGTTGAGCCCCGCAACCAACTCCATGCGAGCCTCCCGCCACCGCCCGCCGCACCGCAGGTGCCCGCAATTGCTCGACTTTTTCACCACCGCCCGGTATATTAAAAAAATATTCTTATGACGTGTTGTCAACCCACCTGTCGATAAAGTTCCGCCGCCCCTGACGGCCTGGGCCTCACCGCCCGAAAATATAGCCTCCCAAATCCAAGGAAAATCCCAAGTGTACCCTGCTACTAAAGCTGTCTTATCTCCATCCCTGCGGCATCTGCCGCAATCGCCCCCCCCTGTGCCCGCTATTGATAGCTCCTGTTGTTGTCCATCCTGTCGCTAGAGTTTCGTCGCCCATGACGGCCCGGGGCCAACGGTCCCAACTCATCCAGTTCCCCAAAATTTCATAGGAGAATCCAAAGTGTACAAAGCTCTATCTGCACGCCTGTCTGCATCCCTGCGCCAGTTGTCGAGGTCCATCCCCGCTGCTGTTTTTCTCATTGCCCTAACCTCCACCCTCCCCCTCACCGCGCAGGACGACATCACCACGCAAAACGGCGCATCCGGCTACAACGGCGCGTTCATCACAGGGCCGGCCTCCAACCCGTTGAGCTTCCTAAACGGAGCGGCCGCGCGCACTACCGCCAACCCCGCGCCCTACGACTTTCATGACTTTGCCCCCTTCACCTACCTCGATTCCAAGCTGCCCAAGTGGATCGATTTCCAGGGCGAGGAGCGGTTCCGCTATGAAGCGTACGACAACAACAACTTCAAGCTGGGTACCAATGACTCCTACATATTGAACCGCTTCCGCTTCCAGGTCGATCTGCATGCCACCAGTTGGCTGCGAGTCACGGCGCAGGTACAGGACGCACGTTCCGGCTTGCAAAACCCGCCCATCGGCCCGCCAAACACAGTTCGCTGGGATCTCAAGCTCGCCTATGCCGAGATCGGCAACCCGGAGAAACATTGGTTCAACCTTCGCGTCGGCCGGCAACTTATCAATTACAACAACACCATCATCGCCAACTCGGAGTGGCGCAACCAGGCCCGTTCCTACGACGCCGCCGTGCTCAACCTCAACGCAAAGCGTGAGCACCTCGGAATCTTCGCCGCCTCGCCTGTGGTGCCGCAGGCCTATGGCGTGAGCCCGCACCAGGAAGGAAACAACATCTACGGAGCCTACGGCCGCCTCGATGACTTTGTAGGGATTCACTCAAACCTTGAGCCGTTCGTCCTATGGCGCGTGCAGCCGTCAGAGGTCGTGGAACCAGCCTCCGCCAAGACCACCGGCAAGGAAAACGAGAAGGCCATCGGTTTACGCCTCAAGGCACACGCAAACAAGGCGTTCGACTACGGGGGCGAATTTATCTACGAAACCGGCAAGGTCGGACCGCAACCCATTAATGCCTTTGCCACGCAGGAAGGCGCGGCCTACCAATTTCTCAATGGATGGGCCAAGCCCCGCGTCTTTTCCCAGTTTGACTACGCCTCCGGCAACGGCAATCCGAAACTGAATGCAAACCACACCACCTTCGACACCATCGAACCAACAGCCCACGATCGCTTCGGCATCACCGACCTCTTCGGCTGGCAGAACATTGAGTCGGTGCGCGCAGGTACCACCATTGAGCCCCACCGGCGGCTCACCTTCACCGTCCAGGGGCTCGATTTTTGGGCGGCAAATGCGCTGGACTCCATCTACAACACCTCGGGCAGCGCCATCGTGAACAACAAAACCGACCACGGCCGCCACGTGGGCGCGGAGCTCGATAGCTATTCCTGGTATGAGCTCAACAAGCACTTCAACCTGGGAGGCGGTGTTGGTTACCTCGGCGGTGGCCAGTTCCTCACGAATGTGACAACCAGCCACTCGTACACCACCTACTACATTGCCCTGAACTTCAAAGACAACGGGAAGAAGTAGACACAGCTCTCCCGGTTCCGGTCTTTAATCAAAACCTGTGCCCCATCCATTCCGCGCTCTTGCGGAATGGGTGGGAAGCCCGTAGCCATATGCCAGGCACCCACGTCCTGCTTCTACGGCCTGGAATTGAAGACCAATTGCGCGCGCAACCGCACAGAAAAGATAATCCAAATAAAGAATGCATTATCAATAACTTAACCAAATAACTCCTGCCAAATCAGTGCGTTTTTCAAGAATGTATCCAGTTTGAAACAGACTCGTGCCTCGAAATGGGTAGTTCCAGACAGAAAAAACATCGCTTTCCTCACCTTGCGCGCTGAATTCCGCAAGGAATCCTAACCATATAAGCGGACCTTTCGACTGTTTTTTCACCATTTATGCCAACATTTCAGCTTGTTGTTCGCCCTCCGATTGAACATTTCACGCGGTCGTCAGGCCACCGCCGCGTGCTCTATCCCCTATTGCCTGACCCTGGTCTCGCCACGATACGTGATGTGCATCACGGCCAGCCCTCTATCGCTCTCAGTACTGTTCGACTCAAGACACGCTTCAGAAGATTGTTGGAAAACTCTTCGAGTTAGCGGAACGGCGCGGACTTCATCGTGCAGTTTGCAGGTCTGCAGTCATGAATCAACTGATATTTGAGCAACAAAGAGAGGCCCAATGAACTTCAAGCGCACCGCCGCAGCCGCGGCCATCCTGACCATTGCCTTGGGTGCCACATCCGCACACGCAGCCGACCAGGCTCCGCCAGCCCGGAAGCATATCGCAACCAAGAAAGCCAAAACCCCTCCACCACCCTCGGTGCAGGACCAGATCAAACAGTTACGCGACGCCCTCGAATCCCAGGGAAACAGGATCAACAGCCTGCAAACCGATTTGTCCAGCAAAGACGCACAGTTGAAGCGCGCCGAACAGGAAGCCGCTGAAGCCAAGGCCGAAGCCGCGAAGGCGGAAGCCGATGCCACCGCGCAGCAACAAGGCATCGTTACCAATGCCGCCGCTGTAACCACTTTGCAGACCACTGTCACCGATCTCAAGGGCAACCAGGCTTCACTCGCCACCACCGTCTCCGACGAGACCGCCAAAATCAAGAAAGCAATCGAGAGCCCCTCCACCCTGCATTACAAGGGCATCACCCTCACACCTTACGGCTTCTTCAACGGTGATTCAATGTGGCGCTCGCACGCAACCGGCGGCGAGGAAGCCACCCCGTGGAGTTCCATCCCGTATGAGAGCGCCGACTCCTATTCCATGACTGAGATGGCCATCTCTGGCCGCCAGTCGCGCGTCGGCTTCATCGCTGAGGGTAAAGTGAGCTGGGGCACATTGCGCGCCAATCTCGAGGGCGACTTCCTCGGCGTCGGCACCACCTCCAACGACAATCAATCCACCAGTTACATCTTCCGTCAGCGCATCGCCTCAGCTGAGGCGGAAACCAACAGCCACTGGACCATCTCCGGCGGCCAGGGTTGGACGCTGGCCACCGAGGACAAGGTGGGCATCACCACTTCGGCCGCAAACAAAGCACTGCCCTCCATGATCGACCCTAACTACGTGGCCGGCCTGGTCTGGGCGCGCATGGGCTACTTCCGGCTGACCAAGAGCTTCAGCAAGGCAGCTTTCGCAATCTCGGCTGAAAACCCGCAATTGCTCTATACGGCCACACTGGCGGGTAACACACCCTATGCCGTGGTTGGCAGCGCCGGCCTCAGCGCCAGCTTGCTCAACCAGACCATCAGCGCCTGCTCTCCCTCCACCTCCATCGTGAACTATAGCAACCAGAAAGAGTTTGACTCGACTGGCGCTCTCGTCGACGTTGCAGTACCGGTCTACAAGACCGTCAACTCCTGCGCCAACCTGGCCAACATCTCCTTCAACCTGGCTCCGGACATCCTGGCGAAGGCCGCGTTCGATCCCGGCTTCGGCCACTATGAGATCTTCGGCATCGGCCGCGTCTTCCACGAAACCATCTATCCCGGCGAAACCACCAATAGCAACCTCTATGGCGGCAACAAGGACATAGCAACAGGAGCAGCTATTGCTCCGGCACTGTCCGTCGCAGGCGCATTCTCCAACAAGGTTGCCCTTGGCGGCATCGGCGGCAGCCTCCGCGTCCCCGTCATCAAGGACAAGTTCACCTTCGGAGCCAAGGGGCTGTTCGGACCAGGCGTGGGTCACTTCGGCGCATCCACGCTCTCTGACGCCACTTCCAACTCGTGGGGCGGACTCGAACCCATCCACAACCTCTCCGGCCTGTTGACCGCCGAGTTCACACCCAATCCCCGCCTGCAGATCTACACCTACTACGGCGGCGATTACGCCGGACGCGAGGACGAATCCAACTCGTCCGCCACCACTCTCGGCGCGCCCACTGCGGAGTTCTGCGTAACTGGAACCACCACCTGCACCGCCAGCCCAACCGCCGCTCAGATCTTGGCCGGCGGATCGTGGGGAGCCCACTGGGCCGCACCCTCCGCAGCCGCACTCGGCTACGGTTCGCGCCTGCTCTCCAACTCCGCATGCAATGCCATCACCGCTCCCGGCTACAACGGAAGCTCGACTGGCTACTACACCGGCGGTTCCTGCGGCGCACAGACTCGCGACGTGCAGGAAGGAACACTCGGCTACTGGTACGACATTTACAAGGGCGACAAGGGCCGCCTGCGCCAGGGCTTCCAATACAGCTACGCCGTTCGCGAAGGCTGGTCAGGAGCTTCCGGCATCGGAGCCAAGGGCATCGAAAACATGGTCTTCACCAGCCTCCGCTATTTCCTGCCGTAAAACCCAAACACTCCGGTTTGGTTGCAGCAACACAAAGGGCAGTCCGCAATGCGGACTGCCCTTTGTGTTGCTGCCAAACTAACCGGGTTTCAGAAGGCCCTTAAGCCCTGCCAGGCACCGGCGAAGACCCGTCCTTCAATGTATCCAGTACGAGCGCGAGCGCATCTTCCCACGCCGGCATGAGAACCCCAAATGTCTCCTCCAGCCGCAGGCACGACAACCGTGAATTCGTCGGCCGCGAGGCCGGTCGAGGAAACTCACTGGTCGGGATCGGGATCAAATTCGGTACGCTGGTTCCCAGCTTTTCAGCCGATCGAGTCAGCAGCGCCTGCGCGAATCCAAACCAAGTTGTTGCTCCCGTGTTGGTCAGGTTGTAAACCCCACTTCGTCCGTCCAGCCCGGCGCCTGAGGGCCCCATCACCTGAGCCAGGATATTTGCTGTCCCCTGCGCAATGCATTCGCTGCTGGTCGGCGCGCCCGTCTGGTCATCCACAATCCGCAATTCAGAACGTTCTCCGGCCAGCTTCAACATAGTCAGCAGAAAGTTGTTGCCGCGCGCGCCGTAAACCCAACTAGTCCGCAGGATCAGATGCTCGCAACCGGAGGCCTGGATCGCCTCATCTCCCGCCAGCTTTGTCTTTCCATAAACGTTCTGCGGATTCGGAGTATCGGTCTCTACGTATTCACCCTGTTTCGTGCCGTCGTACACGTAGTCTGTCGAGTAATGCACCAGGATGCTTCCCAGGCGTTTGGCTTCCTCGGCAAGCACACCCGGACCAGTGCCGTTGATCGCCATCGCCACCGCCGGTTCGTCTTCCGCCTTGTCCACAGCAGTGTATGCCGCAGCATTCACAATCACCGCCGGCTCCACAGAGCGCAGCGCAGCGAGCAACGATTCCGGCTTCTTGAAATCGATCTCGGGATAGTCGAACGCCGTTATTTGCCCCATGCAAGCCAGCCTGTGGCGCAATTCCCATCCCACTTGCCCAATGCGGCCTATCACCACAATCCTACTGTTGCGCATGTGCCCCCCTCGCCAGAAAGTCCGCCTCAAATACTTCCGATTCGCGAAATGTCTTCCCCGCGGCATCCTTCCCGGAGAGGATCGGTTCGCTCGTGAGCGGCCAAACGATACCAAGATCGGTGTCGTTCCACAACAGCGTGCGCTCAAACTGTGGTGCGTAGTAGTCCGTTGCCTTGTAAACAAAGTCCGCAGACTCGGAGAGCACGAAGAAACCGTGCGCAAGACCCGGAGGCAGCCAGAACAGACGCTTGTTCTCCGCTGACAACTCAATCCCCGCCCATTTCCCAAATGTGGATGAATCGCGGCGCATATCAACCGCAACGTCAAACACAGCCCCGCTCACAACCCGAACCAGCTTTCCCTGCGGCTGGCTGATCTGGTAGTGCAACCCACGCAGCACATTTCGCTGCGACCGCGAGTGATTGTCCTGCACAAACTCGGCGTCAATTCCAATGCGCCGCATCTCGCGCGCATTGAAACTCTCCATAAAAAAGCCGCGCTCGTCGCCGAACACAGCCGGTTCGATGATCAGCACGTCCGGAATTGCCGTGGCCTGCACTTTCATTCAATTCCACTCCCGTCTTTCAATATCTCGCGCAGGTAGTTGCCGTAGTCATTTCGGATGCCCCCAGCCAGCTTCTCCAGTTGTTCCGCATTGATGAATCCTGCGCGGTAGGCAATCTCTTCCGGGCAAGCCACCTTCAATCCCTGCCGCTTTTCGATGATCTGAACAAAGGAACTCGCTTCCAGCAGCGAGTCGTGGGTGCCGGTGTCCAGCCAGGCGATACCGCGGCTCATGGTTTGCACCGCAAGCTGCCCCAGCTGCATGTAGCGCCGGTTGACGTCCGTGATTTCCAGCTCGCCGCGCGGCGACGGCCGCAGGTTCGCGGCAATATCCAAAACCTGGTTGTCATAGAAGTACAGACCCGTAACTGCATACCTTGATTTCGGATGCGTCGGCTTTTCCACCAGGTCGATGGCTTTGCCTGAAGCGTCCAGTTCCACCACCCCGTAGCGCTCCGGATCCTTGACCGGATAGGCAAAAATGGTGGCTCCCGACGGCTGCGCCGCCGCGGACTGCAACATGGCCGCCAGCTGATTTCCGAAGAAAATGTTGTCGCCCAGCACCAATGCGCTGTCGTCCTGACCAACAAACTCGCGGCCAAGAATGAAGGCCTGTGCCAGTCCCTCCGGGTTAGGTTGGACGACGTATTGCAACGACATTCCCCACAGCGACCCATCCCCGAGCAACTGCTCGAATCGCGGCGTATCCTGCGGGGTTGAAATCACCAGCACATCGCGAATGCCCGCAAGCATCAGCACGCTGAGCGGGTAATAGATCATTGGTTTGTCGTAAATGGGAAGCAGTTGCTTCGATACCGCGTGCGTAATCGGGTAAAGACGCGTTCCCGATCCCCCCGCCAGAATAATGCCCTTGCGTTTGCTCATTAGCTCCCACTCTCCTCGCGGTTTGCGGGAGCGTACTGCAGCTTGATCCAGTCCCGGTACGATCCGCTCGTGACGTGCTCTACCCATTCAAGGTTGTCCAGATACCACTGAATCGTTTTGCGCAAGCCGCCTGCAAAGGTCTCGCGGGGACGCCATCCCAGTTCCCGCTCAATCTTTCCCATATCGACGGCATACCGGCGATCATGGCCTGGGCGATCCTTGACGAATGTGACCAGCCGGGCATGTGGCGCACCGGCGGGCTTCAGTTCGTCCAGAAGCTCGCACAGCTGCTTCACCAGGTCCAGGTTCGACATCTCCTGCCTGCCCCCAATGTTGTATGTCTCCCCAGGGACGCCGCGCGCCAAAACGGTCCGGATACCGTAGCAATGATCCGCAACATAAAGCCAGTCACGCACGTTTTGGCCGTCACCGTATACCGGCAATGGCAGGCCCTTCAACGCATTCATCACCATCAGCGGAATCAGCTTTTCAGGAAACTGGCGAGGCCCGTAATTGTTCGAGCAATTCGTTGTCACCACCGGCAAACCGTAGGTGTGGTGATAGGCCCTGACCAAGTGGTCGGAAGCCGCCTTCGACGCCGAATACGGGCTGTTCGGCGCGTAGGCGGTCTCTTCAGTGAAAGCCGGCGCCGTTGGTGTCAGAGATCCGTAAACTTCGTCGGTTGAAACATGCAGGAACCGGAATTCGCTCTGTTCTTCCGCCGGCAGTTCCCGCCAGTGTCCTCGAACGGCCTCCAGCAGCTGAAAAGTCCCTTCGATGTTGGTGCGAATGAACTCGGCCGGCCCCAGGATGGATCGGTCAACGTGACTCTCCGCGGCAAAATGCACCACCGCGCGAGGCTGATGCTTGTCCAGCACCCGCCGAAAAAGCGCACCGTCCACGATATCCCCATGAACAAACTGGAATCGGCTGTCCCGCTCCACTGACGCCAGGTTCTCCATGTTCCCCGCATAGGTCAGTTTGTCAAAAACCGTCACCGGAGCGCTCTCTTCGGCCAGCCATTCCAGAACGAAATTCGAACCGATGAAACCGGCGCCTCCGGTTACCAGAATGGGCCCATTCACCAGCATTTTTTGCCACCTTTCGTATTGGGCTCCGGCTGCTGCAGCCCTTCGTCAAGAGTCGCTTGCGGATAAACCTTATGCTAAAGGACGTTAATTGCGGCAGCCCCAAGCGCCAATTGCGAGAACACCTGCGTCCAATCCAGTACATTTCGAATTGCCGTGGGACGTAGCGTCTTGTCCGGCACAACAATCGTATCGCCCGGGTTAAGACGGATCTGCGTGAACGAGCCGTTTCCGCTCCACAGAGTGGCGCCATTCTTGCCCGCCTTGCCCACCACGGAACCATCGGCCCGGATCACGAACGAATGGCGCCAGTCGGCATTGCGATTCGTTCCACCTGCCAGCTTCAAGTATTGGCCGACTGTCCGGGAGGGTTGGTACAAAAATGAATTCTGGTCGTTCACTGCGCCCACAATATTGATCATGGATGGCGCGAATGGAACAACAAACTTGTCCCCGTTTTCCAGGTTGATGGCCGGTACGTCATCGACGCTTGAGTTATTCGGCTGGAATTGCAGAACAATACGTCCCGTGGCTCTGATCTGACTTAACCGTGCGGTCAATTCCTGTCCAGCAGTGCGAGAGGCAGTCACGTCCGAAGCGGCTCCAGCAGATGAGGTTCCCGAAATTGCAAGCGCCTGCGTGCCCCGCGCCGACTCCGCACTCACCTCGCGCACGTACTCGTCAAGACGTTGCTGTTGCAACACCCGCGTAGATTCCCGGGTGAAATCCGATCCGTAAAGATATGCCCTGGTCGTCAAGCCTCCCGCGCGGCGCACTAGGTCCCGCAAAGTCTCCCCCGGCTCCACGCTGTAGAAACCGGAGCGAACAAACTCGCCTTCCAAATCCACATACTTTGTTTGCTGGTCCAGCGGAACCACGATGTCGGCTTGCGAAAAGATCGTGACAGTATCGCCTGCCTGCAACAGGAGATCCTGACTGGCTTCGTGATTCAGTACTAGACGGCCCAGGTCGAATGGGATCAGCGATGTCTTCAGAGTCTGCGCGTCAAGGCGCTCAATCACTGCATAGCTCCAATTAATGCCGGGTGCCGCCAGGTGCACATCGTTCTGTTTCCCTTGCACTCCGTCACCCTTAGTGCGCGACTGCGAGAGAGGGTAGCCTAGGGTGGTACTGCTACCGATTGTGGAGTTGTTTCCTGTGGAGTTGGTTCCAATTGCGGCGCTGCTTCCCGTTGCGCCCTTCTGCTGATCGCCACCAGTCTGAAGCGGCGGCGTCAAGGCCGACGTCAGAGTCTCCTGCGATACCGAAGTGTTTAGGCCCCGATCTGAGCTTTCGAGCGGCTGCTGCCCCTGCCCAATGCTCGAAATCGTGCCTTCGAACTCAGGCGCTGGCAAGCCAAGATGGCTCCGCTTCCACCAGTAGTCCCGGCTCACCAGCGAATCCCGGTCGGGAATCAGGTCGCTCAAATGCATACCTTCATGCCAGCCGAACCGCCCAGCATTGGCAACATTCCCACGCAACGTAACGGTCTTCTCGTAAGCCGGCACAATCGAATGAATCCGCAGAATATCCCCATCGGCAAGCTGCGTAGCCAGGCCCGCAGCGTCGAATGGGAATTCCACGGCCTGGCGAAGCTTGCCCTCTCCCGTACGCTCCAGCGAAATTCGCGCGTTGGATGAAAGTGCCGTAGTTCTCCCCGCCGCATCCAGCAAATCACCTATAGTCTCCCCGGCGCGCATCTCATAGATACCAGGGTTGTGGACACTGCCGGCGACGGCTGCCTGCATGCCAACCGCCGGAATGTTCAGTACATCTTCTGGCATCAACCGTACGTCCTTCGACTTGTCGCCCCGTACCAGTAGCGCATACAAGTCAAAGTCCGCTATCGTCTTCCCATCCCGGTTCACCTGAATGTGACGCAGAGAGCCCTGCGGGGAGGGTCCACCGCTGGCAAACAAAGCATTCACAAGCGTGCTCAGCGAGCTAACGGTGTACACTCCCGGGCGGCGTGCCTGCCCGGTCACATAGATCTGCATCGAGCGAATCCGCCCAAGGTCCACCGAAAGATCGAAATTACGGAAGATCCGGCCCACCGCCTCGCGCAAGTGCTTATCCAGTTCGGAAAAGTGCAAACCGGCCACATGCACTGCGCCCACCTGGGGGAGATAAATACCACCAGATCGATCCACGCGCACGTTGCCGTTGTAGTTGATCTGGCCCCAGATTCGGATGCGCAATTCATCATCTGGCCCGATTACGTATTCAGGCGTGGCCGGGGCCAGGTTATCGGGCGAAAATGTCGTCGGAACGTTCTGAAAAAGACTCTCTCCAAAGATCGGCAGGAGTTGTCCCGTAGTTGCGGCAACGAACTTCTGAAACTCGGTTGGCATCGCCGGCAGATACATTTGTTGTGTAGGAACTGGAACAGGCCTGTTCCCCTGGCCGAGAGGAGAACTTTCCGTCGTCGGTGCTGCCATTTGCCTTGGAATGGCCGCTGTCCCTGGTACTTCAACCGGCAACTGGACATTCTGTCCTCGGCTCTGCGCGCAGTCCGCGCTCGTGGCCATTAGGGGATCCGTGCAGTCAGCCGAAGAACCCTGCTGAGGATTACCGGATTGATCCAGGCCCTGATTCTGGGCATAGATTTGTGGGGAAACCGCACAGAAAAGCAGCGCGATGCACCGGAAAATGCGCATTTTCATAGACGTGTTTTATTGTCCTGCATTCTACCCTCAGGCAGCAACCAGACTCCCGATTTCGCACTTTGCGATTGAAGGCGGCTGAATGCTGTGGATGTTTGGGTTCGCCGGCGGTTCTAAGTTTCGATTATAGAGACAACGCTTGCGGGCCATCTTCCAAAACCCGGCCGGGTGCTCCAGGAATCCGTACAAACCCAAAGCATGAGACAGACAGCATCTGACTTCCGCCTCTGCAGCAGCAGTCGGGCCTAAGAAGCGCCAATTCGGCGAAGTACCGCTGGAATCGTCCGCAGAAGAATCATGAAATCCGCGCCCAGGCTCCAGGTTTGGACATACTTCGCTTCCAGTTTCGCCCTCTTGTCGTAATCGATGTGGCTTCGCCCGGAAACCTGCCACAATCCTGACAATCCAGGAGTCGCACTCATGTAAGCCGAAATTAGCTTCCCGTACAAAACCGTCTCCGCCTGCACGATGGGCCGCGGTCCGATCAATGACATGTCCCCGATCAATACGTTTAGCAATTGAGGAAGTTCATCCAGGCTCCACTTGCGCAAAAATCCGCCGATCCTGGTGATCCTTGGATCTCGGAGATGCTTGTGCATTCTCCACTCCAGAACCTTCGCTCCCGTTTCCGTATCCGCAATTCGGGCCCTCTGTGCGGCGTTCTGATGCATCGAACGGAACTTTAATATCCGAAAAAGCCGACCGTTCCTTCCAATCCGATTTTCACAATAAAAGACGGGGCCACTTGAAGTCATAATGATCGCGGCAGCGATCACAAGTCCGGGAAGCGCAAATGCGGCGATCATGACCAGCGAGAAAGTTATGTCGATCGCCCGCTTCACGTACCGGTAGCGCCAGGAATCAACCGGCGCTTCTCTATAGAGTGAAAAATCCGTCGAGTACATGTGCTCAGAGATAATCGCATCTCCATCCCGCACAGTAACGGCACTCTCATTCAGAGATTGATATTGCGACCTTCTCACAGATCCTCCCGTTGGAAGTCGTGGACATAGAAGTGGTTTTTCTAATCGTCAATCGATACAGGGTCGTCGGATGCTTTGCTTGATCAATCCGCAATCCTCTTGCGATGAAAAAACATACCCTTGACACCAATTGCGCACTATTCGAGACTCCAT
Source organism: Occallatibacter sp. (assembly GCA_049518435.1). Taxonomy (GTDB): domain Bacteria; phylum Acidobacteriota; class Terriglobia; order Terriglobales; family Acidobacteriaceae; genus Telmatobacter. The sequence continues at coordinate 36,957 of JBEKRU010000006.1, read as the reverse complement.
TTTCGTCTTCCGGGAACTGACGGGAACAACCACGACAATCAACAAACCAAAAATCGTCTTCCAAATAAACGGTGAGCACTATATGCAAAGAATCGATTCTTCTCCATGCCCAGGAAGCTTGTCCCGGTGAACCACAACCTTTGTACGGTCGAATGAGACTTTGGAGTGCCGACGGCTGCGCCCATCCATCAAAACGCAAACATTCGGCCCGGCGAACCATATCCAGTGATCAACCTTCAACAGGCGCGTGCGCCATTGTGCATTGCAAAGAATCCAAAGAGAATAATTAGGTTCTGAGCTTCACTATCTGGTGCTGATCATGCCTAAATACTACATCGTACAAACCCTATCGGCAAGAAAAAGTGTCGCTTGAGGAAAGTTTTGACTCGATGTTTACTTACATGTTGATTACTTACACAACGTCCCGCTGGCTCCACACTCATAGTCACGGTGCCTCCTTAAAGCCTCGAAATCGCATCCAAAACACGACTCGACCCCTTCGGTATGCGTCTTCCCTTGGCCAAAGTCGAAAATCGCGGCTCTTGTAAGAGATTAGGAAGAGTCGGGTTCACTCATGATCTGGATTAGCTACAAATCCTTTAAGAACCGGGACTTCCTCACTCTGATTGAACTAAAGGTTTTTGGTTTCCGCTTGTGAACTCAAACTCGAATGGATTGAGCCCCATATCATGCTGGATCAGTCATCTTCGGACTCCTCTTGCACACATAAGTCTGCAGGGGCGAAGCAGCAGGCTGAGATCGTCTTCGACAGACTCTAACGACAACAGAAGCTCCCATCGAAACTCCATTTTATATTCGGCCCAATCCGGCAATATTCCTCTGATACACAGGGCAGGTGTAGTCACTCGGACATGCCAAAGAACAGAATCTGAGTGCTCATCCAATTCGATGAGAAAGTAACTATGTAAGCATTGTCAAATAGGCACCCGTTTTGGGCGCCATATGTCCTGCTCAGTCCAGATGGAGGGAACAGATCCTGGGTCTCGGATCGTACACTCCGGATACGTTGATTTGATACGCTGTCAATCGATTCCATTTCGAACCCGGTACCGCCCCAAACAGATAGGATAGGAGACAAGGTGAGGTGACGCCAGGTTGTCGACGAATTTTCGCTTAAAGAGTTGGTCGGGCTTGGACCGTGCGATCTCCTTCACGATCTTGACTCGATTCTGGTCGGGAATCTCAGGAATCGTCACCCTCCTGCTGATTGCACGCTTCCTGACCCCGAGCGAACAAGGTTATTACTACACTTTTTATAGTCTTGTTGCGCTACAGATCGTATTTGAGCTTGGCTTCTCTTTTGTTGTATTGCAATTGGCTGCACACGAGAGAGCCAGCTTGACGTTCTTTCCCGACGGGCGAATCGAAGGCGATCCGGTTGCGCACTCGCGTCTTGCATCTGTATTGCAGAAAGCCGTTCGCTGGTACTTCGTAGCGGGAGTATTGATGGCCGCAGCTCTGCTGCCCGCTGGATACTACTTCTTCGAAAAACACCAGAATTCGGGTGCGCCAATCGCTTGGAAGCTTCCTTGGACTCTTCTCGTGCTCGTGACCATGCTCGCCTTCCAGATTGACCCGGTCTTTTCGTTCCTGGAGGGATGCGGCTTTGTGGCAGAAGTTGCTCATCGGCGATTGACTCAGGCAATCCTTGGCAGCCTCTTGGCATGGATCGCGATGTTGACACGCCATGGACTTTATTCTACTGCGATGGTCATCCTGGGGCAGGTCTCCATCGGGCTCGCATTCCTTCTCTTTTCCAAGCATCGGCTTCTGTTAAAGAATCTCCTTTTTTACCCGGTCCAAAGGTTCTTCGTTGGATGGCGCACTGAAATCTGGCCCTTTCAGTGGAGAATCGCAATTAGTTGGCTATGTGGCTATTTCATCTTTCAACTCTTCAACCCTGTCCTGTTCGCATATCAGGGACCCATTGCAGCCGGACGCATGGGCATGTCCCTCAACATCGCTACCGCGATTGGATCGGTAGCACTCGCCTGGATGAGCACAAAGGCCTCGCCGTTCGGCGCGCTGGTCGCACGCCGCAACTTTCAGGAACTGGATCGGCTGTTCTTCAGCACACTGTGGCAATCAACCTTCTTGCTGGCGTGCGGAGGCGTATTCTTCTTTTTTGCGCTGCTTGTTGCGGAACACCACTTTCCACAACTGGCCAACAGGGTGCTGCCAAACTGGGTGTTCGCCCTCTTGCTAATGAATACGCTGATGAACCACGTTGTCAACAGTGAAGCGCTCTATCTCCGTGCGCACAAACAGGAACCGTTCCTGATTCAAGCAGTGATTTCCGCTCTTATTATCGGGTCTCTCACGTTTTTCCTGGGCAAGTATTACGGGGCAAGCGCGATAGTGGTTGGGTTATTCATACAGGGAGTTCTCTTCGGCCTCCCGTCTGGAACTTACATCTTTTTGACAAAGCGGCGGGCATGGCACGCTCCTCAAACAGGGGCATCGGTATAAAGGAGCACGTCCCTTGATTGTGAACGAAGAAAAGCTAGCGATTAACGAGACAAAGCCTCTGCTGACAATCGCGATCCCAACCTACAATCGCGTTCGCTATTTGAAGCAATTACTCACTACATTGGCCCGCCAGCTTGCTGGCGAACGCCGCGTTGAGTTAATTGTTTCCGATAACGCATCTGTCGATGAAACCCCTTCAGTTGTCGAAGAGTTCGTAAAACAGGGTCTTCACATCCGATATTTTCGCAACGAGTCAAATGTGGGAGCCGATCAGAATTTCATCCAGTGCTTTGAACTAGCCCGCGGGAAGTATGTTTGGGTTTTCGGAGATGACGATATCATTGCTGACGGCGCGATCTTGGCTATTCTTTCCCAATGTGAAACGAAAGATTACGATATTGTCTTCGTAAATTCTTTTCCACTCACAGATGCCTCACCGACACGGACGATCCATGGTCCTATTCGCGCAATCGAAATTCTGGACGCAAGAGACTTCGCTAGACGTGTGAACATCTTTTTAACGTTCATCTCTGTAAATATCCTGAATAAGGACCGGATTTTGACATCCGCACCTGCACCGTTTTCTGAGTTGCTCGGCACCACACTGGTGCAGCTTGGATGGACCTATGCCGCGTTAAGTCGATTCGAGCGCGGATTGTTTATTCAGGAAAGACTGATCGGCGCTCGCGCCAACGCCGCTGGTGGCTATAAGCTACTTGAAGTATTTGGGCCTCTCCTGAAGAAAATAACTCAGGAACGGCTACCTCAAGCTCTGGCGCACATAGTACTGAATGGAACTATCCAAAGATTCTGGCCAACGATGTTATATCAGTATACTAACTCAAAGATAAACTTTCTCAGCGCCGGTCAGCCGCATCAGGTTTTGGGGAACGCATTCTCCGATAACTTCCGTTATTGGGTTTTCGCTTTTCCCATTATCGCGCTTCCGCAACCTCTAGCTGCTTGTTGGCTGATCGCTGTTCGTGTGGTGAACCGCATCGACAAGGCTCTTGGTTTCCTTCTTCTCCGATGAGCTCTTGGATGACACCGCAACGGAGGAATCACCTGGAATCTATCGTCTTGGTGAATCCGGGCCCTTAGTCATCAATAAATTAGGTTGGAGAGTAAGGCTCAACTACGCCATCGACTTTAATTGAAGGCAATCCGGTGGTAGCAGAGATGTACGGTACCCCGTTAGCCATCACACTATCAGGAAATTGCCAGCCTGTTCCCAACACGCCAGACCCACTTACGGTGCCAATGTCCGCGAAGCCGCCCTGAAATACTGGAGCGCTAATGCCGCTGCTGTTCAATGAGTTGAGAATCAGAGTCCCGATCGATCCAGACACCGGATCGAGAAGCTCTGGCATTGAAGAATTGGAAACAGTATTCTGCAACGAAAACCCATTGAACACGAGGGAGGCTATCGTCGAATTGTATTCAAGCACAAGTGCCGCGACCGGTACACTGTCATTAAGCTCAATTACACAATTGTTGAAAGTTAAAATCGATCCGGCGTATGTTGCGTCGTAAAAGAATGCGGATGTTCTTGCAAACGCGAAGCCCGGTGCCGCAAACTGTTGGGGCTCGTTTAAGTGGGAGGGGACGAAGATAACATTATTCAGCGAAATGCTACCAAAGCTCGCTCCGAGTTCGAGCACAGCTGGGGCTGTTAGATTGCAGTCGGAGATGGTTAGCGCAGTCACAGAGTTCGGATTGCTGGTCGCCGCGTCGCCGATCAAGAATCCAGCCTCCACTAGCGTGCCGCTGCAGTTACTAACTGTCACCGTGTCTATATTAAACTTGTGAGGGTCTGCAAACTGTTCGATCGTATCTAACCGCATTAGGGACCAGCTACTGAATGTGCAATTGCTCACGGAGACTCGCGAGATGTTGCCCGAATATCCCTCTGGGCAATTCAGCGCAATTCCATCATCTCCAGATGTGATATTGCAGTTTGAAATGGATATATCGTTGGCTGGCCCGTCGAAATGGATGCCGTCTGTGCTGGGGCCGAAGCTTCTCAGAAGACACCCGGACACTGTGACATTTCCGACATTCGAAAGCCGAATGTGATACGAGGGGGAGTTCACCACCACCAGATTCTGAATGGTGATGTTATTCAGATTCATGAGGTTGATGCCGAAATACCATACATTCGCAATCCCATTGGCGTTAGTGACTCCTTGTGGCGATCCGGTCGTTGAGTCTCCATCCTGCCCGTTTCCCCGGTTGCCATTCAGCGTGAAGTTGCTTAGCGAAACGTTCACTCCCCGGGAAGGGGGCGGTGGTCCCGGGTCGGAGGGCACGGCCGCGCGCGGACCTCCATTGTGAATGCCATCGTTGTTCGTGCCCGACTTGATAAAGAATCCCGTTCCGCAGCCCAGGCCGGCTATACTCCAATATCCCCCGGCAGGGAGAAACAGGCCGGATATCAGCGCGCCTCCATCAATAATCAGGGTGATCGGATTACTCGCAGTCGCACCGGCCATCGCAGCATTGATGCGTGGTCCGTCATCCGTTGCCGCGCCGCCATGATACTTGTTCCGCCCGCTGCTTAGATCGCAATCGAGAGCACAGCCTATCTGCGACGCTCGAACATAAGTCATTCCGGCGACGCCCCCAGGCGCCGCAGCCACTCCGAGACAAGGAATAGTCTCATCAAACTCCGAACAGCCAAGAAGGGAAGGCCCAATGGCTGATCCCACTGCCGCGAGGCCTGCACTCTGCAGAAAACTGCGCCTGTCAATTAGCTTTTTGCCCACAATGTGACCGCTTGCCATCTTGTTGTTTGTCTGCCTCGATCTTGGTCTGTGATTGCGCGAACTGAGGTTTTCCTACGCACGAAACGGGTGGTCACGACAGAGTTTGAACTGGAGTAGCAGAAGTTCGATAAACGGGACTGCTCCGCCTATCCCCCACCATTTGCCAAATTCTGCAAAAATCTGTCTTCTATGCTAATCAACAGAATAGAAGCCAGGGCCGCCTCGGGCCGGACATATCGGCATCAGCGGAAAATTGACTTCAGCGCATCCACGCGTCGGCCGTCTTGCGGATCCTTTTTTATGAGTCGCAACCATTCCGCCCCGATACACCACCCACAGGCAAAGAAAAAGCCCATAACCGTCGATATCAAAACGATGATTGTGCGCTTGGGGAATGACTTTGTGTCAGGAGGTATTGCAGCCTCCACGACCTGTATTACTGCGCCTTGGCGAGCCTCATCAAGCTTTGCCATCTCAAGTTGCCTTGCGATCAATTCCGAAATGGTATCGTAATACTTCACATCGCGTATCCTGCGAATGTACTCCAACTCTGCCTCGGGTACCTTCCCCTTGGGAACAATGAGCCCTGAATCCTGATCTGAACCACCAAGCCTGCCTAATTGTGCCTGCAGCGCAGTAAGTTCCTGCTTGGCCTGGAGCATTTCCGGATTGTCGTCGGTGGCATAGGTGCGCATGCCTTGTAGTTGTACCTCTTTCGCGACAATCTCGGCGCGAATAGCAGCTGCGGATTCAATCAGGGATCGGGTCTGGCTGTCGATCTGGAGAACCCCTGTCGATTGCTGAGTACCCTTTAGTGCCTCGTCGGCCTTCGTAAGGTTTTCCTTAGCCTCGAGTAGCTGCTGCTGGAAGAAGAGACGGCGTTGCGATGCTTCACTGATGGCCAAGTTGGCTGAAAGATTGCGGAAAGCTTCAACATAGCCGTTGGCAATCTCTGAGGCTAGGTTCGGATCACGGTCCGTAACGCTGACGCTGATCAACCCGTCCTTGCTTCCTAACGCGACTTTGGAGTGTTCTTCAAATGCCCTCCGCGCATCCGATGCAATCTTCTTGTGATACCTGGCCAAGAGCCCGAAACGCTGTATAACTGCATCTTCGACTGTGCGACTTCGAAAGAGTGACAAATACAACTCGGAGGGACTCTTGACCCCAAGACTCGCCCCTGCCGCTGCACTCAACCCCCCGGAACCGCCAAGTTGGCTCAACAATGCGGCGCTCGAAGAGTTTTGACCGGGCGGCAGAATGACAGTTATCGCTGTGTACTGGTTCGGAAGGATGAGCACAATTCCAGACGCGAGAATTGCGGCACAAAAGCTGAAGAAAAATACGAACCTTCGTCTTTTGGAGAGGACCACCAGAAAATCAGCTAGGTGCAATTCATTGGCACCTGCAACTTGCGCCGCCGTATCCAGGTCGCTCTGACTGGTCGCTTCCGATTCCATGTCTACTCTCTTCGCTAAACTATCATACCAATCAGCTCGCTCCGTAGATCCCATGTTTAACGTTGACGGCCGAATTCGTCCGTCGATCCGGAAATGGCCGATTGCCCCGAGATCCTGTTCGAGCAATTCACGCCGCAGGCGAAGTTTTGCGGGCGGAATCGTGCATTTCCAAGTACAGTTTCATGGTTGCAGCGGCAGACCGGGTCGTGGAAAATCGACGCGCATTCTCGTATCCCAGCCGCGTTAAACGCACCCGCAATTCAGAATCCTCGAGTGCCCGCCGCAGAGCTTCTGCAAACTGGTTCGGTTGCCGGGCGTCGCTATAGAGCGCCGCTTCTCCGCATACCTCAGGCAGCGAAGTCCCATTGTGGCAAACTACCGGAACTCCGCACGCCATCGCTTCAAGCGGTGTAAAGCCGAATCCCTCGTACAGCGACGGACAGGCATATACTGCGGCGCCACTGTAAAGCGCCGCCATATCCTCCTCCCTGACAAATCCTGAGAATACGAGCCTATCGGTAATGTTGAGATCTTCGGCAATTTTTGAGAGCCTTGTTCTTCCCTCTTCAATTGGACCTGAAATCACCAACTCAAGATCGAGGTTTTGGCGAATCAACTCGGCAAACGCCTTCAGCAGCCCCACATGGTTCTTGCGCTGCTTGAAGATCCCCATGTACAGAATGTAATCGCGACTAATTCCATAACGCTTCCGGACTGAATCGATCTCGTCGCGTCCCGTCACCGTCGAAATCTCCGCCTGAAGAAACGGCGGAATCACAGTGATCTTGCTAGGGTCTGCACCGAGAAGTCGAATCAGATCCGCCTTTGAGTATTCAGAGACTGTGATCACCCGATCCGCAATTTTGGTTGCAATTTGAATCATTCTGCGCGCGTAAACTCGCCCCACAGGCGAAGCAATATCTTTCGGATACACGAGGTGAATGGCATCGTGGAGGGTCGCAACTGTCATGCACGTTTTTATCACCGGCACAACAAAGTGTGGCGCATGCAGAATGTCCACACCATGATTACGAAGGAGCATCGGAAGTTCCACCTGTTCCGATATCGAATAGTACCTGCTGCGAGCATAAATCCGCTCAACGCTACTGTACGTGTTCAAAAGATGATCCGTACCTGGCGCCATAATCAGAAGGTACTCATGCTCAGGAGATATTTCGACAGTCGCCTCCACGAGCGTCTTCATATACCGTCCAATTCCCGGATTAGCAATTCGACGAAGATCGTAAGCAATCTTCATAACATCTCCTGGACGATATTTCGGATATCCTACAAAGTGTAATTCTATGCGGCGGGGCGTCTAACACCGACAATGCGCGAAACCAACGCCGTAAACTGCTCACAACGAAATGAATAGGAAGATGGGATCGAAGTGGGCACATCAACATTAGATTTGGTTATGCAACGGCGAAAGAGCTAATCACTAACTGCAAGAGTTTTGAATGATGTGCTTCTGGCTCTATTCCCAAATCCAGTCCGCGCTTCTGCCCCGCCGAAGTCCATCCTGCCTCCGGGAGATATCAAAAAATGCCGTCTTTATGGATCACAAACCCAGCATATCAAAGGAGCTTCCAACCGCCGTTGATTAGTCATGGTGCCAAATCTCTCAGAAGAGGCCAGCGGAGTCGCGTTATAAGTTCAATACAAGTATGAAATACCTTCCGGGGGCCCGTTGTTGCGGCAGGGACAACCAATCACCGCTGTCACTTGTTTGTCCAAAACTGTCGTCCGGGTTCTACATGCGACGATTGCGACGGAACAGGCTTGCTTGACTGTGCCAACTGCAAATTATAGAATCCTTGAGTATAAATGAGAATTATCAGATACTCAAAATCACTACCGTAGCTGCCGATTCCGGCGATTTTGAATCGAGCACTCGCCTCTTTCTTTCAGGCAGGGACGCCTCTCGGAACGCTCTACAGCCCCCCAAGGAAGATCGCTTTGGAGTTCCTAATTGCTTGCCTCGACCGCTGCGGAAATGCCCTTCCGGCGCTTCGATCCATTGCTGTCTATCTGCGAACTGGAATCAAGTTTGCGAGAGTCGGCGTTCACCCAAAAGTTCGCGGCGGTGCCCGAATCACAACCGGAAATCATGTTGCCCTTGGCGATTGTTGTTGGATCGAAGCTGTCACTCGGTACGACGGAAGGCGGTATTCGCCGCGGTTGGTTCTCGGCAGCCGAGTTGCAATTAGCGACTTCACGCATATTTCTTGCGTCGAGCGCATTGAAATCGGGGACGACTGCCTGCTTGGAAGCAAGGTTTATATTGGAGATCACAGTCACGGAAGCGTCGCCGATTTAGAGCAGATCCGTGACGTCGCCCCGGCTCAACGCCCTTTAGCTGACATCGCGGAGATTATCATTGGCGAAAAAACCTGGATCGGTGACGGTGCAGTCATTCTTGCGGGGACCAGGATCGCCCGCTCCTCGATCGTGGGCGCGAACAGCGTGGTTCGCTTGAAGGAGGAACGGCCTGCCCTCATTGCCGGCGTTCCGGCACGGGTCATTCGATACCTGGACGACGGGAGTTTGCATGGAACCCGTTAAGCAGGAACGCCGCGTCATCTTTGAAATCTCGATAGGCATTCCTGCTTACAACCGTCGTTCTGAACTGGTAGATCTTCTCCAATCGATTTACGTCCAGAGCGTGCTTCCTGCGGAAATTACCATATGCGAAGATCGGTCCCCTGAACGCGATGGCATCCGGGCGGTGGTTGACGCTTGGCGGGACCGCTTCACGGCCGAATCCTGCCTCATCAACTACCGGGAGAACGAGCGAAATCTGGGCTACGACGGGAACGTCCGGGAGGTAATCGGCGTGTCTCGCTCCCCCTGGGTAATGCTGATGGGCAACGACGATTTGCTCATGCCTGGCTGCATCGAGGCGGTTGCCAAGTTCATTGCCGTACACCCCCACGTGCCGATGATTTCGCGCTCTTTCGTCATGTTCAAGGACGATTTGCAAACCGTCCTCGGGACCTCCCGGCTATCTTTGGAAGATCGGATCTATGATATGGGGAATAGCTCGCCGGCGATGGTCTTCCGCACTACGGGCTTCGTGGGAGGCTTGATTGTACGCCAGGATTGGGCTTCTGCACTTGCGACCGATAAGTATGACGGCTCGCTTTATTATCAGGTCTACCTGGCCGCGGTGGCCTTCTGCCAGGGAGGCATTGGATATATCAGCAAGCATACCGTCGGTAGCCGTTATGGCAATCCTCCACTGTTTGGATCTGCTGCGTCAGAAAAGGGTGTTCATATTCCTGGCTCGTATACCCCAAAGGGACGCGCCAACATGTGGGCATGGGTCTTGCAGATCACTGAAGACGTCGGACGGCAATTCGGCGTTGACTTGCGCAGTGACGTCAAGACCGAACTCGAGGTACGCCAGTCCTTTCACATCTTTGAGATGATGGCAGCGGCGGGCCGGCCACAGCTCCTGGAGTTGCGGATGGAATTTCAGAAGCTTGGATTGTTCAGCCACCCCGTGCCTCGCGCCCTCTATATCATCGACTTCCTGTTTGGGTCCAAGGCCAATTTGTTCTATCGTACGGTTAGGCGCTTGCGGGGCAGAGCTGTCTCCCGTCGCGCCTCCGGGAACGCCGAATGAGGTCGGCGACGATGAACGTTGCGGCGCAGGCTATTCAGAGGCCAGGAAAAACCCTTGCAGTCGGACTGGGACTATGTGCCACAGCGTTCGTTCTGCTGCTTTCAGCGTTGCTGTATGAGCTCGGCATGTCCCCGGCTCCTATTCTATTGGCGGTCGCGGGCGCTGCATTGCTTGCGGTGGCCTTCCGGTATCCGCTCGCCTGCACCGGGGCGTTCCTCGCATTTATGCCGGTCTACCCTTTAACTTTCCTGATCGCCAAGTTCTTCGCCCCCTCCGCTATCGGGCACCTGGAAGGGATCGACAGGGTGGTGCTCCTGCTCCTTACCTGCATCCTTTGGTGGCGGAATGGGGTCAAGTTGATCGCCCCGGATTGGTTTCTGATCGCTGCCGTAGGAATCACAATTCTGCGCCTGCCTCTGGACGGCTCCATGCTTCAGACGGCCAGTGATTTCGGCTTCATAATCGCGTATGCTGCGGGGAGAGTGGCAGGCATGACATCGGATCGTGAGTCGATTTGGGCAAAACGTGCCGTGTGGATATTTGCTGCGGTCTCCGTGCTTGGATTGACGGAGGTCTTCGGATTCGGAGAAGCTCCGAGAACTCTGCTGTATTTGTCCGTCGCGGAATCGTCAACAGTCAACGGAGTCGCGCTTGGTCCTCCGTTCCATGCTGGAGGCTTTGCCGGCCTGCGGGAGTCCTCCACGATGCTAGGGCCACTTCACTTTGGACCAATGTGTATGGTCGCACTGATCATCTGGTGGGCGTATTCCCGCAGGCCTATCCCTGGAATCATGATCGCTACCGGCCTCGTTTGTTCAATAACACGGTCCGCTTGGGTCGGTGCCGCATTGGCAATTTTCTTCTTGGCCATCGTTATGGGACAGAGAAAGCGGCTCTTTACTTACGTGTCGTTGGCGCTGGCCTTATTTGTGGCGGCGGTGCCTTTCCTCGGGCTCAGTGACTATCTTGCCGCCAACAAGTCGGGAAGCGACGTCTCCCTGGGGCAGCATCAAGACTCTCTCCTGGAAGGATTGACGGTTGTAGCGAGCCATCCGCTCGGCCTCGGATCGGCGAACATTGGAAGACAGGCAGAAAAGAGCAACGAGAGCGCTACCTATTTTGAGAGCGCGTATTTGACACTCGCGGGGGAATACGGAATTCCGACAATACTTTGTTTGCTTGGATTCCTTTTGGCCGCATTCCGGGTTTCGTTGCGACAACGGACCCAGCTGGGATATACAGCCGCTGCAGTGGTTATCGGTTTCGGCGCAGTGTTAATGTTCGCATCTCTCCACGATGTCTTTCCGTTGGCGTGTTGGCTCTGGTTTCCCGTTGGGCTAGCCGTTACCTCCTCTTCCAAGCAGAGTCGGGGCCGAATGGCACCCGGCCCAACCCTCGAACCGTAAACAGGACCGAACGAAGCGGAGCGGGCGCGTTGGCATGACAAGCTTACTGATGATTCGCAGATTTTCAGAGGGGTTAATAGCGTGACGCGATGCAGTTTGGTTGCGTAACTACCGCTGAACAGCGGCGTTGTTCGGACGAATACGGCCCTGTTATTATTAGATTGGATGCGGCTTTCACGGCCCTCGAAGGGGGATGGGATGAGTATTAGATCGACAATAAAAAACATTCCGGGAACCGCCAAGCTATACCATTTTTTGCAAGGAATGTCCCTTCGACATAAGGCCCCTGAAGAAGTATTCACAGAAATCTTTCAAAAGAATCTTTGGAGGGGAAATGAGTCGGTTTCCGGTCCGGGATCAAGTCTGGATTCGACCGCTCATTTGATCGAGGCTTTGCCGACTATGTGGCGAGAACTCGGTACCCATACGGTCTTAGACGTTCCATGTGGGGATTTTCACTGGATGAGTCAAGTTGACATGACGGGTATAAATTACCTTGGAGCAGACATCGTAGCGGATTTGGTTAAGCAGAATTCCAGGTACGAGCGTCCCAATATCCATTTCCGCAGAATAAACCTGATTACAGACGCACCGCCAACGGTTGACTTCGTGTTTTGCCGCGACTGTCTTGGACATCTTTCCTTCAAAGATATTTTTGCGGCATTGAGTAACATCTGCGCAAGCGGATCAACCTATATTCTGGTAACGACGAGCAATGCTCCCTACAACCCCGATATTGTGACAGGACAAGGGCGGGACGGTTCCGTGAACTTAGAGATTGCGCCCTTTTTCTTTCCGGAGCCAATCAAGAAAATTGAGGAAAAGTACAGCGGATCGAGGGGAACCTTTAGAACGTCCATGGCACTTTGGAAATTAGCAGATGTACCTCGGCACCGCTGGAGCGATACACTCATGGTCAACGACATGACCGCCGCGGACGGCATTCGTAAATGACCTTGTTCGGGGAAGGGCGCATTCCTAAGGCACCCCCGCCGCTGCAACATTTCTACTTTACGGATCCCCGAGCTTCCAGTCATGCGATGACTCACGGAATGCTCCTGCTCGACGAACGCTCCGCGGCAATTTGCTATCAGGGCGGCTGCCGCGTGGACCTGGCGTGTCTATGATTCGAATCGGCTTTGATGCCCGCTGGTATAACAAGTCTGGCGTTGGCACCTACGTAAGCGATCTGCTCCAATGCTTGGGAAGCGTTGACGATGACGGCTTTGAAATCATCGCCTACGAACCTCCAGACAATCCTGTGCCAGTCAACAGTCCCAAAATCCACAAGCGGCCGATCACTGGAGGAAAATATTCACCACGCGGGCAAATTGAACTCGCATGGCTCTGTCGCCGGGACAGAATCGATGTGTTGCATGCGCCTTTCTACATAGTGCCCATGTTAGCGCCGTGCCCGGTGGTCGCAACGGTTCATGACCTGATCGCATTCCTGTTTCCCATCTACGGAACCATCCACATTGAGACTGTGAAGATGGGATACCGCGCGGCCTGCTGGAAGTCTGCACGCATCATCACTGTATCCGATACCACGGCGAATGACCTGAACTCAATTCTCCATGTCCCCCGCGAGAAAATTGTCCGCATCTACAATGCCTATTCGAAGACGGCATACAACGACGTGCCCGACCCCGGCGAGCGCGAGCACCTGCGTCAGCGCTATGGAATCGAGGGAGACTACGTTCTCACGTTGAGCGCCGAGAATTGGAGAACCAAGAATCTTTCCGTGGCTCTCCGCGCAATGGCATTGGCTGAATCTCGCTCACCTTTGCCGTTTCAGTCTGTAATCGCGGGTCCGGAAAATGGCTATAGGGCGACCGGCTTGAGCGGGACAATCAAGAATGCAGTGCTCACCGGATTCGTTCCCAAAGAAGACCTGCCTCGTCTCTACCGGAATGCCTCCGCGTTTCTGACCGTGTCTCTGTACGAGGGCTTTGGGATACCGCTCGTGGAAGCAATGGCATGCGGATGCCCATGTATAGTCTCCAAGGGAGGCTCGCTACCTGAAGTTGCAGGCCATGCGGCTCCGTCGTATGAGTGCGACGATGTGGGAGGCATGGCTGACGCTATCCTTCGAGTTCTTGCCCATCGGGAATATAGCCAGCAACTGCGCGAGAGTGGATTACGAAGAGCAGCGGAGTTTTCTTACTCGATCATGGCCAAAGAAACACTGCACGTGTACCGGGAACTAGCCAAATGATAGCCTGCAAATTATTTCCCCTGTCCCACCTCAGCCTTTGGGGTTTTTCCATTTTGCGTTACGTAGAAGAGTCTATCTCGCGATAGCTCCGCACCGTACGTTCAAAGCCTTCCTCAATTGACATGCGCGGACGCCACCCGAGCGCCTTTAGCTTCTCTACACTCGGCATCGCCCCAACGATCGGGCTGGGGACATAGTCTGACTTACCGCGATCTCCGCGCTCAACGCGAATCCCCTCACCTTTGAAGTGCAAGGCAAGACGATCTGCCAATTCTCCGATACTGCACTCTCCGTCTGGATTTGCCACGTTATACGCCTGTCCAACTGCACCCTTCAGAAGTACTGAAAAGAAGGCCACCGTAGCGTCGGAAAGGTAACAAAAGCACCGCCGGGCAGTCCCCTCACTAAGAAGAGTGATCGGTCCCCCATGAAGAATATCTCGCACAAAATCCGCAAAGACCCTCCCATCATCGAGCCGCATTCCCGGACCATAGGTGTGATACGGTCTCACGATATGCGTCGGGGTCCCGAACTGATGCGCCCAGCTAACACACATCGTTTCCCCCATCCTCTTGCTTTCCCCGTAGCAGGATCGAACATCCGTAGGATCGAGGAACCCCCCATCGCCTTCTGAGATATCACCTGAACCGCCTTTTACGTTTCCATATACTTCTCCGCTGCTGAAGAACAGGAATCCTTTGCAAGGCGATTGCTTTGCCAGGTTCAGCAAGTGATATGTTCCCAGTACATTCGCAGTGAGTGTTCCCACCGGGTCCGTCTTGTAGAAAACTGGGCTCGCTTGGCTTGCAGCGTGAATCACATAATCGAACGGCACTGATGAATTCAGAGGCTGCGCGACATCTTGAGCAACAATCTGCAAATCATCGCGACCCGCATAACTTGCAAATCTTGCCCGGGCTCGCTCCTCATTACGCACAAGAGCTACAACCCGAGCCGGTGTCGCAAGTGACTGGTTAAGAAACATTAATGTCTCGACAATATAGGCTGGCAAAAAGCCTGCCGCTCCTGATACTAGTATGTTTGCTCCTGCAAACAATCCCCAGGGAAGAGGCTCCTCAACAATCGACTCTATATCCTGCTGCACAATCGTTTTCATCTGATTTGCACCTTAAGAGCGCTACCTTCTCCAATCGGAGGAACGCAAAATAATTCGCCTGATGTAAATATTCGAGAAAATCAACTCACACATCATCTTGCAGATCTCGCCGGAACTGCTTTCTCAAGCTCTTGATTGACACGCGGGACGACATTCGCCAAGCGGAGTATCCTGGTCCGAGCCGGTCTTTCCAGTAAATAAAACGCCGCTAGACTGCAAATCTGCAGTGCCAGCAAATACAACGGCCATTTCCATACGGCTGCAGCCGGACAAATCTCTGAGACATAAAACCATAGAGGTGAATGTAACAGATACACAGCGTAGCTTGACTCTCCTAGGACTACCATCCACGGGTGCGACAGACATGATGAGAGCCAACCCCGAATGTTCACCAATCCAAAAATTGCCAGCACAAATGCGGGCAAAAGAAACCCATTACTCATAGCCATATACGGAATTTGATTTGAAAACTCAATTGCGACCACGAACAAACCAATAGCGCCAACAATCGCCAGATAACCTGCACGGCTGCGCGATTCCACGCTGAGCTTACCCGCAAAACCATTTTGTATCGCACACAAAGCTATTCCTGCAAGGAATTCGAACACTCTTAGGAGTGGAGAAAGTACGATTACCCACTGCACCTGAGACGTATCGACCTGAGTGAATAGTGAGGGTATTAGCAAAGTCACCAAGATCGGCAACGCGAGGGCGCAGGCCCATATGCTCGCGATTGAACGCCAACCCTGCCTCTTGCCTATGCTCCAGACATAAAAAGCTATGAATGGAAACATAAGATAAAAGAACGTCTCCGCTGATAACGACCAGGATGGAGGGTTCAGCGCCAGCAGCCGCGAGCCAAACCATGCTTGCAGTAACACGAAGGACGGAAGAGCCCGGACAAATGCCTTGAGAACATGGAAGTTAGTATGGCTCTTGACTGTATCCTGCGCATATCTTGGAATATCGACTAACAGAGAAAAGAGCAGCAACGGGTAGATCCGGGCAAACCGCGAGATAAGGAATTGCTTCGTTTGGAAAGTGCGACCGGCATTGAGGTATACATGAGCGAGTATGTAACCGGAGAGGACAAAGAAAAAGCCCACGGCGACAAAGCCGTTTCTTTGAAATCTTCCAAACAATGTATAAGTGCTGAATCCGGTTGTCCAAAGTACGCTATGGTGCAATACGACATACGCAGCAGCAAAAAACCGAACAGACGTCAGTGGAAGAATGGGAGACCGGATTTGTGCGATAGCCATATCGTTAACCTTCCGCGATCAGGGGTTAGGGCGTCTGCAGGTACCGAAACACTTGCGCCGCTACATCAACCGGCAGCTCCGGAGACATGAGGTGCAAAGGATTGGACTCCATGCTGCCGTCCACGCCGACACGACTCGCGATCTTTGGGAAATAGGTCTGTTCGGGGTCGATTCTAACCAGGAATGCTGAAGGCCCTTGGGATTCAAACATGCGCAAGAATGCTTCATCCTCCTGGTAACCTTTCGAAATTGACTTCACAGGTATTTCAAACGCCGAAAACAGGGACTCCCACTTTGGAATGCCGAGGCCGGTTTCCATATCGCAACCCACATAGTGACCTTTGAAATAGTTCCTCTGGGTCATGCGAATGGAGGCGTACCCATTATTCTCAAAGAGAAACATCTTCAAATTGAGATTGTTGGATCTTACTGTGCCAAGCTCTTGCACGTTCTGCATAAATCCACCATCTCCTTCCACTAGAACAGTTCGCCTCCCCTCAGTTGCGACAGCTGCGCCAATCGCGCCGCTGAGGCCATACCCCATTGACGCCAAGCCCTTTGTGTTTACCATCTTCTGACCGGCCCGCTGCGCGAATGTTTGCATCATAACTGTATATGCGCCGCCGCTACTGCATGGAATCACTACGTCCTTTGAGGTACACAGAAGCGAAAGTTCCTGCGCAAACTCATAAGGCGAGAGGAACCCTTCTGAAGTGGAGTTGACCCGCTCAACCAATGGAATTTCATGACGGACGAAACGGCAAAACTCAACCCATTTGCTGTAATCTCCAGCCGGAAAATCCGCAATGGAGCGAAGCACCGCATTTGCATCGCCACAGATCGGGATCGCCACCCGCGGATGGCCTTTCGAGAGCTCAGCCGCATCGCACTCAACCTGGATCACTTCACCGAGCGGGACAAATTCTTTCCAGTTAAATCCGGTCTGCTGCAAACCAAGTCGAGTGCCAAGAGCAACCACGAGGTCAGCCTGTTGAATCAAGATATTCGACGAGCGTTGGCCCCAGGTATTTGGCCTTCCGAAGTAAAGAGGGTGCTCCGAAGGAATTCGATCAATCCCATTCCATGTGGTCATCAATGGAACACCGAGCTTGACTAATGGCCCAAGAAGTTCTGATGCGGTTGAACGGCTGATTCCCCCGCCGATCAACAGCACAGGCCGTTTGGAAGTTCTTAATTTGAGTGAAATCCGCTCAAGAATCGCCTGCTCAACAGCGGGAAACTCGGGTAAAACGACTTCGGCGGATCCGTTGAGAGACTCTGGGTTGACGTCACGCCCTTGCAAATCGAGAGGAACCTCCAAGAACACTGGGCCTTTGCGGCCCACTGATCCGGATCGGACAAATTCTCTAAACGTCTTCTTGTCGATAATATCTATCAGCAAAGTAGATGTGACAGTGATGGGCTTGACAATATCAACGCCATTGACTTCCTGGATGCCACGCTGTCGAAGCTGCCCGCGTGCAAGGTCCGATACTTTTACTTGTCCCCCGATAACGAGCAACTCATGGCTTTCCAAATAAGCACCTGCTATTGCAGTGACAATATTCGTCAGTCCCGGACCAGCGGTTACCAGTGCAAATGCCTTTCCGTCCTCTGATACTTCGTTAAAGTATTCCGCTGCAATCCCGGCCGCCACTTCATGAACAACCGGGATGCAGGTCAGGCGCTGGCTGCAGCTCTCCAGGAGATGCATGATGTTTCCGCCTGCAACACAGAAGCAGTGCGTATACCCAAGTTCCACAAGCCATTCAGCCAACTGATCGGCATATTTCATTTAGCAGAATCTCCTGAGCGCTTTGATCATTGCGGCTTCGATCGTACGCATGGTCTCTTCGGTTCTTCGAAACGACATTAGCTCAGCTGCGCCTGAGTCGGCCGGCAGGATCACCGTATACAAATCCGTCTTATGCTTCTTATCGCCCTCAAAACTGCGCTGAATTTCCGTCATCGAAAGCGTCTTGATTTCATCGCGAAGGCCGGGAATGCCGCTCAGCAGGTCCCCAAGATGCGTCTCCAGAAGAGTGACCGAGTCCGTACCGGCGTATGATCTGCCCAATTCCCTTCCCAATTCAATTGCGCATTGAATGCCAACCCCCACAGCTATTCCGTGTACGATCCGGAAATGTGATGCGCTCTCGATGGCGTGTCCAAAAGTATGGCCAAAGTTGAGCAGCAACCTTTCCTTTTTGTCGAATTCGTCAATCTCGATGAACCACTTCTTGGCATTCAGACTGGCGATGATTACCATCTCCATCTGCTGACCCGTCATGGAAGCTTTGGGTTCGCACCGAAGGTATTCTTGAAAAACTTCGAACCCGCGACAATAGCAAATTTTCGCGGCCTCCACCAGGCCGCTCACTCTTTGCTCATCGGTCAATGTTAAGGCGAGCGCGGGATCGATTTTCACCACTTCAGGTGGATGGAATGTACCGATCAGGTTCTTGAAAGCTCCAACGTTGATCGAGGATTTTCCTCCGATGCAAGAGTCCACCATTGCTAGCACGGTCGTAGGCAGGTACACCCACTCCACGCCGCGCATGTAGACAGAAGCAACGAAGGTTGCGATGTCTTGAATTACTCCGCCGCCCAAGGCCACCAATCGCGTTTGTCGATTGGCGCCCATTTGCCTCAACTGCAGAATCAGATCTGTCTGTGCATCAAGACTCTTCGCACGTTCATTTGCTGGAACCGCAAGGGCACGAACATTCGCCTGAGTGAGTTCATGGATGAACCGCTCATCGGCAATCACGATGTCTCGGCCCTTTGCCTGTAATACCTCCTGGAAAAGGCCGGTCTCAATTTCTACGGCATATCCTCCGGTCGAGGATTCAATCTTAAAGGAGACGGACATTGCTAAACCCCAGATCCGCGGCAATAAACTGGCCAGTAATGCCGGTATTTTCAGTCGAACACAGAAACAGGACAAGTGATGTCACGTCGCCGAGAGCCGGAAGCCGCTGAAAGCGTGTCGCTGAAGTGAGCGTGTTCAGCTGGGCCGTGTCTAGATTTCGGCGCGTCATTGGCGTATCCAGGGCGCCCGGTAATACTGCATTCATGAGGTGGCCGTCTACAGCAAGATCCGCAGAGGCCGACAATACCAAACCTTGCAGCGCTGCTTTCGTCATGCAATACGAAAGTTTGTTCTGTCTTGCCAGGTTCTGCCAGATCGAACTGATCACGCATAGTCTGGCTGGGCGCTCTAGAAGATTGTGACTGAGCAGTACCTTTAGCGTCGCAAGAACATATAAACAATTTGACTCGTATAAGTCCCTGTTCTTCTGCAGGTCCACATCATATACACTATCGTTCGCATTCGCCCCCTGGGCCCAGCATACCCCTGTATATGGCCCGAACGCCTCAAGACCTTCATGCGAGAAATCCTGCTCCTTCAGATCGACTTGTATCCATTGCGCACCAACCGGCTCATTGTGCGGTGCGCGTGCGGCGGCCACCACATCCCACCCGCGCTCAACCGCGGCTGCCAAAATTGCCGTGCCGATCGCGCCGTTTGCTCCGAACACGAGTAATTTGTTGCTGGCAGTCTTCATTCGCTCCTGTTGGCAACTTCAATTCAATGCAACTCCCGAAGATGCGACAACAATCCTGATTGTTCTCCCATCTTCGGGCAAAACGCGCGACGCCTTCCAATTCTCGCTCACTCGCGTTGCTGCTTACTTGTCCCTATTCAGAACCTTCCAACGGCTCTCCAGCATGTCGATCCTCTTCGCGTCCTCTTGCTGAATGCTGCCATAATAATCGCGCTTGTTGATCAGCCAGAGCAATTCAAAGTGAACCGCATTCAAAAGCCCCTTGTCGATCTGAGGGGCAGCTAATGCGTTCGCGTCGAAAATAACCTTGCGGGTTTCAAAACGTGTCAAGTGCACTTCTTTTATCTTCCGCAACACAGGCAGAGAATCCATCGAAACCCCTCCGCCAACCACAAGGTCAAGATCATTTGCCTTTGCTGCCGCGGCTGTCTTCAGCACATATTCTGCAATAACATCGTCGTTGATCGCATCGCGGGATAAGCCTTTGGATAACGTGAAGTCTACGCGCCCAAACACGATGCCGGCGATTGGATCCGACTTCGCCGACATGGCAACCATCTCATCCAATGCAGTAAAAGCCTGAATGGTTTCCAGGTTAAACAAAAACTGGGTATCTGCTTGTTCTTCCTTTGAGTAGATCTTATCCACCGCTTCAGCGAATTTTGACAAAGCGTAGGGGCTTTCGATCATTGGCGCAATAATGTAATCCACGCCGATCTGCTTACTTTCGATAAGGTCGCGCATCGCCTCACAACCCCCAATCTTCAGGCCTAGCTTGAGGTCGGCCTTGCGGGCGATCTCCACCAGCCGGAGAAGCTCCTCTACACGCGTCCCCTCCGCTTCGAACTCCGCCTTGACGGCAACATAGCCATACTCGTTTTTACCTGCCTTGAGTAAACTGAGCATCTTGCGTTCGCACGAATTCATTCTTGATTCCCTCTTCTTTCTGTCTTGCAACGGTAGATCATGATCCGGCCACTCTGGTGATAGTGAAACCCAAAAACATGAACAACACTGTTTGCATCTATTGCCGCCCCTGATGAGCTTCGCTCGCGCACCGCCCGGAAAAAAACACGCTGAGGGTCTCAACGACATGATCAAGCATCTGCCCGGTCAATCCCGGATAAACCCCGATCCAAAAGACGTTGTTCATCACAAAATCACTGTTCGGCAAGTCCCCGATCACGCGGTATTCGCTATCTGCGTACGCCGGTTGCCGCAAAAGATTCCCTCCAAACAGCAGGCGAGTCCCAATCTTTCGATCGTCAAGTTCCCTGGTCAGATCCTCGCGGCTGAACGATGCATTCGGTTTGACTCCGATAGGGAACCCAAACCAGGATGGATCTGAGCCCGGAGTGCTTTCCGGCAAAATCAGGAATTCTTCAAGTGGCTTCAAAGCAGCTTTCAGGTATTGGAAATTGTCCTTACGGCGTTGAATGAACTTCGGCAGTTTTTCCAGTTGCGAGACACCCACCGCAGCCTGCATATCCGTAACTTTGAGGTTGTACCCAATGTGGGAGTAGGTGTATTTGTGATCGTAGCCGTAGGGCAAGCCACCCAATTGCCAATCGAATCGCTTCCCGCAAGTGTTGTCTTTGCCTGGAGCGCACCAGCAATCTCGTCCCCAGTCTCGAAACGACTCGATAAGCTTCGTAAGTTGCGGCTTATTGGTCGCGACGCATCCACCTTCTCCCATCGTGATGTGATGCGCGGGGTAAAAGCTGAACGTTGCTAGATCGCCGAATGTTCCCACGAGCCTGCCACCAAATGAGGACCCAAGTGCATCACAGCAATCCTCGATCAACCAGAGATGGTGCTTGCGAGCAAACTCTGAAACCGCTGCCACATCAAATGGATTGCCCAGCGTGTGAGCGAAGATCATCGCCTTCGTTCTTGAGCCCAGCGCCTTTTCCAACTGAGAGACATCCACGTTGTAAGTCCCTGGCACCACATCGACGAATACCGGAACAAGCCCGTTTTGGATGATGGGATTGATTGTCGTCGGAAATCCCGCCGCGACCGTGATTACTTCATCTCCGGGCTTGAGTCGCCGCTCTCCAAGTGTCCTGGAAGTGAGTACCGAAACTGCAACGAGGTTCGCAGACGACCCTGAGTTGACCAATCGCGCATCGCGCACACCTAGGAACTTTGCGAACTTGAATTCGAACAGGTCGGCAAATCGCCCGGCGGTCAGCCAGAAATCAAGCCCCGACTCGATAACCGCGAACATGTCAGAATCATCGAATACTCGCCCCGACACGGGGACTGGCGACACTCCCGGCGTAAAGACCTTTTCGGCATAGGACTCTTTATAGTATTCGGCTGTAAGCTGCTGAATCGTGTTACGAATCTCATCTCGTCGATTGTTGCTCACGCATGGACTCCATTGCTGTTCGTCTTGAGTGCTGTATTTACGTGCAAGGTCTCTTCATATCTTTTGATTTGATTACTCGTGAACTCATGCATTTCCTGTCCCCTGAGGCGAGCGAGATACCAGGCGACGGTCATCGCCAGTGCGTCTGTTAGCCGCAGTTCCGGATGCCATCCTAGCCGAGCCCCAGCCTTCGAACAATCCAACTTCAGCGTATTAGCCTCATGCGGTTGTGCAGCACCTTCCTGTTCCCACTGCGCGCCGCTGCCCCACAGATTCGCCATCTCGCGCACGATCTTCTCAACAGGCTGCGCATCGGATTGCTCGGGCCCAAAGTTCCAAGCCTCGCCACTTGCGAACCCATCTTCGCAAAGGGACTCAGCGACGGCGATATAGCCTCGCAGAGGCTCCAGTACGTGCTGCCAAGGACGAATCGCGTGAGGATTGCGAATTCGTACAGGCCTTCCCTCTTGAAACGCGCGAATGATATCGGGCACAAGCCTATCCTCCGCCCAGTCACCGCCACCGATAACATTGCCTGCGCGAACCGACGCTATTGCTACGCCGTGCCGTTCATAATTTCTTGGATTGAAAAACGAATTCCTATAAGCAGACACGACGAGTTCCGCGCAAGCTTTGCTGTTGCTATAAGGATCGTATCCACCAAGCCGGTCTATTTCCCGATAAGGCCATTCCCATTCGCAGTTCTCATAGCATTTGTCTGTAGTTATTACGACGACGGCGCGCACACTATCGGTGGAGCGCACTGCTTCAAGCAAGTTAGCTGTGCCCATCACGTTGGTAGAATAAGTGCCGAGCGGATCTTCATACGAGTTGCGCACCAGTGGCTGCGCCGCCAGATGAAAGACGATCTCCGGACGGTGTTGTGCAAACGTCTCCCTCAATCGATTGATGTCGCGTATGTCTGCAATCACCGAGTGCATTCCGCGCTCAACTTTCGCATCCTGAAACAGATTCACTTTAGTCGGCGGCTCAAGGGCAACACCGCATAACTCGGATTCGCGCTGTTGCAACCAGAGCGATAACCAGCTTCCTTTAAAGCCTGTGTGTCCGGTTACTAAAACGCGCCTGCCATGCCAGTTCATTCCCACACCTTCCAGGGAGCCGAACCGTCTGCCCAAAGCGCTTCCAATACAGACTTGTCATGCACCGTGTCCATCGCTTGCCAGAAACCCAGGTGTTTGAAGGCCGCGACGTTGCCTTCACGCGCAATCGTCTCAATCGGCTCTCGCTCCCAGATGGTGGTATCGTCCTTAAGATATTCTTCGATTTTGGGAGAAAGCACAAAAAAACCGCCGCTCACCCATCGCCCATCGCCCTTGGGCTTCTCTGCAAACGACAAAACGGATCCGTCCTTTGCAATGTTCAACGAGCCAAACCTGCCGGTTGGTTGAGCTGCGGTGAGGGTTACCAGCTTACCGCTCTTCTTATGGAATTCAATCAGTTCTGGAACATTGACGTCAGCGACACCATCCCCATACGTGAAGCAGAACATCTCTTCATCTTTTACGTAAGGGAGCACCCGCTTGAGCCTTCCACCTGTCATCGTTTCAGAACCAGTATCGATCAGAGTCACGCGCCAGGGTTCAGATCCATTTCGATGATATTCAGCACCATTCTTGGCTAAATCAAAAGTTACATCCGACGAATAGAGAAAGTAGTTGGCAAAATACTCCTTGATCATGTGTCCCTTGTAACCAAGACAAATGATAAAGTCATTGATTCCGTAGAACGAATAGATCTTCATTATGTGCCAGAGAATGGGCTTCCCGCCAATCTCGACCATTGGCTTCGGTCGAAGAGAAGTCTCTTCACTCAAGCGACTGCCGAGCCCGCCCGCCAAGATAACTGCTTTCATCTTCTCCGTCCGATTCCTCGTCCCGCGCTTCAGGAACTTGGGCTTTGATGCTGGACTATTCAGCTCGTCTCGTTAGTGAGTTTGGCTGACAATCTTTACAAAGTATATCTCCGTGACGCCCCAGAAGCGATCCTCCTTCAAAACTGGATCACTACGGCGTCGAGGGAGCTCCAAGGTCGACATAGTCGAAGGGCAGGAGGTCCTGAGTCGGCGATACGTGGAAGACACGACACCATGGCGTCTCCAATAACGGTCGCCCCCAGGACTTCGGGCATCTCCGAAACTTCAGAATTCACGATTCTCATATTGTACTTTACCTGCACACCTGCAGGTGTCAGTGCCTTCAGTTATCGGCAGTAGTCTTCAAGTGAAGGTTGGGATCAATCTCAAATCCAGCAATCAGCGTCCGCTCGCATGGTTTCGACCTCTGAAATCGCTTGCTAGCGCCCGGTTGCTTCGCCCGTAGAGAGAAACGCAACTCCGTCGATTTCCTCCCCCGAAGCCAGCACGTCCCTCAACCGCTCAGGGTTAGCCCCGCTGCGGCAAACGGCCGCAACAAGCATGCGCAACGCTGTCGCCGGCGTCGTCGCCGGCTCCAATCGGAAAATCCAGGGAACATTGTTTGCAGTCAGCGACTTGTCGCTGCTCAGCGCCAGCACCGGCACAAAGCTCTTCAGCGCAAGTTGCTCCGCGAGATGGCTCGAATTCCTATCCAGCGCCAAAATTGCAATGGCATGCTCATCCATCAGTGCATGAACCAGCCCGGTGGAAGCGGCGCCCCAATTCTGATCGCTCTCCACCGGGACCAGCTTCCATGGCCTTCCTTTTGCCGCACCAAATGCCAACTCCGTCTCCACCTCTGGCGACGCGGCGACCGCAGCTGCCTTGGGCCCAAAGAGAACCACGCTCAACGGCCCTGCTGGAACATCGTCCCGGCTCGGACCGTTGTAACTCACCCCGTCTTCGCCGACCCGGGCATAAGGCTCCCGCGAAGCTCCATATCCTTGACCCGCACCGGCCGCCTCTTGCTGCCCCAGCGGCGCCTGCCCCACCGCGGGGGCCTGTCCCACAGCCGGCGTCGCGGTAGGCCTCGTCTCCGACGCAACCGCCTCCTTCACTGCAGGCGGATCTTGCTCCATCGTCGCAACCCGGTAGCCGACCACCCCGTTGTGTACCGTTCCCAGGTACAACGGCGCTACGTTTTTCTGATTGGGATCGAAAATCATCTTCCCAGTCACGCCGTCGTATTCGTAGATATCGGCCAGCGCATCGTGGATCCGCGCACGATTCAGTCCCGCCTTGCAGATCGAATCCAGTAGCGCATTCATCGTGTCAAAAGCCATCGAGGCAAACTGCTCCGGCTTTTCGTGGAAGCGATCCTCAAAGCGACGGTTGAAATCCAGCCAGCGCGGATCCTTCTTTGTGGGATCGTAGGGATACACAGCCTCAAACCCCTCGGCCGCATCACCCGCCTCCTTCAGTAGCGTGGCACCCAGCGTGCGGTAGGCGCCGAAGGCCCGCTGTTTCATCCCCGCCGCCCGCATCTGCTTCAGAATCGTAGCCGCCTCCAGTTCGTCGCCTACCAGCAGAACAGCGTCTGCCCTCGAACTCCGGATCACCCTCAATTGTTTGCTGTAGTCCGTGTCTCCCGGCTGAAAGACCTGCTCCATCACCACTGGATGGCCAAGCCTTCGTGAGGCGTCCAGGAATTTGCCGAGCCCAAATCGCCCATAACGGCTGCTTGACCTTAGAACCGCTACGCGCTTCAATCCCAGCTGCGAATACATTCGGCGAGCCAGCGTCAAATACTGTTCCCGGTCATCCTGCATAGTGCCGAAATACCACGGAATCGTAGTCTCCGGCACGGTCGGATCGGTATTGGCGGAACTAACCACCGGCAACTCCGCGCGCAGGGCCACGCGCAGCGCAATGTGGGTTGATTCGGAACTGATGGAGCCGAAGATCGCCCAGACCTGTTCGTCGTAGGCCATCTTCACCGCTTCATCGGAGGCCGAGCCCCAGATCGCCGATTCAGTGGGCCTCACGTCGCCATAAACCGCTTTCGCCTGCCAGTTGTTGTAGTCGTTGTGCAACATCAGCTTGAAAGGCTTGCCCCCATAGCCGCCCGCGGCATTCGCCTCTTCCACCGCCAACTGCGCGCCGTGAAGCATCCGCAATCCGAGAACCGATTCCGAATTGTGCTCAATTGGCCCAAAGAAGCCGATGCGGATCTCCTTCAGGTTCTTCGGCTCAGGAATATCGCGCGCAGCCCCCATATAAATATTAGGGTGCGTGTAATTGGTGTCGTAGGGTGCGGCGAATTTGGAATATGGCTTAAGATCGGCCGGCACTCCCGCATAGGGAACAACCTCGCGATCCCGCGGCGGTCCCGGAGGGTGAGCGCCGCATTCGCAAACTCTTGCCTTTGTCTTGCCTGTCCCCGGCCCTGAGTCCTGGCCCGAAATACTCGCCGCAAAGACAACACCAACCACGCCTGCCGCAACCGCCAACCACGCCGTACGCATTCCAACTACCCCTTGCTTTCTTCCTTCTTGTCCGTACGGAACATCGCGATCGCTTCAATCTCGATCAGCAGTTCCGGACGGCACAAATGCGCCTGGATCCCCGTCGAAGCCGGCAGCGGATCAAGCCCTTGCTCTTTGAAGAATTCCGTGCGCACCGCGTTAAACACGTCATAATCGCGATCGATATCCCGCAGGTAGCAACTCGTGCGGACGATGTCGTGCCACGTTGCGCCTTCGGCCTGTAGCAAACCAGTGATGTTGTCAAAAGTCCGCCGCAGCTGCGCGGGAAAATCGCCGATATGCACGCTGACACCGTTTTCGTCGATCGATGCCGTCCCCGAGATCAGCAAAATAACAACCCCGCCAATATCGATCCGCATTCCCCGCGAAAACGAACTCGGCTTGGCATAGTGAAATGCCTCGTTGAGCACACCCTGGTTGGTCATGGCGCGCTTTTCGATAGGTGCGTGTCCAATGGCTTCCAGAATTTCTGCAAATGCATTCATGTTTGTACTTCTCCTTATGTTCTTTATGGATGTTCTCGAATCCCGTGACTCAGCCCCTTCGCGGTTGCTACCCATATATCGTCTCCGTCAAAGTCAATGCCAAGTATGTAGTTGTGCGCTGGCGCTGTCGTTACTGGAATAGACGTAACCGTCCCCGCTTCGTTGCGCACCGTCATCTCCGGCTTTCCGTCCTTCAGCGATGGGCAATACACTGCCCAGTTCACGCCGTCGTAGTATGCCAGCCCCTTGTCCGTTCCAAACCACGCACGCTTCCCGTCCACGCCCTTCACAACGTTCGTAAAGTTCGATGGAAGTCCGCTGTCTTTCTTCAGAAAATTGTGCCAGTAGCGCCCGTCGTAATGGCTGTCGCCGAAATACGTGGCCGCCCATAAAACATTGTCTACATAACTGACCGATGTGACAATCTCGTGAATCAACCCCTGATCCTTGAACAGCACCATCTCGTTCTCGCCGTCCGGATCGTCATACTTGTCCCACTTGCCTGTCTTCTGATCATATTCGAGCACCCCGCTGCCCCAAATGCCGTAGTAAACCTTGGTCGGTGTGGCAGATACCGAATAGGACCAAATCTCCATCATCGGGGTGTTGCGCTCGTTATAGAGCGACCACTGGTTGGTGTGCAAGTTCAGGCGGCAGGCTCCGGCAGCCGTGGCGATCCATACGTTTTCACCTTCGATTGAGACGCTGTAAACTACGTCGTTGCTCAGACCCGAATTCAGTTGCGTAAAGCTGTCGATGCGCCCGCCGGAGATCCGGCTCAACCCACCCATCGTTCCAGCCCATACGTCGCCAGTCTTCTTGTCCAGTGCCAGCGAAAGCACGGCCCGATGCGCCAACCCGTCTGCGGTCGTGTACACCTTCCACGCGTGATTTTCATAGACAGCAAGCCCATTGTCCGTGCCTGCCCAGATACGATCTCCATCCACCAGCACGGTATACACATGATCGTTGGGCAGCCCGTTTGCCGTGGAGAAATTCTCAAATCTGAAGCGCGGCAGCGCAGGCAGCACCCCAGTCGCAGCAATCGCAGCATGAGTCTTTTGCGCTCTCGATGGAACCGGTTCTGCCGCAAACGTCGCGGGCGCAACAAAAGCCGAAAGCATTGCAATCAGCACGAATGTCCTGCATGTCTTCTTCATCGCGTCCTCAAATACTCAATCAGATCATTGAGTTCGTCCTTGGCCAGATCGTTTGTTCTCCCGTGCTTGTCGTCCGGGTTGAAGACCGTCCAAATCTCTTCCATCGATCGTGCCGAGCCGTCATGCAAGTAGGGTGCAGTCAGCGCAATGTTGGTCAATTGCGCCGCTTTCAAAACGCCCGTATTGTCAGTGGCTTTGCGTGTTCCTACTTCAAACAGTTTCTGGCTCGTGCCATTAGGCCCGCTGTGACAATACGAGCAGCGGTTATATTCGGAAATCGGCTTCTTGAACTTGTCTACCGCACGTTCGAAGATTGCCTTGCCCCGCTCCTGAGCCGGCGTAAGATCGCTCCCCGCCAAACGGAAACGATTAGGCCGCGGCTTCAGACTTCGAACGTAGACTGCGAGATCGGCAAGCGTTTCGTTGTCGTAGTTCTCTGAACGCCAAAAGTATTTCTCCGTCCTCGGTCCGCATTCGGTGGGAATGTCGGGGTTCGTGCCCGTCCACTTGTAGGGCGCCGTGTCCTTCACGCCCTCCAGCAGCTTGTTATCCACAATGTTGCGGCCAAACCCATCCGGCTCCAGGTTCCACGTCAACCCATCGAACGTCGAATCGATATGACAGTTAGCGCAGCCAATCTGCCCCTGAAACGAATAGCGCGCGGTATAAAACGTCTGTTCCCCATGCCGCTTAACCGTGATCTCCTTCGGCCCATCCAGCTTGATCGTAGACGCGACGGAATTCGTCCGCGTATCGATCACGCTGATCGTATCGTCCAACCGGTTGGCCACAAACAGCCGCTTGCCATCCGGCGTCAGCGTCAGTCCGCGTGGATTCAGCCCTACGGCGATGCGCTTCACCACGTAATTGGCACTGGCCGAAAGATCCTGTGCAAACGGCTGCGGGTGCGCGTGTATGTACTTCAACAGCCGCGGCACGTCGATCACCGTCACCATCTCCGACCCGCCGCTGGTCACATAAATCCGCGACTTGTCCGGCGAAATCGCCACCCCGAACGGCTGCGACGCATACCGCTCCAACTCATCGAGCGGCACTTCCACATTTCTGCCTACATCCGCCCCAAACACCGTCAGCGTGTCTTGGAATGCCCCGCCATGTTCCAGGTGCGCCAGCGTGACAAGGTTCTTCGGGTGATACTCAGCCGCGACTCCCAACCGGCCATCCGCTGAGAACGCCGCATGAAACACACCGGCAATTGCATGAAGGGGCATCCGCTCAACCACCACCGCACGCTTCGCATCAATCACCGTAATCTCCGACTCCGGCGCCGTGCGATACGCAGACGGATTCGGGTACACGTGTGTCGCGTAAATCTTCTTCCCATCCGGCGACAGCGCCAGGTAACTAGTCCCGCGCCCCGCCAGCAAGCGCTTCTCTTCCGCGCCTGTCTCCGCATCCAGCACGGCCACATCGTTGCTGATTCGATTCGCCACGAACAGCCGCTTGCCTTCGCGGTCCTCCACAACACCCGATGGTTCCGCAGCCACCGGCCATGTCGCCGTCACCGCCAATGTGTCCGTATCGATTACCGAAAGCGTGTCGTCCCACGAGTTGGTTACGAACAGCCGCTTGCCATCCGCCGAAAGCGAGAAACCCCGCGGCACACGCCCCACCGCGATCTTCTTGATCACCGCGTAATTCGACGCATTCAGCACCCGGATCTCTTCGGCTCCCTGACAAAGCACAAACAGCCGCGTCCCATCCGGCGAAAACAAAACCTCCAGCGGCGACGCATAGTCCACACTCTCAATGGAGACTGCTTCCTCGCCCGCATGAACCGTTCTGCCACTCCATAAGGCGACCGTCAAAGTTGCGGCAGCCAAAGCGGCCAAGCCGGCCAGCGTGCCTGCTCGAAGTCCGATTTGAGTGCGGTTCCTCACTTCGGCTCCTCCACCGTCAGCACGCGATCCACCGTAAGCTTCTCCAGCGTCTGCTCGCGCCCGCTCGGCCAATGCACAATCAGCTTGTCGATCGCCGTCGCCGCACCAACCCCGAAATGCAACCGTCCATCGTCCTGCGACAAGTACCCGGATCCAGCCACGCGCTCCGCCGTCCATCGCTTGCCCGCCGCGTCCATTTCAACACGCGCCCCAATCCCATCGCGATTGCTCTTCGTCCCCTTGAGTTTCAGCTCGATCCAATGCCCGGTACCGGTAGAAATGTTATGCACCAGCGTTCCCCGTCCGCCCAGGTTCACTACGAACGCATCCACCTTGCCGTCATTGTCGTAGTCCGCAAAGCACGCTCCCCGCGCCGTTGTTCGGTCGCTCAGCACCTGCCCGGCGCCACTCGACACATCGGCGAATTTCCCGTTCCCAAGCCCGCGAAACAGCGTGTGCTCTTGCGGAATCAGGTGAATCAACCCACCGTGAAAAATCAGTATGTCCAGCAGACCATCGTTGTCGAAATCGTAGACGCCGGTCCCCCAACTCACGTACTGCGCATTCACCTGCGACACGCCCGTTTCTGCGCCAATGTCCTCAAAGCTGTTCTTCCCCGTGTTATGCAGCAACCGGTTATAGTGTCCGTCCGTCACCCACAGATCCAGCAAGCCGCGTCCCTCGAGGTCCGCAAACACAGGCCCCATCGACGAAGTCGACTCGCCGTTCTGCCCGTATGCCGTCCCCGTATCGCTGCCGATCTCTTCAAACGTCCCATCATGCTTATTGCGAAACAGGAAATTCTCCGTGCGATCATTGGCAACGTAAATGTCGTCCCATCCATCGTTGTCGAAATCCGCCGCCGTCACCCCCATCGTGCGCCCCACAAATGCGCTGATGCCCGACTTCTCGCTCACATCGGTGAACGTGCCGTCGCAATTGTTATGAAATAACTGATTCGTTTCGCCCTCATAATCCAGCGGTCCCGGATAATTCGTCGGAGCATAAAAGGCACGATACTTCGGATCGAACTTCAAATACTTCCCAACAAACAAATCAACACAGCCGTCCTTGTCGTAATCCAGCCATGTCGAGCTAATCGCCCACCCGTCAACCTTGATGCC
This sequence comes from Occallatibacter sp., assembly GCA_049518435.1. GTDB lineage: Bacteria > Acidobacteriota > Terriglobia > Terriglobales > Acidobacteriaceae > Telmatobacter. Next base: position 5,576 of record JBEKRU010000006.1, on the reverse strand, counting down.
GGCCTTCGCCGTCGCATCGGTAAAGTGCCCATTCCCGTCGTTGTGATACAGCACCACCTTGCCGTACCCCGTCACCAGCAAATCTTCATTGCCGTCGTTGTCGTAATCCGCCGCAGCTACCGCGTCCGAATACATATCCGGATTCAGTCCCGCCTTCTCCGTCACATCCGTAAAATGCCCGCCTCCATCGTTGCGATAAAGATGATTGTGCGGAGGCGTCGCCGGCTTTTCCTTCAGCGGATATGGATGCATCGAGTCATCGAGAGGCCTTCCATTCACTACATACAGCGAAGGCAGCCCGGAGTTATTGAAGTCGAACCAAACGCATCCCGCGCCCGTTCCCTCCAGCAACGAACCCAGTTGCCGCGACCCAAAACTATGCGTAAAGTTGATTCCCGCTTTGTCGCTCGCATCTTCAAATTTGATCTCCGGCCCCTGCGCGGCAACCGCTTGCTGCGGTACAGTTGGCGCTGGTGCAGCCAGAACCTGTGCGAAACTTTGCGCGACGGGAAAGGAAGCCATGCACAAGAAAAGAAGAAAGCGAATCATCATTTCAGTTGCCCCTCGGCGCATCGGTCTTGAAGTTCTCTACTGGCTTCGCTCCGGTCAAATCGATCGCCGTGGTCGTTCGCAGCAACACCGCGGGCACGCGATTCTCCGACGATCGCTCCGGCCCCGCGTGACACCCCACGCAATAGCGCTGCTCGCCGCCTCGAATCCAGAACCATCCGTGCTCCTGCCGCACCACCGCGCCCTTCGCATCCAGCAGCACAAACCGAATCGGCTTGTCCGCAGGCACCTTCACCAGAAACGATCCATCCGGCTCAACCGCCGCAGTCCCCATTGCCGCCGCGTGCCCCTGCGCATCCAACGACTCCAGCCGAACCCGCGCCGGCGCAACCTTCAACTCCCCTTCGCGTGACTGTCGCGCATCCAGCGCCATCATGTTCGCGTAATCCCACGGATGCAGTCCGGACGGATGCCGTTTCGGTCGGGTCCTGGCTGCAACCATCACCGGTTCTACAAGATCCTCGCCACTCACGGTCAGGATCGTCTTCAGCGCAGGTGCACCCGCCTTCAGCCCATCGCCCGGCTCCCACGACTTCAGCGCGTAATGCGCGCCAGCCGCATTCCGCGCACTCACCAGCCATGCGCCCGACGCCATCTCCGCAATCCCACCCGCATACTCCGCGTGCGGCGAGGCAATCGCCGCTTCGTGCGCCAGCGGCGAAGTGAACCGCGCCAGCGAATCCCCGTGCGTAAACACCACATCGCCCGAGGCCAACTGCGTCCCGCCCCAGCGCGCACGCCCATGGTCGCAACGGTACGACTCCACGCCCGATCCATCCGAATAAACCAGGTACAACTCCGGAGTCGATCCCGAGCCCAGCGGGAACCCTGACTCAAACAACACGCGCCCATCAAGCAGCACATCCGCAGGAACAGCGCTTCCCGCCATATAACTCAATGGCAGCACCGTCGCCCCGGCCTGTGCATCAATCGCGGCATTCGGCGACGCACCATCCTTGCCCGCCGCCTCCAACCGAAACCCCTGCGCAGTACGCCGCGCATAAACCAGCCGCCCACCCGGCAGATAGAACGGACGAATTGCATCACCTTCGCCCCCCACCACCCTGCGTACAGCCCGATCCGTCAGCGTCATCTCCCATATCTGCCACTTATCGCCCACGGCTTGCTTTCCCGCAAACAGCACCGTCTTGCCATCGAATCCAACATTCGCATCCGCCGTTGCCGCAAACTCCTTCACCAGCGGCTCAGCCTTACCAGCGTGGATCACCAGCAACTGCGCGCCCTTGGGAAATCGCTCTCCACCCTTCAGCGCAGCCAGCGGAAGATACACCGGCGCAGCCGTCACAATCACATCCGCATCCGTCACCGCCCCTGCGTTCTGCTCCGGAGCCAAACCGAACCCGCAAACCACAATCCCACCAGCAATCGACAAAACCACTGCAAGCATCTGGACAGAGCGATTCATCCCAATGCCTCCACCGGCTCCGCGCCAGTCCCGACGCGCCGCAACAATTCCTGCCCGCGCAGTTCCAGCCACGGCTCCAACCCGTACATCATTGCGTCGAATCCTTCGAAGTCCAGGGACTGTTCCCCATCGCTCCAAGCCTTATCGGGGTTCGGATGCACCTCCACCAGCAGACCATCCGCCCCGCCCGCAACCGCAATCCGCGCCAGCGCCGGAACCAGCTCGCGATGCCCCGCCGCATGGCTCGGATCTGCAATTACCGGCAAATGCGAAATGTGTTTCAACAGCGCAATCGCTGCCGCGTCAAACGTGTTCCGCATCGCCGTTTCAAACGTGCGAATCCCGCGCTCGCAAAGAATCACATGGGGGTTGCCGCAGTCGATAATCAGTTGCGCCGAGCGCAGCAGGTCCGCAATCGTCGCCATCATTCCGCGCTTCAGCAGCACCGGCCGCCCGCTCCGTGCAGCCGCTTCCAGCAGCGAGTAGTTCTCCATGTTCCGCGTGCCAATCTGCAGAATGTCCGCATACTCGGCCACCAGCGGCACATCGTCCTCGCTCATCACTTCGGTAACAATCGCAAGCCCGCTCTCCTCTCGAGCACGCGCCAGCATCTTCAGCCCTGCAAGGCCGTGTCCTTGAAAACTGTAGGGAGAGCTGCGCGGCTTGAATGCGCCTCCGCGAAGGATGCGCGCGCCTGCGCGGCGAACATGATTGGCAGTGGCCATCAGCTGAAACTCCGTCTCAACCGAGCACGGCCCAGCCATGGTAATGAATTCGTCCCCGCCTATCTCCAGATCCAGAACCGGCACCACCGTCTGGGCGTGCCGCGCACTCTTCAGAACATCGGGACTGTCGGCAAATCGTTCGTGCCAGTTCTCGCGCACCCTGTGCGCTCCGTTTCTGGGGAAGCGGAAACGTTAGAATAACGCGATTATCCGCGCCGCGCGTCCACCCAAAGGATGAGGTGCAGCCGCTCACCTCGCACCTGCCTCTTCGTTTCTAGCGGCAACGTGAACTCTTGTCTGTGACGGATGACCTTGAATTCGAGTTATCGGAATGATTGACCAGAAATATTCCCCAAAACAGCAGAGCCTGATTTGACCTTGCGAAGCCGCTTTACGAAAAGCTAACCTTGAATCCTCAACTCAGAAAAAGGAGATCGACGTTGCCAAGAGCGAAGCGCCACTCTTCCACGACGGTTGAGGCACCTTTGAATTATTACGAATTCCTCCAAATCAGCCCCAACGCCGAGAGCGACACCATCCAACGAGTCTATCGATTTCTCGCCGTCCGCTTTCATCCGGATAATCCCGAAACTGGCAATGCCGATAAGTTCCACACGCTCAAACAGGCATACGAAGTGTTGTCCAATCCAGAGCGCCGCGCAGAATACGACGCCAGTTACAAACAGCATGCGCACCCATCCGTGCCTCTTTCCAGCACCATTGATTTCATGGACGACATGAAGGGTGAACTGAACCGCAGACTGGCCTTGCTGGGATTGCTGTACCTTCGGCGTCGTCAGAACCCTGGCTCCCCGGAAGTTGCGCTCAGCGAAGTTGAAATGCGCATGGGGTTTCCACGCGAGTACCTGGAGTTTACCGTTTGGTACCTCCAGAAGAAGGGATTCATCACCCGTGCGGATAACTCGGCCTTCACGCTGACTGCGGAGGGCGTGGACTTTGTCGAAGCCGAGCGCAGGAGCATTCCGGCGCTGAATAAACTGCTGACCACTGGCCCGGAAACTCCCGCCAGTGAAGTTAAGCCACGCCCAGGCCGCCGCCGCAAGCCCGCCATCGCGCCTGCGCTCAATGGTGCGCCCCAGGTAGCCTATCAATAACAATCCCTGAGGAAGCCCTTCATTCCATCGCCATCGGCGGCGGCCTGTACCCAAACGCCTTATCCACCACAGCCGCAATCCCCAGCGCCGTCTCATCCTCAAACGGCCGCGCCACAATCTGCACCCCAATCGGCAACCCCTCAGGCGACCGCCCCACAGGCACAACCGCCGCCGGGCAAGCCAGCGCATTGAACCACTGCGCATAACGCCAGGCGTCCAGGTATTCGACCGTGCGCCCATCCACGTCCCACGCACGTTCGCCATGCCGGAACGCCGGAACACTCGCCACCGGACAAAGCAGCACCGGATATTTCTTCATCTCCTCAAGCGTTTTCGCCCGCAGCAAATCCAGTTCGGCCCACGCGTTCAGCAACTCGGCAGCCGTCAGTGCCGGCGCGCCCGCGGCTATCCCAAGAAACTGCCTGAAGATTGGGCTCAGTTCGTCCTCTCGACCCGCGATAGCCGGTGCATAAAACATCGCTCCGCACTGCACAAAGAACGTCCACCACAGCTTGCGCAGCGCCTCCAGCGTTTGCGGCATGAACGGTTCCACCGTGAACCCGGCCTCGCGCAGCGCACCAGCCGCAGCCTGCACCGCCTCCCGCGTCTCCGCCGTAACGGGGACCAGCCCATCGTCCTCGAAGAATCCAATCTTGTTCGACCGCAACTCATCCAACCTCGGCTCCCGCAGCAACACCCGCGCACTCGCCGGATCAGAAACATCCTGCCCGCTCAGCAATCGGAACAGAAGCGCCACATCGCCAATCGTCCGCGCCATCGGTCCAATCGCGCCCAGAATCTGAAACGGCCCCACGCATGGCGGCAGATGCCCACGGCCCGGTATCCGCCCCGGCGTCGGCTTCAGTGAACAAATCCCCGTAAAATGCGCCGGTACCCGCACCGATCCGCCGCTATCGCTCCCCAGTCCAGCCGCCGACATTCCCGCCGCAATCGACGCAGCCTCGCCCCCGCTCGACCCGCCCGGCGACCGCGACAAATCCCATGGATTTCGCGTCCTTCCATGCAGCAGATTGTCCGTCTCATACGCCATCAGAAACTCCGGGCAATTCGTCGTGCCCAGAATCAGCGCCCCCGCCGCCCGCAGCCGTGCCACCACCACCGCGTCCTCGCGTGGAACCTCGCCCTTGTGCAGCAGGCTCCCAGTCTCGCACTTCATTCCGCGTGTCGCGATCGACGACTTCACCGTAACCGGCAATCCGAATAACGGTCTTCGCTCCCGAGTGCCATCCCACGCATCGTGCTTCCGCGCCCGCTCCCAAACCCGCTCCGCATCAAAGTCCGCAAATGCATTCAGCGCAGGATTCAGCCGCTCAATCTGCCGTATATGCGCCTCGACCAGCTCCGTTACAGAGATCGCGCCCGAGCCCAGCAATTCCAGTTGCCGCACCGCCGGCTCAAGAACAACATTGTTCATGGATGTTCCGCCAAAATCGAAGCGGGAACCAAATCATCCTTTGGCGTCGAAGGCCTCTCCCGATAATTAAATCGATAAGCCCGCACCGGCTCTCCTGAATCCCACCGATCATTCCAATTCAACTGGTATCCCACCGCATCCGCTTCGTCAGGAAACATCTCGCCCGCCGGATACGGATACGTACTCATTCCGTGGAACGGCAACTGAGCCACCGTAAACGGCGATGCATCCCACCAATCCATGTCCTTCACAAATCCATTCGCATAGAAGAAGTAATCCCGCTTCCAATGCGCAGGCAGCGCCGG
>JBEKRU010000005.1:0-101181 GCA_049518435.1 Occallatibacter sp. | reverse complement strand
GTTCGGGCGCGCGGTATGCGAATGTGTATCCGCTGTTTCATGTGGGCGGGGTGAGCGAGGGGCAGAGGGCGGCGTCGGACGCGAAGAGGGTGTTTATCTTGTCGCGGAGTGCTTATGCGGGGGCGCAGCGGTTTGGGGTGACGGCTTGGTCGGGCGATGTGCTGAGCGATTGGGTTACGTTTGCAAGGCAGATTCCGGCGGGGCTGAATTATTCGATCAGTGGAATGCCCTATTGGACTACGGATATTGGGGGGTTTATTTCGGGCGGGAATTTGAATGATCCGAAGTTTCGGGAGCTGTTTGTGAGGTGGTTTGAGTTTGGGGCGTTCTCGCCGATTTTCCGGGTGCATGGGACGCGGAATCCGAGCGAGAACGAGTTATGGAGTTATGGGGCGGATGCGCAGAAGATCTTAGTCGACTATGACACGCTGAGATACAAGCTGATGCCTTATATCTACTCGGAAGCGTGGCAGGTGACTAGCAACCATGGGACGTTGATGCGGCCGCTGGTGATGGATTGGCGAGAGGATGTGGAGGCGCAGAATACGGGGGATGAGTATTTGTTTGGGCCTTCGATATTGGTGGCTCCGGTGACTACGGAGGGGGCTACGAGCCGGACGGTTTATTTGCCGGAGGCGACGTGGTACGACTTCTGGACTGGCGAGAAGACGGTAGGTGGGAAGCGGGTTCAGGCGGATGCGCCGCTCGAGAAATTGCCGCTGTTTGTGAGGGCGGGATCGATTGTGCCGTTTGGGCCTTCAATGGAGTGGGCTACGGAAAAAGTTGAAGATCCGATTGAGTTGCGGGTTTATCCGGGGGCGGATGGGGACTTCACTTTGTATGAGGATGAGAACGATGGGTATGCGTATGAGAAGGGTGCGCATGCGACGATTGCTTTCCACTGGAACGATGGAACGAAGACGTTGACGATTGGGGCGCGGGAGGGGAGTTTTCCGGGGATGTTGACGGCGAGGACGTTTAATGTTTCGGTGGTGGGGGCGGGGGCTAGCAAAGCGGTGAAGTATTCGGGGGAGAAGATAGCGGTGAAGCCGTAAGGCAGATTACAGATGACAGATTACAGATGACAGTTAGAGGCGAGGGTCAAGATGCGATTGTAAAGAACGATAAAGAGCCATAGATAGATGGAGCTATCCCACCTTAACCACGATGAGACTGTGGTGAAGGTGGGGCACCCTCGATGTCGTGAAGTCAGCGGGATTCGAGGAGGGTTGTGACCAGGGCTATGGGGAGGCCTACTACGTTGGAGTAGTCGCCGGTGATGCGGGGGATCCAGCGGGCGGCGCGGCCTTGGATGGCGTATGCGCCGGCTTTGTCCATGGGTTCGCCGGTGGCGATGTAGGAGTCGATTTCCAGGTCGGAGAGGGTTAGGAATTGGACGCCGGTGACTTCGGCGGCGACTTCGGTGCGGGTGGCGGTGACTACGGCTACGCCGGTGATTACGCGGTGGGTGCGTCCGGAGAGTAGGCGGAGCATGCGGGCGGCGTCGGGGGCGTTTTCGGGTTTGCCGAGGATTTGGTTGTCGACGGTTACGGTGGTGTCGGCGCCGAGGACGGTTAGGGATTGAGGGTCGGTGTTTTTCGAATCCCATGTCTCAGAATCGAGACATGGGCCACCCGGAGTCTTGAATTGGGCGAAGACGGCTTCGGCTTTTTCGCGGGCTAGGCGGACTACGTAGGCTATGGGGTCTTCGTTGGGGCGTGGGTCTTCGGGGATGTGGGCGGGATGGATTTGGAAGGTGAAGCCGGCCTGGGTCAGGAGTTCGCGGCGGCGGGGGGATGCTGAGGCCAGGACTAGCATGTCTAGACGGAGAGGCCGGTTTGGAGGCCGCTGGGAGTGGCTAGGCCCCAGGCCATGGCGGGGGTGTTGTGGGCTAATCCGAAGCGGCCGTCGGGCCCTAGCAGGATGATGCCGCCGTGGCCGCCTAGACGGTTGTAGAGGTAGGAAATGGCTTCGCGGGCGGCGATTTCCGGGGCACTGCCGGCGGCTACGCGGTCAGTCGCCCACTTGCCTAATACCAACTTCATGATGGGTTCGCCCCAGCCGGTCAGGGAGACGGCGGCGGCGAGGTTGTCGGCGTAGCAGCCGCATCCGATCAGGGAAGAATCGCCAACGCGGCCGGGGGTTTTGTTGAGGGTGCCTCCAGTGGAGGTGGCTGCGGCGAGGTTGCCGTGGCCGTCAAGGGCTACGGCGCCGACGGTGTCGTGACTGTCGAATCCGATGGGAGGTTGAGGATCCTTCGACTCCCCGGTCCTCAAGGGCGAGGGACCGGGGGCACCCAGCTTATTATCTGAGTCGTTTTTGAAGGCGGTTGCGGGGTCTTTGTCGTCGGCTAGTTGGCCGGAGAAGGTTTCGTCGGCTAAGCCTGCGGATTGACGGGCTTGAGCATCCAGCAGGCGTTGGCGTTCGCGGGGGAGGACGAGGTCGGCGTTGGGAATCAGGGGCATGCCGTGGCTGGCGGCGAATTGCTCCGCGCCTTCTGCGACGAAGTAGACGTGGGGACTCTTCTCGAGGACGAGACGGGCGGCCTGGATGGGGTTGCGGAGGCGCTCGACACAGGCGACGCCGCCAGCTTTCATGCGGCCACCGTCCATGAGGAGGGCGTCAAGCTGGACGCGGCCGTCGGAGGTGAGGAAGCTGCCGCGGCCGGCGTCGAAGGTGGGGTCGTCTTCAAGGACGGTGACGGCGGCTTCGACGGCGTCAAGAGCGGAACCGCCGAGAGCAAGGATGCGGTAGCCGGTTTCGAGGGCGTTGCGGACGCCGGACTCGTGAGCGGATGCGGCGTCTGCGGGGATGGCCCAGGCGCCGCCGTGGACGATGAGGATGGGGTCGTGGGTGGGGGCGGAAGTCACTTAGATCAGATTACAGGTTACAGATTACAGATGACAGTTCTTAGTTCTTAGTTCGCAGTTCGCAGTTCGCAGTTCGCAGTTGCTGGATCGTGGATCTTGGTTTTGGGTTGTCCGGTGCTCGTGACGACTGGTTGGAGAGGTGGAACTCAGAACTAAGAACTTGGAACTCGGAACTCAGAACTGAAGAGACCAGCATGGGAGCACGGAATATTGGGGGAATGGATGGTTGTCAAAGTTCTGGGATGAGGGTGAAGAGATAAGTCGTTGAAAATGAATGGATGAAATGCTGATAGGTGGTTGCGTAGAATTACTGGGCGATTGGTTAGGCTAAGAACATCCCAGGCGCAATGAATGGAGAGAGGAAGGGAAGTCTTCCCGGATCTCCAGTGCGATTGGTTGGGACCGACGAATTTGGATGTTGGGAAGGGGCGATTCCGTTGAGGAATTGTCCCTTTTTGCTTTCTGCACAGGAAATTGGGAAGAGAGTTGAGAGACGAATGAAACTCACATGGGACGGGTGGTTCGGCGCGGGAAAACGGCTGGGAGTTGGACTGGTGTTGTTGGGTCTGATGCAGGTGGCGTTGGCGGGAGTTGCGCGGGCGCAGGGTGTGACCACAACCACGGTTCAAGGGACGGTGTACCTGGCCAGCGGGCAGGTAGGCGCGGGGACGGTGAATGTGAGCTGGCCGGCGTTCACGACGGCTACGGGGGCGTCCATTGCGGCGGGGCACACGATGGTGACGATTGCGCCGGATGGATATCTGAGCGTGAACCTTGCGCCGAACCTGGGCTCATTGCCGGCGGGTCTGTATTACACAGCTGTGTACCAGATGAGCGACGGCACGGCGAGCACGCAGTACTGGGTGGTGCCGGCGGCGGCGCAGGCGACCCTGGCGCAGGTGCAGAGCCAGTTGATGCCGTCGGTGCAGGCAGTGCAGGCGGTGAGCAAGGCGTATGTTGACCAGGCGATCGCGGCGCTGACGGGGAGTATGCTGACGGCGTCGGGCGGGACGCTGACGGGGAATCTCTATTTGAACGGCGACCCGACGTTGCCACTGCAGGCGGCGGACAAGCATTACGTAGATAATGCAGCGAGCCTGGGTATGCCGTTGTCTGGCGGGACCATGACGGGGCCGCTGATGTTGAGCGGCGACCCGACGGTGGCGCTGCAGGCGTCGGACAAGAACTATGTGGATACGCAGGTGAGCTCGGCGCTTCCGATTACAGGTGGTACGGTGACCGGGGATTTGACGGCCAAACAGATTGGCGCTGTGTACCAGGCTGATCAGTTTACGGGCGCGGACTTTGGGGCGAAGTTACAGGCTTGTCTTGGCGCACTTAGTTCGAGTTATGGTGGGACGTGCGATGCGCGTAACTTTGCCGGGACATTGGCGATGGGATCGAGTCTTACGATTGCAACGGGCAATGCGACAGTGCTGCTGCCATGCGCGACGATTGCAACGGCCAACCAGGTGATTGTGACGGCGGGGACGCGGAACGTGACGCTGCGGGGTTGCGCGTTGCGGGGAGCGAGTACGGCGAGCGGGAGCCAGGGTGGGACTGTTTTTCTCTATTCGGGCGCGGGAGCGATGGTGCAGGTGGGTGATCCGACGTATGCGGCGGATACGATGGGCTTCCACATCGACGATGTGGTGATTAACACTACGGCGTCGACGAGCGCGAGCGCGCAGGGGCTGGTGGCTTTCCGTACGCAGGAGATGGACGTGCAGGGTCTATATCTGCTGGGGAACGCGAACCAGACGGGCATGACGCTGGACGGGACAGGGAACTACACGGGAGGAAGTTTTTACGGCGATCAGTTCGATGGGTTTCAGACGGCGGTGAATGCGATTGGGCACCAGGTGGCGAATCCGGCGACGACGGATTGGATGAATGCGAGCACGTTTGTGAGGCTGCATATCGACTGCCCGACGAGCGGGGGGAATCCGATCAGCGGGACGTATGGGATCAACCTGCAACAGGGCGATGGGAACACGTTCACGGGCGGCGACGTGGAGAGTTGCGGGACGGCGCTGCATCTGGGAGCGAATGCGCAGAACAATACGGTAGTTGGTTTGCGGAACGAGAACTCGACGAACCAGGTAGTGGCGGACGCGGGGAGCTCATACAACAACTGGATGACCGGCGGCACGATGTTTACCGGCAAGCTGACGGACAACGGAACGCGCAACAGCTTTCTGGATGCATTTCACCGCACGTTCAACGGAATGAACGGGGACTGGTATGGAAGCCAGCAGGATGCGACGGTGACGAACCACTGGAGACTGGGAATCGGTACGGGGAACGAGCGCGGGTTGCTGAACGAGATTCAAACAGACTATGGATACCGCTGGGTGCAGGGATACACGGACGCGACGGCGGGCGAGCAGTACTACCAGGTGCAGGATCTGTTCAACAATGTTCCCCGCTTATCGATTGGGCAGTATAACAACGGGCAATCGAGCACAAATAACCAAACGGTTTTGAACGCTGCGGGAACAGGCGCGGTGGTGCTGAACGGGTCAAACAACGCGGGTACGGGGGGCGTGGTGTTCGGGTCGGGTGGTGCGACGGAGACGACTGTAGCGACGGTGGACAAGTCGGGAGATGCGCAGTTCAACGGAACGCTGCAGGTGGCCGGTGTATCGACATTGCTTAGTACGCCGACGGTGAAGAACCAACTGGATGCGGAGATTGACGCGGTGCTTTGGGCGGGGTTGACGCAGAGCCAGAAGGAATCGCTGATTTACAAGGACTGGAACGGGAACAGCCAGTGGTATGCGGAGAAGGATGCGAGCAATAACTGGGAACTGAACTCGGCGGTTGGCGGACTGGACAGCTTCAAGGCGTACCAGAGCACGAACAGCGGCGACACGTACGTGAATGCTTCGAATGCTTCAGGCGCGGTGCGGGTGAACTACGAGACGGGCGCGGGAACGGCATTCAAGGTGTATGGAGGGAGCAGCAGTTCGGTGTATGCAAGCTTCACGGGAACGACATCGATTGCATTTCCGGGCCTGGCGGCGAGCAGCGGACACAACTGCGTGCAGATTGATAGCTCGGGGTATATCACAAACACGGGGTCGGCTTGCGGAGCGGGGGGCGGAGCGGTTGGTTCGGGCAGCGCAGGGCAGATTGCGTATTACAGCACAGGCACATCGATCGGCGGCATGAGCACGGTTCCGGTGAGTGCGGGCGGAACGGGTGCGGCGACCGCGGCGGTTGCCGCGGCGAGCATTGTCAACGGAAATCCGATTGCGCCGAGCAGCGTGAGCAGCAGTGGGACTGTGCAGGGCGCCGTGGTTACGGCTCCCAGTGTGACAGGCGCGCTTAATGGCGGTCTTGCTACTTCGCAGAGCAGCCTGAAGCAGGACGCGCGAATCTGCACGGATATCAACATTGCAACGAGCGCAGGCACGACGACGCTTACCTCTTCGACTGGATGCGCGAACTTCAGCTCAACCGATAACTCAAGGCTCGCGCTGCTTTACCCGGTTAACGCCATTGGGGCGCTTGCTCTCAATGCCGGCGGCACCGGATGGGCTCTGAATGACCGGTTCACGATTGCCGGTGGATCTGGCGGCATAGGAGTAGTGACGGCAGTGAGCGGTGGTGTTCCGAGTGCGATTATCCTGATGAATTCCGGGTACGGCTTTGCGGTTACAACCGGTGCGACGACGGCTGCAATCTCTCCATCGACCGGCACAGGACTTACGGTGAATATAACCGCTCTGGGCGCAGCGGGACGCACTTATACCGGGGGACTCAACGTTACGTCATCGACGACCGCGACCTTGAACTCAACGTACTCCGGCATCAATGCAACGGGCGCAACGATGATTCTGGGCACGGACGATGGTGCGGCGTTCAATTCGATGATCACGAGCCAGATTGCAGCAAATTCATCGAAGGGTGAACTCACGCTGGGCTGCAAGCCGATCATCACCACGGTGACGCTGCTGATCGCCGGCGGCCGGGGAACGCAGGTGACCGGTTGCGGACTTGCATCGGGGATCACCAAGAGCCTTTCGGCCGGCAACGCAAGTGGAACAACGATCATCTGGGCGGGCGCGGCTCATCCAGTTACGTTGTCGGTGAGCGGCACTACGGTTACGTTGACAGACCTGGCGGGTCACGGCTTCTCCGGTACCTATTGCACGGGAGCCGGCGCTCAATGCCTGGTGAACGTGCAGGGGACGACGCAAGCCGCTCTCAGCGGAACATTCCTGATTCAGAACCCTGCGAGCATTACCGCGACCACGCTGACTTATAACGTGGCGACTTCGGGGCTGAGTTCGGATTCCGGGTACATGCCCTTCAATGATGTGATGAAGGTTCAGAACTGCGACGGATGCACGGTGCATGACCTGAACATTATGGGGAGCGACCAGCCCAGTACGAAGCCGAGGGCGCTTATTGATACAACGGACCTGACCACGGGTCCCTTTCCGAACTCGCTGAACGACTTCTACGACCTTTATCTTGGCAACCTGACGGGTTTTGGGAGCTTGCCCGGATCAGCGTATTTGTCGGATTCGACGGCGATGTATGGGGTTTTGGCCGACCCGGCGATGGAACAGGATGACAGAAACAACGTAAGAAACGTGCATGTTACGAATGTGGATGTGTGTTTCGGAGCGGAGCAGTCGCAGCCGCAGGACTGGACATTCTCCGGGACCATTGGGTGCTATTTCAGCGGTGCGGGCTTTGCGATGATTGACGGCAACTGGTGGCATATATCGGGAACGGTGGAGATGCTGCAAAACGGCGTCGATTTCATGTTAGGGACCGGCGCTCATCTCGACGTTGCTAAATTCAACGAGGAGACGGATGGCCCGGCTCGTGTTTACGCCCCGATCATCGGCGGTCCCGGCGATGCCGCCCTGGGAACGTCGATGTTCCTCGAAGCTTTTTCCAACACATGCTGCGGAACATCGGGAGGTACGCTCTCGGTTGACCATGGTGTTTATGCTCCAAGTGGTTTTCTTCCCACCAACGGGAACGGTACCGGCGACATGATTTGGAGTAATGCGGAGGGGGTCGATGTGCGGTTGAGCGACTTCACCTTCGGGCAGGCGGGCGATTTATCGGAACCCGTCGTGATTCCGCTCGTGGACTTCGGCACGACAGCGTCCAACCGGAATGTTTTTCTGTGCAGAGGGTGCACAGGATTGACGCAACAGAACTTCAAGATCCCGACACCTGGATCAGGAAACGCAAACCACGTTGTAATGGTCGAGAATGACGCGCCGGATGGGGCGATGGGCGGTGCGCCGTCGCACAGCATCAATATCCTGGCGGGGAACGACAGCACGGCGCTTGACAACTTCCGGCAGGACATAGCGGCCAAGGTGAGGATCATGGGCGGTTACCTGAGTGTGCCGCAGGTGACATCGCCGTCTTACGTGTTCCAGCTTGCGTGCGCGAACAGCGGCTCAGCCACATATTTCTACAAGATCACATCGGTCTCGGGCGGTTTGGAATCCCCGCCTATCAGCGAGTACACGGTGTCGAGTTGCGCGGGAACCGTGAGCGGCACCAACTCCATAACGGGCAGGTTTTATCCGGTTGTGGGGGCGGACAGTTACAACATTTATCGCACTGTGGCGAACGGCAGTTCGGGTACTGAGCATCTTGAGCAGACATTGGCTGCGAACAGTTACACCGGACAGGTGACGCCGAGTGCCGGAATACTCGGTTCATTTACCGATTCGACGCCGGATGGCTCGCTGGGAAGCCAGACGCCTGCCAGCATGAATGCCACTGGCCAGATCAACGCGGGCGGAGGCTTTGAAGTGGCGGGCTCTCCGCTGGGAACGGGCAATCTTTCCGACTGGACGAACGCAGGCCGCGTGAATGGGTCAGTGCCGATTTACAACTCCACTACGGGCAAATGGGCTCCCGGCACACTTCCGACCGTCTCGTCTGTCGCCGGGGACACGATCTGCGCCGAGGCTGCTGATCCGACAATTGGAGCGCAGTCCATAACGGCGGTAAGCAGCAATGCAACGACCATGACGTATACGGTGGCCAATGCCGCGTCCTACTTTTCGCAGGGGCAAAAGGTGCAGGCGCAAAACAACGGGACGGCGGGCTACAACGGCGGGCCGTGGAATGTGACAAGTAGTTCCGGATCCACCGTCGTTGTATCGAGCACAAGCAACCCGGGCGCGGGAACGGCAGGCGGGACTCTTTCACTCTACTGCTCCAACCAATCATTGGATGGCAGCTTGAACTACATTCCGTTCAACACGACTTTCACTTTCCCTGCGAACACGCTTGGCGGTCCTATTCTGTCTGTCAAGGCAAGGCCGCAGTTTGGCGTGTTCTCATCGGCGAGTGCAGCGGCGGTTTTGGTATTCGATTGGGAACTTGGTGGTGTCCAGATATGGAAAAGTAGCGGAGGAACAGTTCTGGCCCCAGCCAACAGTCTCACAAACGGGGCAGGGACCTATCCACTGGACCTGACATTCCTTCCGGGGTATTCATCGGCAACGTATGCGACTGTGCCTCCATTCACACTGGGAGGCTACACGGCATTGACGGATACGCAGGCATTAACTGGAACAACCCTTCCGCCTCTCGCCATCAACACCGGTTCTTCGCAGGTGTTGTCGCTGCTAGTGAGGTACAAGTCGACGGGTGTGGCTTCAGGCACGTATACGAGCGGCGGCACGATTACCGGCACGACGGGACAGACGTGCACGCTGGCGAGCTTCAATGATTCGTCGACTGCCACGGCTACGGTGACGCTGACCGGAACGAACACGATTGCATCGGGTACGGCGCTGACGATTACGGCGAGAGGAGGGGGCGCGAGTGCGGCTCCCACATCGGCAACGCTGGGAAGCGGAACGGCGACGTGCAGCGGAACGGCGACGATCTCGACTGTGCTGGGCGGGTCTCCAGGGAACGCGTTGCTGATGTATGGCCTGGTTTTAACGCCCTAGGAGGGAGCGGACGGCTTGCCGGGCGGATTCGGTGGCGGAGGGCGCGTTGGAGATGAGACGGGAGAGCGATGGGCGAAGGGGTTGAAGCAACGGCGCAAGGGTTGGAACGGCAACCAGGGGAGCTGGACCGAGAGGAACTGGCTGCGTTTGGGAGGATCCTGGACCATACGCCGGCGGTGTTGCGCGGCCAGACGGTGGGGATGGCGCTGGCGGAGCGGCTTTTGCTGGTGAGGACGAAGGAGGGGTGGACAGCGCCTTTGAAGGCGAATGCGGCGCAGCGGGCTTTCGAGAAGCGGCGGGGACAGCGGAACATTGTGCTGAAGGCGCGGCAGATGGGTCTGACGACCTGGGCGGCGGCGCGTTTTTTTCTCAAGACGATTACCAATCCCGGTACGCTGACGCTGGAGGTGGCGCATACGCAGGAGGCGGCGGAGGAGATCTTCCGGATTGTTTACCGGTTTCTGGATTGTCTGCCGGAGGAGCTGCGGGAGGGTGCGCTCAGGACTTCGCGGGCGAATGTGCGGCAACTGGTGTTTCCGGAGATGGACGCGCAGTACCGGGTGGTGTCGGCAGGAGACCGGAACGCGGGTCGGGGGCTGACGGTGCAGAATCTGCATTGCTCGGAGCTTGCGCGCTGGCCGGGTGATCCGGCGGAGACGCTGGCGGGGTTGCGGGCGTCACTGGCGCCGGGCGGGGAGTTGATTGTGGAGTCGACGCCGCAGGGCGTGGGGGGATGCTTCCACGAGGAGTGGCAGAGGGCGGGCGAGACGGGGATGGTGCGGCATTTTTTTCCGTGGTGGATGGAGCCGCGCTACCGGGCGAAGGCAGTGGATGCAGCGACGCTGACGGAGGAAGAGCAGGAGCTGAGGAAACAGCAGCGTCTGGACCTGGAGCAAATTGCCTATCGGCGACAGATTCGGGCGGATTTTCGCGGATTGGCGCGCCAGGAGTTTGCGGAGGACGAGGAGAGCTGCTTCAGGGCCAGTGGGGAGTCAGTGTTTGAGCTGGATGTGATTGAGGAGCGGCTGAAGACGGCGCCGGAGGCGATGGAGCGTCGAAGGAACGGGGAGTTGGAGATCTGGCTGCCACCGGTGAAGGGGAAGAAATACCTGGTGGCGGTGGACCCTTCGGGGGGCGGGAGTCTTGGAGATTATTCCGCGGCCGAAGTATTGGAGATGGAGACCGGGCTGCAGTGCGCGGAGTTTGCAGGACACGCGGGGGGACTGGAACTGGCGAGGCTGATCACGGGTCTGGCGGCGGAGTACAACGGGGCCTGGCTGGTAGTGGAGCGAAACAACCATGGGACCGGGGTGCTGGCGCTGGCGGAGACGAACTGCGGCTATGCGCGGATCTATAAGCAGGGGGGGCAGGCGGGGTGGCTGACTACGTCGGTGAGCAGGCCTGCTGTGCTGGGCAGGCTGGGGGCGGCGCTGGTGGAGGAGCCAGGGCTGTTCCAGAGCAGGAAGTTGCTGGGTGAGTGCAGGAGCTTTGTGCGACTGGCCAATGGCGGGACGGGAGCGCGGACGGGGACGCACGATGACCGGGTGATGGCGATGGCGATCGGGCTGGCGGCACGGGCGGAACTAAGTACAGGGACCAGGGAATAGGGAATAGGGAATAGGGAATAGGGACTCGGGAAAAGGGATTCCAGGGTGGAGCGCATAGAATTCTAGGAGAATCAGGAAAAGGCGGGGGGAGCGGGTTTGGCGGTTCTGGCGGTGCAGCATATCCGGCGGATGCGGGGCGGCGCGCAGGGCCAGCTGATGCTGGGCGCGGACGGCCACGTATACGTGGTGAAGTTCCAGAACAACCCGCAGCACATTCGAGTTCTGGCCAACGAGTTTCTGGCGACCAGGCTGGCGGCGGCGGCGGGACTGACTGCGCCTGAGGTTGAGTTGATTGAGGTTTCAAGCTGGCTGGTTGAGAACACGCCGGAATTGGAGATGGACCTGGGGCGGACGCGCGAGAGATGCGTGCCTGGGTTGCAGTTCGGGTCGCGTTTCGTGGGCGGGCTGATGCCGGGCCAGGTGATGGACTTTCTTCCCGAGGAACAAATGTCGGAGGTGAGGAACCTGGAGGAGTTTGCCGGGATCCTGGCGCTGGACAAGTGGACGGGCAACGCCAATGGGCGGCAGGCGGTGTTTACGCGGACGCAGCGGGAGCGGCGGTACAAGGCGGTATTCATTGATTACGGATACTGCTTCCATGCCGGGGAGTGGCGGTTTGAAGATACTCCTCTGCGCGGAGTTTATTACCGCAACGATGTGTATCGGGAGATCAGCGGATGGGAATCGTTTGAGCCCTGGCTGACGCGGATAGAGTCGATGCCCGCGGATACAGTGTGGGACGCGGCCAGCGAGGTGCCTCCCGACTGGTACGGCGGCGACTTGAGTGAGATGGAAGCGCTGGTGGAGAAGCTGCTGGCGCGGAGAAGCAGGATTCGGGAGCTGATTGAAGAATTCGGGAGGTCGGATCGGGGGCCATTTCCAAAATGGGGAGGGGTGCGAAAAAAGGGGGAAGAGGAGTGGAAGATGGGGAAGTGGGGGTCTAGCATTGCGGGAAGGGTGATGTGAAAGGCAGGGAATAGGGAACAGGGAATAGGGAATAGGGAACAGGGATCAGGGATCAGGGAACAGGGACTAAGGGACTATGTGCTGGGGACTAAGGGCTTTGAACTACGAACTATGAACTGTGAACTACGAACTACGGAGTGACGCTTAGAGCGACCATCGATGAATAGCGGAAACCAGCGGCGGGCGTGTGAGTTTCGTTTGCTCCGGTATGTACCGGACGCGGTGCGGAACGAGTACGTGCATATCGGGGTGATCCTGCGGGAGCAGGGTAGCCAGGATGCCGCCGAGGTGCGTTTTACGCGCGACTGGCGCCGGGTGCGGTGCCTGGATCCGGATGCTGACACGGCGTTGCTGGAAGGGATGGAAAGCGAGCTGAAGAGGCGGTTCCAGGCAGAGCCGGATGGAAGCCTGATGCGGCTGTTGACCGAAGCGCTCTCACTGAGTGTGCAGATGACGGAGCCCAAGGCCTACCTGGCGGAGAGCCTGCCGGCAGGCGTGGAGGAGCTGATGCGGCTGTACGTGGAGCCGCCACCGCGAGAGCGGATGCCGCGGCTGGTTGGGCGGGCGGCGATCCAGGCGCGGATGAGGACAGAGTTTGAGCGCGCCGGAGTTTGGGAGCTGATGCGGAAGCGGATCGCGGCTTCGGAGTACACGCGGCCCGGGGATCCGTTGCGGATTGACGTAGGGTATCGACCGAATGGGTTGATCAGAATGTTTCATGCGGTGAGCCTGGAGCCGGGTGTGGAGATGGCGAAGGTGCTGGCTTTCTCGGCGGCGAGCCTGCGGGCCGGGGTGGAACGGGTGGAGAAGGCGCAACTGGAGCTGACGGCGGTGATTGAACCGGCGGCAAAGGTGGGCGCGACGGATGCGGAGCCGGAACGGCTGGAGATGTACCGGTTCGGCGTGGAAACGATGGAGGAACACCAGATCCGGGTGCTGACGACAGCGGACCTGGGACGAGTGGCGGAGACGGCGCGGCGGGAGCTGCGGGTGTGAAAAGTAGTTATCAGTTATCAGTGATCAGTTGTCAGTCCCCTGTTGCATGTTGTCGTTGGGGACTAACTGTTCTATAAGAAATGACTTAGAGGCTACAAATTATCTGGTGCGGGTTTGCAGATCATTAGTTAGGTTTGGGATAGGATTGATTTTGTTGTGAGGTAAGTGGGTCTGAACGTTGTTAGCTGTGTACGATTCACTGACAACTGATAACTGACCACTGACAACTGGCATTCGACGAGGCATGACCCTTTCCGGGGTTGTGCCTTTTGTTTTGGGCGGGAAAAGGCGAGGTGCACGTGAAGGTAGGCGAACAGTTGCGAGAGATCTGGAGGCAGGCGACGGGCAATGGCCGGGGAGCGGAGAAGCTTGCGGGCGGCCTGGAGGCGGAGGCGGAACGCAGGACGCTGGCGATGCCATCGATACTAAGTCCTGTGCAGTTTCCGGGGCAGCATTTGCCCAAGCCGACACCGGTAAACCTGCGCCGGTTTGCCGAGACGCCGGTGGTGCGGAGGGCAATCAACGTAATCAAGGACCGGGTTGCGGCGATGGACTGGCAGGTGCGGGTGCGTCGCGGGGTGCGGGCGGGCGATGTTGCATTCACGGATCGGAAACTCAGGGCGTTGCGGCGCATGCTGGAAGAGCCGAATGCGGTGGACAGTTTTCGCACGCTGATTGAACAGGTAATTGAGGATGCGCTGACGGGCGGCTATGGCGCGATTGAGATGGAGCCAACGGGCGACCCTGATCGCCCGGCGATGTTCTGGGCGGTGGACGGGGCTTCGATCCGGATCAACGCGCGATGGGATGGCGACCCGGAAACGCCCAGGTATGCGCAGGCGATGCCGGGACAACTCGAGTCGAGTGCGGTGGAGTTGCGTGACGACCAGTTGATGTATGTGCGGATGAATCCGCGGAGCTTTACGCCATTCGGGCTGGGGCCGCTTGAGGTGGCTTTTGAAACGGTGAACCAGTTTCTGAGCGCGCACCGATTTGCGGGCAAGCTGGCGGCTAATAGCGTGGCGCAGTATGCGATTTGGCTGAACGAGGCGACGCCGGCGCAGCACGACCGGCTGATCCGGTGGTGGCAGGACGAGATTGAAGGGACGGGGCGGGTGCCGCTGATTTCATGCGAGCAGAAGCCGGAGGTTCTTCGCTTCGCTCAGGGGACGGACGCGGACATGCGGCTGGCATGGCAGGAGTTTCTGATCCGGATGGTGGCGAATGCATTCGGGCTTCCGCCGTTGATGCTGGGCCTGGAGGCGGACGTGAACCAGTCGACGGCCTCGGAGATGACGGACGAGGCTTTTCGGGGAGCGATTTCGCCGCTGGCGATGCTGTTGGCCGGGCACATTACGCGGGACCTGTTCGGCAAGTGTGTGGGATGGCGGGAATTCGAATTTGTCTTCAACGAGCTCAACGCGCGGGATGAGGAGACAGAGCTGGCGGTGCAGGTGCAACTGCTGCAGGCCGGAGTGTTGACGGTGAATGAAGTGCGGGCGATGCGGGGGTTGGGACCGCTGGGGCAGGATGGGGCGGTGGCGTTGTCAGGGGCGAGAGATGAAGAGCAGGGACTAAGGGACTAGGGACTAAGTCCCCGATCTTTTGTGGAGTGGGAGGGCGAATGCGGTTGGAAGCGATGGCGGTGAAGTTTCCTCATGTGGACGGGCACCCGAACCGGGTGGCGTTCGAAGGGGTATTGACGGTAGTGAATGCGGCCAGCGACAAGGCTCCAGCGGGAGCGCGCGGGCACCGGGTGATGTTAACGAAGGAAGCAGCGGAGGCGGCTCTGCCGTCGTTGCTGGGGATGGCGGTGGACTATCGGCCGGGCTGGGATGGGCATGATGCGCGGCGCAAGATTGGGCTGTTGACCGAGGCGAACCTGGTCGGGCGGCGGCTGGTGGTGCGGGGCTATTTGTATGCGCGGGATTTTCCCGAGGTGGCGACGGCGATCCAGGCGCAGTCGCCGGAGGCTCTGGGCATGAGCTACGAACTGGCCGATGCCCGCGTGGAAGATATGCGGGCGGAAGTGTGGAAGCTGACCCGCGTGACCTTTACAGGAGCGGCGATCCTGCTGAGGGAGAAGGCGGCATACAGGGCTACGAGCTTTCGCATGGCGAGTTAGAGAGGCAGCGAGTCAGCGAGTTAGCAAAGAAGCTCCGCATAACCGCGGAGCTTCTTTAGTTAGCGAGCTAGCAGAGCTAGTTACCTTGAAGCGGACAACCAAGTGAAACCAGGAAAGGAAAGTCATGGATACGATCGAAAGGGAGATAGGGGAGCGGCTTGAGGCCGCGACAACGCTGCTGGAAAAGACGCTGAACTGGCTGGAAGAGCGGCAGAGCGTATTGACCGGCGAAGTGGAAAGGATTTCGGCAACCGTGGATCAGAGCCGGAGGGAAGTGGAACTGACGGAAAAGTTGGCACAGGTCGAGCGGGAGCTGGGTGACTTGAAAGCCGCGGGTGCGTCGACGATAGTGAATCCGCTGCGGAGAACGGTGCCGGCAGCAACATCCGAAATGTTGGCCAAGCATGGAATCGGCGAGGGCCCGGTGGACGTTCGGACGCTGGACGCGGCGCTTTCGGGTCTGAGCCTGGAACAGCGCATCGCGGTGAAGACGCAATTGCTGCGGGCAGGGGCAATCGCGTAGAGGCAGTTGTCAGTTGTCAGTGGTCAGTTAGAAGCGATCGCTGCTCTGACCACTGGTTGACGTTAACCGATCACTGACCACTGATCACTGATCACTCAAGAAACGGCCCCATGGAGGGGGCGGAAAGAGCCTATGAACGCAACCTTTGCAGACATTCACGCAGCAGCAGATTATATTGGGCCGGGCGCGATCGAAGTCCCGCTTTATCAGACCGAGATTTTCGATATTTGCCGGCGTTCGAGTCCATTTGGGCAGCGCATCAAACAGGTCCCGGCGACGGGCCATCCTTCGCGTTTCTTTGAAGAGACTGCGCTTCCGAATCCGGGCACGGCGGGATTTGTAAACCCGCGCAGCATTGTGCCCCCGGTGGTGAGCCCGACTCGCGTGGAGCGGAGCGTGCCACTGAAGGCGCTGGTTTCGCAGATCAATTACAACCTGTTCGATATCGAACTGGGCGACCAGCAGAAGCAGTTCGCTTATCTGCAGGCCAAGGACCTGGTGGACACGGTGAGCGGCGTGATGGTGGCTCATGATGTGGCCCTGTGGAACGGCAACGACACCAGCCTGTCGACGCCAACAACCACGCAGTACATGGGCGTGATTCCACAGATCGTGGCCGGGGGATTGACGACCACCATCGGGGCGACTGCTTCGATTGTGGACGGCATCAAGTCGGCTGTAGCGCAGATGGTGGCCAACAATGGTTTCTACGTGCGGCCTACGGCGATCTACGCCAACCCTGTGCTCCTGGACCTGATTGATCGCGAGATGAAGTCGGAGTTCAACGTGGTGTTGAATACCGATAACATCACGGGCGGTATCCGGGTGAAGATGCTCTCGACACAGGCAGGGGATCTGCCTCTGATTCCGGACTGGAGCCTGAGTTACACAGGCACACCGGGCTCGGGTTCGGCGGTGCTGCCGGCTTACATCGTGACCGAGGATCTGATCGAGTATCACTGGCTCGGCGATCCGGCTCCGCGGATCTTCCAGCTGGGACTGCCTAACTCGATGACTTATCAATACGTCGCGGTGAAGTTTGGGGCTCCGGTGGTCAAGGGCGCCAACTATGCGCATTACCAGGTGCTGGTAGATCGGTAGGCAAAAGGCAGGGACTAGCCACCCCAGCGACTAAGACCTGTCGCTGGGGACCCCGGCAGGGAATAGGGAACAGGGAATAGAAAACAAGCACAGAGCCAATCAGGCTTCTGCATGTTGTTTTCGATTCCCAATCCTCTGCTCCCTACTCTCTATCCCCCGATTTTTGAAAGGACAAACTATGGCATATCTGCAGCCAGCGGATTACCCGAATTATGGATTGCCCGCTGGAACGACGGCGGACTGGATTACAGCCGCCACGGCATTGATCAACAGCTACTGCAGGCGGCCGGACCTGAATGTCATCCAGTACACGGAGCGGCTTCGTCTGACAAGCGGAGCACAGACGGTGCTGCTGAGCTATCTTCCGCTGTCGCCGCTGGGGACGGCCACGACGCCGTTGGTGAGCATCGAAGGCCGTTACGCGAGGCCGCGGCGCGGGGAGAGAGCAAGCGAGCCATTGTCTGAGATTGCTCTGGCATTTTCGTTGCCGGGACAGTGGGCGGCGATCGATCCTGGCACAGTGGATTTTGACCCGAATACAGGGGAGCTGACATTGCCGTGGAATGTGCTAGGGCTGCCTTACAACGAAGTTTCGGTGACGTATACGGCGGGCCTCGGGACCATTGGCGACGATGTGAAGACCGCGTGCGCGCAGATTGTGCGCAATGCGCAGTCGACGCCGGCGCTGAATGCAAGCAAGACCAAGATGGACACGATGCAGATGCAGTATTTTTCAAGTTCGCTGGTGGACGAAACGGTGCAGGCATGGCTGCGTCCTTACATCGCGAACAGGCTGGGGTGAGCGATGAGCGATACGGCGCCGCGGAACCCGGTGGGAGCGCCGCAGATGCTGGCCGATGCCCTGCTGCGAAGCATGACAGGAACGACGGCCCTTTTGCGGGTGACAGGCACGAATACGGACACGAACATGTCCGAATTGGGCCTGGTGGCAACGACGTTTGCCGATGTGTTGGTGAGTCCGGTGGTGATGCGGAAACTGCGGCCGTCGTGGCAGGAGGGCGGGCAGTCGAAGTGGGAGCTGTTGGTCTCGGCGACTGGAGTGCAGCAGCAGGTGAGCGCGCTCGACCTGGTATCGGCGCAGGCGCTGTTTGCGATGACGCTGACGGTGACGGTGGGCGGGCAGGACTACCTGATTGAGTCGATCGCCTCGAACGAGGCTTTTGGGCAGGTGTATCTGTACAGGCTGCTTTTGCGGGAAGCGCGGCAGCAGGCGGTGTAAAGGCAGTTGTCAGTTGTCAGTGATCAGTGGTCTGTCACCGATTCGCGCCTCGTTGCTGATGACGGGAATTCATGACCACCAAGAACCGATCACTGAGAATTCTCGGAGCTTATTTCCATGCAGAATGCAAAGGACTCGTTTTATATGGCGCTGCGGTCGCGGCTGACCACGATCAACCCGGAGCGAACAGTTTTGCTGCGCGGTGCGGTACGGCCGGGAATCATGGTGGAAGAGGCGGAGGCGTTTTTCAACCAGCTTCCCAATGATGTGTATGTGCTTCGTTGGCTGGGAATGGGAGTGGATGTGGACCTGGCGTCGACGATGGTGGCGGAGCAGTGCGAGATTCTGTACCAGACTTGCGGGACGCAGAGCTTCGGGGGACTGGACAGGGGGCGGTTGATGAGCCAGATGGACGAGGAAGTGACAGCGATGCTTCAGCCATTTCACACGCCGAAGCTCAACTACACGGCAACGCCGCCGGCGGCAATGCTGACGCAGGTTTTCTGGGATGAGCCGGGGTTTAGTCCGTTGACGATTCAGAGGGACCGGCTTAGCCGTTCCGCGAGCGTGATGGTTTACAGCTACCAGGAGCAGGGGGAGTAAATGGCGATGAATTGGTTTTCGGCTCCCGCACCGGTGGCGCGGCGGGTGCGAGGGTATTTTGCGCCGGTGAACCGCGTGAGTGAGACTCCGGTACTTTTCGATCCCGCGGTGCAGGGGGGATTCAGCCTGGATGCGCCGCCGGCACCGTGGATCAGCCTGGGATGGGTACAGGCATTTGTTCGCAAATCCGGCAGCAAGAGTTCGGCTGTGTTGGCGGGGATTCCTGCAGGAACGCTGGAACAGGTGCGTGAGACGGTTGGTGCGCAGGTGAGCCTTGAGTTTTTGAGCTGGACCAAGTTGACGATGGCGCTGGCCACTGGATCGCAGCACATGAACGTTTTGGCTGTGCCGAGTGGGGCGGTTGCCGCTGCGGATGGGGCGCAGGCGTCGAGCGCTGTGATCCCGCAGAGTGGCTC
Source organism: Occallatibacter sp. (assembly GCA_049518435.1). Classification (GTDB taxonomy): domain Bacteria; phylum Acidobacteriota; class Terriglobia; order Terriglobales; family Acidobacteriaceae; genus Telmatobacter. The sequence continues at coordinate 81,784 of JBEKRU010000005.1, read as the reverse complement.
GACGGCCGGATCGATTGTGCTGGCGTCGACAGACGCGGCGAAGTTTTCGGCCGGGTCGATGATTGCGCTGGATGTGGACTACACGGGGCAGACCGGCTACGTGGGCGCGCCGGTTTCAGGCGCATATGTGCGGCAGGCGCTGACGGATGTGGACTATGTGCGCAGAGTGACCTTTAACGTGGGCCTGGTTTCGCAGGTGAGCTCGACGGGTCTGACGCTTGCCGAACCACTGCCGGGAGGCGTGCCCGCAGCAGGCGGCAAGTTGCAGGCGGTTACTGGGTTCGTGGACCGCGAGGGCGGGAGTTTCTATCAGGAATGGTCGGCGCTGTTTGTGATGGAAGGAAGCCAGGGGGAAAGGATTTTCTTTCACTATCCGCGGCTACAGACGATGGCTGGCGCGGAGGAGACGGTGATTCCGCTGAGCGGCAAGCGCCAGGGCGGCCAGAATACGAGCGGGCAGGCGCGGGTGTTGCTGAAGGGGCAGTACATGGCGCTGCCGGTGACCGATCCGCTGGATGGGGAACATGTGGTTTGTTACCGAAGCTTTTTGCCGGCTGCGATGGCGCTGGTATGAACAAGTGAAGAAGCGAGCGGGTGAGTAATGAAGATTACGATTCAGGGGCAGGACTATACAGCAGCTCTCGACGCGACGGGACCGCTGACAATTGAGCGGAAGCTGAATGAGCCGTCGGTTTGCCAGCTAGGTCTGATTTTGCCCGCGAATGGGAGCCTGGCGACGCCGTCGCGAAACCAGTATTTAACTGTTACGGGCGACGATGGGACCGTTTACTTTACGGGTTACATCGCAGCGAGCCCGCTGCAGGAGTATGCAGGGCTGGCGCTGGAAGGACCACGCTACCGAATCGCGATTGAGGCGCTGAGCGACGAAGTGCTGCTGGATCAACTGCTGATGCCGCCGGGCACGGGCGCATCGGGCGAGACAGCTGGGGCACTGATGACCTCGCTGGTGACTCATAGCGGATCGACGGCGTTGTCGACCGGGGGGGTCACACTGACCACTATGGTGAGCAATTTTGTGCCGGATCGGGGGGCTCCGTGGAGCAAGAGCGCTGGGCAGGTGGCCAGCCTGGCACGGGCGGCGTATCGGGCAGTGAGTGGGGCACTGACACTCGAGAGTGTGCCCGGCACGGTGCATACGTTGAACGAGACCGATGGCAGCCTCAATCTGGCTGGGCTTGCGTTTAATAGCAGCGTGAAGCGCGGCCTTGCCAACGATGTGACGGTTTGCGGGGAGCATGAGCCGGTGGCTTATGTGACGGAGTATTTTCAGGGGGACGGAGTTACGACTACGTTCTACCTAGCCGCTGACCCATTCTTTCCGGCCGCGTCGAAGTCAACCCTGATCAGCGAGCAATTCAATGAGAGCGCTATCAATCTGCAGGTGTGGGGGAATCCTGGCGGAGAAGGTTACTTGAAACTGGGCGCTGGCGGGCTGGTGATGGATGGGGGAAGCGGATTCGACGGGCAGGCGGTGCTGAGCTGGCTGGATCCGGTGGAGATGGGCGGAACGCTTCTGCTGGAGGCTGTTGGGGTGACGTTATCGCCCGGCAGCACGGGGATTCTGGCGGGATTTTTTACCGGGATTCTGACGCAGGGTGGATGCGTCGCGGGGTTTCAGGTGACGGCCCAGCAGGGCACGGGCGCGGTCAGTCTGCAGCCGATGATTGGCGGGACGGTAGCAGGCACGAGCTATGCGGTGAATCCGGCCAACCAATACACACTTCGCGCACGGGTACATTGCGCGGAGGCGGAGCGAGCGCTGGCAATTTATCGCTCGTTTGGAGACAGCGGAGCGATTACTTACGGCGGTCAAACGAACATGTGCCCGGGCAAAATGCAACTGGAGATTCAGGAGTTCGTAAACGGAGTGGGCGGGATGCCGGTAACGCTCTATGATGGCGCGATTGCCAGCCTGCCCGCCGCATGCACAGTGGTGGCCGCAAGCAGCATCAACCTGATTGGAAGCCTACGGGCGATCAACCTGACGAACCTGGGATCGGGCTGGGTGGTGAGTACGCCACCGAGTGGAAGCCCCTATACGAGGCGGGTGGGCACGACGGCGGAAGCGGCGGAGTGCCACCTGGTGCGGGCCGGAAAGGTGACGTTCTATACCGGGTCGACACCGGTGGCCGGCGAGCAGATAGCGGTGAACTATCGAACGATTGGCAGGGCGGTGGGGCGCTCTGTGAACATGGCCAGCCAGCAGGCGCTGGCACTGGCGGGAACTCCAGCCGTGGCCGCATGGATCGGCTCGGTGACAAATCCTCCAGCGCGCAGTTCAGCAGATTGCGTGAATGCGGGGCTCGCCATTCAACAGGCATCGGCGGGGGTGAGCGCGTTGTGGAGCGGTACATATGGCGGGAACAGAACGAGCTTTGCAAGCGATGTGTGGCCGGGTGATGCGCTGCTCTTGAACGCGCCTTCGGCGAGTCTGAACACGCAGGTTGTGATTCGGACGGTAAGGGTGAGCTATCGCGCGAGTTATCCAGACATGGTGGAGTATGCAATCGCATTCGCCAACGACTGGGCCGATGACCTGGCGATCAAGACGAGCGCTACCGTGCCTGCGGACGCGTGGCTGCCTGCGGCGATTGCGCCAACCTACCTCCCCAATTTGACCGGCCTCAGTGTGACTACGCTCAATGGAAGCACGGTGGGAATCAGCGCCGGTGTGACGCCGCCTGTGGGTGGCGGCTTTGAGATCCGTCGGCGGGATTTTGCCTTCATGGCCGGCGAAGATCCAGGCCTGGTGGCGAGGGCGACGCTGCCGAATATGACGTTCTCGCGCGAGACCGCCAATGACAGGTTTTATATCCGGATGTTCGATGGCTCGATGCCACCAAATTATTCGGAGTTCTCAACGGCATTGTTTATCAACCTGCCGCTGAGCAGCTAACAGTGGTTAGTGGTGAGTGCCGAGGCCGACGATCTTTTCCCGATGGGCAAGGACGAGCCCGAGTCACTCAAAGACGATGGAGTCCGATGAATGCGGATGATGAATGAATTCGAAGCACAGGTGCTGAGCGACTTGAGCGTCCTGAAAACACAGATGACGAATTTGACTGGGGACGGCAACGGTGGGCGCATTGCAGATCTGGAACGGCGACTGGAGCGACACGAACTGAACTGGCAGCGGACGAAGGGGTTTCTGGCTGCCATGAGCGTGGTGTTCGCGGTTATTGAAGTGGCCGTGGACGCCTGGCACCGTCATTAAGAGTGGAAGTTATGCGTTCCGGGCGAGTGGCGGCATTCGGTTTCAGTTTGCTGCATGAACCCTCGTATAATCAGGCCCATGAGCGAACAGCCGCTGGTGGGGGTTGTGATGGGTAGCAAGAGCGACTACGAGACGCTCTCGGCGGCCGTGGAGATTTTGCGTACGCTGAAGGTTCCGCATGAAGCGCGGGTAGTGAGCGCGCATCGCACGCCGGACTTATTGTTTGAGTATGCTGAGACGGCGCGCGGGCGCGGATTGCGGGTGATTATCGCGGGCGCGGGTGGCGCAGCGCATTTGCCGGGAATGCTGGCAGCCAAGACGCTGGTTCCGGTACTCGGCGTACCGGTTGCGGCCACGCAACTGAACGGGCTGGACGCGCTGCTTTCAATTGTGCAGATGCCGAAGGGAATTCCGGTGGGGACTCTCGCAATTGGAAAGGCCGGCGCGGCCAATGCGGCGCTTCTGGCTGCGGAGATGTTGGCCACGACGGATGCCGCGCTTTACGAGCGCCTCGCAGAGTGGCGGGCGGCCCGCACAAAGGAAGTCCTGGCGCAAACCCTGGATGTGGAGTTACCGGGGTGAGTGAAGGCCACGAATCCCATGAGAAGACGGAAGCTTTGATTGTCCGGCCCGGTGCGCTGATCGCGATTTTGGGAGGTGGCCAACTGGGGCGCATGACTGCGATGGCTGCGCGGACCATGGGCTATCGTGTGCGGGTGATGGACCCGGAGGCAGCGTGTCCTGCGAGCTTCGTGGTGGATGAAACCATCGTGGGGCGCTGGGATGATGTTGCTGCAGCGCGCAAGCTGGCTGCGGGTGCCGACGCGGTGACGCTGGAGATTGAGCAGATTGGTGTGGATGCTCTCTCTGAGGTTGCGCGTATTGCTCCGTTGCGACCGGGCGTTGAACCAATCCGTATTATCCAAGACAAGACAATTCAGAAGAAGTGGCTCGCCGATGCGGGCTTTCCGGTTGGAGCTTTTCGCGTGGTGCAAAGCGAAGCGGAGTTGTACGAAGCAGTAAGAGCACTGGGCGGACGCGTGTTTTTGAAGATCGGCCGCGGGGGATACGACGGGCGAGGACAGGCGCGAATCGGCTTCGATGGGCGGGCGACAGAGGAATCGATTCGGGAAGCCTGGTTTAGCCTCGGCGGACGGCCATGTGTCGCCGAACAGGCGCTTGATCTGGACTACGAGATCAGCGTGATGGCGGCGCGGAATCCATCGGGTGAGGTGCGGAGTTTTCCGGCGGCGCGCAATCATCACGAGAATCAGATTCTGGCGTGGAGCGTATTACCGGCCGGCATATCGGCGGAGTTGGAATCGAAGGCCGAGACGCTGGCTGCGGGAATCATCGTGAAGCTCGGGCTCGAGGGCCTGCTGTGCGTGGAGATGTTTATTACCAAGCAGGGCGACCTTCTGGTGAATGAGTTAGCGCCGCGTCCGCACAACAGCTATCACCAGAGCGAGCGTGGTTGTGTCACCAGCCAGTTTGAGCAGTTGGTGCGGACCACGTGCAATTTGCCGTTGGGGGACACATCGCTGATTAGTCCATGCGCAATTGTGAACTTGTTGGGCGAAGTATGGCTGGACACGGCAGGTGAACCGAATTGCGCTGCGGCTTTGGCAGTGCAGGGCGTGCGGCTGCATTTGTATGAGAAGCACACGCCGCGCGTGGGGCGGAAGATGGGGCACTTGTCGTCTGTTGGCGCTACTGCGGAAGAGGCGCTGGAGCGGGTGCTTGAGGCGAAGGCGCGGCTTTAGACGAGCGCCACAGTAACATACGGTCGCGAGGGCTTTAGGCGTACCTTGATGTTGGCGCCAGCGGGGTAATCCAGGGCAAAGTCTTTGGCTAGATCGGCCATGATAAAAGGCTCTTCGTGCAGCCCACTGTATTCCTGACCATCGAAGGAATAATCAAAATGCAGATCAGTGGTGTCGCATCCGTAACCGGCCTTGCTGTATACGGAAGCAGTAACTATGGTCTCGACGACGGGCCATGAGCGGCTGTTGATGCGGCGCACGATCTTCACGATCATGCGGACCAGCCACTCGACGAAAATATCCACGAACCAGCCGCCCATTTGGTATCAAGACTACCAAATGGGCGGCGTCTTATTCGCCGCTATCCCGCCTCTTTGGCCGGCGGTTAGCCTGCAAAATCTTCTTGCGCAAGCGCAGCGATTTTGGCGTCACTTCGACCATTTCGTCTTCCGCAATAAACTCAATAGCCTGTTCCAAATTGAGCGCCTTCACCGGCACCAGGCGGATAGCTTCATCCGCACTCGACGCGCGCATGTTGGTCATCTTCTTTTCGCGGACTACGTTCACGTCGAGGTCGTTGTCGCGCGAGTGCTCGCCGACAATCATGCCTTCATAAACTTCAACGCCGGCGCCCACAAACAGAATGCCGCGTTCCTGCAGACCGTTGAGAGAGTACGTGGTGGTAATGCCCTGGCGATCGGAGATGAGCGCGCCAGTGGGCCGCTGCGGAATCTCGCCCTGATAAGGAATGTAGCCATCAAACAGCGCATTCATCACGATGGTGCCGCGCGTCTCGGTGAGCATTTCGCTACGCAGTCCAATGAGTCCGCGGCTCGGTACGCGGAACTCCATGCGCACGCGGCCTGATCCGTGATTGTGCATCTTCGTCATTTCACCCTTGCGTGGGCCCAGCTTTTCGATGACGACGCCTGTGTGCTGTTCCGGCACATCGACGGTGAGATGCTCGACCGGTTCCATGCGCACACCGTCCACCATCTTGGTCACGATTTCAGGGCGGCCGGCCATGAGCTCAAAACTCTCACGCCGCATCATCTCAATCAGAATGGCAAGCTGAAGCTCACCGCGGCCAAGCACTTTGAAGCTGTCCGGTGAGCCGGTGTCTTCCACGCGGATGCTGACGTTGGTGAGCAGCTCCTTTTCGAGGCGCTCGCGCAGATTGCGGCTGGTGACGTACTGGCCTTCCCGACCGGCAAAAGGCGAGTTGTTGACGCTGAACTGAATGGCGATGGTCGGCTCATCGATGATGATCAGGGGCAGTGGGTCGGGATTCTCAACGCTGGTAATGGTCTCGCCGATGGTGATGCCTTCCACCCCGGCCACGGCCACGATGTCGCCCATGGTCGTCTCTGTGGTCTCGATGCGCTTGAGTCCGCTGAACGTGAAGAGCTTGGTGATGCGGGTCTTTTGCAAGCTGCCGTCTCGCTTGGAGATGGTGACATCGTCACCCGCGTGCAAAGTTCCCTGGAAGACGCGGCAAATGGCGATGCGGCCAAAATACTCGGAGTAATCGAGGTTGGTAACCAGAATCTGCAGCGTGCCGGTTTCATTGCCTGTGGCCGGGGGAATGGTGGAGACAATCGACTCAAAGAGCGGCTGCAGATTCACACCGGGAACGGCCGGATCGGTGGTCGCTGTGCCATTCTTGGCCACCGTATAAAGCACTGGAAAATCCAACTGCGACTCGTCTGCATCAAGGTCGATGAAAAGGTCGTAAATTTCGTTCAGCACTTCCTGCGGGCGGGCATCGGGACGATCAATCTTGTTGATGACCACGATGGGCAGGAGCTTCGCCTCAAGGGCCTTGGCCAGCACATAGCGCGTCTGCGGCAGAGGGCCTTCGGCCGCGTCCACCAGCAGCATGACACCGTCGACCATCTTGAGGGCGCGTTCGACCTCACCGCCAAAGTCCGCGTGGCCCGGCGTGTCGACAATATTGATCTTGCCGCCTTCGAAAACGATGGCTGTGTTCTTGGCAAGGATGGTAATGCCGCGTTCCCGCTCCAGTTCGTTGGAATCCATTACGCGGTCGGCCACCTGCTCGTTGGCGCGGAAGGTGCCGGACTGCCGCAGCATGGCATCTACCAGCGTGGTCTTTCCGTGGTCAACATGGGCAATGATGGCGATATTGCGTATCGTCTGGGTCACAGGGGGATTTTCCTTTTTTGTTCAGGCCATTAGAGGCTATGGGTTGGGGACGCCACGGTGGCGAAATGCCACACAGTGCGGCAACTTCCAGTCTATCAGCAGTGTTCAGTGCGCCAGGCTCAACCCGCCGATCCGCAGTGTGCGGGAGTCTTTTCGGCGGGGAATACAAGCTAACTGCGGATGATGATCAGTGCGACGGCGGGACGTAATCCGAGGGCAGGGCTGAGCCTTCGCCGAAAAAGAACTGCTCCATTTGCTCCACCAGAAATGTCTGCGCCTGCGGGGTCCAGGGCTGCAACCGGTACTCGTTCAGCAGCATCTTCTGGCGTTCTACCCACTCGCCCCAGGCTGCCTTCGAAACATTCTTGTATATCTTCTGGCCGAACTCCGAGTCGAAAGGCGGTTCATCGAGGCCTTCCATCTCTTTTTTGTTACGCGTGCAAAATACCGTATGTGCCATTCTTCTTGCTCCCAAAAACCATTGTAACGGGATGAAGCGATGTCCGCGTTCTCTGAATAGAGACGGTGTTTGGCACCCTCGCTGTTTTCTGCCATCGGCCTCCACCCTCACGAACCGGCATGCCAGGGACGAAATCCCGCTTGACAATTCCGCGCATCCGGGTTTTCCTTATCTCGATCCTTCCTCGTGCTCGAGATTCGCCCGCGGGCGCCGGAAATCCCTTTTGGAATCCGGGAGTTTGAGGTTGGAATACCCGGTTACGCTGTCCAGCCTTAATCCAAAAGGAGCTACCGTGTCCGACCCAAATTCCTACCAGCCACTCCCGCCCCCGCCGCAATACCAGGCGCCCCCGCCGCCCCCACCTCAGTACCAGGCGCCTGCCCCTGCCGGGTCCGGCCTCTCTGACGCAGCCGCATCCGGACTCGCCTATATCACCATCATTCCGGCGATCATCTTCCTGATTGTGGAGCCCTACAACAGGAGTCCCAACGTGCGCTTCCACTCATGGCAGTGCATTTTCCTGTCAATTGCCTGGTTCGCCGTCGACGTGGTTCTCATGATCATCGGCCGAATTCCATTCATCGGTTGGCTCACCTGGATGCTGTTCCCGCTGGTAGGCCTGGGCTTCTTTATCCTGTGGCTCGTGGTGCTGTTTAACGCATTCAATGGCAAGCGCTTCAGCATTCCCTTTATCGGCGATCTTGCGGCAAAGCAGGCAGGCGCGTAGAGCCGGTTCAGGACCGGCCCATCAATCAATCGCTTCTACAGTCGGAGGACCTTCTCCGGGCGAGCGAGAGTGAAGTCAAGATCACAACAAGCGGCGCTGAAGGCTCTCTGCCTTTAGCGCCGCTTGCCTTTCTTGACGAACCGCTTCTTCATTTTTGAGGCCGGCGGCGTCGCACTGCTCCGCCTGCCTTTTTTCGTCTTCGTCGGCTTTGCGGGCTTCCTGCCGGTCAGGACGAGGCCTTCCTCAACAATCGAAAACTGCAGCCTGCGTTCCTGGGCCAGAATTCTGTCCAGAATCACCTGGACGCGGTCGCCGGCCCGGAAGCGGCGTCCATTGCGCTCGCCAATAATCTCATGGGTATTCTCGCGCCAGGTATAGCGGTCGTCGCGCAGGGAATCGATGGGCACCAGTCCCTCCACGAACAGGTCGGTCAGCTCGACGAATAGGCCGTACTTGGCGGGGTTCAGCACCAGCGCCGCAAACTCCTCACCCACACGATCCTGCATGAAGCGAACCTTCTTCCATTCCACCAATTCGCGCTCGGCTTCCGCGGCGCGGCGCTCGGTCTGGCTTGTTTCCTCGGCAATCTGCGCCAATTCGGCTTCCGGGATAGGAGGCTCGCCAGCGAAGGCGACTGCCGCGGGGCGCGGATGGGTGATATGCGGTCCCGTCAGACTCTCGTTCGGATGCGTCCACGGCGAACTGTGTCTACCGTACGCAATTGCCCCCTCGCCGCGCACACCTTCGCCGAGCAGCACCTTCGCAATGCGATGGACGATGAGATCGGGGTAGCGGCGAATCGGCGAAGTAAAGTGCGTGTAGCTTGGCGCCGCCAGTGCGAAGTGCCCCTCGTTGATCTCCGAATAGCGCGCCTGTTTCAGCGAGCGCAGCATCAGGTAGCTCAGGACGCGCTCCTCCGGTTTGCCTTCGATCTTTGCGGCCAGCTTCTGATACATGCGCGGCGTCACGGCAATGTCTTCAGGGATCTCGTGCGTACGCACGTTGCGGCCGGTTCGTTGCGCGTCCCGCCGGTCGCCGCGGGTCTGGATACGTTTTACCGGCAAAGCGCCGAGGCCGAGCGAATAGCCGAAGGCCGCGGCCAGCTCCTCGAATTGGACGACGCGGCGCGGCTCTGGCTTCTCATGGATGCGATACAGCGACGGCACTCCAAGATCCTCCAGCCAGGTGGCTACGCACTCATTGGCAGCCAGCATGAACTCCTCAATCAGCCGGTTCGCCCACGTGCGTTCCGATTTAGTGACGCCGCGCATCTGGCCCTGTTCGTCAAACTCAATCACCGGCTCAGGCAGATCGAAATCGATGCTACCGCGGTCTTCCCGGCGCTTGTTCATCAACCCGGCCAAATGTCGCATGCGTTCAAAGTTGGGGACCAGCGCGGCATAACGGGCGCGGGTTTCGGCATCGCCCTCGAGAATCGCGTGAACATCGCTATACGTCATGCGCGCAGCGGAGCGGATGACCCCCTCGACGATCTCATAGCTTTCAATGCGGCCATCCGAATCGAGCTGCATAATGCAACTGAGGACGAGGCGGTCTTCTCCGGGGCGCAGGCTGCAGATATCTGTAGAAAGCTCCTGCGGAAGCATGGGTATGGCGCGGTCGGGAAAGTAAACGCTGGTTCCCCGCAGCCGCGCTTCAAGGTCGAGATCAGTCCCCGCACGCACGTACTCGCTCACGTCGGCAATATGCACCTGGAGTTCGTACCCTCCAGCTCTTTCCGTCACCATCACAGCATCGTCGAAATCACGCGCTGTTTCTCCGTCGATGGTTACGATCGGAAGTCCGCGAAAATCCCGGCGCCTGTTCACTTCTGCCTCATCCAGGTGGGCAACAGCGCGTGCCTCGGCCAGCACCTTGTCCGGGAAGACTCGCGGCAACTGGTGCTTGCGAATCATCATCTCCACGTCGACGCCGAAATCATCTGGATCCCCGAGCACTTCAATCACGCGGCCAACCGGTGGGCGGGTTGGCGTGGGCCAACTGGTGATCTCGACATCAACCACAAGGCCCTCAAGACTGTCGTGCACCTCGCCGGCAACGGTTTCGCTGCCAAGTACGCGGTGCGGCGTGGAAGACTCTGCGATTTCCGGAATCTCGTTGCCGGGGGGGATGAGAATGTGCTGCGTCATACGTTCGTCGAAGGGTGCAACTGTGTGCCCCAAAGAACGATCGGGTCGTGCGTAGTGAAAAATGCCGACCACGGTCGGGTTGCGACGCTCCAGCACGCGGACGATGCGGCCCATCCTGCGCCCATCGGCTTTCGGCGGTTCCACCTCGACAAGCACCTGGTCGCCCTGCATGGCCCCGTTGATCTCATTGGGAGGAATGAAGATGTCGTCCTGCCCGCTGGCCTGCCGCGCATTCGGCCTCACAAACCCATAGCCGTCGCGATGCAGATCGAGCCGTCCCGCGGAGAGATTTTCCCGCGTGCCGCCGGCGCTTGAAATCTTCTTCGGAATGCTCCAATGCTCGCGATCCAGCTTTACCAGTTCGCCGCGCGCGGTCAGGCGGGCAAGCTGCTCCAGCAGCAAACGGCGATGCATGCCGCCGCCGAGCGATAGCTCGCGCACCAGTTGCTTGTATCCGGCTTTTTGACCGGCTGAGCGGCAAATCCGCGCAACCAGTTCACGATCGGTCATAGCTCTAGATTAGGCCATTCAAACTCCAACGCGCTCAGATCTGTGCTCGGCCGCACCATCGCCACCGTCGAAGTGGTCCTATAATTGCGCCGTCATGTTGCGGACAAAGATTTGTACCCACGGATTGCGGATACTGGCGATATCTCTTCTTTGCATCTTCTGTCGCCCTGCTACGGCCCAGGGCAATGCAAATCCGCTTAGCCCGAACGACCCTCGACTCAATTCCTCATTTCCCATAGAGTTCGGGGGCCAAGCCTTCCGTTTTAAGGTGGGACTGAATCAAGCAGGCCATGTTACCGGCGTATCGGTTTTCCGCGCGGGCGACTCTGTTCCGCTTCAGACCCTCCCGAAATGCGCGCTTGCAGACCTGCCGGACCCGGCGACTGAGAGTTTGCCTGAATTCGGAAATAATCCTCTGCTCAAGCACGCGGACCTCAACTTTGACGGATTCGAGGACCTGGAGTTATTGACGTATGACGTCCCGCATCTCGACAAAAAACTCTACTGCATTTATCTGTGGGACAACAAAGCCGGCCGCTTTCGATATTCCAATGCCCTGTCGGAACTTGCCGTGAATCCCGTGCCTCAGCCGTTAAACAAAACGATCACGATGCACGAGAAGTGGCAGGGCGGCCTCTGGACAGAAAGCACCTACCGCTGGAATGGCGCCAAGCCTGAACTCATCGAACAAAACAGTCTCCTGGGCGACGGGGTTTTGCGGAGCGATCAGCAGTGCGGCCTCACTTTTTCCTGTAGCCGGCTCGTCAACGGAAGAATGGTCACCACGTTGGAAAAGCATGTTTGTTCGCCGTCGGATGCTCTACCGGATTGTCCCGCCTCCGGTGCCACCCCGGCCCTCGATGCGGACAAAAAGGGTTCTTCAGAGATTTTGGCTCAACGGAGACAGTGACGACGGAACGGCGGATTGGCAAAACAGCTTAGCCCCCCTGGAGGGACCTCAAACATACTTGGGCGTGAGTTTAATCCCTGGTTGCGCGGGCAGCGCGCTATTGTCACAGTTGGCTACCGTTGAATTCGCGGAAACGCGGGATTGGCCGATTTGCCGTCTCCCGTCTTAGAATAGCGGGGAAGCAGCTTTTTGGCGGACCGCGAAGGCAACGAATCGTATCGCTGGCCGCCGAAGGGGTCGCCGCAGGCAAGTTTGCCAGCGGTCAACACCATGGAGTTTTTTCGGGCCCGCGGCAATGGCCCCTGCCTTGGCAGCCCCCAGTCCCAGCAGGACAGAAAAGGAATCGCCTTTATGGCCATGTGGAAACCAGCCCAATCAGGATCGAACAGTCCCACCCCAACCCCTACACCGGAGCCAATTCGCCCTATGCCTATCGCCACGCCCGCGCCAGAACCAGTCCGTCCCGCTCCGGTTTCCACCGGTGAACAAGCCACCATCGGCAAGGGTCTCTTCGTAAAGGGTGAGATCACGGGCTCCGAGTCGTTGTTTGTCGACGGCAAGGTCGAGGGAAGCATTAATCTTCCCGGAAACCGCGTGACCGTGGGCCGCAATGGCCAGGTAGCCGCCAACATCACTGCCCGCGAGATCGTCGTGCTGGGCAAAGTGCGCGGCAACGTCACTGCGACCGACCGTGTGGATATCCGCGCGGAAGGATCGCTCAGCGGCGACGTAGCCGCAGCCCGCATCAGCATTGAAGATGGCGCATTCTTCAAGGGTGGCATCGATATCCGCAAGCCCGATGCCAAGAGTGCAGCGCCGGCCGTGGTCGAAACCCCAAAAACGGCCTGATTGCGAGGCTAAGAACCTCCAGGACACCGCAAAGCCCCTGCAGCCGCGGGGGCTTTGTTCTGTTTGCACTGTCTGACTCAAGCCGAAGGCTCTTATCCGATCCCAAGTCGTTTCATCACCACTCTTGGAAGAGCCGATCCAGTCTTCTCCAGAATCCACGTCGCCATGAAAACCCATAACGCCGACCCCGCGAGGAGCATCGCAACGTCGATCCAGCGAATCCCTGCAGGCTGCAACACGCCCAGGAAACGGCCTGAAAGAACTCCCAGACTCCAGGCAAAGGTCCATACTCCTGCTCCGCTTGCCAGCCCGGCCAGCAGGCAGCGGCCCAGTTCGCGGTAGTCCAGGCTGGCCAAAGAGACCATACGCCGCTGGTGGAGCAGAAAAGCGACCGTAACGGTCTGCAGCGCAATCCCCACGTCCGATGCAATAGCCAGACCCATCGCTCCGTGCAAGTGGTAGAGAGCGGCATACATGGGCCACGAGACTACGGTGACCACCGTTCCCGCAACCATCGGCGCCAGCGTATTGCCCGCGGCATAGAACGCGCGCGCGTAAATCGACTGAGCAGCCCAGAGAGACATGGAAACGGAGAAGACCGCGAAGAAAGCAGCACATTCCCGCGCGTCGCCCGACGAAAACCGCCCGCCCAGAAACAGCAACTCCACCAGCGGAGCACCCAGGGAAACCATGCCCGAAGCCACCAGCAGCCCCAGCGCGGCTACGCGCGAAACCGAGTCGGCCACCTGCGTGGCAAATTCGTAACGCTGGTTCTTGCTCCATAGTGTTGCAAAAAACGGCATGGAGGCCGCGCCCGCGGCCTGCGCCAGTACAGCCATGGGTGCGGTGAAGAGCTGCTTGGCGTAGGTCATCAGCGAAACCGCGCCGCTGGTGTCCGAAGCAAAGTGGGCAATAATCCAGCTATCGGCTGTGACCAGCGTGACACCGGCCATCAGCGGCAGAGAGAGCCGCACCCACTCGCGAAAACCCTCATCCTGCCAATCGAGAATGGGGCGGTAATGAGTTCCCGCCCGGCGCGCAAAAACGTAATTCAGCAGAAACGGCCCGAAGAATGCCCCCGCCACCGTGCCAATGGCCAGCGACGAAACGCCCATCTTATTCAGCACCACGCCACCCACGATGGTGCCGAGTCCGTAGATGAGCGGCGCAACCGCTTGCACGCTGAATTGCTTGCGCACCAGCAGCACCGCGCCAAACACTCCGCCGGCAAAGAAACACAGCTGCGCCGGTAGCAGGATGCGCGTCAAATGGACGCAGAGCGCAGCCTTCTGCGCGTCAAAGCCGTTGAACCACCAGTGAATGTACCAGGGAGCACAAATTTCCGCCGCTACGATCGCCGCGCCCAGCACCAGGCACATGGTGGTCACAATGACCGAGAGTGAGCGCTGTCCCTCCTCTTCGCGTCCAGTCTCGCGGTAGCGCGTAAGGATGCTGACAAATGTAATCGAGGCTGCGCCGCCCACCAGAAAGTACGAGATCATGTCTGGCAGCACAAAAGCGCCGGTGAGCGCATCGGCGGCGGTGCCGCTGCCGAACAACCACGCGATATATTTCACCCGTACCAGGCCGATAATCCGCGATAGAAAGGCGGAAAGCATCAGCAGCACGGTGGCGCTATAAGCGGTGTGTGCGTGCGATGGGCGCAGGATGCCGACCAGACGCGCCCACGGTGAGCGCGGTCGCGGAGAAAGGGGAGTTGAGGCGGACCCTGGCACTGCAGTTGATTCTACCGGGAGCCCAGCCTGTGTGTTGCATGGCCCTTCTGTGTGCTGACAACAACACGCAGAACATCCGTGCGGAAATGCGATGTCCCAAGTATCCTGTCCCCATGAGGCACAGCATGTACCGAACCTTCGGATTGGCTTTCTTGTTCATTGCAGGGGGTAATATGATCGCCCAGACCATTCACGGGCGGGATGGAATCACGCTTCCGCCACCGCCCTCCGCCGAGGCAACTCCCGTTTCCGACGACTATTTCGGAACAAAGATTGTCGACAGCTATCGCTGGCTCGAAGACGCCAAAAGCACCCAAACCCGTGCCTTCATCGACGCCGAAAACGCCTACACCGCGCGCTACCTGAAGCAGGCACGCATACGGCCCGACGTCGTAGACGACCTCGACGCACTCGAGAATGTTTCCGAGACAAGCGCGCCCATTCAGCGCGGAGATAGCTATTTTTTCAGTAGGCGCGTGGCGGGCGAACAGCAGTACTCGATCTATGTGCGTCATGGCTGGACCGGCAAGGACCAGCGTCTGCTCGATCCGGCGACCATCAGCCGGGATACGAACACATCGATAGGCATATTCGACGTATCCCGCGACGGCACGACTCTTGCTTATTCGGTCAAGCAGGGGGGAGCCGATGAAACCAGCATCCATCTCTTCAACGTAAAGACAAGCAAGACGCTGGAGGACGAGCTTCCAGCGGCCCGCTATTTTGGCCTGAGTTTTGCGCCGGATGGCGCCAGCTTCTACTACGCGCGCAACAACAAAGACGGAACCCTGTTATTTCAGCACGTGCTCGGCACGCGCATCTCACGGGACACTCTGATCTTCGGGCACGAGTTTCGCGGGGAGGAACTGACTGGCACTGACTTGTTTTCCGGCGTCGTTACCGACGATGGCAAATACCTTGTTATTCAGATCGGCCGGGGTGTGCCGGCAAAGCGAGAGGACATAGTTTACCGGGACCTGACCAAGCCCGATTCTCCGTTCGAACTGCTGGTTTGGGGAATCGACTCGCGCTTTGAAGCCGACCACTTTAAGGGTGCCTGGTTTGTGAAGACCGACTACAAATCGCCCAAAGGAAGAATCCTGCAGGCTGATCCCGGAGTGATGCCCGATGTCTGGAAAACCATCGTGCCCGAGGGGCCGAATGTGATCGACAGCTGGTCCATCGTAGGTGGAAAAATCTATGTGAACCACTTGAAGGATGTGAAGACTGAGACCGCCGTTTTCACTCTCGACGGGAAACCGGCCGGCACCATCAACTACGACGGCATTGGCGCGGCATCCGGTGTCTTCGGGCGCACCACGGATCGCTACGGATATTACAGCTTTGAGTCGTACATTGTGCCCCCTACCATCTACCGCCTCGACACCGTTACCGGCAAGCATGAGGTTTTCTTTCAGCCAAAGATTCCTTTCGATTCCAGCCAGTATGAGTTGAAGCAAGTGTTTTTCAAGTCGAAGGACGGCACACAAGTGCCGATGTTCATTGCTGGGAAAAAAGGTCTAAAACAGGATGGAACAGTTCGTCTGCTGATGACCGGCTATGGAGGCTTCGACGTAAATGAAACTCCGAATTGGAGACCGATCTATGCGTGGTGGCTCCAGCAAGGCGGCTGGTTCGCGTTGCCCAACCTGCGCGGAGGTGGCGAGTACGGCGAAACCTGGCACGAGCAGGGCATGTTTGAAAAGAAGCAGAATGTCTTCGACGACTGGTTCGCCGCTGCGGAGTATCTGATCGCGAACAAATACACCTCGCCGGAGCACTTCGCCATCACCGGCCGATCCAACGGCGGGTTGTTGATGGGCGCCTCCATCACCCAGCGTCCCGAACTCTTCTCGGCCGTGTGGTGCGGCTATCCGCTGCTGGACATGCTGCGCTACCAGAACTTCCTCGTCGGCCGCTATTGGGTCACCGAGTATGGCTCGTCCGAGAAGGAGAAGCAGTTTCCTTACCTGCTGAAGTACTCGCCATATCAGAACGTCAAGCCCGACCGGCCCTATCCAGCGGTCATGTTCTTCACCGGAGACAGCGATACCCGCGTGGACCCGCTCCATGCGCGCAAGATGACAGCTCTTCTGCAACCCGCCTCCACCAGCGGACGGCCCATCCTGCTTCACTACAGTCTCGCTGGCGGCCACTCGGCCGGTGTCAGTGTCGACCAGCAGGTGCAGGATGATGCTGACCAACTCACATTTCTCTGGACCGAAACCGGCCCGCCGTCGGCCCATAAATGAATCCGTCCAAGAATGAACTGGCCCGAGTGGAGGCTTGAGCAGGAAAGTTTCGTTTTAGAATTTCCGGAAGGATTTCCTGATTCGGGACCAGCGATGACGATGGATTAGAGAAAGCCTCATGTCCCAGGCCCATGGCCGGCGTATTCTCCAATCCATGCAGCAGACCGCATCGACCCCCGCTCCGAAGACCGCCTCCAGCTTTGCGGGGATGCTGGCTGCGCTCACCGCCCCCGAGTCGAAGCGCGTTCCCGCATGGAACGACGACGACCTTGAAGACGATGTGGCAACGCTCAGCTACGAGAACGCCTTGCGTGCTCACGCCCGGTACCGCCCAGACGATTCCGGCGTCTCTGCGCCGAAGCAGAGTACCGATGCTGGCTCAATCCGCATTCGCGAAGTAATTCCGGACGAGATCAACCAGGAGCGCGATGCGGCGTCCCCAGAACCTGAGCAGAGAAGCAAAGCGAGCACCGTGCGCACCCGCCCGGCAGCTTTGGCGCGCGAGCGGAATCTGAAGTGTGCGAGCATTACCATTCGCCTGAGTGAGCCGGAGTGCGCCCAGTTACGCACCCGCGCCTCCGACGCCGGGCTGTCTATCTCTGCCTATTTGCGTTCGTGCACGTTTGAAGCGGAGGCGCTTCGTGCTGAGGTGAAGGAAGCGCTGGCACAGCTGCGGCCGGCCGAACCCACCGCAAAGCCGAAAGAACCTGCTCAGCTCAGGCGTTCCTGGTTTCATTGGCCTCTGCGGCCCAAGCCTGACAGGCCCTAGATTGGGTGCGGGCTCGTGTTGCGCGCATTCGTAACGTTGTCCGGCTCATCGGTAAAGCCTTTACTTGCGGAATAGGCGAATTTCTGGAACCGTGAGCCAACTTTGCGGATTGCATCCTGCGCGCCATCATCCCAGGTCACGCGCGCCTCACCGTCGACGTAGACCCACTTGCCGCGCACGTCGCCGATAGATCGCGTCGCATTGCCGTTCTCCTCCAGCGTGATGTAGAAGTTGCCTCCATTGCCGTCGCCGCACTCCCATTTTCCCAGGTAACGGCCCCGGGATGGCGCATTGGCAGGCAGGGTTCCCACAGCCGCGTTCGCTGATCCTGGAAACTCCACCCGCTCAATCTCCGACAGGTTGAAGCTCTGCCTGTGCCCGTCCTTGAAGACAATCACGATGGTGCCTGGGGCGCCTTTGGGGGTGGACGGCGCTCCGGCAAAAACCGCCGGTGCGGCGAGACAAAGCAACGTGGACAGGGCTGCAACGCTGACGATCGAACGCATGCGATTCTCCTCTTGCAATCACCGGCGCGAAAATGATCCATTCTCGGTTGCGCCACTCCTATCTACGCAGTCCGCAAGGGAATGGTTCCTGGGAATCGGTCTGTCTCGCGCGAATTGAAGCAAACCCCGCAGCGCACGATGCCTTAAGACGTTCCTTTTGCCGCGTTCTTCGCCGCAATCAAATAGGGCTCCAGGGGAATGGACCAGATGTTGGCGTATCCGCCGAACCAGCCCCACCTGTCCAGCCGCTTGAAATCCTCCTGCGCCTGTTCGGGCGTGCGGGGAAAGTCAAAGCTGAATGCGCGATCGCTGCTGAAATAAAGGGTGCCGCGATCCGGACTCAAGTGTGGTTCATCGTCGGTGCTGAAGGTGGGCTTGTCATCGCCGGCATAGCGAATCGGCACCACCGGTCCCCATGCATTTCCCCGTCTCGCAACGATAAAGAGATGATCGAGCGTGTCGCCGGGCAGCCTTCCTGCGCTCACAAAAACCAGGAACGATTCGTCGGGCGCAATTTCGGGATCGACATCCAGGGTGGTGCCGTCGCTGAAGGGAAGGGGCTGCGCCTGCTGGTATGCCCCGTCTTTCAATTGCGAGCAGTACAGACGCTTGGCGCCCTTCTCGTCGATGGAGACGAAATAAAGGTCGCCATTGGCGGCAACACTTGGCTTCCAAATCGAGTTGCCAATGTTGACCGTTTCCGGTAGCCGGACAGGCTTGCTCCAGCCAGAACCCACCCGATCGACGCGCCAGAGATTTGCTACCTTGTGAATGTCCTTGGGATCGCTTCCAGGCGCCGGCGCAGTCACAGGGCGCTTGGACGTGAACACAATATACGAACCATCGGGAGACATTCCCATCGACGCGTCATACCACTGGCCGGAAAAGGGAGCAAGCGCCGGCTTGGACCAGCTGTCATTGACCTTGTGCGACTCGAGAATGGCTCCCCAGCTTCCGTTGCTGCGGGTAAAGAAAATGGTATTGCCATCTGGCGAAAACGCGGGCGAGCCGTCGTTCGCGGGTCCTGACACGACTCCGGGAGCAAAAACCTGCGGAGTCACAAGTGCTGGCGTTCCGGCCTGATCTTCGTGCGCCGCGGCCGCTTGCGCCACGGGGCTTTGAAGGGCAGCAATCAAAAGGCAGTTCAGTGCCAGCAAGGTTGGTCTCCTTGAGATCATTGGGTTCCTATTCTGATTTCTGGAGTGGGTGTGATTCTATGCGGGATTTAGACGGAGCGATTCGAAGTTGGAAAGCCCGCTTTCTCGGAGAATTCCACAAGGGTGGATGACGCGGAGTATCGCGAGCAAGCAAGATTGGATTCTCGCTTTATCTATGCCGCTCTGAGGATCGGAGATTTGTTCCGCTGAGGGTCGGAGATTCACTCCACTTCCAGCACCAGGCATTTCAGGTATTCGGTTTCGGGAAGATTTAGCACCACAGGATGATCAGCGGACGCGCCGCGACGCTCACGAAGCCGGACGCGTCGACCCGCATCGGCAGCCGCAGCTGCCACAGACCCTTCGAGGTCCGTCCAACTCACGTGATGAGAACAGGAACATGTCACCAGCAGGCCGCCCGGCCGAACCATCTTGAGAGCCCGCAGGTTCAGCTCCTTGTAGCCGCGCAGTGCTCCCTCCACGGCCCGGAGGGACTTTGCAAAGGCAGGAGGATCGAGAACGATGGCATCGAATTTCTCTCCGGAATCGGACCAGTCCCGAAGAATCTGGAACGCGTCGGCTTCTACCCAATCCACTTGCCCCGACAGTTTGGCGCCGTTGGCCTCATAGTTTCGTTCCGCTACTTCCAGCGACGCGCGCGAGGCGTCAACCCCCGTCACCTGGCTGCACACCTGGGCCAGATGCAGGGCAAATCCACCCTGGTAACAGCAGACATCCAGTGCCCGGCCGGTCGCGCCCGGATTCACCTCGGCCAGCAACCGTGCCCACTCCGAAGCCGCGGCATAGTTGGCCCGCTGGTCGAGGAATGCGCCCGTCTTTTGCCCGGAATTCGCGTCATATTGGAAGAGCAGCCCATTGAGTCTGAATCGGGTGCTGATCGCAGCATCCGTGCCGGTGAGCCTCAGGCTGTCGGCGACATAAAGCGGTTCCAGATTCGGAGCCGCCAACCCTTCCAACTCCCGCATGCGCGGGTCGGGCCGTTCCAGAATAGCCGCCGGTGCCAGTTCGTCGCGGAGTACCTTCACACATGCATCCTGCGCCGTTGTTGACGCCAGCCCCTGCGTCAGCCGTTGCAGAATGACCAGATCGCCGTATTTGTCCACGATCAGGCCCGGCAGTTCGTCGGCCTCGCTGAAACAGAGCCGGCAAGCATCGTTCTGGTTATCGAGCAGGTTCCTGCGCCTGAAAATGGACTGGCGCAGCCTGGAAGCCAGCAGAGCAAGCCATGCCGTTTCGTCCAGGGCCTCCCGTGAGATAAGCCGTAATGCAATCTGCGAGGAGGCGCTGTAAAGCGCCGTTCCCAGCAGAATGCCCCGGGAATCGGCCACAGGCAGAAGGGATGGAGGGGTGTCCGAAGATGAACCCGGAAGTTCAATGGATTCAATGTCCGAGGCGTAGACCCATAGGTAGCCGGTACGCAGCCGGTCCGCGGCGCGTCTGTTCACAATGGCGCCAAGGCCACGAACCGGAGTCTTCGTTGGAGTTCGGCTCAAGCTGGCGTTTTTGTTCTTGGGCGAATCGCCCGGCCTGATGCCTTTCCCGGCCGGAGTTTGAGCCGAGGCAGGTTTTTCGCGGGTGAGTCCAAAAGGCGCCCGGGACGGTTTGGTCCCGGGCGCCCTTTGGCTTGTTGCAGGGGGTGGGGTGCGCTGCTTGCTCAAATTGCTCCCTTGGGGTCTTTTCATGGGTCCCAGGCCGGGAGCATTTGGGCCGCCGGCCCCTACTTCACCTGAATCGATTCCAGGTAGCGGCTCAAATTGCTGACCCTGAGCAGTCTGTCCTGGGGGTTAGACACGTTCATCTTACCAAGGATGGGACCCCATACGGGCATTTCTACCGTGCCGTGCGACGGCGTTTCCGCGCCAATCTCAAGTACGGAAACAATGTGGGTATCGGGGAATTTTCCATGGTTCAGTTTGGTCAACAGTGTCAAATCAACCGGCGCTGTCCTGAGTGCGGGGGCTACTGGGCCTTGGCCCTTGCCGTCCGCGCCGTGGCACGAAGCGCAATAGCTGACATACATCTGCTTGCCATTCGAGGCAGTGGTTTTGCCTACCGGAATGATCACCTTCGTAGTGGTTTGATCTGCATAGCACATGCCCGCCGCAAATACTGCGGTCATGGCTGTAACTAAGAGGCGTTTCAACATAAGTTCCTCGGTTCTGGACCTCTAGTCCGAAGCAGACTTTACTCCTTTGCAAGAGTACTCGCGATGTGACGGCCAGCACACTTGAAAGAGTCCCGCGCCACCGACGAACCAATATACAAAAGCCTAATATTTATCGGCATAAACCTTATGTTTCTATTGTTACAGCCATGTTTAACTTTCAAACCGTGAAGTGCCAAAATCTTACCTAAAATATGTGCTCATTCTTTGCAGTCTGCGAATTCAAACAATGTTAATCTTTACGTCTAAGAATCCTTTCGGAACCGCCCCAGGTCTCTTACATCACGCAATAACAAAGCGACTCGCGTACTTATATAAACTTCAGCCCGATCTTAGTGCGATATGTTACTTCGCTTCGCTACATTGATTGCCGGCGCGCGGCG
Source organism: Occallatibacter sp. (assembly GCA_049518435.1). Lineage (GTDB taxonomy): Bacteria > Acidobacteriota > Terriglobia > Terriglobales > Acidobacteriaceae > Telmatobacter. The sequence goes on along the minus strand of JBEKRU010000005.1, from coordinate 60,026 downwards.
TCACCAGAAACATGCAATCTCCAACCCACAGCCGCCCTTCATGCAGCATGAACACTTGCAGCCTATAATGAAGCATGGCGACTGTCCGGCAGGCCATCCCGGAGGATGTTCCCAACCCTTCCCCCTCTCCCGATGGGGACCCGCCTCGTCTTGGCGAATCGCCCGCTTCTTCGCGCGCTCCGGCCCCATCCCCTGCCCTGCCTCATTTGGACCAGCCCTCCATCGACAAGCGTTTTGAATCGCTCCTCCAGCACGTTCAGGCCAACCGCCCCAACGAAGATATTGCCCTGATTCGCAAAGCCTGGAAGTTCTGCGTCAAGCACCATGAGGGACAGATGCGCGCCTCCGGCGAGCCCTACATCATCCATCCGCTCGAAGTGGCCGAAGTGCTTGCGGAGATGAAGATGGACGCCACCGCCATCGCAGCCGGTCTGTTGCACGACTCAGTCGAAGATACGCCCGCCACCAACGAGGAAATTGCAGCCGGCTTTGGCGACCAGGTGGCCCACATTGTCGAAGGCGTAACCAAAATCGACAAGATTCAATTTGCCAATCGTGAAGACCGCCAGGCCGAAAACGTCCGCAAGATGCTCTTGGCCATGGTTTCGGATGTGCGCGTGGTGCTCATCAAGCTGGCCGACCGGCTGCACAATATGCGCACCCTTGAACATTTGAAACCCGACCGCCAGGAGGCCATCGCCCGCGAAACTCAGGACATCTACGCTCCACTCGCGCATCGGCTCGGCATGGGCAAAGTGCGCGGAGAGCTGGAGGACCTGGCCTTCCGCTACACCGATCCGGTGAGCTACGAGCAAGTCTCCGCGGCAGTCGAGGCCCGGCGTATTGAAGGCGAGCAGTTTTTGCGCGGGGTAGAAGACACCCTGGTGGAACAGTTGCGAGAGAACAACATCGAGGCCCGCGTGGAATGGCGCATCAAGCGGCTCTATTCCATCCATCAGAAAATCGAGCGCTCCAAAGTCTCCTTCGACCAGGTCTACGATCTGCTCGCCGTCCGCGTGATTACACAGGATGTGGCCGCCTGCTATGCCGTCTTCGGCCTCATCCACACCCTGTGGCGGCCCGTCCCCGGTCGCATCAAGGACTTCATCGCCATTCCCCGCGCCAACCGCTACCAGTCCCTCCACACCACGGTCATCGGCGAAGGCGGGCACCAGTTCGAAGTGCAGATTCGCACCGAAGAGATGCACCGTATCGCCGAAGAAGGAATCGCAGCCCATTGGAAGTACAAAGCCGGCGACGGTGCCGTTACCTCTCGCGACGAAGAGCGCCTGAATTGGATCCGCCAGCTTGTCGAGTGGCAAAAGGAGATGACCGACCCCAACGAATTCCTTTCCAGCCTGAAGATGGACCTCTATCCCGACGAGGTCTACACCTTCACGCCCAAGGGAAAGGTCGTCGTGGTTCCGGCCGATGCCACTCCCGTCGACTTTGCCTACACCATTCACACGGAAGTCGGACACACCTGTGTTGGCGCCAAGGTCAACGGTCGTATGGTGCCGCTGCGCACCAAGTTGCGAACCGGCGACATCGTCGAGGTCGTTACCCAGAAAGACCACAAGCCGAGCCGCGACTGGCTTACCTTCGTCAAAAGCCCGCGCGCCCGCAACAAGATCAAGCACTGGCTCAACGAGGATCAGCGCATCCGGTCAGTGGACATCGGCCGCAAGCTGCTGGAGCGCGAAGCCAGGAAGTTCAAGGTCCCCATGAGCCAGATTGCGGATCAGGACCTTGGGCGCATCGCCAATGAATATGGTGTCGCTACGGCCGCTGACCTGCTGGCCACCCTGGGCCAGGGCAAGCACTCCGCCCACCAGGTCTTGAACAAGCTGGCGCCTGGCTTTGCCACCCAGGGCGATGTCGCTGAGGTCCCGGAAACCAAGCCCGGCAGCGCGGAATCGGTCATGTCCGAAGCGGTGCGCAAGCTGCACCTCACGGGCTCTGATTCGCTCCAGGTGGAGGGACAGAACGACCTCCTGGTCTACCGGGCACGATGTTGCAACCCCATCCGTGGTGAAGAAATCATCGGCTACGTCACGCGCGGCAAAGGCGTCGCCGTCCACGCGCGCAGTTGCCCGAATGTGCAGAACTTGCTCTACGAGAGCGACCGCCGCATCGCAGTGGAGTGGTCGCGCGTCGGCGACGAAAATACGGGCCGTCCTCAGCGCTACCCGGTCAAGATCACCGTCTTCTGCGACGATCGCACCGGCATGTTGAAGGAGATGACGGCCATCATCTCCGACGACAACACCAACATCCGTGGCATTGAAATCAAGCGCGAAGAAACCGGCGAAGCTATTGTGGAGTTTGTCGTGGAAGCCGAAGACCTGCATCATCTGAACCGCATGGTGCTTGGCCTCCGCCGCGTCCCCGGAGTCCGCGCCGTGCAGCGCACCCAAAAGCTCTGATCCAACCTCACAATTCTCCGTGCCCCATCCATCGAGCGTTTTTTGCTTGATGGGTGGGAAAGCACAAAGGCCAACCGTCGGCCATCGGGTTTTCAGCCTTCTTTCTTGTTTCTTCCCAAGTGCGCCGACAGGCCCCATGGTCTGAACAGCACAGATTTCCCCCGGGCGGAGTGCCACGCTATAGTTCGCTCGCCAAGGAGATTTCATGTCATTCGGACTTTACGCCGGCGGATTCGCGATCGTGATCGTTGGACTTGCCTACGCCGCGCACCTGATGCGCATGCCCCTTCAATGGATCGTTGCGGGTGCAGTCGTGCTGATCGGCATTGGAATTCTGTCAGCTGTCAAGGCCACACGTCAGAGGGACTCTTCCAGCTAGGCCCATAACCGCATGGTTCTTTAAGCGGAATTTACCCCCGGTCTCTGGACCGGCTGGAGTGCGGACGTCCACGTCCGCACTTGTTGTTCTGGCGGGTGCGCCGTCGTGCGGTACGATTCCCTCATGAAAGCGAATGCAACTGACCGCGCTTCGATACTCTGGGGCGTTCGTGTCCTTGACGGCGGCATGGCCTCGGAGCTTGAGTACCAGGGCGCAAATATCGATGGCCCGCTGTGGTCAGCGCACGTGCTGGAAGATGCGCCGGAAAAGGTGATCGCGGTGCATCGCGCATATATCGAGGCGGGCGCGGATTGTATTCTTACCGCCAGCTATCAGGTTTCGAGGATGGGCTATGTGGAGTGTGGGCTTTCTCGGGATCGTGCCGATGCCGCGCTGCTCAAGTCTGTCGCGCTTGCCCGCACGGCCACAGCAGAATTCCCTTCGCAACGCGTCGTGCTAGCCGCTTCGCTCGGCCCATACGGTGCGGCGCTCCACAACGGGGCGGAATACCACGGTAACTACGGCATCCCTTTCAACCAGTTAGTCGAGTTTCATCAAGAGCGAATTCAAGTCCTCGCGAACGTCTCAGGCGCACAGGCTCCAGATCTGCTCGCCTTTGAAACGCTTCCCTCGCTCGAAGAGGCGCAGGCGATTGGCGAGGCGTTGGCGCCATTTCCGCAGTTGGCTGCGTGGTTCAGCTTCACCTGTAAAGACAGCCAGCATGCGGCTCACGGCGAACTACTCAGCGAATGTGCCGCGGCCATCGCAAAGTTTCCGCAGACCATCGCCATCGGAGTGAACTGCACCCACCCCGCATCCATCCCGTCTCTAATCGCCGAGCTCAGGCAGACCACCGACAAGCCAATTGTCGTCTACCCCAACTCCGGCGAAGGATGGGACGCGGAAGCGCGCTGCTGGACAGGCAGAGGCGACCCAGAAAGCTACGGCACGCACGCAGCGGAGTGGTTCAGGGCAGGCGCCCAAATCGTAGGCGGATGCTGCCGAACGCGCCCCGCACACATTCGACTCGTGGCTGCAACAGTTGTGGTACGCGATGATTATTGAACTGCTAAATCAACTCGAACCTGATCTCGATGGTCTGCTACGCGAGATCGCAAAGCATATAGACGATGAGATGCTGGGTTGCATTTCCGCAGCCGATTACGCGCTGCGTGCGGATGAGCACTTGGTGGCTCTGCAGCAGGTTCGAGATACGGGCATATTTCCTGAGGAGATGCATTGGTGTCCAATGGAAGTACTGGAGCTGATCCGCTGGTCGGAGCCTGAAGATCTTGAATGGAAACCGGGCGGGACTGGGGTATTCGGGCATTGGATGCGGGCCTTCTCCTGCGCTGCAATTCTCCGTGCCGAACATGAGCCCTACAACTACTCGTATAACGACGGGAGCACGGATTCCACCGTCATTCAATTGATCTTGAGTCTCCGCGCATTGCCGGTGGATTTTACTTCGCAGGCAGTGAAGCACCTTGCGTGGTTGCTCCTTCACTCGGATCCGGAGGGACGGAATGATCATGCTCGTGTCTATGGTGTGGGGCTACTTTGGTTTGTCCTTCAAGCGGCTCCGACCGTGTCAGATAAAACCGTGATGTCTCTGGCGAAATGGGTTATCAGGCGTGCAGAAGAGTTGGACCAGAGGTCCTCTGCCGGGGGCTCGTTCGGCCTCAGGGAAATGGTCCTCGATTGTCAGAAGAAATCGGCCTGGGAGATCTTGGGGTGCGAATTCTGCAGTCTTGATTTGAGTAGCCGTACGCCTGATCTGCAGGTGTGGGTGAAACTGATCGGTGAGCAGTTGGCCGGATGAGAGAATACCGAGGCTCATATGGAACCACTGATCACTGGCCACTGAAAACTGACCACTGCCTTTACAGCACTTGCTTCGCAATCGTCATCAACTGCATATTCGAAGTGCCCTCGTAAATCTTCCCCACCTTGGCGTCGCGGAAATACTTCTCCGCCGGGTAATCCCGCACAAATCCATTCCCGCCGAAGACCTCAACGCACTGGCTCGCCACCCGCTCAGCAACCTGCGACGCGAACAGCTTGGTCATAGCGGCCTCGCGAACATACGGCCGTCCGGCATCCTTCAGCCGCGCCGCGTTGTAGACCATCAGCTTCACTGCTTCAATCTCCGTAGCCATCTGCGCCAGCGTGAACTGCACCGCCTGAAACTCGCCGATAGCCTTCCCAAACTGCCGCCGCTCTTTCGCATAGCGCGCCGCATGTCCCCATGCACCCTCGGCCAGTCCCAGCATCTGCGCGCCAATCCCAATGCGCCCTTCATTCAGCGTTTCGATGGCAATCTTGTATCCCTTGCCTGGCTCGCCAAGCACATTCGCCTCCGGAACTTCGCAGCCGTCGAAGGTCAATTCGCACGTACTGCTTGCCCGGATGCCCAGCTTGTCCTCCTTGCGGCCGACCGTAAATCCCGGCGTGCCCTGGGCCACCAGAAACGCCGTAATGCCCTTATACCCAGCCGCCGGATCGATCGTCGCAAAAACAATGAACAATCCCGCCTCGCGCGCATTGCTGATCCAAAGCTTGCGGCCATTCAATCGAAATCCACCCGCCACGGCCTCCGCACGCGTCTGCAATGCGAACGCATCCGACCCGGAGCCGGCCTCGCTCAGCGCATAAGCCCCAACGGTATCTGCCGCCAGCCGCGGCAGCCATTGCTTCTTCTGCTCCTCCGTCGCCCAGCGGCGCAGTGCGTTGTTCACCAGCGTATTGTGCACGTCCACCAGCACCGCTACAGCGGGATCGACCGTCGAGACAGCCTCAATCGCCAGCACCGCGTCAAAGAAACTTCCCCCTGCACCGCCCAGTTCTTCGGGAACCTCAATGCCCATCAGGCCCAGCTCAAACAGCTGCTTCACCAGGCCGCCGGCAAATTGCTGCTCATCGTCCATGGCGCGCACACGCGGAGCAATGGCCTCCTCCGCAAATCGCCGCACGGTGGAGTAGAAAAGGTTCTCATCTTCAGAAAGCTGCGTAAGCGGGGGGTGGGATACCTGGGCCAAAGCGAATATTTCCTCCGGCCTCGCAGTGTATCAAACCAGCTCCAGCCTTGCCGTCCCCTTGCGGGGCGGGATGTAGCCCGTCGAGCGCGAGGTGATGGCGAGCTTCTCCCGGCTCAGCAGCTTGCGAATTTGGCTGCGCGCGTGTTCGGCCCACGGCCCACGGGTGTCGAGCTTCACATAAGCCAGCCAATGTTTAAGCGCGGATCGGTTCTGTGCCTTGCGCTCGTAAGCCAGCGCCAGGTTATAGTGAGCGTCCGCGTAACGCGGTGCAAGCGCGACAGCCCTGCGATAGGCAGTAATCGATTCATCTGACCGCTGCAGTTCGTCCAGCACATTGCCCAAATCGAAGAACGCCAGCACATAGCTGGGGTCAACTACCGTGGCCTGCCGGTACAGCTCCTCGGCTCGCGCATATTGGCGCAGATGGAAATTAATGGTCCCCAGGTTGATGTACGCCGCGGCATACTGCGGGTCCATCGCCAGGATCTCCTCATAAAGTGCGACTGCGCGCTGCTTTTCGCCCGATTCTTCAGCCTGCACGGCAGCTAGAAAGCGATCCTGTACGCCCCTCGGAGCATTGAGAGCCTGCGATCCGGGACGGCGCAGCGGAGCCGGGCTGAACCCTGTCGACTGCTCGCCCATCTGGTTCATACGGTCCATGCGCTCAAAGTCGAAGAGCAACTGGCGGCGAATGGGGTCCACCATGGCGCCATGATGGCGGAAGGCCAGCCGCGTACCGGTGCGGACCAGGCACGCCTCCAGCATGGGATTCGCCATGCCGGCCACTGCCTTCATTGCCACAATCGAGTGACGGATGGATGCGGCGGACACATCCTCCTCGCGCAGCGCACGAACCGTCCTCAACTGCCCCAAATCCTGGAATGTGTAAGTTTCGCGTTGAGGGATCAGTTCCGCTCGCTCCCACCCCTGCAACTGGCGGGAACTGATCTGCAAGATGCGCAACACGTCCTGACGGCTATAGCTGGTCACTCTTGAGTGCTCCCACAGGTGAATCGGTACGGCCTCGGGGTTGAACTCGTGTTCCGAACTTTATCCAGTCTTCGCATCGAATCAGCTTCTGGATGTGGCCCTTAGAACATTACGGAGGAACCGCTCTTGCTGCGATTATGCCAAGAGTATGCGTGGATAAGCGGACCGCATCTACCTCTGCATCAAAAAAATCAGTGGATAACGGGTGTCAGACTTGGTTCGTTTGAGGATCGGGGGATCCTGCCGCTTGTGGAAAACGGAGGTTCCTGGGACAAAACCCGGCCAGATCCCGGAAAAACCGGCAGATTTGAGCCCGCCAGGCGCCGGCGTTCGGGCGCGCCTTCCCGAGGCTTCCCAACCCCGGCGCGGCAAGAGTTCGGTTAACCCTCCGCCAAATTCGGACGATGAATCAGGCAGACCACTGTCTCCCGGTCGCGCTGGGTTCCGGGGCATAAGGAAGTTCCATGGCAAAAAGCATTCTCGTTGTCGATGATTCAGTGACCATGCTGATGAGTCTCAAGGCCACACTCTCGATGAGCGGTTTTGATGTGGAGACGGCCAACAATGGCCAGGTGGCTCTGGACAAGCTGAACGCGGGCATCAAGCCCCATCTGATCCTCACCGACATCAACATGCCGGTCATGGGGGGCATGGAATTAATCGGAAAAGTGCGCGCCCTGCCGGCCTTTAAATTCGTCCCGATTCTCACACTGACCACCGAGGGCGATGCTGCCAAGCGCGACCAGGGCAAGCGTCTGGGCGCCACCGGTTGGATCGTCAAACCGGTTTCCGGCAATGACTTGATCGCCGTCATCAAGAAGGTTTTGCCCGGCGCATGAGCGCGCTCGATGTACTCCGTCAGCACAGAACCAGTCCGATTCAAGGGGTAAAACGGGAAGGGAGTTGATTCGATCCCCGGATTGAAGATGGAGCCGAAAGTCGGACTTGAACCGACGACCTGCTGATTACGAATCAGCTGCTCTACCAACTGAGCTACTTCGGCCCGCTCTCCGATTGTATCGTTGCGCTCATCGAAGGTAAAGTTGAACCGTGCAAGTTGCGCAGCTGGCATCGAATTCACGCCCTTCTGCAAAAGGAAAACCAACATGGCACTGACAATTCAGCTTGCCTTCAGAATCGCAATCGTGTGGTCCGCTGGAATTCTGCTTGCAGTGGTGGTCCGCGCCCTGCTGCCAGGTGCCGCAGGGCTCACTTTTACCGGCGCCCGGACCACCCTGTTTGTTCCCTATGAACGAATTGGCTTTTGGACCTGCATGCTGGCGGCGCTCACGGTAACCGGGCTTGTCGTCATCCGCGCCATGTTGCTCGATATCGGCTGGAACTGACCAGCGGTAGCCGGGCTTTATCCACGGCATAAACTGGATCCCAAACGCCTCCAAAAACGGAAAGAGCCGCCCGGCAACAGGGCAGCTCTCTCCTCAGGGAGAATAGTTCCAACGGAGGCAAAGCCATCAGAACTTTCTGGCTGCATAGTAGGGGTGCCTGATGGGAGTGTCAAGAACAAATCATTGTAGAAATAAACGCTTTATATTCAGCTATGTACAGAGCAACTTCCAAAGCTCATCTGCTGGTTACTTTTGTTCTTTCTTCGCCTTTTAATTCCCGCTTACTCCTGTCTTTTCAGGGTGTTTCCTCGGGTTTATACCCTGTTTTCCACAGGATTTCCTCCCCCACGCTCTCTCCCGGAACCGCACCCGGGTTGCCGCATGGATTGGCACAGTCAATCCCGCAAATGGAGGCTTGTGAACTCCGCTTCGAACATCGAAGAGGCAGGTTTGCCGCGGGCCACGCGATATAGTGCCCGGAAGCCACCCAGAAAAACGCCCAGCAGCAAAGCAGTGCTGCCTCCGATGATGACCAGTGTCGCAATCCCGAGCAGCAGCTGGCTCGTCTTTGCGACCTCGGACACGGTCGGCTGAGGAATCGACATCAAGTCCGCGTCGTAGTGGACAGTGGCAAGCAGCTTGTGGCTCTCGTCAGGAATGGCGTCCCCACTCACGATGGCCACCAGCGGTCCGCTGCGCCGCACTTCCAGCGATGCCTGGTCGGAATCAACCAGCGGCTTCGGCCACGCAGGATTTGCCTTGCTCCCTGCCTGCAGATAGGCGCGAATCTTGGCTTCCTGCGCAATCGCCATCGGCGGTGTCGGGTAGTCAATGATGGTGAGGGTCGCCGGGCCGGAGGTCAACGAATAATTTGCCGTAATGGTCTCCGCATCCCGGTCGAAGCCAACCAGCTCCGGCGGCAGCACGCCTCCTGCGCCCGCATAGCCCACCGGTCCAAGGGCATAGTGCGTAGTCTGGCCGTCCAGTGAGCCTTTGGGCAGGTCGCTCAGCAGCGGGGGTGCCAGCGCTTTGGTGCCCTCAGGAACCGGAATGTGGCCTGCCAGCTCCCGGAGTTCCGACCCCGACATGGGACCGACGTGAGAGAAGTTGGCATCCACCACCGTGTTCCCAATCCAGAACAGGACCCGATTGTGATTCGATGTCGCGCCCGAACCGATGTCTTCCTTGGGCCACCCGTTGTGGCGATAAAAAGAATAAGCTCCGTACGCTCCGCTGGCATCGTGGAACCGCAGCGCGCGCAGGCTGAGCGATTCGCCTTCCCGCTTATAGTTGCCAACGACGGCGTCCGTAAGCTCGTACTCCTTGAGTGCGCCGGCATTGTCCGGATCAGCCTGCGCTGAGTCCACGAGTGTTCTTGGTGCCTCCACCGCGACCCATCCCGCAAAGGAGTCAGGCAGCAACGGTTTTGGTACGGGCGGCAGCACGAGGTGCGCGGCGTTTTGCGTTGGGGGACTCGCCGCGCCGACCTTGGACGCAGGCGTCGTCTGGGCGGGTGCCGAAGCGGCCAGCGAAACAACACACAACGCATAAGCAAATACGGGGATACAGCGCATCAGGAGCTCCGGTCTTCAGGGTACACTCTGCCACTCCACGGACAAAGACGCGTCGGCAAGGACGCGCCCATTCGAACCCGTTCGCGATTCGAACTCTGGAAGCGAATGCGACCCCTACTCCTCTTGGACACTGGCTGCCCCGAAAAGGTTCCTGATACCGCCTTTGCAGATCAAAATGCGCGTAAGGAGGACGGGGCTCCCTTAAGGAGAAGGGAGTTTCCGGAGGGAGCAGGGGGTTTCAACTCCCTGAAAACAAGCCCAAATGATGAGGGCTTCAAGTCCGGCTCGGAATCCCTCAACGCATTCACAACAGCCTATGAGGGGTCGGCTCGGCATTCATACCCAAAGTCCGGCCTCACTCCATCGTTTCTCAGCGGATTCCAGGCGCGGGAAGCGGCGGATAGAGAAGATCCCCTAGCAGCCGATAACGCCCGCCATAGAACACCAGCGCATACTCCCGCACGCCTGTGCTCAACGGCCCGCCCAGGCAAATGCTCGCCAGCAGGGTTAACCCGAAGGCGAACAAACCAAAGAAGACCTGGAGCAGAATGCCCGCCACTGCTGCCCCGCCCGTAGCATCGGCGAAGGCGGAGTGCAAGCCATATTCGAGTGCGGCAATGACTCCAACCACGGCGAGTCCGGGAATGGCCAGAACCATGAACACGCAGATCGATGCAATGAACGGCAGCACGACACGCAGCACAGCGTACACAAGGAACTGCTTCTTCTCAGCCATCATGTTGTGCCACACTTCAGACCATGCTTCTCCCGCGGTTGCGTCCTCAAGTGCATAGTGCGGCAGCATCCAGTCGCGCAAGATCAGATCGCTCAAAACTCCAGCCAGCGACAGCAGGATCAGGATCGGAATCAGCGGCAGGACGAGGGATAGCAGCAATCCCCAATCAAACGGCGCGCCCGGATGCGTCTCTTGAGCCAGCTTCACGAATCCCTTGATAAACGGAAGGGCAATGGCCAAGACCACCACCAGGAAGCCAAACCCAACACCCACATTCAGCCAAAAAAAGCGCCCCGCCTGTTCGCGATGGATCTCCCAGCCCGGACGGATTTCTTTGATGTTGTTGACGAGGCAATGGAAGTAGGCGAAGCGTAGCCGCGTAATCAGGTAGACCACAAAGAACACGATGACCATCGCCAACAGCACGGCCGCAACGGCAACCGCAATCATGTAGGGCTCAAAGTGGAACGGCGAACCCATATTGGGAGTATGGATGGATGGCTTGTTGTTGCCGTTGCTGCTGGAGCCGTGGATGTTGCTTCCCAGGCCCTCCGTGATCATGGCCACCAGGCCCAGCTTCAGATATGTTCCCCACGCGAACGGCCTGAAGAGGAAATCCCTTGTGCGTTGAAACGCGAGAGAAACTGAATCCACGGCAGAGATAGCACGCATACCAGACCTTTCCGGGAAGCCTTCCCGTAGCCTACATCTACGCAGGGGCTAATTGCGAAGTTCCGCAGCCAGTGCATTGTGGCCTCAACGACCTTCCGCAACTTTCCGCCGCAACTTATGATTAAAGCTGTAGAAAGCGAAGGCTCCCTGCACGGCAGTGGCAACTCCACCTGCGATTAGCGCCGCCAGGAATCGCTGGGGGTTGGGCCACTGTAATGGAAGAACGGCTGCCCCTGAAATCGACCAAACTGCGACTGCGAGGTAAGGTTTCGAGTTTTGGATGCGAGCCGTAAACCAGAGAATTGCGCCGGCGCAGGGCCCGACAAAGACGACTGCCCAGGCCTCGCTCCACTGCCACCTCGCCAGGAATGTGCCAGCGAAAGCTAAGAACAGACAGACACCGGCTCCATAGTGAGGTTTTGATTTCGAGGGCTGCAACGCGGTTTCCAACTGAGAAACCACCGGGAATGTCACCCAGAGATACCATGCCCAAGATGCGAAGAAAGCCACATATGCCACTTCGTGCCACAGCGATGGAATCCATCCTGGACGCAGATCGCCGAGCTTAGCGATGCCAAACGTGCTTGCCCAAAAACCGAGCATAAATTGATAAGTGGCTGCTTTATACCAATTCACCCACCACTTCCAATCGCGGTTGATTGGACGGTCGGCTTCGTGAGCTGAGTCTCGTGGCAGCGTTCGCACCCAATGCAGATTGTAGTCCGGATGGCAGAGATCGGAAGTGGGAAAAACAGTGTCAGATGATGCTCATCCGTGCCGAAAGCCTCAACTCTTCCCACCACGCGTCAAACGCCGCCAACGCCCGCTCGCACACCAGCCGGTGCCGGTCCTTCTTATCGCGAATCTTCTTGCGCATTTCCTCTTCAAGCGGTTCCAGCAGGTCGAAAGTAATGTTCGCCGGTTGAAAGTCCTTCGGATCCGCGTGCGTGATGTAGTGCACCAGCGAGCCCAGCGCACTGGCCCTCGGGGCAGGCGCGCATTCTTCGCCTCGTCCCCATGCTGCCGCGTAGATTCCAGTCAATAATCCAGTGGCAATCGACTCCGTGTAACCCTCCACGCCGGAGAGCTGACCCGCAAACCAAAGCCATGGCGCAGTCTTCAACCGCAGGCTCTCATCCAACAGCAGCGGTGCCTGAATGTAGGTGTTGCGATGGATCTGGCCGTAGCGCAGGAAGCGCGCATTCTCAAGCCCCGGTATCAGCCGTAGCACCTTTGCCTGATCGCCGAATTTCAAATGATTCTGAAAGCCCACCAGGTTGTAGCTGTCCGCGCGCAGATTTTCCTTGCGCAGTTGCACAACCGCCCACGGCGTCATTCCCGTCCGCGGATCGCGCAGCCCAACCGGCTTCATCGGTCCAAAGCGCAGAGTCTCGCGCCCCCGCCGAGCCAATACTTCGATAGGCAAACAGCCCTCAAAATATTCCAGCTTCTCCCATTCTTTTGCTTCGGCCGCTTCCGCTTCCAGCAAAGCATTCAGAAACCGTTCATACTCCTCGCGATTCATGGGGCAATTGATGTAGTCGGCCGTCCCCTTGTCCCACCGCGCCGCCATGTACACCCGGTCCATGTCAATCGACTCCGCATCGACGATCGGCGAAATCGAGTCATAAAACGCAAGCCGCCCCGAACCAGTGATCCGCTCAATCTCCGCGCTCAGTGCGTCGGAAGTCAACGGCCCAGTAGCAAGTATCGTCAGCCCATCATCCGGCGAAAGCTCCGTCACCTCTTCGCGGATCACACGAATCAACGGCTCTGCCGCAATCGCCTCCGCAATGCGACGCGAGAACTCCACTCGATCCACCGCCAGTGCATGGCCCGCAGGCACGGCGGTTTCATCGGCAATCCGCAGCAGCGCCGATCCCGCCCGGCGCATCTCCTGTTTCAAGAGCCAAGGCGCCGTGTTGGGAGATTCGCTTTTCAGCGAATTGGAACAGACCAGTTCCCCAAATTCCGTCGTCTGGTGTGCCGGGGTCAGTCGCGGTTTTCCATCCACCACCGCCCTCATCTCATAGAGTTCCACCCGGCATCCCAGCCGCGCCGCCGTCAATGCGGCTTCCGGGCCAGCCAACCCGCCGCCAATCACGCGAACCACCTTCGCTCCATCATTGCGGCGTAGATTCACGACTGCCGTCCGTCCGGCTCCGCAAGCCGCGCCAGTGCTTCCCCGCTTATCCGCACGTTGGTCCACTCGTCCATCAGCTCGCCCCCCATGGCCTTGTAGAAGTCGATAGCCGGAGTATTCCAGTCCAGCACCGACCATTTCAGCCGCGCGCAGCCCTTCTCCACGGCAATTGCCGCCACCTGCTTCAGCAGCGCCTTGCCGATTCCCAGGCCGCGCAACTCGGGATAGACAAACAGGTCCTCGAGATAAATCCCCGGCCGGCCAATCCACGTAGAGTAGTCGAAGAAGTAGAAGGCAAAGCCGGCAGGTTGGCCATCGTGTTCTGCTATCAGGCAGAAATAGAATGGGTTAGGGCCAAACCCATCCCGCAGCAAATCCTCTTCTGTAGCGATCACAGCCTCAGGCGCTCGCTCATACTCGGCCAGCCCGCGAATCAAGGCCAGAATCAGGGAAACGTCCGCCGCAGTCGCGGGGCGAATGGTGGTTGCCATGCATCCATTTTAGAGTGTGATACAGACCACAAACCCTTCCTTCCGCGCGCACTACCATGAAGTGTTGAGCTTGGACGGACATTCGTTTGGAACCTCGGGCGCATGCGCCATGCAGCCTGGGTGTCGGCTTAGCCGTCCATCCTTTGAGGCTTCAAATACATCCTCCACACATCGGGCAGTGAGGAACCTCGCATAGGCCCTTGTGTTGAACAGTCGATTGGATTTAACTTTGGTCCTGCAAATGGGAACACTTCGCGCATCGCGGCTGCGGCTCCCGTCCAGAGATCGGTTTTCAGTTGAAATACTTTTATGAGCACGCGGGCAGCTTGGTTCGCGCCGCTCCCAAGGAGAAGAATATGAAACGCACCATTCCACTTTGGCTGGGCCTGTTGGCTTTCTCCCTCTTGCCCGCCCTTGCGCAATCGCCCACCGCACCCACGGGCAAAATTCACGGCCACGTGACCAACCCCGTTGGAACCTCAACCACCAACGGCACTGTCAGCCTCTCCAACGACGACGGCCACACCGACAAATACGCCTTCCCGGTGGATGCAAACGGCGATTATAAGGGCGAGGCGAACCCCGGCACCTACATGGTGGTCTATCGCGCCCCCGACACGCCCAAGGACAAGATGGTCGATTCGTTCCCCAACGTCAAAATCGTTGCCGGCCAGGACATCGTCCAGGACGTCGACATGTCCCGCAAGGAGTACATCGACAAGCTCGATCCGGAACAGAAAAAGCAACTGGAAGAATTGAGGACCAAGAACGCCGCGGCAATGCAAGCCAACCAGGTCATCAAGGTTCTGAATGCCGATATCAAGACCGCGGCTCAGGACCTCAAGGATGTCGACACCGCGGCCGAAGCAGCCAGGCAGCAACTCGGCGCAACAGCGGCAAAGGCTGATCTTGATGCCAAAACCCTGGAGATCAAGACCGCAAAGTTTACCGAAGTTGAGACCATCATGTTGAAAGACACCGGCCTCAGACCCACCGAGTCGGTTTTGTGGGCACAGCTTGGACAGGCGCAAAAAGGCCTGAAGAAATATGACGAGGCCACGGCGTCCTTTAAAAAGGTGCTTCAACTGGAAGCCGATTCAAAGAAGCCCAATCTGCAGGCGCAGGGAGCAGCCAACGAAGGCCTCGGCGAAATTGCCGCCCGCCAGGGAAAGATCGATGACGCCAATGCAGCCTACGATGCGGCTGCCAAGGTAAATCCACCCCAGGCGCAAATGTACCTGAAGAACGAAGCGGTAATCTTCTTCCAGGCAGCCCAGACCAACGGGGATGCCAAGATCATTGGGGCACAGGTCGCTGCGGCAGACAAGGCAATCGCAGCCAGTCCCGATCCCAAGAGCCCCACCATTGCAATTCTCTATTACCTCAAAGGCCAGGGCCTGATTAGCGCGCCAGGTGGCGTCACTGAAGACCCCAAGACCCACAAACTCGTGCCGCCGGCTGGCGCCATTGACGCTTTTCAGACGTATCTTGCACTGGCGCCCACCGGCCAGTTTTCCAGTGACGTCAAGGGCATTCTCGCCGGCTTCAACACAACTGTCGACACTACCTACAGCAACAAGTCCAAGAAGGGCAAGTAGGCGCCGGCCTTCCAATACAACCAGGGGCGCTCCCACTCCGGAGCGCCCTCACCTTTTTCAACTCCGCCAATCCCCTCTTTTCCCTGCTTGGTGTGTCTTGCTCCCGTGTCTTCTACAATCCACTCCATGAGCGTTGCTCTGCCCAGTTACGATGAAGCCGCGGCAATCGTTTCCACGCACGCAGCCGAAATAGCCCGCCAATCTCCCCGCATCGAGCGCATTGAACGCTTGGAGCTCGGTTTCGCCCTTGACCGCATCCTTGCCGAGCCCCTTCATGCCGACCGCGACCAGCCCTCATTTGCACGCTCCACGCGAGACGGTTTCGCCTGCCGGGCATCCGAAGCCTCGAAACACGAATTCCTGAAACTCGCCGGCGCATCCCGAGCTGGCGACGTTCCCGCCGGGCCGCTCCCCAAAGGCCACGCCTGGGAGATCATGACCGGCGCACCGGTCCCTCCCTGCGCCGACGCGGTCCTCATGATCGAGCACGTTGAGGAATCCGGCAAGCAAGTCCGGCTGCTCCCGCCCCGCACCGTCGAGCCGGGAGAGAACATCGTGGAGCAGGGAGCGCAAGCTCGCGAAGGAGACGAGCTTCTTCCGGTTGGAAGCGCAATTCACGCTGGGCAAATTGCGCTTGCCGCTACATGCGGATATTCCGCGCTCAACGTTTTTAGAAAGCCCCGCGTAGCCATTCTCACCACCGGCGACGAACTTGTGCCCGTAGGCGCTTCACCCGGCCCCGGCCAGATCCGCAACTCCAACGCACCCATGCTTGCTGCCCTGGTGGCCGCGGCCGGCGCCGAGCCCTGGGTTTTACCCACCGCCGCCGACACCCCGGAAGCTCTCGACGCCGCTCTCGCAGAGGCAATCACGGCAGACATGCTGCTCATCTCCGGTGGCGTTTCAGCCGGTAAATTCGACCTGGTCGAGCCCGCACTCGCCCGCAGGGGCGCTCGCTTCCACTTCACTGGCGTCCGCATTCAGCCTGGCAAGCCGCTGGTCTTCGGAGAATTGTCCAGGAGCCACGCGGGTGCCAACCAAAACCAGAACGGCACGAACTGCTGCTTCTTTGGCCTTCCCGGCAATCCAGTTTCTTCCGCGGTCACGTTTTTGTTGTTTGCCGAGCCAGTCCTCGGTGCTCTTTCCGGAAGCCGTGACTCCGGACCACGCTTCGCTCTCGCGCGCCTGGGATCGGACGCCGGCAAAAAGGAAAAATCCGACCTGACCCGCTTTCTCCCCGCATCCTGTAGCTTCAGCGCAGCCGCTGGCCGCCTTCCTGAAGTCGAATTAGTCCCCTGGGCTGGTTCTGGCGATCTGGCCGCACTCGCGCGCTCCAACTGCTTCCTGGTAGTGCCTGAAGGGTCCGGCCGCCTCGAAGCCGGTAGCATCGTTCGCATTCTGGTTTCCTGAGGAGTCCCAGGTCCGAACCCTCGCAGCTCTCGCATTTTGATTCAGCAGGCCAGGCCGCCATGGTCGACATCAGCGCCAAACAGGATTCGCGGCGTTCGGCAACCGCCTCGGCCTTCGTCGAGCTTTCTCATGCGGTTCTGGCTGCTTTACCAGCTAACCCCAAGGGGAACCCCCTCGAGGTCGCGCGCTTCGCCGGCATCCAGGCGGCCAAGCGCACATCCGACCTCATTCCCATGTGTCATCCCTTGCCGCTCACGCACGTGGATGTCCAGGCAGAGATTGTCCTCGGTGGTGTTCTAATCACGGCCACTGCGGCCACCGTCGGGCCCACCGGCGTGGAAATGGAAGCCCTCACCGCAGCCGCGGTTGCCGCCCTCACCGTCTACGACATGACCAAGGCACTCGACAAGGGAATTGTCATCCGCAACATCCAGCTCGAAGCCAAATCCGGCGGCAAGAGCGGCGATTTCGTCCGACCAGGCGGTGCGTGAGTTCCCGCCGATCTCACTTGGGTGGCGCTGGAGTCGTCCCCGCCGGCGGAGGCGGAGCCCCGTGATCGTGGTCATGATCGTCTTCCGGAATCACAAACGGCTCCGGTCCCAGGTGTCCGCGATGGCAGGTGCCACAAGTCACCGGCATGTCTGAACTTGGCACCTTGGACACATAATTCATGTTGATGTCCTCGGTCATCTTGTACATCAGCCGGGCCGTCTGCTTCTCTTCCTTGGAGTCGTCCGCGTAGTTCAGCCGCGGCCGCCCGTTCGGGCCAACGTTGTTGGGGTCCGCCGCGTGGCAAGTGCTGCACTTTACCCCCAGCGAACCCTCCCACTTCTCCATCAGCTCGTGTACCTGCTGTCCGGTCATGTTCCTGGGCAACACCTTCAGATTCGTCGGTGTGGGAAAAGTCCGCGGCGGGCGCTGTTGGCCCCCGGCACCCGGTGGCTGGGGAGCTTGCGGGGTCTGGGCGGCCGAGGCAACGGTGAAGACGGCTGTTGCAAACAGGATGGTAGCAATGGACAGGGAGATCGATGACGTTTTCAAGCTGAGATTTTCCTCGCAGTGTGAGATGTCTAAGGGAACTGACGGAATTCTATCGAAGAAGGCTTCGTGTGCCGGTTAAACTCCGTGGACCCGAGACGCAGTTGTGTTCCGGCAGAGCGAATCGCAGCGGCCAGTCCGCCGCATGCTTGATCCCAATGCGCGCCGTCACCAGCACCTCGGAAACCGGGTAGCCATCGTCGCGCAGTTGCAGAGGCGAACCAGCATCGAGCAGGTCCAGCCCATTGTGCGCTGCCCGAGTGATACCCAAGGCCTGGCAAAGTCGGCCAGGCCCAGCCGTCAGCTGCCCAGGCGCCGCACCGGGTCCAAGCCCACGATTCCGCGCCATAGCCGCAAGCCCCGTCAGCGGCTCCAGCGCGCGCACCAGCACGCACCCGGCCTGCCCCTCTATCTCGCAAGTCACATTCATGCAAAAGTGGAGGCCGTAGATCGCGTAGACATACGCGTGTCCGGCCCGCCCAAACATTACCTGGTTGCGCGGGGTCGGCCCTCGGTATGAATGTGCAGCCGGGTCGGGCGTTTCATTGTGCGGCCCCAGGTAGGCCTCAACCTCCACAATCCGGCCCGCCAAGAATTTCCTTCCGCCCTCGTCGTCGATCCGGCGAACAAGGATTTTGCCCAGCAGACGCGGCGCCACCACTTCCGGCGCCGGCTCAAAGAACACCCTGGCCATCGGTTTGCCGGCAACCCGGACGCGCTTTACTTGTGCGATTTCTTCCATTCCTTGATCAGCGCCAGCACCTGCTCCGCATGACCTTCCGGCGTCACCTTGGGAAACACGTGCAGCAGCGTCTGGTCCGGACCAATCACAAACGTCGTCCGCTCAATCCCCCACACTTTCTTCCCATACATGTTCTTTTCCTTCATCACGCCAAACTGATTGCACACTTTCTCGTCTACATCAGCAAGGAGTGTGTAAGGAAGGTCGTACTTGGCGCGGAATTTCGCCTGGGCCTTGGGCGTGTCGCGGCTGATGCCAAGCACCACCGCACCCGCCGCCTGCAGTTTCTTAAACGTGTCGCGGAAGCCGCAGGCCTCAATTGTGCAGCCAGGAGTGTCCGCTCTGGGATAAAAGAAGAGTACAACTGGCTTGCCGGCATAGTCTGACAGGCTCGCCGTCTTGTCCTCGTCGGTCTGCAGCGTAAAGTCGGCGACTTTTTCATTAAGTTCCATGGGCATATTCCTCGTATTTTAGATGGAGGGCCGAGGTTGGCCATCACGCTTGATTATTCCCGAGGGGAGCGGCACATGTCATCGCGCAGGTTCATCGGCTTGTTGATAAGACGAACGGCGTTGAAAACCCCGACGCTGGGCGTCGCGTTAATGATCTGCGCCCTCCCGGCAACCGCGCAATACGTCGGCCAACTCTCCAAGTCCGATAAAGACAAGCCCGAATTGCGTTCGATCGCCGTCCTGGAGTGGACCGGAGATCCAGGCAAGCCCAAGGCCAGCCGTCTCGTCCCGGTGACGATACTCGATGGGGGAGAACTGCAGGATGGCGGCATCTACATGGCCCGCCCTCAGCCGCTGGCCCTTGCCGGGGAGGTGGAATACGAACTGCAAACGGACGGTAAGCCCGTTGGCCTCTTCGACATCGAGAATACGGGTCAGGAGCAGGGCTCCTGGGTCGGCTACGGTTCCTGGAAGCCCATCCCCAAGGCCAGGCCCGCGCCGCCACCACGCCTTGAACCAACTGAGGACGACGCGCAAAGCGGCGAGCCGGTCCTGCACCGCAAGCGTCACCCCGGCGACGCGCCCGCAGGCGGAACAGGCAGCGGCAGTTCCGGCGCCTCGGATGCACCAGCCGCCGACCCAGACCGCCCCACCCTCCACAAGGGTGGTGACGCCTCAAACCCATCAAGCACCACCGGCACAACACCCTCGCCCTCTTCCGATCCCGACCAGCCGACCCTTCACCGTCACACTGACAGCTCCTCCAGCAGTACAGGAAGCAGCACCGCGTCCTCCGACGATCCCGACCGGCCAGTGATGAAGAAGCCCAAAAAGAAGCCTGAGGACGTGGGCCGCGTCGAATCCCTGCCGGACGTTACCGATCCTGACCGCCCCCGTCTCAAACGTGGCAAGTCCGATGATTATGTACTCAACGTCGTTCCCAGCCTGCTCGGCCTTCCCCCGGACATGCAGCAAGCCGTAGCCGTCTCCGACGCAAAAAATCGCCCTGAGCATCCGTGGAACTACACCTGGTCCAACCCCGACGACGAAGCGAAAATGAAGTCCGCCCTCGAGGACATTGCCCGCAACGCCCTTGGCCTCAACCCACCTCCGTCGGCGCCCGCTCACAAAAAACCCGCCACCACAGCGGCGGCACGCAAGGCCGCCAAGCCTGCACCTCCGCCCCCTCCCCCCGCGACCCTCGAGGGCGAGCAGTTTCGCGTCTTCGAGCTCTCCTACGGCTCCGTGGCAACATTGGTATTGCAGGCGCACACAGCGGGTCCGCTCGCCCAGCAGAAGTTTGTCACCCTGGTCGCTCAACCGGACCTCTACGGCAACGTGCTGGTCCTGCTCAAGAGCGTCACCGATGGTGCTCACCTCGACGACACACCCCGCATGCGCCTGGTCGACGCTGTGGACGCGATGGCGGACAACCGAGGAGAGTTGCTCTTCGAACTGCGCGGCGCCACGCAACGCCAATTCGCTCTCTATCGCGTTCTCCGCGGACAGGCGGAGAAGCTCTTCGTCACCGGCGGCGGAGAATTCGGCGTAGAAACCACAAACTAAGGAATCTCCGAACAACATTGTTCCTCAACAGCGCACGACTTCACAGTTTCCTGAAAACCACCATTGGGATGTGCGAAGGGGCTCAACTTTAGTTGTGCCATAAGACCCATAAAATAAACTCCGGGCTTCAGCCCGAGGGGACGCATCTGTAATTTCGGCCCGGACGTTCGCCTTTTTTCATTAAGCTGCTCAGTCGTGCCGATAAGGCCAACAAAATGACTCGGCTTTAGCCCCTTCCAAAATCGCGTCGCGGCAGCGATACAAAAATGTGACTGCCTGGATCGCGCGGTCTCGGATCTTTCGCCTTCCAAACCTGGTAACTTCGGACGGTGCCAAATTGCCGCATCCAGCTCCTCATCGAGCGGTTCCCCATGCCACATGAGCAAGACCGCTCACATTTGTGCGAATTCCTACAACTTTCGCTGCAAATGTGCTCCGCCGCCTCAAGCGGTAATGTCGCCTACGATACAATCGAGACTAGAGTGGGCATACTGCCACTCTCCAAGGAATTTCCCCAAGTATGGCATCAATCGTCGCTGCTCCCACCCCTGAAAGCGTCATCGCTGTCCCCGACCTCCCACTCGCTGACGTTCCCGCATCAACGTCTGTTCACGCCGTTCCCGCGCGGGAAGAAATTCGCATGGGCAAGGCCGCGACCCTCGGCGAAGGAGTCAACTGGCTCACGCTTGGAGTGGTCGCCGCTTTTCACGTTGGCGCGCTGGCTTCGCTCTTCTTCTTCAGTTGGCAACGGCTTGGCGTCATGTTGGTCATGTACGTGGTGGCCATCAACGTCGGCATCGGCATGTGCTACCACCGCCTGCTCACCCACCGCGGCTACCAGGTTCCCAAGTGGCTTGAATACCTCATGACCATCTGCGCCACCCTGGCCCTTGAGGGTGGACCCATGTTCTGGGTCTCCACGCATCGCGTGCATCATCAGAACAGCGACCACGAGGGCGACCCCCACACCCCGCGCGAGGGTGGATGGTGGGCTCACACCGGCTGGCTCCTCTTCGGCAATGCCCTGCACGCGCAAACTGAGGTTCTCAACCGCTATTCGCCCGACCTAGGCCGCGACCGCTTCCACGTCTGGCTCAGCAAGTATCATTGGATCCCCCTCACCGCCAGCGGCGTAGTCCTCTTCGCCGCCGGCTGGCTCCTGGGTGGACCCATCAATGCCGTCGGCTGGTTGCTCTGGGGAGTCTTCCTCCGCGTAACGCTCGGCCTCCACGCCACCTGGCTCGTCAACTCGGCCACGCACCTCTGGGGCTCGCGCCGCTTTGAAACCCGCGACGACTCGCGCAACAACTGGTGGGTCGCTCTGGTAAGCGGCGGCGAAGGCTGGCACAACAACCACCACGCCCACCCCGTCTCGGCGCGCCACGGCTTCCGCTGGTATGAAGTTGACCCCAACTACTACGGCATCTGGCTGCTCTCCAAAGTAGGCCTCGCCAAAAAAATCAAACTAGCCAAGTACGACCGCGACAATCCCAAGCCAGCCTAAGTCAAAGGGAATCCAGAACTCTCGCAATGCCAAGGAAGAGTGCAATACCAAAGCGGCCGTCCCACAAGGGATCGGCCGCTTCACTCATTGCGGGCAGGCTTTGTATCAGGGCACGACTTCAGTGACGAAAAAGCCAATTCCGAGGAATACTGATAACTAAGAACTATGAACTAAGAACTATGAACTAAGAACTAAGAACAATGAACTAAGAACTGTGAACTCCGAACTACCCCCTCGTCTTAGCCCTCACCCACAGCACCCCAAAATAAGGCAGCGCCACCACCAGCACCAACACGCCCAGCGGCAAACCAACATACAGATACGTATCCGCGTAATCCACCGTGTGGTGCCCAATCTGGTTCCACGCCAGCAGCGCGAAGATCGCAATGCACGTTGACGAGAAAAACGTGAAGAACGCCGACGCCACGGACAGCAGAAGACTTTGGAAGAATCCAAACCCCTCCAGCGGAAATCCCAGCACCGTTCTGCCGCCTGAATCGTGCCGCATTGCTGCTTCCTTCATCTCGGGGACCCTCGTCGTCTAGAATACAAGTTCAATGAGCGCAGGCGCACAAATCGAGCTTTGGCACGCGGAAAAGGTCGCCACGCAGGCCCCGGTGGTCGAGGCCGCAAACGGCCTTCACTTCGCCGCGTGGGGTGAGAACCGCATCGCCGATGCCGACCTCGAGCGTCTCATAGGAGCCGTGCCCGCCACCCTCGCTGCCGCCCTCAAGCGGCGCGCCTACTACTTCGTTCCCCTGGCCATCGCCGACACCGGCGAAGTCATGGTTGCCCCCTCCTACACCGTCGATCTGGGCGACCGCGCCGTCTGCCATCGCAACGCGGCCTTCGGCGACACCGAGGCGGTCTTCATCTCCACCCGCCTCGTCGAAGACCGCTTCGGCCTTGCCTTCGAGCTCTTCATCAACGTGGCCCACAATTTTGTCGAGGCCGCAGGCGTTCCTGAAAGTTTTTCCTCTCTCGTCTGGTCGCAAGCCGACTCCCAGGTCCGCGGCGAAACCAGCCAGGACGCCTGGGAGACCCGCCGCAAGGCCCAGGACAGCCGCAGCACCGAAGCCCGCGCCGGCCAGAAGACCATCGACGAGCGCGCCCGCTCCAGCTACTTCGAATCCACGTTCTCTGACGCCCTGGCCGTCTACATGCTCTCCCTGGCCGTCGACTTCGACTATCACGACCTGCGCGAGCGCGAATACCCGCTACTCGCCGCTCCCGCACTCGCCGAGCGTCTCCGCCACGTCGCAGCCCTTTTCCCCCACAACCCCGGCTACGACTTCCAGATCCTCTACCGTCGCAAAGGCTAATCCAAGCGTACTTCCCGCAAGACTCCAGCGCCGTACTCGTCTTTTGGCCCCCGGTCACCTACCCCGCATCTAAACCTGTTGCGGCGCCTGGATGTTCTGCGCCTCTTGTCTGGTGCTCCAGTGCTTCCCATGAACCTTTGCCTGTATCTCAGTTCCGCTGTCACAGTGCCCACCGGCTGGTTTGTGCTTGGCGTCGCCGCGCTTGCGTTATTGCTCGCCTTCTTTTTTGCCGGGCTGTTCGGTCCCATGCCCCGCTACGAAATGCGAGACAGGGAACAGATTCCGCCCAACGATACAAACCCATTCCTGCTTCTGCTATCTTCCCTCGTCGACGCCGCCATCAATCGCTCGGGACGCCTCAATGTCTTCACCAATGGCCCTGCTTTCTATCCCGCCATTCTCGATGCCTTCCGTTCCGCGCAACGCAGCATCAACCTTGAAGCGTATGTCTTTCTAAAAAGCGAAATCGCGCGCCAATATGTTGAGGTACTCGCGGAGCGCGCCCGCGCCGGCGTTCAGGTGAATCTGAACCTCGACGCATTCGGCAGCCTCGGCGCTCCCGACAAGGTCTTCGCACCCTTGCTCCAGGCCGGCGGCAAGGTCGTCCGCTACAACCGTCTTACCTGGTATCACCTCATGAGAATGGATAACCGCACCCATCGAGAGCTTGTCATCATCGATGGCAACCATGCATTCATCGGCGGTGCGGGAGTTGCGGACCAGTGGTTCACCGGCGCAGGCGGCAAGCCACGCTGGCGCGACACCATGATCCACGTCGAAGGCGAAGCCGTCGCCAATCTTCAGGCCACTTTCATGGAAAACTGGCTCCAGGCAGCGGACGAACTCCTGGTCGGCAACGCCTATTTTCCTGATATCCAATGCCCCGACCCCACCACGGCACTCGTCATCAACAGCACCCCCACCGCTGGCGGATCAACGCGCGCCCGCATCCTCATGCAACTGCTCATCGCCTCGGCAAAAAGCCATGTCGCAATCACCACGCCTTATTTCCTCCCTGACAAGACGCTCCGGCGCGAGCTTTGCCGTGCGGTCGAACGCGGAGTCAAATTGCAAATCCTCGTTCCCGGCATGAAGAGCGACCACATGGTCACCCGCAGCACCAGCCGCGGCGCCTACGGTGAACTCCTCAAGGCCGGCGCCGAAGTGTACGAGTATCAGCCCTCCATGATCCACGCCAAGATCCTCATCATCGACGAACTGTGGGCCGTCGTCGGATCCACCAACTTCGACAACCGTTCCTTCGGCATCAATGATGAAGTCAACCTGGCCGTGCGTGATCCCGACGTAGCCCGCCGCCTCGCCTCCGATTTCACCAACGATCTTCGCGAAAGCCAGCGCATCACCATCGAGGACTGGCATCATCGGCCTCTCACCGAACGCTGCACCGAACTGCTCGGCTGGGCCATCGAGCGTCAGCAATGATCTCTCAACCTGCACCACGAAGGAAGACCGCGGCCTGACCGGACCCGCCCTGACCAGCATGGACAAGCAATTTCGCATCGCCACCTACAACATCCACAAGGCCCGCGGCTTCGACCTGCGCATTGTCCCCGAGCGCATCATCAAGGTAGCGCTGGAACTTGATGCGGATATCCTGTGCCTGCAGGAGGTCATCGATGTCCAGGAAGGCCAGCCGAATCTCAACCAGGTGCAGGAGATCGCCGCAGCCTTCCCCGGCATCTACTCCGCCTTCGGAGTCAACCGGCAATATCGCGGCGGAAAATACGGCAACCTCACGCTCTCGCGCTTCCCCATCGTCTCCACCCGCAACCACGACCTGTCGCGCGCCCTCCGCGAGCCGCGTGGCGTCATCCAGACGGAGATCGAAATCGCACCCCGCCAGACGATTCAGCTATTCAACGTGCATCTCGGCACGGGCCACATGGAGCGCCGTTACCAGGCCCGCAAACTCCTCAACAGTGAGGTCCTCCTGCAGCCCAATCTTCGTGGCCCGCGCCTGGTGCTGGGCGACTTCAATGAGTGGACTCACGGCCTGACCACCCGCATGATGCGCAGCGAGTTTCACACGTTCCGTCCGCGGCACGCCCCGCGTTTCCCGCGCACCTTCCCCGGCATGCTCCCGCTCCTGTCGCTCGATCACTGCTACTACGAGCCCCCGCTCCACCTGATAGAAACCAAACTGTGGCGCAGCCGCACCGCCCTCATCGCCTCTGACCACCTGCCCCTGATCGCCGACTTCAACCTCGCCGCGTGAACTTGAGCCGCAAGTCAATTCCTTTGTCGATCGACCCACCAATCCGAACCAATCACCGCCGCCAGCCACACCGCTCCCACAAAATATCCGCCCGCCACATCGCTCGGATAATGCGCCCCAAGGTACACCCGGCTCACCCCAATCCCCAGCACCATCACCGTCGCCCCCGCCACCAACGCCGCCTTGGCCCACATGCTGCGCAGCTTGGCATGCGTCTTGTAAACAATCACCCCATAGATCACCATCGCCATCACCGAGTGTCCGCTCGGAAACGAGAAGCTGTGCTCATGCACAAACGCCCACGGCACATCCGGCCGCAGCCGCTTGAAGTGCAGCTTCATCACCTCGTCCAGCGCCACCCCGCCCAGCGCCGCCGCGGCCACCAGCACCGCATTGTCCTTGCGCCTCTGCCACCACATCAGTCCCGCGGCCAGAGTCACCGCCGGCACCAGCACAAAGGGCGACCCAATCCAACTCAGCCCTTTCATAACCTCCGTCAGCATCGGCCGCGCAAACCCATGCACCCAGCTCTGAATCGCAATGTCCCGCTGCTCAAACGACGCTTTCAGAATCTCGTCATGCAGCTTTACCAGGCCAAATGTGGTTACCAGCGCAACCGCGAAACCTACCAGCAGCAACTCCCCAAGTAACTTCCGCTTCCGTATAGAACGCATAAGCGGCAAGGTACCACAACCCATCCAGAGGTTGGTTTCGCATTTTCAGATGGGCAGGGCAATCGCATTTGAACTTTCATGGCAAGGAAACATCTCAGACTGCCGAAAACACTCCATCAAAGTGGGCTCTGTAACACGGCATGACTTTACAGGCTGCTGAAAAACTCGTATGAACTCAAATGCAAGGCTCTGTATCAGGGCACGACTTTAGTCGTGCCGATAAATCCAATAAAATCAACGTCGGGCTTTAGCCCCTGCAAAGGCTGGTGGCGATCTCGCTCCAAAATGCCGCCTTTTTCACCAAGCTGTTTAGTCGTGCCGATAAATGCCCATAAAAGGAAGCTGGGCTTTAGCCCCTGCGCCTTTTCTAACTGCCCGCGATCCTTTTCGACCGTTTCGGCGCCTCGCAAGCAGCTTTGTTCCAAATCCCAACGCAAGCTCTTTGAAATGCGATTGCCCCGTTCAGATGGGGAACGATAAGCAGGCCAGGGCCCACGATAAGAGGGAGGGCAAGTCATCTCATGGTTTCCAGCAGCAAACACAGCCACCTGCTTCAGGTCTCCCACGTTGATGAACAACCCGCAGTTTTGAAAGGGCACGGATTCATCCGTGCCGCAGGCCCAGCAATATCGAGACGGCTTTAGCCGCTGAGGGATGGTTTCAAGCCTTGTCGGCAGTTAGGGCGATCTGTTTCAGGTCGCTGTGTTTATCGCCTATCCTCTCTTGGGATGGTGGAAAGGGCGCTACGCTCACAATTTAGGTATTTGGTTGGCGCGATTTCTACAAGTGAGTCGACAAGTTTGCCTGAATCCAGACCCCCGGCTACATGGGCGTTTTTCGGGACCGATCTGCTGGGCAGAGTATGATTTCGCAGAATAGAGCTGCGACGCCAAAAGGGAGCGTGAATGCGAATCGTGACTGCGCATCAGTTGGAGTGGTGGGCGGAAAAAATGCCGCTGGACGCCGAAGCCGAGACGGCCGAGCTAATCAGGTCTTTGGTCAGAGCATCTTGCCCGGGTTTGGATTACTACCGATTTCCTGGCGGCAGCGCTTCGCGAACGCACGGATGGGATGGGGTCTCCGACCTAACGGAAGGCGTCACCTTTGTGCCGGAGGGTCGCACAATCTGGGAATTTGGTTCGGGGGAAAACTATAAGGGTAAGGCCAAGGGCGATTATGCCAAACGGACATTGGAACTGAGCGTCGAGGAGCGCAACAGGAGCAACTTTATTTTTGTGACGCCCCGCATCTGGGACACGGGACGCGAAACTTGGGAGCAGGAGCGCTCTGGCGACGGCTGGCTCAGCGTAAAAGCCTATGATGCGAACACGCTGGAAAACTGGCTCGCGGATCAACCAGCAGTATCGATTCCTCTTGCAAAAAGACTCGGAATCCTCCCTCCCGCTGGCTTTCAGACCGTCCAGGATTTCTGGGACGAACGCAGCCTGAACACGATTCCTCGCCTCGCGGAGGAACTGCTGCTAGTGGGGCGAGAAGATCGAGCCAAGCGCCTTTGTGAGAGCCTGAGCTCCGGACTCCAAGGCCTGAGCAAGTGGCAGGCTGACTCTGACGAGGAAGCAGCACTGTTTGTCGCCGCTGCAATTCGGAGAGCGGACAGCGAGCTTTCTACGTTTCTTCTTTCGAAGACGCTCTTTATCGACTCCATCGAGGGCGCTAAGCGGATCCCGCCCAGCGGAGGACTTGTTCTTATTCTCTTTCCCGAACATCACCGACTCGGTGCGGCACTTGAAAGGACGAACCAGGTCATCCTAGTTCTCGGTGCCAACAGCATTGCATCCGGGGTCGAGTCCCTCGATCAGATGAGCACCCAAGACTTCGCAACAGGCCTACGGAGCATGGGAATCGAAGAGACTGAGGCCTTTCGCCTAGCGGGCATCTGTTGTCGGAGCGTGATTGTGTTCTCGCGCTTAAATGCCCGCGGTACCGTTGCGCCTCCGGGCTGGAGTAGCGACGCAGATCTTGTGCCTATTGTTCTAGCTGGGGGCTGGGACGAGTCGAATGAGTACGACCGCGCCGTGCTTGCGGCGCTCTGCAATAAGACGTATGACCATGTGGATCTGGACGCCCGCAGGCTTGCGGCATTACCGGACGCGCCGCTGGATCTGGACGGCTCGGTCTGGACGGTCAGATCGCAGAAGGACGCGTTTACCTTGACCGGTGCCCTAGTCGGGAACGCCCATCAACAGCGGCTACGCGACGCCTGCACCGCCGTATATTCAGAGATCGACCAGACACTTGATGTACCGGACGAAGAACAGCCCATTATACCGACCCGGGGCGCCGATTTTCGACACTCAGAGTGGCTTCGACGGGGCCTGAGCAGGACCCTGCTTCTCGTGTCAGGGCTTCACGAGGCAGCTAGGTTTAGATCAATCGGGGCGACGCCTGAGCAGTTCGTGGACGGGGTCGTGGGTGGGTTGCGCGGCTTGTCCTTGGACATAAGAGTGCTTGCAAGCCTGAAATCGGAATTCCCGACGCTGATAGAGGCAGCACCGTTCCCTTTGGCGTCTGCCCTCGAGCGGGTGCTCGGGGGCAATAGTGAGAATTGGGCACCTGTAATCTTTCGGGGCAAAAAAGATTCCCCACTTTTTGGTCAGACTAGCCCCCATACTTACATACTTTGGGCGTTGGAGACCCTCGCGTGGAACCCGGAGTATCTCCTTCAGGCTGCATCGATTCTTATGACCCTTGCTCAGTTCGACCCGGGCGGCGCCACGCAGAATCGGCCCATGAACAGCCTACGCGCGATTTTTCTGGCTTGGCTGCCGCAGACATACGCCCAGGTCACGGAGCGGGTCGCCGTTGTCCGTCGGATTTGTCTGGAGCGGTCAGAGGTCGGTTTTAAGTTGGCTCTTGCGCTCCTCCCCGTAGCGCACGACGTCGCCCATGGGACCCCAAAGCCTCGATTGAGAGATTTTGGCGATGCTACGAAAACCCAGCCTTCCGGGGAAGATACAGCGACTGCCTACAGGGCCTATGCTGACCTCGCGCTTGAACTCGCTGATGGCCATCTCCAACGCCTCGCTGCGCTGATCGATGTTTTTGCAGCGCTGGAACCAAATACCCGCGAGCGAGCAATCGTATCAATAAGGTCAGCAGCTGGCACGGCGGGTGCTGAGGACAGGTACGAACTATGGACAAAGTTGCGCAAGTTTACTCAGCGCCACAGGGGATTTCCTACAGCCAAATGGGCCCTACCGGAACAGTATCTAGTTCCTCTCGAAAACTTCTGTCAAGAGATAGCACCCGATGACCCACTACATCGCGATCTCTGGCAATTCAATGATCTCGTTCCTAAGATGGATAGCAGAACCACCGGCGACTGGGTAGAAGAGGCAAATAAGTCGCGGAGGGAAGTCGTTCGCGGGATTCTCAGTGAACGGGGCATACCAGCAGTCATAGCCTTGGCAAGAGCAGCGAAAGAACCTTATCTCGTTGGCTTTGCACTTGCGGAAGCCGCCCCGGATCAAGAGACGTTGGAGGCGGCGTTTGGCTCAGAGCTGACCTTGAACTCGGAAGTTGGGGAAGACTTTCTCGTGGCAGTCTCGGGAGCCGCGCATTTTCGTTTCGGTGCTGCATGGGATGGTTGGATAGCCGGGGTCGCGGCCCGACTGGATGCACCGGACGCAGCGAAACTATTTCTGAGATGGCCAGACACGAAGGAGACGTGGGATTGCGTAGAGGTGCTAGGTCCGTCGATCGACGGGGAGTATTGGAAGAGAAAGTATGCCCTGAACCAGTCTTCGGATACTGATTTGCTCTTTGCGCTCGAGAAATACAACTCGGTCGGAAGATTCAGCGCGAGCGTAGAATTGGCCGCCTATCAAGAAAAACGGGTCCCCACGAAGGTGTGCATCTCAATTTTGCGTGGACTCGTTGGAGAAATGAACGCCGCAAAGCTGAGCCGCCAACACACCTTGTACTCCATTCTTAATTTGCTGCAAGCCCTCCAAGGACGTGAAGACATAAGCCTTGAGGAGCTCGCATCGATTGAATATACGTATCTTCCGCTTCTTGAGCATCAGGGGGAACCCGTGGCGCTTAACAAGCTTCTTAAGGCCTCTCCAAAGTTCTTCGTTGAAGTGGTATGCGACGTGTTCAGCGCGGCCTCGGAGCGGGGAAAAGAAAAGGGCGAGATACCGGAAGAGCTCCGCGTGAGGGCGCGGTTCGGCTACGGAATCCTTCAGTCGATGAGGTCGTTACCTGGGTTCACAGAATCCGTCCAAGATGCTCGCTATCTCAGGGACTGGATAGCCCAAGTAAGAGACTTGGCCAAAGCAGCAGACAGGGCGGCCATTGCTGACCAGCAAATCGGTCAGATCCTAGCTTACGCGCCGGTCGATGCAGAGGACAACGCTTGGCCTGCGCGACCAGTAAGGGACCTGATCGAGGAATTCGCTTCCGATCAAATTGAACGGGGCATCGATATTTCAAGGTTCAACATGCGCGGCGTATCGCGCAAGACTATGTATGAGGGCGGAGCACAGGAGAGAGCATTGGCAGCACAGTATAGAACCTGGGCCGAGGCCTCATTGTCCTGGCCCAGGACTCGCGCGATGCTTCGCCGAATAGCGACGGACTGGGAAGCGCACGCGCAGCAGGCAGACATTCATGCCGAGCTGGATCAACGTGGCGATTCCTGAGGGCTATTTGATCTAGCGCTCGATAAGTACCGACATGTCGGCTAGCGTTCCCTGATCTGTCCGATTCAAGTTCCCGTTGAGCAATAACCAGCCCCCGCGCGCCTCCCCCGCGAGCGTCTGCCCCACCGCAGGGGCCTTGCCGATAATTACATCTCTCCGGCGCACACTAGTTGCAGGAGAAACCACAATGGTCACCACTCTACAGATTGAAAAAGCAATGAAGTCCGCAATGGAATATGTCCCCGCCAACACCAGCATCGGGCCGGTCCCCGACCATCATTCCCCGAGCCCCGCAATCGCCGTCCGCCGCTGCTGCGCTGCTTGGAAACGCGCATTCAAGGCTTACGTGGAAGAAAACAACTTGGAGTGGCCATCGGATGACTTCTGGGGGGCCAAGCTGGCAGGCGAGGCCTATCGCAACGCCATGCCCCTGCTCGTCGGCTACCGGGGTGCCCGCGACTTCGTAGCCTGCGCCGCCCACGGCATCCTCATCGGCGCCATTCCAAAGGAAGAAAGCGGACAGCTTCTCTACGCCGCCCAGGTCGCCTTCAGCATCGCCCAATCCCAGTGCCGGATGAACAAAATGACCCTCAGCCACTTGCAAGAATCGGCCGCAAATGCACCTTCAGAAATAATTACCCCACCCCTCCCCCCCGCAAAAAACCCAACCCGGCGCGGGAGAAAACGCAGAACACCCATAGAATCAGCGGCTTAAAAATCTTACCCGGGTACTAATCAGTAAACCTTACCCCTCGTTTTATGCCTGTTTATGGCAGAAAATAGTCGTTTTCATATCAAATACTCGCTTTTTTGGCGGATTCTTGAAGGCTATTTAGCAGGAATGACCATTATTCGCTGGCATAAGCGATGCGCCCTTCGCTGATGGTCCAGCGAACCTTCCCCTGCATCGTCCAGCCATCGAACGGCGTATTGCGCGCCTTCGATTTCGTATCCCGCGCCCTGAAGATCCACTCCGCCTTGGGATCGAAGACCACCACATCGCCATAGCTCCCGACCGTCAGCGTGCCGCGTCCCTTCAGGTTCAAGAGGGCCGCAGGCTGCGCGCTCAACAGGCTCAGCACGCGCCCAAGTGGCATCTTCCACTCCTTGTGCAGCCAGCGCAGGCTCAATCCCAGCGCCGTCTCCAGCCCTGTGATGCCGTTGGGAGCGTTCTCGAAATCCACTTCCTTCTCGTGGATCGCATGCGGCGCGTGATCGGTCGCGATCGCGTCAACAACTCCATCCAGAATGGCTTCGATCATGGCATTCCGATCGGCAGCCGACCGCAATGGCGGGTTCATCTTGGCATTGGTGTTGTACATGCCAACATGCTCCTCGGTGAGCAGGAAGTGGTGCGGCGCAACCTCACAGGTCACGCGCAATCCGCTGCGCCGCGCCTGGCGCACCGCAGCCAGCGCAGCAGCGGTCGAAGTGTGCGCCACATGCAGGTGAACCCGTGCATCGCGCAACTCCGTAACCAGCCGGATATCGCGCTCCACCAGCCCTGACTCGGCCTCCGTCGGCATCCCCCGCAGCCCCAGCCGGAACGCCGTCGGACCCGCATTCATGCTGGCGCCCACCGTCAGCCGCGTGTCCTCCGCATGCTGAATCACGGTGAGTCCCACGCGTGCCGCGGCCGCCAGCGTCTCCCGCATGATGTTGTCCTTGAGGATCGGGTGACCGTCGTCGGTGACTGCCACAGCTCCCGCCGACTTGAGTGCAGCGAAGTCGTTCAGTGCCTCGCCCTTCGATCCACGCGTCGCCGCGCCGATGGGAAACACGCGGATGGCCGCACCCCGTTCCGGCGCCTGCATCCAGCGTGTGATCTCCGCCGAGTCGTTCACCGGGATGGTGTTGGGCATGGCCGCAACCGAAGTAAATCCGCCTGCCGCCGCCGCCGCCGTCCCCGTAGCAATGGTCTCCTTGTACCCCTGCCCCGGTTCCCGCAAATGCACGTGAATGTCGACCAGCCCCGGCGCGACCACCAGCCCCTTCGCATCCAGCACATGCGCCCCGTTGGCCTGCTTCAGCTTCCCTGGAGCCGCGATCTCGGCCACCCGGCCGTCCTTGAGCAGAATGTCCTTAAGCCCATCCACCCCTGCCCCCGGGTCGATCAAGTGCCCGCCGCGAATCGCCAGCGCCGTCATGCGCGCCCCCCCGGGGGGCTGGTCAGCGCGCGCTCCACCACCGCCATCCGAATAGCAACACCGTTTTTCACCTGTTCCAGGATCACCGACTGCGGCCCATCAGCCACGCCCGCCGTCAACTCAAGCCCGCGGATGATGGGGCCCGGATGCATCACAATCGCGGTCGGCGCGTGCTCCGCCAAGCGCTGCCCGGTGAGTTGATAGCCCGTCTTGTACTCCTCGAGGTTTAGTTGCAGGCCAGCCAGACGCTCAGCCTGAATCCGCAGCATCATCACAGCCTGAGATTGCCGGAGCGCGGCATCGAAGTCCCGCTCAATGGTGATGCCGGGCCCCGCCTGTGCCGCCACCTCCGGCAGCAGTTCCTTGGGTCCGCATACCAGCACCCGCGCCCCCAGCCGGGGCAGAAGCAGCATATTGGACCGAGCAACCCGGCTATGTTGGATGTCGCCGACGATGGTCACCGTGACCCCGGCCAGCGTTTCGGCATCGACCCTCTCCCCCCCCGGTCTCAGGTGCGCCAGAATCGTCCGCAGATCGAGCAATGCCTGCGTTGGGTGTTCATGCATGCCGTCACCGGCGTTCAACACCGGCAGGCGAGTTTCGGCCTCCAGCAGCCACGGCGCGCCGGACGAGTTGTGGCGCAGAATAATCGCCTCCGCGCCCAGCGCCCGCAGCGTGAGCCCTGTATCTTTCAGCGTCTCGCCTTTTTCAATGCTCGACGAGAGGCTGGAGACCAGCGTGGTGTCCGCTCCAAGGCCCTTGGCGGCGAGTTCGAAGCTGGTTCGAGTGCGCGTGGAGGACTCGTAGAAGAGAAGCGCAACGCGGCGCTTGGCTAACGTCCGATCCCGAACCAGCGGATCCTGACTTTCGAGAAATGTCGCGCGAGCGAGGATTTGGGCAATTTCGCCCAGGCTCAAGTCTCCCGCTGACAGCAACGATCCAGGATTGTATGGGAACGGTGAGGCAGGCGTTGGCGGAGGGTGAAGCTGTCGGCGTGCTGGTGCAGCGGCTGGGTTCATACAATTCAGCTTCCAGCTCTTAGCGTTCAGCCTCTGGCCTTTAGCCAGGAGCGGGCGGCAGGAAGCTGCCTTTCTTTTCTATTCCACGCGCTCGACGAGGAGCACTTGCTCGTCATTGTCGACCTCGCGGAATTTGACTTCAATGATCTCGCGGCTGCTGGTGGGAACGTGTTTCCCTACGTAGGAAGCTTCAATGGGTAGTTCGCGATGGCCGCGGTCAATCAGCACCGCCAGTTGCACACGGCGCGGGCGCCCGTAATCGAAGAGCGCGTCCAGTGCGGCGCGGATAGTCCTGCCTGTATACAGCACATCGTCGCACAGCACTACGTCACGGCCTTCGACATCAAAGCCGAGCGCCCCCTTGGTAACTACAGGACGCGTGCCCGCCGTCGACAGATCGTCGCGGTAGAACTGAATGTCGAGGACGCCAGTATTGACGGGACGCTTTTCGATACCGGAAATCAGCTTCCCGAGCCGCTCGGCCAATGGGACGCCGCGGCGCTTGATCCCCACCAATGCAAGATGCTCGCTGCCGTTGCTCTTTTCAACAATCTCGTGGGCCAGGCGCACCAGGGTGCGCTCAATCTCCGATGCGGACATCAGCCTGCCCTTTATGCGCAGGTTGGGTTTGCTTTTGTCTTCGCTCATGGTTGATCTCTCGCCACTTCTTTGCTGAGGCTTGTCTCTCGACGGATGATACGAGGCGTTACCGTTCCGGGGCAAGTTGTGGACAAGTGGAAAGGAATTGATTGTCCGCCGCTGGTGCGGGAAATCCAAAGCGCATCACGCAACACAACCGTTCGGGAAGAACGGCGATGCAGGTTCTAAACCTCAGGCCGTCTGGTGCGGGCCAGAATCCGGGCACCCAGTGCGCCACCGGCAATAGCAAAAAAGAGAAGAAACGCAGAATTGAAAGCAAAGCCCCAGGCCCACATGCCCGCATGGCCCTCCGGTGAGGCGAGCCAGGCCTGGAGTTGCGCCCACTGCGGCTGGGCTTGCGCGGCATCCGAAGGATCCATCGACGAAATCGACTGTTGAAACTTCTGCTGAAATGGCTCGAAGAATGAAGTCTTATACAGCTCGTCAATCTGGCTGGATTGGTGGAGCACAAACCGCTCGACAAAGAGCGATCCGCCGCTCGCCCCAAAGGCAAGCCAGCTGCCCAGCAGTCCGGTCACCAGGCCAATGCGAGCGCCCGCTCCGATAGTGATCCATGACGGCCGCTGGCTCCGCAAATACAGCACCACTGTCCAAGCTGCGGCAGCGGCCATCCAAAACAGCCCCATGAAGGCCATAGGCGATGCCACACTGGAGAGCAGCCCGGCCGGAACGGCTAGCATCAATGCGGCCCGTAGAGCTGGCTTCCAATTGACGCTGCCGGCGTCCCGTACCGCCTCATTCCAATTCTCCGGCTGTGTCAGACCTGAGGATGGATCGGCGGCGTAGACCAGCTGCGGCAGACCGCAAGTGGCGCAGTAGCAATCATCGGCTTCGACAGTCTGGTGGCAGCGCGTGCAAGAGATTTCCATACATCTATGAGCCTATAGCATTTTTGAGGAACCTGGCAGCCGGGGGCGCTGGCAGTAAGGCGGATGGGGCCCGAATCCCAAGTTCACTGAGCTTTTACGCAGGGCCGGGAATCGAGCTCGCCCAGTTTCGCAGCCACAATTGCTTCGGCCTCCTGCACAGCTTGTTCCAGCGTCATGTGGGTTGAATCCAGCAAGACAGCGTCGGGTGCGGGTCTAAGCGGAGAATCGGCGCGGTTGCGATCGCGTTCATCGCGGGCACGCAGATCCCGGATTACCTCGTCCGGTTGCTGGGCGGGCGCTGGCCCCAACTGATCGAAACGGCGCAGACCGCGCACCTCAGGGGCCGCATCGAGGAAGATCTTGACCTGGGCGTCCGGAAAGACCACAGTGCCGATATCCCGGCCCTCCATCACGACTCCGCCGCCGGCGCCAGCCTGTTGCTGCAGCCGTACCATCCAGGCTCGAATGGCAGGGAAAACGCTGACTTTGGATGCCGCGTCTGTCACGGTTTGATTCCGGAGCAGGCAGGTTACATCCTCGCCGTCGAGCAGAACACGGTTTTCCCGCTCGCCGGGCACAAGTTCAACACTGGTTTGAACGGCAAGCCTCTCCAGCCGCGCGCTCTCGTTCAAGGGAAGACCCGCGCGCAGAGCCTTCAAGGCGAAGGCGCGGTACATTGCGCCCGTCTCCAGGTTCAGAAGGCCAAAATGACGCGCCAGATGACGTGCGATGGTGCTCTTCCCTGCGCCCGCAGGGCCGTCAATGGCGACGATAAGCTTGGCAGCCGGATTGGCGGATCG
Organism: Occallatibacter sp.; assembly: GCA_049518435.1. Taxonomy (GTDB): domain Bacteria; phylum Acidobacteriota; class Terriglobia; order Terriglobales; family Acidobacteriaceae; genus Telmatobacter. The sequence continues at coordinate 23,530 of JBEKRU010000005.1, read as the reverse complement.
CAAAGGATTTCGATCCGCACTCATCCGCGTTTCTTTGTCTCCGGCTTGGGCCGCGCTGAAAAGCCAAACCGTGCGCTATTCCCTGCCTTCGTGCCTGCTGTCAATGCGGGTTTCCGGTTGGTGCGCGAGGGTCGGGTATCGGGCCGCGCATCTTTTCTTGGAGCAGCACCATTACGGGTTGTGCTGGAACCCCGCAAGGTGCTGCCGGCGCGCGTTGAGGAACCGGGTTTGGCTGCGGTCTTGGCGCCGTTGCTATGCCCATTGCGCTGACCCCATGTGGAAGCAGAAGCCTTCGCATTGCGCGTGCCCGAAGTGCCATTTGTCCGATGCGGAGCTGCGCCATTGGAGCCGTTGGATCGTGCACCGCTCTTGGAAGCAGTGCGGCTGCCGTTTCGGCTGCCATTTGTATTCGCAGGAGCCTTCGCGTTCCACGCTGTACCTGCCGGACGTGCCTTGGACGGGCGGGTCTCAGCGGAAGTTGGCCTGCGAACTGGACGCGAGGCTGGACGAGCACTCGACCGGCTGCTCGTCGACGGTTGTGCAGGCTTGCGGTCCCGCACATGGGCTGCTGGACGGCTAAAGTGAGGGCGAGGCGCAGCCGGAACTCCGTTGGACGGAGACTTGTGCAGCTCACTTGCTTTTGCCGGAGCAGGCGCGGCCTGGCTCGGCGCTTCAAATTCCAGAGCCTCCTCCTCCTGCGAACGCAGGAAGTAGGAAGAGGACATGGAAGAACTGGCATACAGAGTGGGGGCCGGCGTGAACTCCGGCAGTGTGCCGGCAACGTAAAAGTGAGGTGCGTGCCCCAGCGAGATGGTATGCACCTGGCGTGTAGCCACCAGTCCACGAAGTACTTCCCGCACTTTGCTGCGAGCCGTAAGAGGAGCCAGAAACAACTCGACATCTTCCATGCTGGCTGCGATGACTGCCTGCAGGTAGATTGATGCCAGTACTGAAATCGCCGTGACCTGCGAGGTGGATGCGCCTTCGGCAATCGCCTTTTGATAGCGATTCCGCAGCAGTTGCCAGTGCGCCGGTTGCCCCGGAGCGGAGAATGTCGGGATGATGCGCAGTTGCTGCCAGAGTTCAGTGATGGCACGCAGCACGGCAACTTCGGTTACTTCCCGGCCAAGCGTGTGCTTAAGAGTGGCGATGGTGGAATCGCCTTCTTCCAGCAGCTTGTAGGCCTGAATAGCGAGCTGCGAAACCTGTCGCGATCCAGTCAGTTGCGGGCTACGTCTCCAGTCCCGGTCGCCACGCAGGGCGTATACGTACGGCAGAACCCAGCTGGCTACCACAAAGTCGGGCTGCTCGCCGGGCTGTCCCAGCAGGTTCAGCCGCACAGCAACACCGTCGATTTCAAGCCTTACCAGCAATTCCTCGGCCAAGGCAATATGACTCGGATCCGGGGTCGCGTCGCGCTTTCCGGCGATGGCCTCGACAAATGAAGGAGCGACGGAGGTGGAATACGGTCGCTTCGGAAGAAAGAGACACAATCCAGTTTCTTCAATCCAGGTCCGGGCATCCTCGATTGTGAGTGCCCCGTGTCCGTTCTGGCGCATCCTTTCGGAGCGCGATGCTTCCAATTGCTCTGCTGTCAAAGAAAAACCTCACTTCCAGGCTGACGATAATTGCAAACCAAAGGTTTCGCGTCCTTTTAAGGCCTGTCCAAAGGTCTCTGCCCGTCTGGGCGTCGACTCAAGTTTTGTGACTGCGGGACGTTATCCATGGTGTTGCTCATGGCGCCTGACAACCCCGACTCCTGGGAGTCTTGGATTGCCACCTTCCCTATGTTACCTGTCTTCTAGATGCGATGGAAGGCCCGCTGAATATCCTTCCAAGAATACAGCAAAGCTATTGGACGTCCATGGGGGCAACTTGTTGGGTGACTGGTCTTTGCCAGTTCCAAAAGTAACCACTCCATTCGAAGCGGGTCAAGTGCAGTATTCACCTTGATTGCCGAATGGCAGGCGATGGATGCCGCAATCCGCGAACGAAGAGTGCTAAGATCCTGATTCTGCGTGGATTCCCCGGGATCGGCGCCGGATTGCTCGATCACTTCGGCCAGCATGCGCTCCAGCTCCGCGCCCTCCAGGCCCACCGGTGCCGCTTTCACCGCAAGTGTATGCGGACCAAAGGGTTCCACTTCAAATCCGTTTCTTTCCAATTCGTCCGCGATCTGCGCAAAGACGACCATTTGCCAGGGTCTAAGTTCCACCAGAAGGGGCATTAGTAACCGCTGGCGCTGCACCATTTCCACCTGGCGGTCGCGAAGAATTTTTTCGAAAAGAACCCGCTCATGTGCCACATGCTGGTCGATTATCCACAGGCCGTCGTCTCCGGAAGCCAGAATGAACGACTCGCGCAATTGCGCCAGGGGCTTCAGCGAGCCGAGATGGTTCAAGTTGGTCGCGGCCTGCTCGGCTTCAACCTGGGCGGTGGAGGATGCCACCTCGGCAGAATATCCAGCCGGGCCAGTTGAGGTTGAATGGTTTTGCGAGCCATTTTCGGAGGGAGGGACTGGATTCTGCCCGAACAAGGCTGCCGCGGCTTCTCCCCATGCTTGTCTGGACTCGGCAGGACCGGGCCAGCCGCAGGAATGTTCGGGGGGAGCGCCAAACGGCAGTTTTCCTGGAACCGGCGCCGGTTGTTGCGGAGTCAATTGGAAGCCGGTTGCATTTGCAGCCGCACCCTCAAGAGATTCGGGATCGGAATCGACAGCCACGGAGCTGCCCGGTAGTCCTGGCAATGGCGACAGAGCGGGAGGCATCAGCGACGGGCTGGCTGCGGGTGAGTTGTCCAGTGCGGCGAGGAACCCGGCCGCGGGACGCGCCTGGATGAGCGCGGTGCGGATGCTGTCGCGGACGAAGTCGTGGACCAGGGTCGGTTGGCGGAAGCGGACTTCAGTCTTAGCCGGGTGAACATTGACGTCGACCTCCTCTGGGGGCATTTCCAGGAAGAGAAGCACGACCGGAGAACTGGTGGGCGGAATGATGTTCCGATACGCCTCCGTGATGGCGTGCATCAGCAGACGATCGCGAATAATTCGTTTGTTTATAAAGATATAGATGGAATTGCGATTGAGCTTTTGCAGTTCCGGTTTGGAATAAAACCCGGACAGCCGCACCGAGCCGGGGTCGCGGGTTGGTTCTTCGGGGTCGCGCTTCCAGGGCGGCGGCTCGGGCAAGCCAGCGCGCTGCAGCGGGGTTTCGGCAGCCACCGGCAGCAACTGAGAGAGCGTCTCTTTGCCGAATATCTGGTAGACGCGCTCGGCGGTACGGGCGACGGGCGGGGCGGAGATGATGTTGTGCGAGGCCGACGAGAGTTCGAAATGCTTCTCCGGATGAGCCAAAGCGTAGTGAGTCACGAGCGCAGTGACGTGGGCCAGCTCCGTTGATTCGGCGCGAAGAAATTTCCGGCGAGCCGGGGTGTTGAAGAACAGGTCGGCGACGGCCAGGGTGGTTCCGCGGGGCAGGGCCGCGTCATCGACGTGCTGAATCTTGCCACCGGCAATCTCCAGTCGGGTGCCCACAACTGGCTCATTTGAAGAAGGTTCCGCCGCCGGTCCCGGACTGGTTTCCAGGGTGACCCGGGCCACGGACGCGATGGAGGGAAGGGCCTCGCCGCGAAAGCCGAGGGTCGCGATGGAGAGCAGGTCATCCGCTGTGCGGAGCTTGGAGGTGGCGTGGCGCTCGAATGCGAGCAGGGCGTCGTCGCGGTTCATGCCGTGTCCGTCGTCGGTGATGCGAATGAGCTTGCGGCCGCCGGCCTCGACCACGATGGAAATGCGGTTGGCTCCGGCGTCGAGGGAGTTCTCGAGCAGTTCCTTCACCACGGAAGCCGGACGGTCGACAACCTCGCCCGCGGCAATTTGATTGGCGACCTGGTCAGGAAGGATGCGGATGCGGCCCATAAGCCCCTAGATTACCGCAGGAGAGGCCTTGGATAGATGCCGAAGTTGTGCGACCAGAATATAACTTGTTTATTATCAGTAGTTTATAGTCTCAGCAGGGTTCCCGGCAGGTGTTTTTGCCGAACTTTTGCAGACTTGTAAATTCAGCAATTCATATTTGTTTTTTATTTATTGCGAATTTGTAACAGCATGTGGAGCAATTCGTAAGACTCAATACCGATTATGCGCCGGGAAAGTGCAATTTTCTGCAACGGTCATGGACTTCAGATTGTGTTGGGCTCTGGCCCAAAAGCGAAATGCCGCACCAAGGCGGCATTTCTGGATTTTGATGGATGATCGGTCTTAGATGCCCATTCCGAATTCGCTTGCAGTGTGTTCGCCGGCGTTCGAGTAGAAGTCGTAAGGGGTACGCTTGCCGAACTTGTACCGGCTGCGCACTTCGTAGCCGAGATAAATGCTGAGAGCGGCAACAACCATGCCGATGGAGAACCAGCCGAGGACCTGCAGGGTCTTGGATTCATGCGACTCATCTTCAATCAGGGGTGCGAATTCTTCAGGTTCGGTGGACATGGACTGGTTCCTCCTGCTGGCTTATGATACCGCAGTTCTGGTTGGACTGGCTGGCTTGAGGGTTGGTTAGCCTACAACTTAGGTTCACTGAATGGATTCAATTCGGGTCATCCAGGTTGCCTTTTCCGGTTCGGGAAGGAAGCTGGCGAGGATGGAATTGGCGGCGAGACGGCGCAGTTCTTCGCGGGTGAATTCGTGCTCTGTGTGGGCCAGCAGATACTCATTGGCGACATCCGAGCCGAAGAAGGCGGGATCGTCGGAGTTGACCGTAACCAGTAGACCAGCGTCGAAATAGCGGCGCAGCGGGTGCTCCCGGAAAGAAGCACAGACGCCAGTGCGGACGTTGGAAGTGGGGTTGAGCTCGAGGGCCGTGCCACGGGCTTTGAGTTCTTCAATCAGCGCGGGATCGAGGATGGCGGATAGCGCGTGACCGATGCGCTCCGAGCCGATGGCGAGGGCCTCGTGAATGGCTTCGGGGCCGGTGGTTTCGCCGGCGTGGTTGGTGAGGCGGAGACCGGCCTTGGCGGCTTCCGCATAGTACGCATGAAACGGCTTGGAGCCGCGCTGGCGTTCGTCGCCGCCGAGGCCAATGCCGATGATGGAGGGGAACTCAGCGCGCATTTCAGCGGCTTTACGGAAGACGACCCCGGCTTCTTCTACGGTGAAGTGGCGGACGGCGTCAAAGATCCAATAGATTGAAAGGTTTAGCTCGCGCTGGGCGCGTTCGCGGGCGCGTTCCAATCCGGCGAAGATGGGCTCGAAGGCTTTTGGATCGTGGTTGCGCCACATGTAGATAACGCCGACGGAGATGTAGACCTCGGCGTGGACGACGCCCTGCGCGGCGAGTCGTTCCATCATGCGCCAGGCGGCCAGCTCGTAGTCGTCGGGGCCGATGAGACGTTTAGTAACAGCTTTAAACGCTTCGATAAAGCCTGTGAAATCAGTGAATTGGTAGAGAGCTTCGGCTTCCGGAAGGGTGATGGGATCGGCATCGTGGCGGGCGCTTAGATCGGCCAGCGTCTGGGGAGTAATGGTGCCTTCAAGGTGGAGATGGAGCTCGGCTTTGGGGAGCCGGCGGATGAAATCTTCAATGCCCGACATGGTTTCAGTTTAGCGGGTGGCGCACAGGGATCGTGGATCAGGAGTGAGGTTTAAGCAGACAAAGGGTTCAATCGGAGGGTGATCTACATAGGGTAAAGGTCTGCCTATGAGGTGAGCAAACCGGCCAAAACATCACCCTATGAGGTTAGATTTCCTGCAGAAACTAACCTCGCAAAGTGAGTGATCGCGCGTTTTTTCTGCCTGCACATGGATGAATTTGAACCGCGAGTTTGCCTGCAATTACCCGTTTTCTTGAAATCGGTGCTGATTTTGTAGGGGGAACGGGCTTATACATATGAAAGTAATCAACTTATTTGCGTTGAAGTGTACTGTGAGTGTGCACGCGTCATGAGGCGGTCCTGGTTTCAAAAACGACTCCCCCAGGTATGCGGCAGGGGCTGAAACAGGCTGCGGAAAAACTCCCTGGACTGAAGCAGACTCGCTCGATGAAGCGTAGCAGGGGTTAAAGCCCGACTCATTCTATTGGCCTTTTTCGGCCCGGGGCCCAGAGGGCACCCCGCCGTGCCCTGGTTACAGAGCCTTGCATTTGAGTTCATACGAGTTTTTCAGCAGCCTGTAAAGCCCAAGTCCATCTTGCTGCCTATTCGGCACGACTGAAGTCTTGCCCGGTTATAGAGCCGGAAGCTATTGGGTCGCTAGCGGGGTTTGGCGAACTCGCTGCGGTGGCGGCTGTAGAGGAAGTAGATGACCAGGCCGATGGCGAGCCAGATGATGAAGCGGAACCAGGTGATGATGGGGAGTCCGGCCATGAGGAGGAAGCAGAAGATGACGCTGAGGACGGGGATAACCGGGCCAAAGGGAACGACAAAGCCGCGGCGGCGCTCCGGCTCGCGATAGCGGAGGACGATGACACCGATTGAGACGAGGACAAAGGCGAAGAGGGTGCCGATGTTGGAAAGGTCGGCGAGGGTGCCGATGTCGAACAGGCCGGAGGGGATGGCGACGACGATTCCGGCGACCCAGGTGGAGAAGGCGGGGGTGCGGAACACGGGGTGGACGGCAGAGAAGATTTTTGGGAGCAGACCGTCGCGGGACATGGAGTACCAGACGCGGGATTGGCCGAGCTGGTAGACGAGGATGGACGAGAGCATGCCCATGATGGCGCCGGTGAGGACGATGAGGCGAATCCAGTGGAGGGAGTGGCCGCCGGGGAGGATGGAAAGCTTTTTGAGGGCGTTGACCACCGGGGCCGCGTCACCCACCATGGATTGCCAGGGGACGAGGCCGGTGAGGCAGACGGCTACGGCGACGTAGAGGACGGTGCAGACGAGGAGGGTGGCGATGATGCCGATGGGCAGGTCGCGCTGCGGGTTGCGGCACTCTTCGGCGGCGGTGGAGACGGAGTCGAAGCCGATGTAGGTGAAGAAGATGATGGATCCGCCGGTGAGGACGCCTCCCCAGCCATTGGGCATGAAGGGATGCCAGTTGGACGGGTGAATGAAGCCGATGACGCCGATGACGAAGATGACGATGGCGATGAGCTTGATGGTCACCATCATGTTGTTGGTGCTGGCCGACTCGCGGATGCCGCGGACGAGGATGACGGTGAGGATGAGAACGATGAGGAAGGCGGGGATATTGAAGCCGAAGTGCCAGCCGGGGTGGTAGATCCAGTTGCCGGCGAGGTCCTGGAGGCCCTCGGGGAGGTAAGCGGGCGAGATCCAGGTGGCGGCGGGATGGAGGCCGAACCAGTCGAGCAAATCGACGACGTGGGCGGCGAAACCGACGCTGACGGTCATGTTGGAGCCGGCGTATTCGAGGATGAGGTCCCAGCCGATGATCCAGGCAATGAGCTCGCCCATGGTGGCGTAGGTATAGGTGTAGGCCGAGCCGGCGATGGGAATCATGGAGGCCAGTTCGGCGTAGCAGAGGCCGGTGAGGGCGCAAACGATGGCGACGAGGATGAGGGAGAGCGCGATGGCGGGCCCGGCGCCGGGACGACCGGCGAGGGCGGTGTGGGTGATGATGTAGTCGGCCAGCGGGGTGTTGACGAAGCTGGAGGTATCGAACTGCTCGCCGGAGATGGCTGTGCCGATGACGGTGAAGATGCCGGAACCGATGACTGCCCCGATGCCCAGCGCCGTCAGCGACCACGGGCCGAGGGTTTTCCGGAGCCTGTGTTCGGGTTCTTCCGACTCCCGGATCAGCTTATCGATCGACTTGCGGGCAAGCAGTTGGCTGGGCAGGGCAGTGGTCCTCGATTCGAGAGCGGGGGACTGTCAAACCTCGTTAACGGCAGGGCTGCGCATACTGCGGGGTTCCGGAATGGCTTGCGCCGGGCCGGAACCTTCTGACTGCTGGGAACGGCGGCTTACCGCTTCGAGACGCCGCGTGCTGCCTTCTTGAGCTTCTTCTTGTTTTCGCCACGGGGCCCGGTACGCTTCGCCTTGGGGGCGGCCTTCTTGCGGGCGGTGCGCTTCAGCTTCTTGCGTTCCAGTTTGTCTTCAATCCTGGTGGTATCTGCCACGTATAACCTCTTTCACTGCAATCTTTTCAGGGTTTCCCGCACATCGGCCCATTGGTTGGCCCGCAGTTCTACAGGGAGTGAAGTCTATGTTAACAGGGAATTGACTTGGGGCCAATGCAGAGGGCTTACGGACGAGTGAATTGGTTCGGCGCGATTCCGGCTGCAATTATCCATTTCCAAGGTACAATGAATAGTAGACCAGAAATTGACCCCGCCTGCTCGGCTCCGGCCATCCCACCGCTTCTGACGAGCTCCGCACTACACGCACCACTTACCGCGTTGACCGGAGTTCTTAATGCGTTCTGACAAAATTCACCGCGCACTTGCGCAGGGGATGAACCGTTTTGAAGTGTGCCAGCTTGTGGCGAAGGGCGTGAAGGCCACGCACAAGACAGGCTCACGCTTTGAAGATTCGATAAACGATGTGCTGCAATACCTGGGGACCCACGAGACCCCGAAAGAGAACCTGCATCCAGCCGCTCCTCAGGTAAGCGTGAAGAGCTTGAAGCCGGCGGCGTAAAGGCAGTTGTCAGGGATCAGGTTTCAGGGATCAGCAAAACGCCCGAGACGTAGGAGTTGGATGCAAGGGCGGCGCTTAAGTAGATAGGTTTGAAGGAAACGCAAAAGAGGGACGGCGGTTTGCCGTCCCTCTTTTGTTGGATCAAATCCGGGTGCTAAGCAGTTCGCTTAGACAACCTGAACGTTCTCTGCCTGCCAGCCCTTGGGGCCCTTGGTGACGTTGAACTGAACGCGCTGTCCCTCTTGCAAGGAACGGAATCCGTTGGACTGAATTGCGGTGTGATGAACGAAGACGTCCTCGCCATTTTCACGGCTCAAAAATCCAAAACCCTTGGCGTCATTAAACCACTTAACTGTGCCTGTTTCCATTGTGTTGCTCCTTCGATACTGATTTTACCGCGAACGCAATGTGGAAGTTTGCGAGTAGGCGGTAACCGGAACAGGCAAAAACTTCAGATCGAATTCTACGATTGGATAGAGTGTAGCACGGTTCTGGCAAATGTCTTGAGTTGATTTGCCCTCGCCGTGTGACATTTGGCGGTTTTGTGCCTTTTTGACAATCGGTGGGAGTCTCAGGTAGGTTTGCGGCGCGGTTGACAGCGAGAATGCGCTGTTTGGGAACGCGCGAAGCAAAAGGAGAGCAACGGGATGAAACTGAAACGAGTGGCTTTATTGGTGATGCTGATGGCCGGACTGGCGGTGTCGGCATTTGCGGCTCCTATCGACGGACAGTGGACGGCAACCTTCGACACGCAGATTGGCGAGCAGCACTATACGTACACATTCAAGGCCGATGGCGAAAAGCTGACCGGCACAGCGAAGAACGATCGCGGATCGACCGAGATTACGGCTGGGACTATCAAAGGCGATGACGTCACCTTTACTGAAAACCTGGATTTCAATGGCAATCCGCTGGTGATCACATATACGGGGAAGATCTCCGGGGACGAGATCAAGTTCACGCGGAAGGTTGGGGATTTTGCGACGGAGGAGATTGTTGCGAAGCGGGTGAAGGGAGCCTGAGGCTGAGCAGGCTAGCGAGGACGGTGGCAGGAAACGTGCCAAACTCTTTGGGGGCCGGAGCGGCGGCTTCGGTCAACCGCTCTACCGCCCGGTAAACAATCTCGCGCTTGTCTCCCGCTGTGTGCCCATCGATCCAGGGATCGTTCATGACGACGGAGTAGATGAGCAGGATGAGGGAGGGAACCGACCCTGTAAATGTCCAAACGATGACCTTGTCGAGAGGGCCTGCGTCTATCTCCTTTTCAGGGTCCGACTGAACGTTGCCGACGGGCTTCTCGCTGACGGGATCAATGAGGTCACCTGTTGAGTGACGCTGCCAAAGGGAGCGGATTACAGTGGATTGATGCGGGGAATCAGGCACCTTTCTCTTTGGGTGGTCCACCGTATCGATTGTGGAATTGCATATCCATCGCAATGCCTGGGGAGAATCAGAGATGAGACTGGCCTGGACGGCTACATTGGTTCTTGCTTTTGGTGCTCTGGCTATGCCGTGCGTGGCCAGCCCGGCTCCGGTCCGCAAGGCGATCTTTAAGGACGGCGCCTCATCAACGGGTTGGATCGACTTCGATTTCCAGGACGGGAAACGGATCTTTGTTCCGGTGAAGATCAACGGGCACGATGCGATGGTCCAGCTGGCGACGGGGCTTCGCGTTTCGGACATCGACAAGTCCTTTGCCGCTTCGGTTGGCCTTCACCCTGACAGCGGCTCCAACTCGATTAGCGGCTTGCGAATTCAGATCGGCGCCCTGACCCTGGAGAACACCACTGCCTCGGCTGTCGATTTCGCTCCGCTTGCCAAGCATATAGGGCACCCGTTGCCGTTCCTGCTGGGCGACGACGCGTTCAATGAACTCGCAGTGGATATCGACTTCGCTCATCATCGAATTGCTTTTAGCGATCCAGCCAGCCAGGCCAAGCCGGACGGCGCGGTGGAAGTGCCATTGATTCCGGTGGAAGACCTGCACCTGGTGCCGGTCTCGATTGAAGGTGCACCGCCAGCACAATTTGAATTGGGGCTGGGTAACTCAGGAGAGATACTGGTGTATCAGCCTTACTACGAGTCGCATAAGTTATTGGATGGCCGACGACTTTCGAAGAGATTGGCTGCCGGTACCGGTGGATTTGTCGTTGAGCCTGTTACCGTCCTGAATCGTGCAGAGTTTGCGGGCATCACGTTCCTGAACATGCCTGCTGCCTTGATTCCCTCCAGCGCGGCGGGAACGACGTCGAGTCTCATCGCGGGAGACATGGGCCTTCCGATCCTCACGCGCTTTCGTCTGATTCTGGATTATTCTCACGAACGGCTCTACGCGGCGCCCTACGCGGATGCTGGACGCGCTCCTTTCGCCAAGGATCGGTTGGGACTCGCCTTGACGAAAGAAGATGCGGGATTTGCGGTTGAATTCGTCGCACCGGGCAGTCCCGCGGAGGCTGCTGGATTCAAGGCAGGCGACAAAGTCACGCTGATCAATGGAAAGCCGGTGGAGGCATGGCCGGAGAAAATGTTCGCCGATTTGAAGTATGGCGCGAGCGGAACGAACCTAGCCTTCACCATGCAAGGCGGCGGTGTCCGGCAGGTAAAGCTTGCCGATTATTTCTGAGGGAGGGTGTGGTTTGAATTTACCTCTCCGACAGCAGCTAGAGTCTTTTGAGGTTCGCGAATTTTTCCATCAGTTTTTTCATGCCGTGCCGGTTGAACATTACGGTGAGCTTGGCGTCTTCGCCGTCGCCTTCGCGCATGAGGATGGTTCCTTCTCCGTACTTGGAGTGGACGACACGCTGGCCTTTTTTCAGGTTGGCAGCGCCAGTGGACGGTGGGATGTCCATGGTGGGGCGGGCGAAGTTGCCGCCTCCGATTTTGCCGGCTCCGACTTTGCCTCCGAAGAAGCGGGCGATGTTGTCAATGGAGCGCGGGGCTTCCTGTTCCGGAACTTCGCTGCCCTCGGTGGGTGGAGTGGCGGGCTGGCTGGTTGACTGGCTGGATGACTGGGTTGATGCGGCGGTTTTGGGCTTGGCGGTCATCCAGGAAGCGACAAAGGGCTTGGACGGGGAACTTGACCGCGACGACTGGGCTCCGGTTGCGCCGGTGCGCGCTTCCTGGCTTTCGTCCTCGTAGTTGTAATGCTGGTCGGCGAAGTCGTTGGAGTGCGCTGCGCCGCGGCCAGCGCCGAACCGGGAGCCCGGATACGTGTTGGGGTAGCCGGGCGTGGACCAGGTTGCGGCCTGAATCATGCTACGGCCGCCGAGGTTTTCTACGAGCTGCGAGGGAACTTCTTCGAGGAATCGGGAGGGGACACTCATCTCCGGGGCGTCGTTGCCATAGCGGCGGCGGTAGTGGGCTCGGGTGAGGATGAGGGTGTTCATGGCGCGGGTCATGCCGACGTAGCAGAGGCGGCGCTCCTCTTCAAGCTCGTCGGGACTGTTGAGGGTGCGGGAGTGAGGGAACAGGCCCTCTTCAAGACCGGCAAGGAAGACAAGCGGAAACTCGAGGCCTTTGGCGGCGTGGAGGGTCATGAGGGTGACGCGGGCTTCGGGGTCGAACTGATCGGTGTCGGAGGCGAGGGCAGCGTGGTCGAGAAAATCGGCAAGGGTTTCGCCGCGGACTTCGGCGTCGTGGGCGGCGTTGGCTAGTTCTTTGAGGTTTTCAATGCGGCTGAAGGCTTCGGGGGAGCCTTCGGTCTCGAGGACTTTGATGTAGCCGGTGCGGTCGATGATGAAGCGGATTAGTTCCGGAAGGGTGGCCGCGTCGCCGGGGGAGCGGAAGGGTGGGTTCTCGGAGGAATCGGATTCGGAAGACTCTTGGGGATGCGATTCCACATCCCCAGGTCCCGAAGGCGAGGCCTGGGCCACTCCCGATTGGTTGGGCATCTTCAGGAAGGGGCGTTTGGGCTGTTCGGCGAAGGGGTTGAAGTCGGCGGCGTTGAGGAGGGTGAGCTGGTCTTCGCTGCTGCCGAAGTCGAAGGAGGTTGCGGAGTCGGCCGACGTGTCCGGGATAAAGCCCGGACCTACCGAGTCCGGATCTGGCGCCTCTGCTGCACCAAATTCAAAGCCGGTGTCGGCGTCTTCCGATTCCGCTGCGGCTACGTCTGCCGATAGCTTGCCGGCGAAGTCGGGGTCCATCATGGCCTGGGCGTCGAGAATGAGCTGGCGGAAGGAATCGAGCGCCATGAGGGCGCGGGTGGGAATGAGCTTGTTTTTGATCGCCGCAGCCAAGGCATCCCAGGTGGACTGGCCGGTTTCAAGGGCGAGGCGTTCGAGGGTTTCGAGGGTAGTTTTGCCGATGCCGCGAACGGGGGTGTTGATGATCCGCTGGAGGGCCATGGAGTCGTGGGGGTTGCGGATGAGGCGCAGGTAGGCGAGCAGGTCCTTGATCTCCGCGCGCTCGTAAAAGCTGAACCCGCCCACCATGGTGTAGCGGATGTTGTAGCGGCGCAGCGCCTCCTCAACGAGCCGTGATTGGGAGTTGGTGCGATAGAGCACCGCGCAGTGGGCCTCATCGCCCTCGGCGCCAGCCTCGCGGAGGAATTTCTGAATGCGGTCGGCAATGAAGAGGGCTTCGTTTTCGCCGTCGGGAGCCTCGTAGTAGCCAATTTGCGAGCCACCCTGGCGGTCGGTCCAGAGCTTTTTGCCTTTACGGCGCAGGTTGTTGGCGACGACGGCCCCGGCGGCTTCAAGGATGATCTGCGTGGAGCGGTAGTTCTGCTCGAGGCGAATGATCTTGGCGCTGGGAAATTCCTTCTCGAAGTCGAGGATGTTCTTGATATCGGCGCCGCGCCAGGAGTAGATGCTCTGGTCTTCGTCGCCGACGGCGCAGACGTTCTGGGCGGGGCCGGCGAGGTACTTCATTAGCTCGTACTGGGGACGGTTGGTGTCCTGATACTCGTCGACAAGAAGATAGCGATAGCGGCGCTGATAGCGCTCGCGGACCTCGGCTGAAACTTTGAGCAGGCGGACGGCTTCGAGGAGGAGATCGTCGAAGTCAAGGGCGTTGTTTTTGCGCAGCTCGGCTTTGTAGCTCTGATAGATGTGGGCAATGCGCTCGCTGTTGGGATCCTTGCTGGCGAGGTAGTACTCCTGGGGATCGACCATGTGGTTTTTGGCCCAGGAGATGCGGCCGAGGACAGTGCGCGGGGTGAGCTGCTTGGTGTCAAGGCCCATGCGGCGCATGACGGCTTTGACGATGGCCTGCTGGTCGTTCTCGTCGTAAATTGCGAAGGACTTTGTGAGGCCTTCGTTATTGACTTTGAGGGCCTCAATGTCGCGGCGCAGCATGCGGACGCACATGGAGTGGAAGGTGGCGATGAGCGGCTTGGCGAGGGAGGAATGGCCGAGGAGTTTGTCGACACGGGCGGCCATTTCAGTGGCGGCCTTGTTGGTGAAGGTGACGGCGAGGATGGAGTCGGGCGCGACGCCTTTTTCCTGAATGAGCCAGGCGATGCGGGCGGTGATGACGCGGGTTTTGCCGGAGCCTGCGCCGGCGAGGATGAGCAGGGGACCTTCAGTGGCCTCGACGGCGGCTCGCTGTTCGGGATTCAGGTTGTCAGTGAGCGGGTGCAAGGCGGTGTCCGGCGGGAAGGGTCCTGTATCCAGTGTACCGGGTTCGGCGGAGAAAGGACGGCACGGACCAGCGAAGATGAATCGGGCTGGCCTATGATCAAAATGATCAATTTGACCATTTTGATCGATTGGGGTAAATTGGGAGTATGGCTACGATGTCCGCAACCCGCGCCAAGCAGAACTTTGCAGCTTTGATCGACACTGCACAACGCGAACCGGTTCGCATTCAGCGCCACGAGCGGGATGTGGCTGTGCTGGTGTCAGCGGAAGAGTGGGAAAAAGTCCGCAGGATGCGCGTGGCGGAGTTGATTCGCATCAGCGAAGAGAATGGACGGTATGCCGAGTCGCAGGGCATGACGGATGAGTTGTTGGAAAAACTCCTGGCCGATGAGTAATGGGCCGGCGCATCGTGATTGACACGAATGTCTACGTGAGCCAATTCATTCGGCCCACTTCAACTCCTGGACAGGCGGTGATCAGAGTTCTGGAGCAGGATCAGGCACTGATTTCTTTATCAATCTGGAGAGAGTTGCGCGCTGTTCTTCAACGACCGAAGTTTGCCCGATACACAGGGCCGGGTTTATTGGAACCGTTCCTTGACTCCGTGCGGATGGCGGCTGAAGCGGTCGAGATTAAGACCCGCATCCGCGCCTGTCGTGATCCGAAGGACGACAAGTTCCTTGAACTGGCGGTAGATGGCCGGGCGGACGCGATTGTGACCGGTGACAGCGATCTGTTGGACCTGCATCCATTCCGCGGAATCGCGATTCTGACGCCGGCTGATTACCTGAATTCGAAATAGCCTCCTCCTACCAGGCTTCGCCTACTCCGATTTATTCTTGGTTCACCATGACAATGAACGGCAAGACTGTGCGGCGGGTGGCGGTTTACTGCGGGTCGGCGAACGGGAATGATCCCGCATTTCTGGCGGAGGCGCAGGCGCTGGGGGCGGCGATTGCAGCGGCCGGGTTGGGGCTGGTGTATGGCGGGGCCAGCGCAGGGTTGATGGGCGCGGTGGCGGACGCGGCGCTAGGCTGCGGGGCCGAGGTGATTGGCGTGCTGCCGGATGTGCTGGCGGGAAAAGAGATTGCGCACGCTGGGCTGACGCGACTGGAGCTGGTTTCCACGATGCATGAGCGGAAGGCGCGGATGGCGGAGTTGGCGGATGGGTTTCTGGTGCTGCCGGGTGGGTATGGAACGCTGGAAGAGCTGCTGGAGGTGGTGACCTGGGCGCAGTTGCGGCTGCATGCCAAGCCTGTGGTCCTGGTGAATACGGTTGGGTATTGGGATGGGCTGTTGGCGTTTCTGGATACTGCGGTGGAGGCGGGGTTTTTGAAGGCGAAGAATCGGGCGCTGATGAGGGTGGCGGGAAGTGCGCAGGAGGCGGTGCGGTTGGTACTGAGCGGGATCAGGCAATGATTGTTGAACCTCGGAGTCACCTTGAGCCCGATTCAGAGGGACTGCTGCGCGAGATTTCCAAGCATATCAGTGACGAGATGCTCGAAGAGATTGCCGCTGCGGACTATGGGTTGGAAAAGGAAAAGCACTTCCTGGTTCTGCGACAGGTTAGGGAAACGGGTACGTTCCCGCAGGATATGCATTGGTTCCCAATGGAGGTGATGGAGCTGATTCGCTGGTCGGAGCCCGAGGACCCGGCATGGAAGCCAGGCAGAATGGGCGAGTTTGGTCATTGGATGCGGGCATTCTCGTGTGTCGCAATTCTGCGCGCGGAACATGAACCTTACAACTACCACCATAACGACGGGTGTATTGATTCAACCGTAATCCAGATGGTTCTAAGTCTGCGCACCTTGCCAATTAACTTCAATAGTCATGCATCGAGGTTCTTTGCGTGGTTGATGCTCAACTCAGAGCCTGAAGGGCGAGACAACCGGGTCTGTGCCTACGGAATTGGGTTGTTCTGGTTTGCACTTCAACTGAATCCATCGCCATCAGATGAGATATTGATTTCGCTCGCGACGTGGACCTTGCGGCGTGCGGACGAGCTTTTCGGAAGATACTCCCTCGACCGTCTTACCGGCCTGCGGGAGATGGCAGTTGAGTCTCAAAAGCGTTCATCCTGGGAGCGCTTTGGGTGTGAGCTGTCTTTGCTCGAATTAAGTGGGCACTGCTACGAGCTTCAGGGGTTAGTGACAAGGATTGGAGAGCAGTTGGCGGGTTAAAACTTCCGTCGCAGCCCTGCCTGAAGCGCATTCGTACTAGTTGGGTGTGCCGGTGGTATCTTCGGCGGCGAAGGTGCATTCGCAGGCGCTCGGTGCGGCTGATAATCAACGCCGAGAAGATACCCCGAAGAAAACAGCGGGGGAGACGTTGAAGCGCCGGCTGAGTCGTGCGATGTGGTCGCGGTTGAGTTGGCGCTTGCCAGAGAGAACCAGTGATACAGTGCTCTCGCTGCCAAGCTCCGACGCAATGTCACGCTGCGAGAGCGAGTTCTGTTCCAGGAGAAACTTCAGGACGTCAAGGGGTTCTGCTTCCGGGACAGGGAAACGCTCAGCCTCGTAGCGCTCGACCAGGAGAGTCATCAGCTCGATTGCCTCCTCCTCTTCTGGCATGGGGTTGGCCTTTGCTGTCAATTCAAAGAGCACTTCGGTGTATTCCGCCAGTTCCGCGTCAGAGTGGATCAGACGGGGCGCACCGCGACGAATCATCTCGGCTGGATTTGCTAGCGTTGTGCTCATCGTTTTGCCCCCTTGTCCCAGTTCGCGCGGTTGTCGTATTGCTGATGCGTCAGAAAAGAGCGAATGTAGATGTGCCCCTCAGTGATCCGGCCTTCCTTCTCGCGAGCGTAATGAATGATCGTGACCAACCGGTACCGGTTTCGGCGGATATTGAAGATCACGTATCCATCCACATCATCGGCATCTTTGAAAACTTGCCTGACTTCCAGAAAGTTTCGCCATCGTACAGTGTCGGCAATTCTGTACCACGCTCCAATCTCTCTGGCGGCATCCGGATATTCCTCTTCGGCCTCGCTCAGGTGCTTGCATGTAACGACGTGCATGGCGGCCTTCTGGAACGACGTTCTGGTGCAGGATTCGCCGCTGCAAAAACCCCGCACTTCCAAGATACTTTGCAAATTGAAAATATGTCAAGATTACTTTTTCATTTTGCAAAGTATTTGAGAGGAATTGAACCTATTTAATGGAAGCCAAAGGGTTAGTTCGGTGTCCCGGTGGCATCTTGGGCGGCGAAGGTGCATTCGCGGCATTGGCAGACGCGGCGTAAATATTCCCAGGAGTAGATGCCGGCGGTGTGGCCGTCTTGCCAGTTGAACTGGAGGGCGTAGCGGCCTACGGCGTGGGCGCTGGCAGGCTTGGGCGGCGGGGTGTACATCTGAAGTGGGTTGGCAGGCTTGGGTTTGGGCTGGCCGGGCTTGCGGTTCTGCTGTCCGCGCTCCTCATTGCAGGTGGCGCAGGGGCAGGCATCGCGGAGCCAGGCGAAGGTCCATGTACTGCGATGGCCGTCCTGCCAGTCGATCTCCAGGCCCTTGCCCTCGGTGAGGAGCACACGCACCTTTTCCGGCGTGACGGCGATGCGGGGCAGGGGGCGATTCTCCTCGGTCTCGCGCGCTGCATGTTCCTTATCGAAAAAGCGAATGCCTTCGTGGCTCATAAGTACAGATTACAGGTTACAGATGACAGTTCGGAGCAGCGAGTTCTGAGTTCTAAGTTCAGAGTTCTCAGTTCTCCGGGGTCGACGGGCCATATGGCGCGAAGCTTAAAGGGCTGTTTTGGCTGTCATCTGCAATCTGTTATCTGTAACCTGTCATCATTTTGTGCTCCAGAAGAACCACGCAGCCATGGAAAAGCCGATGAAAATAACCAGTCCGCGTAGTACCGCCTGAGGAACCATTCGCGCGAAACGGGCGGAGGTGTAGCCGCCGATGGCGCAGGTGACCATGGCCAGCAGGCAGTAGCGCCAGACGACTTGGCCGTTGCAGACAAAAATGATGAAGGCAACGCCGTTGGCCATCGTCGTCGAGACCACTTTAAGAGCGTTGATCTCATTCAGGTCCTGAAAGCCGAAGAGCGAGAGCAGAGTGATGATGAGGAATCCCGCGCCCGCGCCGAAGTAGCCAATATAAAAGCAGACCACGATGGTGCAGAGAAAGATGAGGATGCGTCGTGGCGGATGCGGAGTGCCGGCGGTTTCGCCTTTGCGGCGGTTCTCGTTGTAACGAGTGAGCCAGCGGGAGACGGGCCCGGTAGCAGCAAAGATGGTGGCGGCAACCAGCAACAGCCAGGGAACCAGGTGCAGGAAAGTCGTCTGCGGGGTGTTCAGCAGGACCACGGCTCCGGCGGTTCCCCCCAGCAGTCCTGCAAGGCCCATGGGCAGGGCGAGGCGGAGATTTTTGCGAATATCGTCGCGGTAGGCGGCGATGGAGGTGAGCTGCCCGGGCCAGAGCGCGACGGTGTTGGTGGCGTTGGCCTGGACGGGGAGCATCTTCATGCTCAGCATGGCGGGAAAGAGGAGGAACGAGCCGCCGCCGGCGACGGCATTCAGCACGCCGGCAAGAAATGCGGCGACGGAGAGCCAAAGCCAATGCCAGTCGACAAGGTGAAACAGGCTTGCGAAAACGGTCATCTATCTTCCATTGTAGGGGGATGGGGCTTAGGCAAAGGTGCTGGTCATGCTGACCTGCGGCAGGATGATCCATTTTGTGCTTTCCTAAATTGCTGAGCCTGAAAACCTTTCCAATTGGCCGCTTTTGTGAGGGCGCATTGGGCCGCGAATACTCCCCGCTTGACGATTGCACAGGGAAATGGGCATACTCGCCACTTGTATGAAGCTGGAGCATTTCTTCCCCTATCCCAGCGGGAGTTGTCATTATGGATTTGGTCTTGTTGCGTCTTCTTTTTGTGGCCTTGCTTGCCGGGGTCTGTTATTTTCTTCATCCGTTCGGGCTGACAGGGTGGATGGGTGCCGTGGCCGGAGGTGGCGCGGCTGGCGCGGTGATTGTGTTTGAATTGCGGGTTCGGGCGCTCACTTTGCGCCGTTTGATTGGCGCGGTTGCCGGCAGCATTCTGGGCATCTTTGGTGCGGCGCTATTCTGCCTGGTGCTGCGTTCCGCTCCATTGCCCGGAAGCACTTCGGCGGTTCTCCAAATCTTCGTGCTGCTTCTGATGACCTACGTAGGGTTGCTGGTTGGGGCAAGCAAGGGCGACCTGCTGAACCCGGCAGCGCTGGGCACTATTTTTAGTGGCGAGCGGCCCGCGCGCAGGAGCGCGAAGGTGTTGGACACCAGCGTGATTATCGACGGGCGGATCGCGGATATTGCCGAAGCCGGATTCATCGACGGCATGATGGTGGTGCCCGAGTTTGTGCTGCGGGAACTGCAGATTGTGGCTGATTCAACGGACGGGTCGAAGCGGCAGCGTGGACGCCGCGGGCTGGATATGCTGCAGCGCATGCAGTCGAACAACAACATCCAGGTGCAGATTGTCCCGGACGACTTTCCCTCCATCCGCGAAGTGGATCTGAAGCTGCTGGAGCTGGCCAAGAAGTGGGAAGCCAAGGTGGTGACCAACGACTTCAACCTGAACAAGGTGGCTCACCTGCACCGCGTTGAAGTGCTGAACATCAACGACCTGGCGAATGCCTTGAAGCCCGTCGTGCTGCCCGGCGAGAAGATGAATGTGCTCATCCTGAAGGAAGGGAAAGAGTACAACCAGGGCGTGGGTTACCTGGACGACGGGACGATGGTGGTGGTGGATCACGCTCGACGGATGATCGGCAAACCGGTGGAGATTTCCGTCACCAGCGTGCTGCAGACGGCAAGCGGCAAGATGATCTTCGGCAAGCTCGAGGAAGGTCCCAAGGCAGGCGAGGCGCCGCGGCCGATTGAGATGACACACTGAGGCTTTGCACACAATACCCATTCGAATTATTGCGGCGCTGGCGGCGATGCTCGCGATTGCTCCTGTGCGCGGCGCGGAACCGAAGCCGGCGGCGGAGCTGGTGGTTTACGGCGGAACTGCTTCCGGAGTAATGACGGCTTACTCCGCCGCGCGTGAGGGATTGCATGTTGTGCTCCTGGAGCCGGGAACTCACCTGGGCGGCATGGTGACGGGAGGGCTGAGTGCCACGGACCTCGGCCACTTCACCATCATTGGGGGTTACGCGCGCGACTTCTACCTGAAGGCCGCGCAGCATTATGGCGTTGAGAATCTCGATCAGCCGTCGAGTTGGCTTTCGGAACCGCATGTGGATGAAGAGCTGTTTCGGGAGATGCTGAACGATGCTCATGTTGCGGTGCATTTCAATGAGCGTCTGCGGGAGAAGGATGGCGTTACACTTGCGGGCAAGCGGGTTGTGGCGCTGACTACGACCGATGGCAGGCGGTGGCCTGCGCAGGTGTTTGCCGATTGCACGTATGAGGGCGACTTGATGGCCCAGGCGAAGGTGGCCTATACGTGGGGGCGTGAGAGCTCACAGGAGTATGGCGAGAGCCTGGCGGGGGTGCGGGAACACACGCCGGGACACCAGTTCGGTTGGGCGGTCTCCGCGTACGACGACAAACATCAACTAATGCCCGAAGTGGGCGCTGGACCACTGGCAGCGCCGGGCTCGGGCGATAAGAAAGTGCAAGCGTATAACTTTCGGCTGATCCTGACCAATGAACCTGCCAACCGGTTGCCGTTTCCAAAACCGGATGGTTATGAACGGACGCGATTCGCATTGCTGGAGCGATACCTGAATCAATTTCAGGAGCATCGCGGCCGGGCGCCTCGTCTGAATGACATCTTCAACCCGGTGATGATTCCGAATCAGAAGGCGGACTTTAATAACAATGGTCCGTTTTCAACCGATTACATCGGGCATAGCTGGAGTTATCCGGAAGCGAGTTATGCCAGGAAGGCTGCTATCTGGCAGGAGCATCTTCGTTACACGCAGTCGCTGCTTTATTTTGTTTCGCAGGATGCTGGTGTTCCGGCAAGCTTGCGTGCGGAAATGAATGAGTGGGGATTGCCGAAAGATGAGTTTGCCGATACGGATCACTGGCCACGGCAACTTTACATTCGCGAAGGCCGCCGCATGGTTGGCGAATACGTGATGCGGCAAGGGGACTTGCAGACGGACAGAACCAAGGCGGACTCGATCGGGATGGGATCGTATAACAGTGACTCACACAATATTCAGCGAGTGGCGATGCCGGACGGAACGGTGCAGAACGAGGGCAACGTTGAGGTTCCTGTGGAGCCGTACGAGATACCGTACCGAAGCATCACGCCGAAGAGGGCCGAATCGGAGAATCTGCTGGTGCCTGTTTGTTTGTCGGCGACACATTCGGCTTACTCGTCGGTGCGCATGGAACCGCAGTACATGATTATTGGACAGGCGGCGGGGGTGGCTGCGGCTTTGGCTGTGCGGGACCGGGTTGCTATTCAGGATGTGCCAATTGCTGAGCTGCAACGACGGCTGCGCGCGCATGGTGCGGTGCTGTCGTTCAAGCGGCTTTGACAGCGATGCGGGCGGATCGGGAGTTTGGTTTGGCCTTGACGACTATCTCAACGTCGTGGTCCAGCGCTAGTAGAAAGTGCATCAGACGCTCGACAGAGAAGCCCTCAAGCTTGTAGTGGAGAAGGGCGGAGACTTTCGGCTGGTTGATGCCGAGCGCGAGAGCGATCTGCGCCTGAGTGAGGTTTTGACGTTCAACGATGCGGTTGAAGGCGGCACACAGCCGGGCCTTGGTCTGAAGTTCTGCTGCGTCGGGCAGTCCCAAATCAGCAAATACGTTACCGCTGCTTCGGATCACATGTTCGGCTGCAATTTTAGCCATGTTTTCCCTCATAATCTCGTTGAGCAATTTTCAAACGTTCTTTCACCAAGTCGACGTCGGATTTCCGGGTCGCAATCCCCCGTGGTGACTTCTTCTGAAACGCATGCAGCACATAGACTGCATGCGCGAAGCGGACAGTGTAGACAGCCCTGAACGTGTCCCCGTCGTGATCTTTCACAACTTCCAGAACACCCGGACCCTCGCCTTTCCAGGGTTTCGCGGAGGGATGTTTGCCGCCATACTGGGCAGCGCTGAGGGCAAAGCCAACTGTGCGTTGCACCTCAGACGGAAATCCGGTGATGTCCTTGATTGATGACCCAATCCAGTACAGCGGCTTTTCACCAGGTGCGGGTTCCCGTGCCATCATTTATCCCACTTCTGGGATGACTTGTCAAGCCGCTTCGCGAGCTGCTTAATACTTCTGCACGCTCGGATCGATCTCGTCGCTCCAGGCGAGGATGCCGCCGGCAAGATTAACGACGCTTTGGTAACCGGCCTGTTTGAGCAGCTCGGCGATGCGCTGCGAGCGTGCGCCGGAACGGCACTGGACGATGATTTCGCGATCACGGGGGATCTCGGCGAGGCGGTTCGGTACGTCGTTTTGCGGGATCAGTGTTCCGCCGATTTGCGCGATTTGATATTCGTAGGGTTCACGAACGTCGAGGAGGAAGAAGTCTTCACCGGCATCGCGGCGGGCCTTCAGTTCCTTGACGGTTAGTTGTGGAATTCCGTTCTTCACGTTTTTCTCCTGTTGAGTCTCCGGCACAATGCCGCAGAAATTCTGGTAGTCGATGAGCGCTGTCACCGTGGGATTTTCGCCGCAGACCGGGCACTCGGGGTTCTTGCGCAGCTTGAGCTCGCGGAAGCGCATGTTGAGGGCGTCCACAAGAAGCAAGCGCCCGATGAGCGGTTCGCCCTTGCCGAGAATGAGCTTGATGACTTCAGTAGCCTGAATGACGCCAACGAGGCCGGGCAGAATGCCGAGGACTCCGCCCTCAGCGCAGCTGGGAACCAGGCCCGGCGGTGGTGGCTCGGGGTACAGGCAGCGGTAACATGGGCCGGTCTCGGTAGCGAACACGCTGGCCTGGCCTTCAAATCTGAAGATTGATCCATAAGCATTGGGTTTGCCGAGGATGACGCAGGCGTCGTTGACCAGATAGCGCGTGGGGAAGTTGTCCGTGCCATCGGCAACGATGTCGTAGTTCTTGATGATGTCGAGCGCGTTGGCGCTGGAGAGCATGGTGTCGTGCTTGACGATGTTGATGGAGGGGTTGAGCGCTTTGAGCTTTTCTTCGGCGGAATCGAGCTTTTTGCGGCCAATATCCTTGGTGGAGTGGATGATCTGGCGCTGAAGGTTGCTGGAATCGACGACGTCGAAATCCACGAGCCCCAGTGTCCCGATGCCGGCCGCGGTCAGATACAGGGCCAGCGGCGAACCGAGCCCGCCAGTGCCTACGCAGAGGACGCGCGCGGCTTTCAGTTTCTGCTGACCCTCCATGCCCACTTCGGGCAGGATCAGGTGGCGAGAGTAGCGGGAGAGATCGTCGGTGGTGAGCTCGGG